>NZ_JBIAFD010000011.1:0-2465 GCF_042869095.1 Streptomyces sp. NPDC007264
GTCAGCCCGCCCCCTTGCGCGTACCGCATGAGACCGTCGTACCGCAGGGATCACACCCCGTCACCACCCCGGACATCGCGCATTCAACCTGAGTAGGTGAGCCGGGGCGGCTACGTCGGATATTTTCCTGGTGCGCCGTATGGACAGCTCACGAGGTCGGTGTAGCGGCTTTGGGGTGGCGCTGCTTTGGCGCGAGTGATCATGGCCCCGTAAGCTTCCGGCGCGTCGGGCAGTCTGTGGACCTGCCCGGTAAAGCACGACGTTGGGGCCATGATCTTCGAGGCTCGCGCCAAAGTGGCTCCGTAAAGCCGTGGAGCCGGCCGCCCCAGCCACGACGTACCCCTTCTCTGGCGTCAGGCGGCTGATTGCTGACACCGGCCGGGCTGGAGCGGGACGGAGGCAGGAGCGCAGGCCCGGCCGGGGGCCGGGCCGCGTGCGGGGAGCGGAGCGAGCCGCCTTGAACCCGTAGAGAAAGTTGTAACTCAGTCTGAAGTGGGGAGCTGTTGGGCTTGCGCGGAAGTGGGGTCGTCGAGCTCTCGCTCCTCCTGGAGCTGGCAATGGGTGCCGCGGTACTCGTCCAGGAGCTCGAAGAACATCTCCATGGCGGGCCTGTCGGCTCGCTCCGCCTCGCGCTCGATCTCCGTTGCCCAGCCGAGGGCGGAGTGGCGGCCCAATCGTTGCCACAGCCACTCGGAGAAGCGGCCTTGACTGCCCGGGTTCCAGAAGTCGAATGGCTCCGCGATGTCGTGGACCCCCAGAGCAACGCGGTAGCCGGTGAGCATGGAATCCAGGTGCTGCAAGGAACTCCGACGGATCCACATGCCCGGACGGAGCCGTACTTCCTCTAGGAAGTCGTACACATCGGCGAGCTCGCCGAGTTGCTTGGGCGTGCGTCTTGCTCCGTCCGTCTCCGTCATGCGAGCACCCTACGGGGCCCATCTGCTGCTGATCACGTCGCGTGGGGCTTGAATTCCTGCGCGCAAGGTGGAAGTCCGACGCCCTGGCGGTATGCGAGTGGCAGGAAGAGCACTGGTCGGATCGTCCATGTCACGCGGGTGCTGGACTGGGTGATGGACACCGTGCAGGGTTCAGCGCGGAGGAGGGCTCGCCTCGTCTCGGCGCGGCCGTCGTACAGCCAGGTCCATGCCTCGTCGGAGGTGTCCGGGTCGAGCGCTGGGGAGATGGTGCGGAGTGCGACCGCGATCCACCTGTCAGCCTGGGGTGCCGAGTAGGCGTCGAAGGATGCCAGGAGTGCCAGCCCCCGCTCGTCGCTGAGGTCCTGGGTCCAGCACTCGCACCAGTAGCCGCGGGAGAGCCCGTTCACGATGCTGCTCCTCGGGGGTAGGCCACGAGTACGTAGCGGGTGTTCTTGTCGTGCAGGGTGAGTTGGTAGGCCGTTCCTGTGGCCAGGTAGGCGAGGGCGCGTTCGTGCTCTGGTTCGTCGGTGAGCCAGTGGCGGCCTGGCTGTGCGTGTGCGGCGTCGAGCTGGTCGGTGATGTGACTCGCACGTTCCCGAAGCCAACGCAGTGCGAGGCGGGGGCTTCTGGTGTCGTGTGATCCCAGCGGGATCGAGCGGGCCTCGTGTAGGGGGTAGGCGGCTGCCCGGCACTGGTATGAGGTGTACTGCCCATCCGCGCGTAAGACCCCGGCGAGGGGCGACGTCACCACGGGCGTTCTCCTCGGCTGGGCTGCGTGAAGAGTTCCGCGGTGACCGTGTGGCCGCCGTGGCTGTCGTGGATGACGACCCGGTGGGCGATCGCGTTGACCATCCCTAAGCCGCGACCGTGCACCGCGTCCTGTCCCGGGTGCTCGACCTTCGGGGCGGAGTCCGTGCCGCCGTCGTCGGTGATGGACAGGGCGATGACCTGGGGGGAGACCGCCAGTGCCAGGTGGAAGCGGCCGGACTGCCGGCCGCTGGCCGTGTGGAGGATCGCGTTCGCGCTCAGCTCGCTGACGATCAGCTCGGCGTCCTCGGCCAGGGGCGATCCTCGCAGGATGTCGCGTGTCCAGCGGCGGGCCCGGCTGACCTCTTCCGGAAAACCTGGGCAAGTGAGTCCCCAAGTCCGAATTTCGCTCGTATACTCGTGCATACAAGTTCCTTCGTGCTGATTGGCCGCCATGTGCAGCGGGTTCGGGCTAGACGAGTTTCACGCCGTCGTGGGCGCGGATGACAGGCGGAGACGCCGCGTCGAGTGCGTCCAGGACGCGGATCGCATACGCCTCGTCGGCAAGCTCGGTGACTTCTTCACGGGTGGCCCAGCGCAGTGCGCGGGTCTCGTTTCCGGTGGTGGGCGTGCCGTCGGCGGCCTCGCAGCGGAAGACCAGCGAGACGATCAAGCCCTTCATGTTCTTGTAGACGCCGGTCAGGGTCGCGGGAAGCGCGATCTTGATTCCGGTCTCTTCGAGCACTTCACGCTGGAGGGCTTCGGGGACGGTCTCCTCGCGTTCGAGGACACCGCCCGGCG
>NZ_JBIAFD010000011.1:2562-4571 GCF_042869095.1 Streptomyces sp. NPDC007264
GCGGTTCCCAGTGGCCGTTGTCACGGCGCTGGATCAGGAGAGCCCGGCCCTGGTCGTCGACGACGACTCCGGCAACGCTCACGGAGTGCGGACGGTCAGTAGTCACGTTCCTCGGCCCTCTCGGCTGGCTAGGCTCTCCACCGTAGCAACAAAACTCGGCCACTCGTCTAGATACCTATCGGGGACGGTCTCCTCGCGTTCGAGGACACCGCCCGGCGGTTCCCAGTGGCCGTTGTCACGGCGCTGGATCAGGAGAGCCCGGCCCTGGTCGTCGACGACGACTCCGGCAACGCTCACGGAGTGCGGACGGTCGGTACTCACGTTCCTCGGCCCTCTCGGCTGGCTAGGCTCTCCACCGTAGCAACAAAACTCGGCCACTCGTCTAGATACCTAAAGGAGTACCCGTGAGCCCTCTCCCTTCCGGCCTGCTCGGTGATCTCGACCCCACGAGCGATCGTGCGGTCTTCCGGCAGATCGCCGACCAGCTGCGCGAGGCCATCGACCGTGGGCGGTTCAAGGAGGGCGACAAGCTCCCCTCCGAGTCCGATCTTGTCGAGCACTACGGGGTCTCCCGTATGACGGTGCGGAACTCGTTCTCCATCCTCCAGGGTGAGGGCTTGGTGCACGCGGAACACGGCAAGGGCGTGTTCGTGCGCCCGCGCCCCCCTGTGCGCCGACTTGCCTCCGACCGGTTCGCCCGGCGGCACAGGGAGCAGGGGAAGTCCGCGTTCATCGTGGAGGCGGACGCGGCCGGCAGTCACCCCCAGGTCGACAGCCTGGAGGTCAAGGAGGAGAAGGCCAGCCAGGACGTCTCCGCCCGGCTCGGATCCGTGCGGCGGGTGCTGGCCCGTCGGCGCCGGTACCTCCTCGACGGGCGGCCGGTCGAGTTCGCCACGTCGTATCTCCCGCTCGACATTGCACGGGGGACGCCCATTGCCGAGCCCAACCCCGGCCCTGGCGGCATCTACGCCCGGCTTGAGGAGCTGGGTCATCGCCTCGACCACTTCGAGGAGGAGATCCGGGCCCGCATGCCCTCGCCGACCGAGGTGAAGACTCTCCGGCTCGCCGCCGGTGTGCCCGTGATCCATCTGATCCGCACCGCCTACGACACCGAGGGGCGCCCCGTGGAGGTCTGCGACACGGTGATGGCGGCGGACGCGTACGTCCTCTCGTACCAGCTCCCGGCGACCTGATCGCATGAGCGACGGTGGTGCGCGGGCCGTAATCTCCCGAACTCGTACACCCCGACACGCTTACTCGTATAGACGAGTGGGCAAGTTGTGTGGCAAGGTGGTCCCTACGATCCCGAGGTTCGGGATCGTAGGGCGCATCATGTATAGACGAGTAGATAGGAATGTGCCTTGCGCTCCATCCGTGTGGAGACCTCGGGCGCAACGATCCTGCTGACCGAGGCCCCCGAGCCCAAGATCCGCGACCGGCAGACCGGCGAGATCGCCAAGGACGCCGTCAGCGGTGAGGCGCTCATGACGATCGGCGTCGTCTACATCGAGGACGGCGAGTCGTCGCTGAACAAGGTCACCGTCCCGGAGGGCGGGATCTCCGAGGGGCTCGCCCTCGGGGCGCCGGTGTCGCTGCCGGGGCTCGTGGCCCGGCCGTGGGAGAGCGTCTTCAACGGGCAGCAGCGCCACGGCATCGCCTACCGTGCCGCTGCCGTGACCCCGGGCGCTTTCCCGGTCGCCGTAGGGGCCGCTGTCTGATGACGGACCTGACGACGCTCTTGGAGGTGGGTGGTCCCCTCGCCGCGCTCGGCGGTGGGGCCGCCTACGCCCGGACCCAACACCCGGGCGTCTACTGGTCCACGGTCGGCTTGCCGATATCCACCGTCCGGCTGCTCAGCTCGTACAGCTCGGTCATGGAGGCGTGCGGGCTGACCGTGGCGCCGTCCCGGCTGCGGGCGTGGGCGGTCAAGGCCACCACCCGCCATGAGGTCCGTCCCGTTCCGCCGCGCCGGGGGATCACCCGGCCCACCTCGACCGGGCTGCGGCTTC
>NZ_JBIAFD010000011.1:4669-303081 GCF_042869095.1 Streptomyces sp. NPDC007264
TCGCCTGCGGCTTCGCCTGCGGCTTCGCCTGCGGCTTCGCCTGCGGCTTCGCCTGCGGCTTCGCCTGCGGCTTCGCCTGCGGCTTCGCCTGCGGCTTCGCCTGCGGCTCGCGCCGGGACAGGAACCGGCGGACATCGCAGCCTCGGCCGAACGGCTGCGGCACGCCTGGGGAGTTCACGCCGTCTACGTGACGACCGTCAAGCCGGGCGTGGTCGAACTGCGGCTCGTCGGCTTCGACGTCCTGCGGAAGGTCCGGATGCCGCGCAAGGTCGAGGGAGGGCTCCTCAAGGTGCCGGTGGCGCTGCGGGAGGATGCCACGCCCTTCGTGCGCGACTACCGGACCATCCCGCACCAACTGACGCTCGGGGCAACGCTGTCGGGCAAGTCCATGTACCTGCGGCACCTGGTTGCCGGACTCGCCCGGCAACCGGTCGCCCTGGTCGGCGTCGACTGCAAGCGGGGTGTGGAGCTGGCGCCGTTCGCTCCGCGGCTCTCGGCCCTGGCCACCGACCCCGACCAGGCGGCGGAACTGCTGCCCGTGCTCGTGAAGGAGATGGAGGACCGATACGACCTGATCAAGGCGCGTCAGGGTATCGCGCCGGACACTTCGGAGGAGGAGATCACCTCGGATATCTGGGGGACTGCCCGCGAGTGAACGCCCGGTGTCGGTCGTGCTGTTCGTCGACGAGGTGGCCGAACTGTTCCTCGTCGCACGCGCAAGGAGGAGGAACGGCGCGACGAGATGGTCACCCAGCTCATCCGCCTCGCCCAGCTCGGCCGCGCCGCCGGGAGCTGCCCGGCCGCCGAAGCGATAGGTCAGCCAGCGGGTTGCCCTCGCTGGTGCGGTGAGTGCGGTGAATCCCGTGTCGGCGGCGAGCGCGGTCGCGCCGGGGATCGTGCTCGTGGCGGAGTCTTGCCCACGGCCCTACTAGCGGCCGTCGCCGTGCGGTTCCGCTGCCCGCGCGCTGAATCACGTCCCTGCACTTCGAATAGTCAGGCCCGCAGCATGGCGATCTTCCAGCCCGTCACCGAGATCCCCGCCGCAATCCTCGCCCGCACCCTGGGCATCCACACCGATGTCGCCGTCGTCTGGCAGCGTTTCTCTGCCGACGTGGGCCACCTACGCGGCCGAACTCAGTCAGCAGCCGGTGGGGGCAGATCAACACCCAGCACCGAATACATGAACATGTCCCGACGTTCCTCGCCCACCTGCTGCCAACTGCGGAGCAGGCCCTCGCGCTGGAAGCCCACACGCTCAGCTGTCCGCTGTGACGTCGCATTCCACGGTTCGACATACAGCTGAAGACGGGGAATCCGCAGGTCATCGAGAGCCCAGCGGACCACCGCCCGGAGGGCTTCCGCCGCAATCCCCTGGCCGCGGGCCGACCCGGCAAGCCAGTACCCCAGCGACGCCCGTCCCTCGCTCCGGTCCCTCAGCCAGAGGCCGACCATCCCCAGCGGGCGCCCGTCCGTGATCCGCACGATGACGAACGGATACCCGCTACCAGAAGATGCGCGCTCCCACTGCCGCCGGATGAAGGCTTCGCCCGCCGCCTGTGAGTACGTCGAGGGAACGGTCGTGATCAACGGGATGTAGTCGTCGCTCGACGCCTCCCGGACGAGAGGAAGATCTCCGAGCTCCCAGGGACGGAGCACGAAACTGCCGCCAGCAGCCAATCGGGGCACATCCAAGGGGGTGACCATGCCCGCATCCTGCCGGGATCACCGCCTCAAGGCACTCCGGATTCCGCTACCACCAGGGCATTCGGACCGTTCCAATACCGACGTCACCGTCACACGTCGTGCAGGACACCCAGCGCGAGGCCATGAGCCACATGGACCGGCTGCTCAGGAAGAGGCGCCCCGGTCATCAGTGACCGACCCCGTTGATGTCAAAAGTGGATGTCAAAGGCCCCGGACCAAGATCGGTCCGGGGCCTTTGCGCTGGTGCCCCCGGCAGGATTCGAACCTGCGACACCCGCTTTAGGAGAGCGGTGCTCTATCCCCTGAGCTACGAAGGCGGGACGTGGGGGATCGTCGCAGAGGACCCTTCTGGGATCTTCTGGTCGAGATCACTGCACGTCGTCGGTACTTGTTCCAGGTCTCAGTCGGAGGCGGTGACCGTCATACGGGTCCCCGTTCTCCCTCTGGCGGCATGGAGAAGTACCGGGGAACAGGGTAGCGGACGCGCGTGCGGGGTGTGGAGGTGATCAGTGTTCGGGACGCCGTGGCGGGGCCGGCCGGGGCGTGGCCTCGGTCTCGGCGTGCCCCTCCGCCGCGTTCCTGGGGCGCCGGTGCGGTTGGTACGCCCGGTGGGCCCGCCTTGCTCGGGGCTGTCTGGGGCTCCCCGCGTTGGTTCGATGTATGTCAACATAGATGCATGTCGAACGCCGAGGTGCTGCCGCTGCTCGAGACCGCCGGTCAGGGCGTGGTTCCGTGCTGTCCGCCGCTGACCGAGCGGGCGATGACCGCGGAGGAGGCGGAGACGGCCGCCCGCATGTTCAAGGCGCTCGGCGACCCGGTTCGGCTGCGTCTGTTCTCCGCGGTCGCCTCGCACGAGGGCGGCGAGGCGTGCGTCTGCGACATCTCCGACGTCGGTGTCTCCCAGCCGACCGTCTCCCACCACCTGAAGAAGCTCAAAGAAGCCGGACTGCTCACCTCCGAGCGGCGCGGCACCTGGGTGTACTACCGCGTCGAGCCGTCCGTACTCGCCGCCATGGGGCGGCTGTTGGTCGCTCCGGCCGCAGTGTGACCGACCGGTGCACCACACCCCCGAGGACGCCGGCGACACGGCGGACGCGGCGGGCGCGGCGGGCGCGGGACGGCTGATCGTCACGCACGTGGGGCGGTTCCTCACTCCCCGGTAGGCGGTGGCGTGCGCCGCGACACGCTGCGACGGTCCCGTCGTCCGCGTCGCACTCGGATCGGTGTTCGAGATCAGCCAGTGGGCTTGGCGGCCTGGAGGGCCTGGAGGGCCTGGAGGGCTGTAGGGCTTCAGGGGATGGGGCGGTTCTGGGCAGGGACTGGAGTACATAACCAGGCCCAGCTATCATGCATTGCATGGTAGCTGGTGAGGCAAGCAAGGACGGCTCAGGGAAGGCGGAGAGTCAGCTCCGCAAAGGAGTGCTGGAGTACTGCGTCCTGGGGCTTCTGCGCGGTGGCGCTCGCTACGGTGTGGAGCTGCTGGAGGTGCTGGGCGCGGTGAACGTGATGACCACCAGCCAGGGGACGATCTATCCCTTGCTGGCCCGGTTGCGCCGTGAGGGCCTGGTGGACACCACTTGGCAGGAGTCCCCGACCGGGCCGCCGCGCCGCTACTACGTGCTGACCCCTCAGGGAGAGGCGGCGCTGGCGGAGTTCACCGAGATCTGGCCGCACTTCCGTGACGCCGTGGACCGCTTCATCGCCGATTGAACGACCGAACTCCCCACCGCCCGTATTGGAGATTCACCATGAAGACCGTCGAGCACCCGCTTGCGGTGGCCTACCTGGAGGCTGTGGCCCGTGAGGCCGCAGCCCTGGCACCGGAGCGCCGCAACGAACTTCTCGCCGACCTGACGGAGCACATCGCGGTGGCATTCGCCGAGCAGCCGGCCCGCGACGAGACAGAGGTGAAGGCCGTCCTGGACCGCCTCGGCGACCCCCGCACCATCGTGGCCACCGCCCGCGAAGGCGAGACCGTTGCGCCGCCGGTCAGCAAGTGGCACAGCCTTGCCCCGCTGCTCTTGTTGCCGGCGGCCGGACTCCTCGGTGACGTCAACCTCGTCCTGGGCGGCATCGCCATGATCGCGGGCTTCGTGCTGCTGTGGGCGGCACCTCACCGGAGCCGCCGCGACAAGATCATCGGTACCGCGGCCGCACTCACGGTCCCTGTGGCGCTTGTCGGCACGGCCTTCACCGCAGCGTCGACGGGGCCGCTCGACCCGGGGCTGCTCGCTCTCGTCGCCCCCAGCGTGCTGGTACCGGCGGCCGCATCGGTGTACCTCTTCCGGGCCGGGCGCCGCATACCGTCATGATGGCGAATCGCCTGTTCCGGCAGTGTCGCCGACCGCACGGCGCGGACCGGGCACCCTGACGGTCGGCGCACGTTCGAGCCGCTTGTCCATGTCGAGGCGGACGGTTCCGTACGGGGCGATCTCCGACCGGGACGACGCGGTCGGAGCACGCCGGTCCTCGGCGGACGGCTTCTCGGCCCAGGTCGGTTCGGCGACCTGTTGCACCAGCAGCGCGTTGACCCCGGTCCTGTCGGTCACGAGCTTCCGGTCGCCTGCCACCGGTGTCCAGTGCGCCCGAGCCCGTACCGTCGCCCGACGGTGCTGCCGACCCGCCCCGTCGCCCGACGGTCCTGCTGCCTGCTGCCTGCTACCTGCTCCGCAACCGCGTCTCCAGCCCGTCCAGCACGCGCTCCAGCCCGTACTGGAAGCCCTCTTCGCGTGCCGCTCGCGGGTCCTTGCCGCGTTGTTCCGCGTAGCCCTCGCGCAGGCGGGGGTATGCCTGGGCCGCCCGTTCCGCGGCCGGCCACAGGCGTTCCACCCACTCCTGTTCGTCCTGGCCGCTGCGGGCGAGGACGGTCAGCCAGGCGGCCTCGCTGGTCGCCATGCCCGTGACGTACGCGACGACCGTCGCCACCGCCCGGTCCGCCTCGCCCGCCGGGAAGCCCGCCGTGGTGAACAGGCCCAGCATCGCCTCCGAGAGGCGCATCCAGTTCGGGCCCAGGTACGACATGCCCATCTCGCCCAGTACGGAGGCGATCCACGGGTGACGCAGCATCGTGGCGCGCAGGTCGTGTGCGCAGCGGGCCGCGTCCTCGCGCCAGCGGGCGGGGTCGGCGGCCTCGGGCACCTCGATCTCGCCGTAGATCTCGTCCACGGCCAGTTCGATCAGCTCGTCCTTGTTGGCCACGTGCCGGTACAGGGACGTGGCTCCCGCGCCCAGCCGGTTGCCCAGCTTGCGCATGCTCAGCGCGTCGATGCCCTCCGAGTCCAGCAGGCGCAGGGCCTCGGCGACGATCTGCTCCCGGCTCAGCGCCGGCTGCTCCCGCCCGCCCCGCGGCCGGGTCCACACCGACTGGATCACCTGTTCAGGGGAGGGAGATGGGGATGGCATGGGGCTTCCTTCCTCGTCCGTCCGCGCCGACCAGCCGTTCACCTGTCCAATCGCTGCAGTCGATCACCCGGCGCCGCCTGCCGACAACCTTAGCGCACTCAGCGCACACCATACGCATGATGCGTACGGGAGGGAATGGCTGCGTACGGCGTTCGCATGTGCGGTGCGCCGTGCGCCCTGCCTGGCCTTTCGTGCCGGGGGACCGGCACGCTGGCGTCGGAGTGCCCAAGTCGTGGCCGAGGGTCGCCGCTTGCGCACGGTCCGTCGATGTGCGTACAGTGTTCGCAACTTGAGCACGTTGTGCGCACCGCCATGGAGGGGTCATGTCGCAGAAGGAGAAGGGGCACGTCAGCTGGGACGCCCAGGGCAACTGGGAGGCCAGCGGCAGCTGGGGAGCGAGGGACTCTCGGGGACGTGGCTTCTACCGCGACCACTGGCAGGCCCGCCTCGACCAGCTGCGCGAGGCCCACCACGTGCCGGGCGCCTCGCTGGCCGTCCTCGACCACGGTCATGTGCACGAGATGGCGAGCGGCGTCCTGCACCGCGGGACCGGCGTGGAGGCGACCACCGACTCCGTCTTCCAGCTCGGCTCGCTCGCCAAGGTCTACACGGCCACCCTGGTCATGCAGCTGGTCGACGAGGGGCGCCTCGACCTCGACGCCCCCGTCAAGCGGGTGCTGCCGGACTTCGCCGTCGGCGACCCCGAGGCCACCGAGACCATCACCACCCGCCAGCTGCTCTCCCACACCAGCGGGCTCACCTGCGACTTCACCTATGACTCGGGGCGCGGTGACGACTGCCTCGCCCGCTATGTCGAGGCCGCCAGGGACGTGGGTCTCGACTGCCCCACCGGTACGGCGGTGTCGTACAGCAGCCTGGGGTACAACGTGCTCGGCCGGATCGTGGAGGTCCTCACCGGGCTCACCTGGGACGAGGCCCTCAAGGAACGGCTGCTCGCCCCGCTCGGCCTCACCGGGACCATGACCCTGCCCGAGGAGGCGCTCTCGCACCGGGCGGCGATGGGGCACCTCGGGGAGCTGGGGCAGGACCCCGACCCCGCGCCGGCCTGGGACCTGATGCCGCGGTCGGCGGGCCCCTACGGGCGAGTCCTGGCGACCGCCGGCGACGTCGTGCGGCTGGCGAAGATGCACCTCGACGGCGGCGTCGCCGAGGACGGCACCCGGCTGCTCACCCCGGGCAGCGTGCGCGCGATGCAGCAGCGCGAGGTCGACGTGCCCGACAAGTGGACCGTCAGCGCGGACGGTTGGGGGCTGGGCTGGACGCTGTACGACTGGTCCGGCACACCCGGGTTCGGCCACGACGGCGCCTCGATCGGGCAGTACGGGTTCCTGCGGGCGGTGCCCGAGGCGGGTGTCGTCCTCGTGCTGCTCACCAACGGCGGTGACGCCCGCCGGCTGTACGAGGAGCTGTTCGGCGAGCTGCTGCGCGACCTGGCCGGGGTGCGGATGCCCGAGCCGTTCGGGCCGCCGGCGCGTCCGGTCGCCGTGGACATCGCGCCGCTGACCGGCACCTACAAGCGGGAGGGCGTGCTCATCACGGTCAGCGAGCGGGACGGCAAGGGGCATCTCGTGTACGAGTTCGTCGACGGCATGAAGGACTTCTCCCCGCCGCTGGAGATGGACCTCGTGCCCGTCGCGCCCGACGTCTTTGCGGGGCCGGGTTCGGGGGCCTACAGCGCGGACTGGATGCCGGTGGTGTTCTCGACCCTCGCCGACGGCACCGCGTGCGTGTACATCGGGATGCGGGCGGCGCCGAAGGTGGGGTGAGGGCGGGCGCCGCCGTACGGGGAGGGCGGGCGCCGCCGTACGGGGAGGACCGTGAAGCGGCGGACGGGGAGGACCGTGAAGCGGCGGACGGGTGCGGGGACCGCCGGTCCGGGGCTGAGCCCCGTCTCGGGGAGGGCCCGTACGGCACGCAGCCGTACGGGCTCTTGCCCCTTTCCCGTTTCCCCCGCCCGGTCCGCCCGGTCCGCCCGGTCCGCCTGGTCTGTACGGGCGTCAGCCGGCGACCGGCTCCCGCCCGGTCCGCCCGGTCCGCCCGGTCCGCCTGGTCTGTACGGGCGTCAGCCGGCGACCGGCTCCCGCGCGGACCGCGGCTCCCGCGCGGACCGCGGCTCCCGCGCAGACCGCGGCTCCTGCGCGGACCGCGGCTCCCGCGCCCCGCGCCGTCCCGCCGCTCCGCCGGGCACCCGCCTCAGCACGACACCGGAACCCGCTCCGTCATCGTCCGCACGATCGACCCGCCGCTGGCGATGGGGATCGCGGACAGCATTTCCGCCGGGAGGTCGAACGCGTCGACCAGGGTCATCATGTGCGGCGCGAGGCCGGCGATGACCGTGTCCAACGTCTGTGGCAGCGCCCGTACCTGATCTGGTGTCAGATACCCCTCGGCCAGCAGGTCCCCCGTGTGCTCGCGGATCTGACGGAGCAGGAACAGCCGGCACAGGGAGTCGAGCAGCAGGCCCGCCGTCGGGTCCGCCGCCCTCGCGGCCGCGGCGGCGAGCGCGTCGGCGGCCTGCAGCTGGGCGTGGGCGGAGACCATCTCCAGGGCGGCGGCCGAGGTGACGTTCCAGCGCCCGATCGGGTCGCCGGACGGGCCCTCGCGCAGCGCCGTGCGCGCCCGCGCCTGCCAGATCGCCTCGACCTGGGCGAGCAGGCCCCGCAGGAACGGAAGGTCCGCCAGGTCTCCGGCCGGCAGCGTGTCGGACGCCGCCGAACGGTGACCGAAGACCATCTCGGAGGCGGCCTTCACCCAGATCACCAGGTTGTCGCCCTCGGCGGTGATGCCGCCCTCGATGTTCGCCGGCAGCTCGGAGATGCCGTTGGCGGGGAACAGGCCCTGCGCGCCGCAGCGTTCGCGGCACTCGGTGGTGATGCTCCGCGCCTGCCAGGTGATCCAGCCCTTGGCGATCGCCGCGAGCCGCTCGACCTCCTCGCGGTCCTCGTCGGTGTGGGCGGCGAACCGGTCGACCACCGTGCGGTGCAGGAACGTCATCGCGTATGCCGTCGCCAGCGCGTCGAGCAGGCGGCTGTGGTGGCTGCGATGGGCGGCCACCGGTATCCGCTCGCCGGACCGGGGTCCGGCGATGAGGCGGCTGTGGGCGTACCGGACGGCGATGGTGAGCGCGGCGCGCGCCATGCCGAGGGTGCCGGCGCTCATGCAGAGCTTGCCCATGGTGACACGGTTGATGGAGCGCAGGAGCCGCTTGCGCTTGTTGCCGAGGGTGCTGGTCAGCGTGCCCGCGCGGTCGAGCCGGCCGTGCTCGGCCTCCAGGAGCGCCTCGCGCGGCAGCCAGGTGTGGTCGAAGGACGTGAGGGAGTGGTCGACCGGGGTGCCCGTGCGCTCCGGCAGCCGGCGGACCGTCACGCCCGGCAGGTGCCCCGTGTGGTCGCTGAGGGGGGTGAGGAAGAGGAAGACGCCGTGGTCCTCGTGGTCCACGACGAGCCGGGCGGCGACGACCGCGGTCTTGGGTCCGCCGGTCAGGCTGGTGTTGGGCATGAACTTCTGCGCCCCGGGCGTCGGCGTGTGCAGGTGGAAGCCGTCGCTCGTGCGGTCGTACACCGCGACGGTCTCCATCGCGGCCACGTCGTTGCCGTGCTCCAGCTCCGTGCACAGGAACGCTCCCGTGCGCCGCATCGAGGTGAAGGCGGACAGGTCGCGGCCTTCGTTGTCGTGGTCGACGAGGCTGCCGAGGAACAGGTTGTAGTGGATGCTCGCGAGGGTGGTCAGCCCTCCGTCCACCGGCCCGATCCATTCGTGCAGCGCCGCCAGCCGGTGCGGGTCCGCCGCGAACCGCTCCGGGTCGTCCAGGGTGTCGTTGAGGAGCCGCAGGCGGTCGTAGGAGAGGGCGGCCCGCTCGGCCGGGGCCAGGCCGGGCCGGTACGAGAACGCCCGGCCGGAGATCATGGTGCGCCATGTGCCGTGCGTGCGCTCCCGGTCGGCACCCTCGAAGAGGAGGTGCGCCAGTTCGCCGGCGACCGGGTGCCCCGTGGCGCACGGGGAGGGGTCGGCCGAGGGCGAAGGGGCGGGAGGGTCGGTGCGGTGGAGTGCATCCGTCCATATGGTCTCGGACGTCATGACAGTCATCGAGATTCCCCCTGGTGGGTTCGGTCAGGTGTGAACCACGGGACTGAAGATACGTACCACCCGGTTTTGTTTGCAAGCCCTTTCGCACGCCTCTTCGATGCCGCTCCCGTGCTCTTACCGTTTCCTTGGGGCGGGAATGGGGTATTTGCGGAGGTCGAGCTTCAGGGTTGAAAAACCGTGCGGCTGGTTTTATTGTCCAGAGGTGGCGACGGAGAGCCGGGGGCGCGCCCGACGGCCCGTTCCGCAGCGGACGCCGCTGTTAGGGTGCGAACCGTTTGGTCTCTTTTCCCCGCCCGGGCGGGCTGGTACGGAGGGTGCTTGTGGCACGGCAGGAGCGGGCCATCCGGACGCGGCAGGCGATCCTGATCGCCGCGGCCGAGGTGTTCGACGAGGTCGGATACGAGGCGGCGACGATCTCCGACGTCCTGAAGCGGTCGGGGGTGACCAAGGGAGCCCTGTACTTCCACTTCACGTCGAAGGAGGAACTGGCGCAGGCGGTCCTGGCCGAGCAGGTCTCCTCGCTTCCGCGCGTCCCCGAGCAGGAACTGAAGCTGCAACAGTCGCTGGACGAGGCGCTGCTGCTGGCTCATCTGCTCATGAAGGACACCGGCGACCCGATCGTCAAGGGCAGTGTGCGCCTGACGGTGGACCAGGGATCGCCCCGGGACCACCTCAACCGGCGGGTGCCGATGCAGGCATGGACGGAGCACACGCGGTCCATCTTCGAAGAGGCCAAGCTGAAGGGGGAGATCCTTCCGCACGCCGACGTCGCCGCGCTCGCCAAGCTGTTCGTCGGCGCGTTCACCGGAGTCCAGGTCCTGTCGAGGATCATGACCGAGCGGGCCGATCTGGCCGAGCGGGTCGCCGACCTCTACCGGCACCTGATGCCGTCCGTCGCCGTGCCGGGGGTCCTGGTCCGGCTGGACTTCTCCGCCGAGCGGGGCCCGAAGGTGTACGAAGCCGCCGTGCGGCAGCGGGAGTTGCAGGCGGCGAGCGCGGCGGAGTGACACCGCCGGGCGATCACCGGGACGGCGGGACGGCCGGCCCGGGAGGACCGCCCGGCGTGCAGTGACGTCGTCCGGCCGGGGGGCCGGACGACGTGCGGGTGAGCCGGAGAGCGGCTCCGTACGGGGGAGCGTGCGTGCGGCTCCTTCGTGCATGTGCATGGGTTCCACCGCGGTGCGCCGCGACGGCGTGCCGCGCCGAATGCCGAACGGATCGACCGACCGAACGGAGTGCACGGATGGACATGACCGCGTGCCCCTACGCCCTCGATGTGACCGGGCGTGATCTGGCGGGGGAGACCGCGATGCTGCGGTCACGGGGACCGGCCGTGGAGGTGGAGTTGCCCGGCGGGGTGCGCGCCTGGGCCGTCGTACGACAGAAGTACGTCAAGCAACTCCTCATGGACGCACGGGTGTCGAAGGACGCACGCCGGCACTGGCCCGATTTCGTGGCGGGCCGCATAGGCGAGGACTGGCCGCTGTACCCGTGGGTGGCGAACGAGAACATGCTCTTCGCCTACGGTGAGAGCCACGCGCGGCTGCGCCGGCTGGTGGCCGCCGCGTTCACCGCCCGGCGCACGGAGGCCCTGCGGCCGCGCGTCGAGGAGATCACCGAGTCGCTGCTCGACGCGCTGGCCGCGCTGCCGCAGGGCGAACCGGTCGACCTGCGCGCCCGGTTCGCCAAGCTGCTGCCCATGCGGGTGATCTGCGAACTGTTCGGCGTCGCCGAGGAGGCACGCGAACCCCTCTGCGCCGCACTCGAGTTGGTGTTCGGTACGGCGGTTCCCGGGGAGGAGATGGCGGCGGCGCAGGTGCGGGTCTTCGGGATGCTGGGTGAACTGGTGGCCGAGAAACGGGCCCGGCCCGGCGACGATCTGACGTCCGCGCTGATCGAGGCCCGCGACAGCGACGACGGCCGGCTGACCGAGCAGGAACTCCTCGGCACCCTCTATCTGATGATCGCGGCGGGTCAGGAGACCACCTGCACGCTCATCACCAACGCCGTCGGGGCGCTGTGCGCCCATCCCGAGCAGCGGGCGCACGTGCTGGCGGGACGCGCCGAGTGGGCCGACGTGGTCGCCGAGACGCTGCGCACGCACAGCCCGGCCGCGTACTCGCCGATGCGGTTCGCCGTGGAGGACATCGACCTGGACGGTGTGCGCATCGGGAAGGGCGACCCGATCCTGGTCTCCTTCGCCGGCGCGGCCTCGGACCCGGCGGCGTACGGGGAGGACGTCGGCGTCTTCGACGTGCTGCGGCCCGGCCGACGGGACGACCTGGGCTTCGGGCACGGGGTGCACCGCTGCCCGGGCGCGCCGCTGGCCCGGATGGAGGCGACCTCCGCCCTGGCGGCGCTCTTCGCTCGATTCCCGGATATGGAGTCGGTACTTCCGATGCATGCGGTGAAGCCGGTGCAGTCCTTCATCGTGCACGGGCATGCGGAGCTGCCCGTCGTACTTCAGCCGAACTGACCCGTATTTTCCGCCACTTCAAGCGGAACCGCACGGTCTCGGACTGTGAGGTTCCGCTTTTTTGGGCAGCATGACGGTCCACGGGGAACACTGCAGCTCAAGTTGAAAACCGCACAAGCGGTTTGTTATGCTCCTGCCCCCAGTAGTAACGGAGCGCCCGATGGCCAAGCAGGAACGCGCGGTACGCACACGCAACGCCTTGATCGAATCCGCCGCCGAGCTCTTCACCCGGGACGGCTTCGAGGTGGTCCCCCTGTCGGCGATCAGCGCCAAGGCCGGGGTGAGCAACGGCGCCCTGCACTTCCACTTCCCGAGCAAGGCGGCCCTCGCCGAGGCCGTGTGCGACGTGGCGGCCCAGCGCTTCGGGCACCTCACCTCGGGGGAGCGGCCGCCGCCGCGGTCCGGTGGTTCGCTGCAGGCGCTCGTCGACACGAGCCACGCCCTGCTCCAGGGGCTCGGCCACGACGTCGTCCTGCGCGCCGGGTTCGACCTCGACGACGGCGCGGTGGGCCCCGGCCGCGGCGTGGACCTCTACCGGCGCTGGCACGCGTGGGTGGAGGGCGCCGTCGCCCGGTCCGCGAAAGAAGGGCTGCTGTCCGACGTGGCGCCCCAGGACCTGGTGACCACGGTCGTCGGCGCGACGGTCGGCTTCGCCGCCCTCGGCGGACAGGACGTGCGCTGGCTGTCGCGCACCACGCTCACCCGTTTCTGGCGGCTGCTCCTGCCGCGCATCGTCGCCGCCCCCGTGCTGCGGGCGATGGAGGCCGCGGGGAGACCGAAGGGGGCGGGCTGATCCCGTTCTGCGACCTCGCGCGGTGACGGACGGTCACGCGAGGGAAAAATGCGATGCGGGTGGGCGGCCTTCTGGTCAGACTCACGGGCATGACAGCGGAGATCACGCGCATCAACCCCGAGCAGTTGCACGAACCGCCCGGCTACCACCACATCACCGTGGTGGAGGCCGGCGGCCGAACGGCCTACCTGGCAGGGCAGTGCCCGCTCGATCGTGACGGTTCGCTCGTCGGCCCGGACTCCGTCGAGGTGCAGATCGATCAGGTCGTCCTGAACGCGCTCGCCGCTCTCGAAGCGGTGCACGCCCGGCCCCGTCACGTGGTGCGTTCGGTGATCTACGTGCGGAGCGAGGACAGAGAGGTCCTGAGCCTCGCATGGCGTCGGCTCACCGCCTCCGCCCTCGGGCCGGCGTTCACCTCCGCCAGCACGCTCCTGGGCGTCGCACAGTTGGGCTTCCCGGGACAGCTGGTCGAGGTGGACCTCACCGTCGCGCTGCCCGACTGAGCCCCGGCGTCCCTCGAACGACGACCGGGGCCGGATCGACGGCCCCGGACTCACGGGGGCGCCGGTCCCGTCGCCTCCACCGGGGGCTCGACGGACTCCTCCTCGTCCTCCACCCGGTCCTCCCCGTGCCGGGTGCGGGTGCTGCCCGGATCCAGCGCGCCCCACGCATCCGGCCGGGCCAGGCACGGCAGCACCGTCCGCCAGAAGCCGGTCAGCGCGCGGTGCGAGAGCCACTCGGGGTCCCGGCGGCCGAGCACTTCGAAGCCCACGGTCGCCGCGACGATCGCCGCGGACAACTCGGTGAGGACGGCCCGCCGGGCCAGCAGCCCCTCGTCGGCGGCCTCGGCGAGCAGATGCTCCACACACCCGCGCCACTCCTCGCGCAGGTCCAGCTCTCCGCCGCCCACCGCGTCGCAGTTCAGCCGGAAGCCGGCCCGGGCCACGACGTCCGCGCGGAGCAGGCCGGCCAGGGCGTGCGAGGCGTTCGTCAACCGTTGCAGCGCGTTGGTGCCCGGCGGCTGCGCCAGCCAGGCCGCGCGGCGCAGCATCGCCCCCGCCGCCGACTCGACCGTCCGGGCCACCGCAGCCTTGCTCTCGAAGTGGAAGTGCAGCGCCCCCGGGCTGACGCCGGCGCGGGCGCTGATGTCCGCCAGCTTCGCCTGGGCGTAGCCATGGCGCTCGAAGGCCCGCGCCGCGGAGCGGATGAGGGCGTGGCGGGTGCGGACCGCACGTTCCTGTTTCGACACCGGTGGCTCCTCACTGAAGGCCGAATTACCGGATTGAGAGCAATTAAGAAACCAGCGTAGCGGTTTGTTTCCTTGACATCCAGACGGGGCGCATTCCTGGTGGTCGGTGGAGCAGGGCAGTTCAGGCCATGTTTCAGGCGTGAACAAAGGTGCATGTGGTGACCAACTGATGGTCACTGAACATGGTAGAAAACCAGCACGCCCGTATGTTCCGTGGTCACGGCAAGGAGATCGATCGCCGGATCGGGGGCTCCGAAGTCGGCGGGCGGGTGCCCGATGGGATCCGAATCCGACGCATAGCGGCAGCTCAGAGTGTAGACAGCGCCTCGCGGGCCGGGCGGCTGCCGGGTGGCGGGGGTGCCGGGGCGCCCCCGTGTCAGGCGTGATCGGAGAGGCGTCCTGGTCGGAGGGGTCGTAAAAAAACCAGGGGACTGGTATGTTTCTAGGCCACGGTTGACGGGCGTGCCCGACCAAGCACTGCGCCGTCGCCGTCCGTGCTGGTCGTCACAGGGGGAGGAACCACCACGTCATGAACGTCCTTGACGCTCAAGCCGAATGGACCGCCGACCCGGTGTCCGGGGAGCTGCCGGGCGACCCGGTCGCGGAACGGGCCACCGTGGCGCTCGGCGCACTGCTGGACTCCGACTCCCCGCGGGTCGACGGCGTGAACGAGGACCACGTCCGCGCCCTGGCCGAACTCGACTCCCCCCTCCCGCCGATCCTGGTGCACCGCGCCACCATGCGGATCGTCGACGGCGTGCACCGGCTGCGAGCGGCCCGGCTGCGCGGGGACACGGAGATCGAGGTCGAGTTCTACGACGGCGCGCAGGAGGACGCGTTCGCGCTGGCCGTCCGGCTGAACGTGACGCACGGACTCCCGCTGTCCCAGGCGGACCGCACCGCCGCCGCGACCCGGATCCTCGCGGCGCGCCCCTACTGGTCGGACCGGCGGATCGCGGCCACCACGGGGCTCGCGGCCAGCACCATCGCGGCCGTCCGGCGTCGTTCAACCGACCGGAACACACAGTCGAACACCGCGCGGATGGGGCGCGACGGACGGGTCCGCCCCCTGCACGCGGCGGAGGGCCGGCTCCGGGCCAGTCAGGTGATCGCGGCCCACCCCGACGCCTCCCTGCGGGAGATCGCCGCCCGCGCCGGCATAGCCACCGCCACCGCGAAGGACGTACGCGACCGCATACGCCAGGGACAGGACCCCGTGCCCGGCCGGGCGCGGGCCGCGGCGGGGGAGCAGGAGGCGGCACCGGCGCCCGCGCGGCGGCCCGGCGGACGCGCCCCGGCCCGCACCTCGGCCGCGGCGATCGGGCTGATGCTGCCGAACCTGCGCAAGGACCCGTCGCTGCGCACCGAGGCGGGACGGCTGCTGCTGCAGATGCTGAGCCTCCACGCGATCGGCGACGAGGCGAAGTGGCGCCGCCTGGCGCAGTGCGTCCCCGCCCACCGCTCCCACACCCTGGCGCAGGCCGCTCGGCGGTGCGCGGACCACTGGCTGCGGCTGGCCCACGAACTCGAGATGCGCTGTCCATGAGCACCCGGGAGCGGGGCCCCGCCGTCCCCACGCGTGCCCCGGCGCCCCTGCCCGGCGTCCTGACCCTCTGCCGCAAGCGGCTCCGCAGCTGGTCGATCCGGCTGCGGCGGCCGGCCGGCGGCGCCGTTCACCACCCCTACCGAGAACTGCCCTGGAGGACCTGCATGACCGTCGACACCGCTGACCTGGTCGCCGAGACCCCCTACATCTGGCGGGCCAGGCGCGACGGCCACCGCCACCGGCTGATCTGCTTCCCGCACGCCGGGGCCGGGGCCGGCGCCTACACCGAGTGGGCCGCACTGCTGCCGCCGGAGACGGAACTGGTGGCGGTCCAGCTGCCGGGCCGTCAGAACCGCATAGCCGAGGAGCCCTTCACCGAGGTCGCCCCGCTCGTCAGGGTGCTGACCCAGGCACTGCGGCCCGTCCTGGAGGGGCCGTTCTCCTTCTTCGGGCACTCCGGCGGCGCGATCCTCGCCTTCGAACTGGCCCGCGTCCTGCGGGACAGGGGCGGACCCCAGCCGGCCCACCTCTTCCTGTCCGCCCAGTCCGCGCCCGGATCCCGCGAAGGCATACGGCAGTTGCACCACCTCTCCGACGAGGAGCTGACCGCGGAGGTGGTCCGGCTCGGCGGCATCGAGGCCGAGATCGCCGAGGACGAGGACGTCATGGACGCCCTGCTGACGACCCTGCGCGCGGACTTCACGCTCTGGGAGAACCACCGCATCGCGCCCGCCGACCCGCTGGACGTCCCGATCACCGTGCTCAGCGGCGACAGCGACCCGCGCGCCCCGCTGCACACCCTCGACGCGTGGCGCGAGCAGACCACGGCCCGCTTCGACGTCCGCCGCTACCCGGGCGGCCACTTCTACTTCCTCGGCCGGGCGGCCGAACTGACCGGATTCATCAGCCAGACGCTGCTGGCTCCCCAGATGGCAGGGAGGACCTCATGACCACGTCCGGAGCGATCGACCCGGCCCTGGTGGCCGGCATCGCCGCCGCGGCCCGTTCGGTGCCCGGGGTACGGGAAGCCGTCGCCGTGGTGCGCCAGGGGACCCGTGCGCCCGCACCCGCGACTCCCGCTGCCCCGGCTCCCGAGGCGCCGCGGCCCCCGGCGGCCGGCGGCGACGAACCGTCCTCCCAGACCCACGGCGGCGCACCGTCCTCCCAGACCCACGGCGGCCCCCTGCACCTACCCGACGGCGCCGCGACCACCCTCCAGGAGGCGCTGCGCCGGGCCGCCGAGCTCGCGCCCGAGAAGGGCACGACCTTCCTGCGCCGCGGCACCACCCCCGACCTGCAGCCCTATCCGGAGCTGCTGGCGGAGGCGGAGCGGGTGCTCGCCGGACTGCGCGCGGCCGGGATGGAGCCGGGTGACGCGGCGCTGTTCCAGTTCGACGACCACCGCGGCTACATGACCGCCTTCTGGGCGTGCGTGCTCGGCGGCTTCGTGCCGACACCGGTCGCGGTGGCGACGACGTACACCGCGCACAACGAGGCCAACCGCAAACTGCGCGGCGCCTGGAACCTGCTCGGCCACCCGGTCGTGCTCACCGACGCCGCCACCGCGCCCGCCCTGAGCGAAGTGCGCGAGCTGTGGGGCGAGTCGACGGTGCGCATCCTGACCGTGGAGTCCCTGGCCGCGCACGAACGGGACGGCGACTGGTACCCGACCACACCCGACACCCCGGTGATCAACCTGCTGACCTCCGGCAGCACCGGTGTGCCGAAGTGCGTCCAGCACACCAACGCCAGCGTCGCCGCCCGCAGCTGGGCCGTCATCCAGGGGCGCGGCTACACGTCCGACGACATCAGCCTGATCTGGATGCCGCTGGACCACGTGACGATGGTCTTCTACAACATCCGCGACATGTTCCTGCGCTGCGCCCATGTCAACGGCCGTATCGACGACTTCCTCGCCGACCCGCTGCTGTGGCTGGACTGGCTGGAGGAGCACGGGGCGACCAACACCTGGGCGCCGAACTTCGCCTTCGCGCTGATCAACGAGCAGGCCGGCCGGATGACCGGGCGGTCCTGGAACCTGTCCCACGTCAAGGAGTTCACCAACGGCGGTGAACCCGTCATCGCCGCCACCAGCCACCGCTTCCTCGAACTCCTCGCCCCCTACGGGGTGCCCGCCGACGCGATGGCACCGGCCTGGGGGATGTCCGAGACCTGCTCCGGCGTCACGTACTCCATGCAGTCCCGCACCGACCGGACCGCGGGCACGCTGGTCGTCGCGCCCTCCTCCTTCGACGGTGAGCTGCGGTTCCCGGACGAGCACGAGCGCGGGGACCGGGACGCGGTGGCCTTCTCGACCGTCGGCGGCCCGCTGCCCGGTGTGACCGTCCGGATCGTCGACCCCGACGGCGGGGTACTGCCCGAGGACCGGATCGGGGAGCTGCAGATCCGCGGCGTGACGATGATGCGCGGCTACCACGGCAACGCGGAGGCGAACCGGGCCGCGTTCGACGCGGAGGGCTGGTTCCGCACCGGCGACCTGGCCTTCGTGCACCGGGGCGCCCTCGTCATCGCCGGGCGCAAGAAGGACCAGATCGTGGTCCGCGGCGCCAACTACATCGCGCACGAACTGGAGAACGTGGTCGAGGAGGCCGAAGGCGTCCGGGTCACCTTCTCGGCCGCCGCGGGCGTCCGCGAACCGGGGGAGGGCTCCGACCGGCTCGTCGTCTTCTTCGTCCCGGTCAAGTGGGACGCCGAGTCGCTCCAGCGCACCTTCCGGGACGTGCGGACCCGGCTGGGCAGGGAGGCGGGGCTCGCCCCCGACCTGCTCGTGCCCGTCACCGAGGCGGAGTTCCCGAAGACCGCGAGCGGCAAGATCCAGCGGGCCGCGCTGGTCGCGGACCTGAAGGCCGGACGGTTCGACGACCGGATCGAGCGGGAGGGCCGGGCGGACCGGGCGGACCGGGACGAGACGGGGCCGGACACGTGGTTCGTGGCGCGGAGGTGGGAGCGGCTGGACGCCGTGGGCGGCGACTCCGGCCGTGACGGCGCGCACGGCGGCGCGCACGGCGGCTCGGGCGGCGTGCGGGTCGTCTTCGCCGAGGAGGAGCAGACGGCCCGGCTCGGCGTCGACGGCGGGCCGGTGGTCGTCGTCGGCGAGGGCGGTGCCTACGCCGAGGAGGGCCCCGGGCGCTACCGGGTCGCCCCCGCCGACGCCGGACAGATCCGGCGTGTGTTCACCGACGTCGTCGAGCGGTACGGGGCGATCGACTCCGTCGTCTGCGCCTGGCCGCTGCCCGCCCGAGGCGATCTCGGCGACACCGGTGGTTCCGGGGGACCCGCCGCCCGGCTCACCGAGGTCACCCGGCGCTTCACCGCGCTCGTGCGGGCCCTGGAGGACGAGGCGTTCGGGCGCCCGCTGCTGCTCCTGCTCACCGCGGGCGCCGTGCACGTCCGTCCCGGGGACCTCGTCGACCTGGGCGTGTGCGCGCTGCCGGGTCTTGTGCGCACCGCCGTCGCCGAACTGCCGCACCTCACCGTGCGCCAGCTCGACCTGCCCGCCGACCGGGAGGCATGGGCGTCGGCGGTCCGCACCGAGCTGGCCGACCGGACGCGGTCCGGCGTGGTCGCCGCCCGTGCGGGACTGCGCTGGCAGCCGCGCCTCACGCCCGTCGACGAGGAGGAGGCCACCGGCGCCGCGCCCGTCGTGCCCGGCGGGCTCTACCTCGTCACCGGCGGCCTCGGCGGCATCGCCCGGGACCTCGCCGGATATCTGCTGGCCGCGTACGGGGTCCGGCTGCTGCTGGTGGGCCGCTCGCCCGCACAGGGCCACAGGGCGGCGGCCCTCGACGAACTCCGCGCGCTCGGGCAGGTGAGGTACGCGCAGGCCGACGTGGCCGACGCGGCGCAGCTGGGCGCGGCGGTGGCCGCGGCCGAGGAGCGCTTCGGGCGCACCCTCGACGGGGTGCTGCATCTGGCCGCCGCCGATGTCGGCGACCAGTGGTCCGAACTGGAGCGGCACACGCTGGCCCGCGAGACCGGGGAGTCCTTCGCCCGGCAGTACGCGGCGAAGGTCGCCGGCACGCTGGCGGTCGCCGAGCTGCTGGAGAGCCGTCCGGACGCCGCCCTGACCCTTTTCGGGTCGGTCAACGGCGAGTTCGGCGGACACTCCTTCGGCGCCTACGCCGCGGCGAACACCTTCCTGGTCGGCTTCGCCGACCACTGGCGCCACGAACGCGGCCGCGAGGTGCGCTGTCTGGCGTGGAGCGTGTGGGAGGACACCGGCATGAACCGCGGCCGGTCCTCGGCTCCCGCCCGCCGCCGCGGCTTCCGCGCCCTCGACCCCGACGACGGGCTGCGCGCCTTCCTGGCCGCGTCCGCGCTGCCGCACCACTACCTGCTGATCGGCCTCGACCTCGGCAACCCGGCGATCCTGGCCGAGTTGGCCGCGGACGAACTCAGCGCCCGCGAGGTCCTGGTCGCCTACACGGCCGACGGCGCCGATCCCGGCGCCGTGCGCGCCGCACTGGAGCCGGTACTGGGCGAGGTCACCGTCCCGGTCCGGCTGGTGGAGGTGAGCCGCATCCCGACGGACGCGGCGGGAGGGGTCGACACCACCCAGCTCCTGCTGGACGCGGCACCCCGGCCGTCCGGCCGCACGACACCGTACGAGGCGCCGACCGGCGAGCTGGAGCGGCAGATCGCCGAGATCTGGGCGGAGGTGCTGGGCCGGCCGACCGTCGGCCGGGGCGACTCCTTCTTCGACCTCGGTGGGAACTCGCTGCGCGCCACCCGGCTGCTGGCCCGGATCGGCGACGAGCTGACGGTCCGGCTCACCACGCACGAGCTGTACGAGAACCCGACCGTCGCGGGCATGGCGGCGGCCATCTCGACGGAGTGAGCCGCGGACGGGTGACCGCGGCGGGACGAGCGATTCCCCGGCGGCCCGCGCCCGGCCGTCGGACCGCCGGGGATTCCGTCTTCGGGTGAGGGGGCGTCGGGGCCGCCGGGGTGTCCGTCTCCGGGCCGCCGGGATTCCGGTCTCCGATCACCGGGATTCCCGGCCGTCGGGATTTCGGTCGCCGGGCGCCAGGGTTTTGGGCGGTCGGGATTCGGGTCTTCGGCCGCCAGGGTTTCGGGCGGTCGGGATTCCGGTCTCCGGTCACCGGGATTCCCGGCCGTCGGGATTTCGGTCGCCGGGTGCCACGGTCTCGGGCGGTCGGGATTCCGGTCGCTCGGGTCGCCTGGAAATCGGTGGCCCGGGGGGGGACCGGGACATTCCTCGGGTTCTTTTCCGCGGAACATCGAGAAACGGGGGTGGAGGAATTGACTGCGCGCCAGGCCGGGAACGTCCAGACCGTCGTCCGGCTCGCCGGTGTCGTCGATCCGGGCCGTCTGCGCACGGCGGCCCGGGCCCTGCTCGACCGGCACCCGCATCTGCGGACCGCACGGGGCGGAGAGGTCCGGGAGCGGGTCCCGTTCCCGTGGCGGGAGCGGGACATCACCGGGCTGACCATCGGGGAACGCAGCGCGTGGCTCGACCGTCTGCTGCGCGAGGACCGGCGCGCCCCCCTGGGCGCGGCGCCCCTGCTGCGCCTCACCCTGGTCAGGCTGGGCTGGGAACACCACGACCTCCTGGTCACGGCCCACCCCGCGCTGCTCGACACCGAATCCGTCCGGCTGCTCACCGGGGACCTGCTGCGCCTGTACGCCACCTGCGGCGACCCCGCGCCGCTGGCGCGCCGGGCCGGCGTGCTCGGGCCCCTGGGCCCGCCCGCCGAACCCTCTGAACCCGCCGAACCACCTGAGCCCCCCGACCCCCCCGACCCCCCCGACCCCCCCGACCCCCCCGACCCCCCCGATCCGGGCAGCGCAGAGGTGGTGCTGCCGCCCGCCGCGGTCCGGCTGCTGCGGGTCCGCGCGGCCGAACTGGACGTCCCCGTGAGCACGCTGGTGCAGGGCGCCTGGGCCGTGGTGCGGGCCGAGACGGCGGGTTGCCGGGACGTGGTCTTCGGGGTCACCGTCCCCGGCCGGCCCCCGGACGCCGCCACGCTGCTCGGCCCCTTCGCGCGCACGGTCGCCGTGCGCGCCGTGTGGGGCCCGCTGGACACCCCGGCCGATCTGCTGGCCCGGCTGCGCCGGCTGCCCACCGGGCCCGGCCCGGACGGACCGCGGACCTTCGACACCGCCGTGGACTGCGGTCCGCCGCCCCGGCCGCCGCTGCGCGCGGCGGGCATCACCGTCGTCGCCTTCCGCGCCCTTCCCGACCGGCCGCAGCCGCTGACCGTGGTGGCCGACACCGGGCCCGGCCTGTGGGTGCGCCTCGCGTACCACCGCACCGCCTTCGACGACCCGTCCGCCCGCGCCGTCGCGGCCCGGCTCGGGCACGTCCTGCGGCACTTCGCCGCCGATCCGCACGCGTCCCTGGGACGCCTCGACGAGCTCGCGGTCCTTCCGCGTTCCCTTTCGCGCTCGGTTTCGCAGCGCGTTTCCCGACAGCTCGTCAATTCCTGAGCGCCCGACCGGATCCGGCCCGCCATTGAACGGTTGTCGGCCGTGCGGCGCGAAAGTTACGGTCCTTTCATCCGAGGAAATTCGCGAAACGGACCGATATCGCATTCAGTTCTTCCGGGCTTTATTCATCGACGGAATCACATGAGAGACGAGGTGGACGACATGGCCGGTCATTGGAGCACCGACGTGGTGGAGACGGCCCGCAGGAACGCCGGGTCCGAGGCGGAGCAGGCCACGACCACGAGCGAGCAGGCGGCGCTGCTCGCCATCGGGATGGAGACCCTGCACCGCGGCGACCCGGAGCTGGCGCGGCTGCTGGACGCCGAAGTGCGCCACCAGGGCACCACCCTGGCGATGATCGCCTCGGCCAGCATCGCGGACCCCTCGGTGCTGGCCGCGGGCGGGGCCGCCCTCTCGAACGTCACGGCGGAGGGCTATCCAGGGGCCCGCTACCATCCGGGTGCCGTCCACTTCGACGCGGTCGAGACGCTGGCCGTGGAGCGGGCCAAGGAGCTGTTCGGGGCCCGCTACGCCAACGTCCAGCCGCACTCCTGCTCCTCGGCCAACCTCGCGGTGCTCGCCGCCCTGGTCCCGCCCGGCGGCACCATCCTCGGCCTGGACCTCGACGCCGGCGGCCACCTCACCCACGGCTCACCGGCCTCGGTGACCGGCCGCCAGTACCGCGCGGTGCACTACGGCCTGGACGCCACCGGCCGCATCGACTACGACCAGGCGGAGGAACTGGCCCTCCTGCACCGGCCCAGGGTGGTCATCGCCGGGGCGAGCGCCTACCCGCGGACGGTGGACTTCGCACGCTTCCGGGCGATCGCCGACTCGGTGGGCGCGTTCCTGCTCGCGGACATTTCGCACATCGCGGGCCTGGTCGCCGCGGGCCGGCACCCGAGCCCCATCGACGTCGCCCACCTGACGACGACCAGCACCTACAAGCAACTGGGCGGCCCGCGCGGCGGGCTGATCCTCAGCGGCGGCGAGCACCGCACCCCGGGACCCGACGGCCGCACCCCGCTGTCGCGGCTGATGCAGCGGGCGGTGTTCCCGCAGTCGCAGGGCACGCCCGGCCCGGCCACCATCGCGGCCAAGGCCCGCGCCTTCGCGATCGCCGGTTCCCCGCGGTTCCGTGAGACGGCCCGTCTGATCGTCGAGGACGCGAGCGCCCTCGCCGCCGAACTGGCCGGGCTCGGCTACCGGATCCTCACCGGCGGCACCGACAACCACATGGTCCTGATCGACGTGATCGACCGCGGCCTGAGCGGGGTCGTCGCCGAACGCGCCCTGGAGGAGTGCGGGATCCTCGCCAACCGCAACCGCATCCCCGGCGACACCAAGCCGCCCCTGGTCACCAGCGGACTGCGGCTGGGCACCAACATCCTCGCCCAGCGCGGCATGGGCCCCGAGCACATGGCCGAGTGCGCCCGTCTGATGCACACGGTCCTCGACGGCACCGCCCCGGTGACCGACACCGAGTACGTCCTCGACCCCGCCCTCGTCGCCCGCGTCCGCGACGCCGTGCGCGACCTGTGCGTGCGCCACCCCCTGCCGCTCGGGCGGACCACCCTCCCCGCGACCCTGATCGGAGCCGGACAGTGAGCCACGACCACCTTCAGGACACCGACGGGCCGTGGCCGCCCGTGCTGCTGCCGGCCGACCGGCCGCGCCGGCCCGGCGCCGGGGCCCGGTGCTCGGCGGCCGTCCGCGCCGGCTTCCGGACCGCCGCCGGCCCCGAGCCGCTGACGGCCGCGTTCGCCGCGGTGCTGTCCCGCTACACCGGCCAGGACCGGATCGGCGTCGGCACCGCCGACGGGACGCTGCGGTTCCGGGTCGACGGGAGCGCGACGCTCGGGGAGCTGGCGGCGGCTGCCGTCCCGGCCGCCACCGCCGGGCCCGAGGCCGTCGGCATCAGGTTCGGCTCCGAGGAGGACCGGGACACCGGCACCGCCGGCTGCGAACTCAGGCTCGTGGTGCGGCCCGGGTCCCTCGAACTGCGCTACGACCCCCGGCTCTTCGACGAGGCCACCGCCGAGCGGTTCCTCGACCACTACCGCACCCTCGCCGAGGACGGCGTGCGCAACCCGCACACGCCGGTCTCGCGGCTGCGCCTGCTCACCGACACCGAGCTGCACCGCACCCTCGTCGAGTGGAACGACACCGCCGCCGAACTGCCGCACGCCATCTGCCTGCACGAGGCGTTCGAGGCGCGCGCGGAGGAGCGGCCCGACGCGGTCGCGGTGGTCCACGAGGGAGACCACCGCACCTTCGCCGAGGTCAACGCGGACGCCAACCGCCTCGCCCACAAGCTGCTTTCGCTCGGCGTCGGCCCCGACGTACGGGTCGGGCTGTGCCTGGACCGCTCGCCCGCCCTGCTGGTGGCGATCCTCGGCATCCTCAAGGCGGGCGGCGCGTATGTGCCGCTGGACCCGGACTACCCCGCGCAGCGGATCGCCGCCATGGTCCGCGGCACCGCCTGCGCCGTGATGGTCAGCCGCGCCGATCTCACCGGGAACCTGCCCGAGGAGGCGGGCCGGCCGCTGGTGCTGCTGGAGCGGGACGGCGGCGGTCTCGACGACTGGCCGGACCACGACCCGGGCGCCCTCGCCACCCCGGACGACCTCTGCTACGTCATCCACACCTCGGGCTCCACGGGCGCGCCCAAGCCGATCGCGCTGCGCCACCGGGGCGTCATGAACAACATCGCCGACCTCAACTCCCGCTTCGCCGCGGGCCCGCAGGACCGGGTGCTGTCGCTGTCGTCGCCCAGCTTCGACATGTCGGTCTACGAGTACCTCGGCATCACCACGGCCGGCGGGGCCGTCGTCGTACCGTCGCCGGGCCGCGTCAAGGACCCCGCGCACTGGCACGAGCTGCTGACCGCCGAGGGCATCACCGTCTGGAACACCGCCCCGGCCCTGCTGGAACTGCTCGTCGACCACCTGGAGCAGACGGGTGCCGAGCCGCTGCCGCACCTGCGGGCGGCGATGCTCGGCGGCGACTGGATCCCCGTGCCGCTGCCCGACCGGGTCCGCCGGGTCGCCCCCGGCATGCGCCTGATCACGCTCGGCGGGGTCACCGAGGCGTCCATCCACTCCACGATCTACGAGGTCGGCGAGGTCGACCCGGAGTGGGCGAGCATCCCCTACGGCCGCCCGATGGCGAACCAGCACACCTACATCCTCGACGACGCGCTGCAGCCGGTGCCCCCGGGCGTCGCCGGGGAGCTGTACGTCGGCGGCATCGGTGTCGCCCGCGAGTACCTGGGCCAGCCCGAGAAGACCGCGGAGCGATTCCTCGACTGGTCGCACGCCGGCGTCAGCGACCGCATCTACCGCACCGGCGACATGGCGCGCTTCGGCCCCGACGGTCTGATCGAACTGCTCGGCCGCGTCGACTTCCAGGTCAAGCTGAACGGCCTGCGGGTCGAACTGGGCGAGATCGAGGCGGTGCTGCGCGCCCACCCGTCCGTGCAGGCGAGCGCCGTCGTCGCGCACCGCAACCAGCTGGTGGCGTACGTCGTCGCCGAGGACGGCGTGGACACGGCCCGGCTCGGCCGCCTCGCCGCCGAGAAGCTGCCGGCGTTCATGGTCCCGGCGGCGGTCGTCCGCCTGGAGCGGCTGCCGCTCACCCCGAACGGCAAGGTCGACCGCAAGGCGCTGCCCGAACCGGACCTGACCGGCGGTGCCTACCGGGCACCGAGCGGAGAGCGCGAGGAGACGCTCGCCGGGGTCTTCGCCGAGGTGCTGGGCCTGGAACGGGTCGGCGCCGACGACGACTTCCTGGCGCTGGGCGGCGACAGCATCCGCGCCATCAAGGTCGTCACCCGGGCCCGCGCCCGCGGCGTCGAGATCACCCCGAAGCAGGTGCTGCACAGCCGTACCGTCGCCGCGCTCGCCCGCGCGGCGGGTGAGGTGGGCGAGGCGGACGAGGCGGACGAGGCGACCACGCCGGACACCGCCCCCCTGGTCGACGTCGCCGTGGACGACCTCGCCGCCTGGCGGCAGCGCTACCCGGGTCTCGCCGACGTCTGGCCGCTCACCCCGATGCAGTCCGGCATGCTCTTCGAGTCGATGCTCAGCGACGGCGGCCACGACGCGTACCAGATGCAGACGCTGTTCACCCTGAGCGGCGACGTCGACGCGGACCGGCTGCACGCGGCGGGGCAGGCACTCCTCGACCGGTACGCCAACCTGCGCACGGCCTTCGTCCCGGACGCCTCCGGCACGCTCGTGCAACTGGTCGTCGACGGCGTCGAGCTGCCCTGGCGGGAGATCGACCTCAGCGACCTGCCCGACCCCCGACGTGACGAGGCACTGCGGCGGTTCCTCGCCGAGGACCGTGCCGCCCGCTTCGACCGGGCCGTGCCGCCGCTGCTGCGCCTGACGCTCGTCCGGCTCGCACCGGACCGCTGCGAACTCGTCCTCACCTCGCACCACGTGCTGTTCGACGGCTGGTCGGAGGAGCTGCTGGGCCAGGACCTGCTGCGCCTGTACGCGGCTGGCGGCGACGCCTCGCGGGTGCCCGCGGTGCGCGGCTTCCGGGACTTCCTGGCCTGGCTGGCCCGCAGGGACCGGGAGGAGAGCGCCCGCGCCTGGGCCGACGAACTGGCCGGGGTCGACGAGCCGACCACCCTGGTCCCGGCCACGGCGCCGCGTGCCGAGGCCGGCGAGGTGTCGGAGGTCGAGCTGCTGCTGAGCCCGCAGGAGAGGCGCCGGCTGGCCGCCTGCTGCGCCGGCCTGGGCGTCACCCTCAACACCCTGGTGCAGGGCGCCTGGGCGGTCCTGCTCGGCGGGCTGACCGGGCGGGACGACGTGGTGTTCGGCGCCGCGGTCTCCGGCCGGCCCGCGGACCTGCCGGGGGTGGAGTCGATGGCCGGGCTGTTCATCAACACCGTCCCCGTCCGTGCCCGCCCCGCGCCCGGGAGCACGGCGGCCGAGCTGCTGACCGCACTGCAGGAGCGCCAGACGGCCCTGCTCGACCACCATCACCACCCGCTGACGGAGATCCACCGGGCCGTGGGCCTGGACGCCCTGTTCGACACCCTGGTCGCGTTCCAGTCGTACCCGGTGGACCGCGCGCCCGGCGGCGGGGTGGAGATCACCGAGGTGCGCTCGGTCGGCGGGGCCAACTACCCCCTCGCCCTGATCGTCGAGTCGGAACCGCGGCTGCGGCTCACCCTCCAGTACCACCCGAGCCTCTTCGAGCGCGGCACCGCCGAGGACATCGCGGCCCGGCTGCGGTCCGTGCTCGGCCAGATCGCGGACGACCCGCGGCATTTGATCGGCGCCGTCGACCTGTTGCTGCCCCACGAGGAGCAGCCGCTGACCGGGCCCGCCGCGCCGCTGCCGGCCGAGACGGTCACCGAACTGTTCGGGCAGCGGGTGGCGGCCGCCCCCGGCGCGGTCGCGGTGGCGGACGGCGGCACATCGCTGACGTACGCGCAACTGGACGAGAGGGCAGGCCGGTTGGCGGCCGCCCTGCTCCGGCGGGGCGTGGCACCCGAGACCGTCGTCGGCCTCGATCTGCCGTGCACCGCCGACCTGGCGGTGGCGCTGCTGGGCACGCTGCGCGCGGGAGCCGCCTACACCGTGCTCGCGCCGGGCCGGGAGCGGCCGGAACTGACGCTCACCGCACTCGAGTACGCGGACGGCGGGGCCCACGGACGCGTCGGGCCGCGGCGGCTGGCCTGTGTGGACGCCGGGGGTGTCGCGACCGAGCACCGCGCGCTGGTGAACGGCCTGCGGAACCTCGCGGACAGCGCGGGCCTGGCGCCCGGCACCCGGCTGCTGGCCGCGTCACCGCCCGGTGACGCGGCGGCCTTCGAACTCCTCGCCGGGCTGTGCGCCGGGGCGAGCGTCCGCATCGGCACCCGGGAGGGCTGGAGCGCGGACGTGATCAGCACCCGTGCCCCGGTGCTGGCGGCGGCGCTCGACAGCCGGCCGGAGATCGACGCCACCACCGTGGTCCTCACCGGGGACGTGCTGCTCGGCTCCCTGGTGCGGCGGCTGCGCGAGACGGTCCCCGGCGTGCGGATCGTGACCGGCTACGGCCCGACCGAGACCATCCGCGCCGCCGCGCTCACCGCGGCCGAGGGGTGGCGGGGCGACGGCCCGGCTCCGCTGGGCTCCGTACTGGGCAACATGCGGGCCTACGTGCTCGACCCGGCCCTGCGGCCCATCCCGGCGGGTGTCACCGGTGAGCTGTACGTCGCCGGGGAACTGGCCCGCGGCTACCGGGACCTGCCCGCGCCGACCGCCCTGCGGTTCGTGCCCGACCCGTACGGGCCGCCCGGCTCGCGGATGTACCGCACCGGCGACCTGGCCCGCTGGACCGGCGGCGGCCGGCTCGAGTACGCGGGCCGGACCGGCGCCTGGGCCAGGGTGCGCGGGCACCGCTTCCAGACCGGCGACATCGAGGCCGTGCTGGCCGCGCACCCCGGGGTGTCCCAGGCGGCGGTCACGGCGGACGGCGAGCGGATCACCGCGTACGTGGTCGGCCCGCCCGAGGCGGGCGAGCTGCGGGAGTTCACCGCCCGCCGGCTGCCGGACCACATGGTCCCCACCGCCTTCGTGTCCCTGGCCGGGCTGCCGCTCGCGCCGGACGGCACGGTCGACCGGGAGGCGCTCGCCCCACCCGCCCCGGCCGCGGCCGACGACGGGCACCGCCCCGGCCGCACCCCGCAGGAGGAGGCGATGTGCGCCCTGTTCGCCGAGGTGCTCGGGGCCGAGCGGGTGGGCATCGACGACAACTTCTTCAACCTGGGCGGCAATTCGCTGACCGCCACCCGGCTGATCGGCCAGCTGCGCAGGCGGCTCGGCATCGAGACGTCCCTGCGCACCCTCTTCCAATATCCGTCCATCGCGGAGCTTTCGGGCCGGGTCACCACGGCCACCGGCACCACGAGCCGCCCCCGTCTGCGCAAGATGACCAAGGAGCAGTCCCAGTGATCCCCCTGTCGTACGCACAGCGCCGGCTGTGGTTCCTCGACCGCTTCGAGGGCCCCTCCGCGACCTACAACGTGCCGATGGCGTTGTGGCTGACCGGTGACCTGGACACGGACGCGCTGAGCGCCGCGGTCCGGGACGTGGTCGGCCGGCACGAGAGCCTGCGCACGGTCCTCTTCGACCAGGACGGCGTCCCCTACCAGCGCGTCCTCGACCCCGGGCAGGCGCACCTCGACGTCCCGGTCCGCACGGTGCCGCCGGAGCAGGTGCGCGACGCCGTCGACGAGGCGATCTCCCACGAGTTCGACCTCTACGCCGAGATACCGGTCCGGGCGTGCATCCTGCGGCACGCCCCCGACGAGCACGTCCTGGTGCTGCTGTTCCACCACATCGCGGCGGACGGCGAGTCCGGGGCCCCGCTGCTGCGCGACCTGGCGGCCGCCTACACCGCCCGGCGCGAGGGCCGGCCCCCCGTGTTCGCCGAACTCCCCGTCCAGTACGCCGACTACGCGCTCTGGCAGCGGGAGATGCTCGGCGAACCGGACGACCCGGACAGCGTCCTGTCCGGCCAGCTCGCGTACTGGCAGGAGCGGCTGGCGGATCTGGAGCAGCCGCTGAACCTGCCGCTCGACCGGGTCCGCCCCTCGGTCGCGAGCCGTCGGGGCGACCATGTCGAGTTCCGCATCGAGCCCGCGCTGCGGGCCCGGGCCGAACGGCTGGCGGCGGAGCGGGGGCTGACCGTCTCCATGGTGCTGCAGTCGGTGCTGGCCGTCCTGCTGCACCACCTCGGTGCCGGTGACGACGTCCCGATCGGCGCGCCCATCGCGGGCCGCGTCGACGAGGACCTCGCCGATCTGGTCGGCTTCTTCGTCAACACCTGGGTGCTGCGGGTGCGGATGACCGGCGACCCCACCTTCGAGGACCTCCTGGAACAGGTGCGGGACAGCGCGCTGGGCGCGTACGAGAACCAGGACGCGCCCTTCGAGATGCTGGTCGACCGGCTGAGCCCGGAGCGCTCCACCGCCTACAACCCGCTCTTCCAGGTCTTCTTCGCCTGGCAGAACATCAGCCGCGCGGAGATCGAGCTGCCCGGCCTCACCACCCGGCTGGACTTCGAGCAACTGGGCACCCGGACCGCCAAGTTCGACCTGGAGTTCAATGTCGCCCCGGACGGGCGGGACGGGGCGCGGGGCACCATCGAGTACGCCACGGACCTGTTCGACCGTGCGACCGTGCAGGCCATCGGCGACCGGTACGTACGCGTCCTGGAGCAGCTGGTGGCCGACCCGGCGCGGCCGGTGGGCGCCCTGGACGTGCTCGCGCCGGCCGAGCGGGAGCGGCTCGACGCGGTCAACGACACCGCCGTCGCGGTACCGGACGTCAGCGTCCCGGCGCTGTTCGAGCGGCAGGCCGCACGGACGCCGGACGCCGTCGCCGTGGTGTTCGAGGGCACGCAGGTGACGTACGGCGACCTCGACGCGCGGGCCGATCACCTGGCACACGAACTGGCCGGCCGGGGCGTCGGCCCCGAGGCGGTGGTCGGGCTGGCACTGCCCCGCTCCGTGGACCTCGTCGTCGGCATGCTCGCGGTGCTGAAGGCGGGCGGCGCCTATCTGCCGATCGACCCGAAGTACCCGAGCCACCGCCTGGAGTACATCCTCGCCGAGGCCCGGCCGCGGCTCGTCCTCACGGACACGGACACCGCCCCGGTGCTGCCGCGCACGGACGCGCCCCTGCTCTTCCTCGACGACCTCCCGGCGGGCCGGTCCGCCGCCGGGCCCCCGCGCGTGGCGCCGGCGCCGGACCACCTGGCCTACGTGATGTACACCTCCGGCTCCAGCGGCACCCCCAAGGGCGTGGCCGTCACCCACGGCAACGTGGTCAACGGCATCACGCACCTGGCCGGACTGATCCAGGCCGGGCCGGGCCGGACCGCCCTGGCGAGCACGTCCGTCAACTTCGACGTGTCGGTCTTCGAGATCTTCACCAACCTCTGCCACGGCGGCACCGTCGAGATCGTCCGGGACGTCCTCGCGCTCGCCGAACGCGACCGCTGGGACGGCCGGATCATCTCCACCGTCCCGTCGGCCTTCGGCGAGCTGGTCGAGCAGACGGCCGGCCGGATCAGCCCGGACACCCTGGTGTTCGCGGGCGAGGCGCTGCCCGCCGCGCTCGTGCACACGGTGCGGGCCGCGTTCCCCGGCGTGCGGGTGATCAACGCGTACGGGCAGACGGAGTCGTTCTACGCGACCGCCTTCACCGTCGGCGACGACTGGGAGGGCACCGGCAGTGCGCCGATCGGCACCCCGCTCGGCAACATGCGGGCGTACGTCCTCGGACCGGGCCTACGGCCCGTCGCCCCCGGGGTCGCCGGTGAGCTGTACATCGCCGGGAACGTGGCGCGCGGCTACCACGGCCGCCCCGACCTGACCGCCGAGCGCTTCCTGCCCGACCCGTACGGGCCGCCCGGCGCCCGCATGTACCGCACCGGCGACCTGGCCCGCTGGAACGGCCGGGGACAGCTGGAGTACGCGGGCCGCGGCGACGCCCAGGTGAAGGTGCGCGGCTTCCGTATCGAGCCCGGTGAGGTCGAGGCGGCGCTGACCGCCCACCCCGGGGTCGCCCAGGCCGCGGTGGTGGCGCGCGACACCGGCGCGGGCAAGCAGCTCGTCGGCTATGTCGTCCCCGCCTTCACCAGCGACAACGACAGCCATGACTTCCGCGCCGGCATCGAAGCCACCGATCTGCGCGCGTTCGCGTCGCAGCACCTGCCCGACTTCATGGTGCCGTCGGCGTTCGTGGTCCTGGACCGGCTGCCGCTGCTGCCCAACGGGAAGCTGGACCGCGGTGCACTGCCCGAACCGGAGTTCGGCGGCGGCGAGTACCGCGCCCCGAGCACCCCTCGGGAACAGGTCCTGGCCTCCGTGTACGCCGAGGTGCTGGGTCTTGAGCGGGTCGGTGTCGACGACGACTTCTTCGCCGTCGGCGGTGACAGCATCCGTTCCATCCAGGTCGTCTCGCGGGCCCGTGCCCAGGGTGTGGAGGTCACGCCCCGGCAGATCTTCGAACGGCGCACGGTCGCGGAGCTGGCGACGGTGGCCACGGCCGTGGGTACGGCCGCGGTCCTGGAGGAGTACGAGGGCGGTGGCACCGGTCTGCTGCCGCTGCTGCCGATCACGGAATACCTGCTCGAACTGGGCGGCTCGCACCGCCGGTTCTCGATGTCGCTGCTCGCCGAACTGCCCGCCGGGATCGACGCGGGCGGGCTGGCCGCGACCCTGAACGCGGTCTTCGACCGGCACGACGTGCTGCGTTCGCGGCTGGTGCCGGGGGAGGGACTGCACATCGGGCCCGCCGGGTCCGTCGACGCCGCCGCCCTCGTCCACCGCGTCCCGTGCGACGGCGACTGGGAGAGCGAGGCGTGGCAGCGGCTCGCCGAGGACGAACTCGACGCGGCGGCGGGCCGGCTGGACCCGGCCGCCGGGGTCATGGCGCAGTTCGTGTGGTTCGACCCCGGCCCCGATGCCGGCCGCGACGCCGGCTCCGGCCGGCTGATCATCGTGCTGCACCACCAGGTGGTGGACGGTGTCTCCTGGCGCATCCTGCTGCCGGACCTGGCGGAGGCGTGGCGGGCGGTGCGGGAGGGCCGTACGCCGGAACTGGCGCCGGTGGGCACGTCGGTGCGGCGCTGGACGCACGCGCTGATCGACGAGGCGCACAGCGCCTCCCGCACCGCGGAGCTGGAGCTGTGGCGCTCGGTGCTCGACGGCCCCGACCCGCTGCTGGGCTCCCGCCCCCTGGACCCGGTCGTCGACACCCGCACGGCGCTGGAACACCTTCCCGTGCGCCTCCCGGCGGATGTCACTCAGGCCCTGCTGACGGCGGTCCCGGCCGCCTTCCACGGCGGGGTGAACGACGGGTTGCTGGCGGCGCTTGCGGTGGCGGTGGCGGTGTGGCGGCGGTCGCGGGGCGTGGTGGAGTCCTCGACGTTGGTCCGGCTGGAGGGGCACGGGCGTGAGCAGGAGGTGGTGCCGGGTGCGGATCTGTCCCGGACGATCGGCTGGTTCACGAGCATGTTCCCGGTGCGGCTGGAGACGGCCGGGTTCGATCTGGACGAGGTGCTGGCGGGTGGTGCGGCGGCCGGCGGGCTGGTGAAGGCGGTCAAGGAGCAGTTGCTCGCGGTGCCGGACAAGGGTCTGGGGTTCGGTCTGCTGCGGTATCTGAACGAGGAGACGGCGAAGGAGCTGGCGGGGTGCCCGAGCGGGCAGATCGGCTTCAACTACCTGGGCCGGTTCTCCGCCGCCGACATGCCCGAACACCTGCGCGGCCTCGGATTCACCCAGATCCGGGAGATGACGGCGCCACTGGACGCCGACATGCCCGCCATGTCCGTGCTGGAACTCAACTCCGCGGTCGTCGACACCGACCAGGGCGCCTGCCTGGACGGCGTGATCTCCTTCCCGCCGGGCGTGCTGGACCGCGCGGCGGTCCAGGAACTCGCCGACCTGTGGTGCGCGGCGCTCACCGCGCTGGCCCGGCACGCGGCCGAGCCGGGAGCGGGCGGACTCACCCCCTCCGACCTGCCGCTGGTTACGGTGGGCCAGCGGGACATCGAGAGCTGGGAGCGGAGCTGCCCCGGCCTCGTCGACGTGTGGCCGCTGACTCCCCTCCAGTCCGGGCTGCTGTTCCACACGATGCTCGCCGACGCCTCCTTCGACGCGTACCAGATGCAGCTCGCCTTCCGGGTGGAGGGCCGGGTGGACCCGGCCCGCATGCGGGCCGCCGGGCAGGCGATGCTCGACCGGTACGCCAACCTGCGCACCGCCTTCGTCACCGACTCCGAGGGCACCCAGGTGCAGCTCGTGGTCGACGGGGTCGAACTGCCGTGGCGCGAGATCGACCTGAGCGACCTGGAGGAGTCCGCGCGGCAGGCGTCGTACGAGCGGTTCCTCGCCGAGGACCACGCCGCGCACTTCGACCCGCTCGTGCCGCCCATGCTGCGGCTGACCCTGGTACGGATGACCGAGGACCACTGCGAACTCGTCCTCACCGCCAACCACGTCCTGTTCGACGGCTGGTCCTTCCCCGTCCTGATGCAGGACCTGCTGCGCCTGTACGGCTCCCACGGGGACGCCTCCGTGCTGCCCCGGGTGCGCGGGTTCAAGGACTTCCTGCACTGGCTCTCCCGCCGGGACCACGCGCAGTCCGCGCGGGCGTGGGCGGACGAGCTGGCGGGCGTCGACGAGCCGACGCTGCTGCTGCCGGGCGCCCGGGCCGAGAAGGAGAGCACCGGCATCGGGGGCGTCCCGGTGCCCCTGGCGCCGGACCGTGTGCGCGCCCTCGGCCGGCGCGCCGCCGAGCTGGGCGTCACCGTCAACACCCTGGTGCAGGGCACCTGGGCGCTGCTGCTCGGCCAGCTCACCGGCCGGCAGGACGTCGTCTTCGGCGCCACCGTCTCCGGCCGCCCGCCCGAGGTGCAGGGCGTCGACTCCATGGTCGGGATGTTCATCAACACCCTTCCCGTACGCGTCGAGTACGGGCCGGCCGACACCCTCGCCGAGGTGCTCACCCGGCTGCAGCACCGCCAGGCGGGGCTGCTGGAGCACCACCACCACGGGCTCACGGAGATTCAGCGGGCCACCGGACTGGCGAAGCTCTTCGACACCCTGGTCGTCTTCGAGTCGTACCCCGTGGACCGCGACGGCCTCAGCGACGCGAACACGGCCGCCGGGATCGCCTTCGCCGGCATCCGCCCGACCACGGGCACGCACTACCCGCTGACCGTGATGGCGGACGCCGACCCCCATCTGCGGCTCACCCTGAACCACCAGGAGGGCGTCCTCGACCCGGAGGCCGTCGAGGCGATCGCGGCCCGCTTCGGGCGGATCCTCGGGCAGCTCGCCGACGACCCGCACCTGCCGGTCGGCCGGATCAACCTGCTGGAGCCCGCGGAGCGCGACCGGCTGCTCGCCCTGAACGACACAGCCGCCGACGTCCCGGACGTGACCGTCACCGAGCTGTTCGAACTGCAGGCGACGGCCACACCCGACGCGGTCGCCGTCGTCTTCGAGGACACCTCGGTGACGTACGCGGAACTCGACGCCCGGGCGGGCCGGCTGGCCCGCGACCTGGTCGCGCTCGGCGTCGGCTCCGAGTCCCTGGTCGCGGTGTCCCTGCCGCGCTCGGTGGAACTGGTGGTGGGGCTGCTGGCGGTGCTGAAGGCGGGCGGCGCCTATCTGCCCGTCGACCCCAAGTACCCGAGCGCGCGGCTGGCGGCGATCCTTCAGGAGGCCCGTCCACGGCTGGTCCTCACCGACACCGCCACGGCCCCCCTGCTGCCGCCGTCCGACGCACCCGTCCTCCACCTCGGCGACCTCGGCGAGGGCGACGGCTCCCCGCTCGATGTGCCGTGCAGCGCCGGGCAGTTGGCGTACGTGATGTACACCTCCGGCTCCACGGGCAAGCCCAAGGGCGTCGCCATCACCCACCGCACCCTGGTCAACGGCGTGCTGCGGCTCGCCCCGACCGTGGGCATGGGGCCCGGCCGAAGGCTGCTGGCCGGCACCTCGATCAACTTCGACGTCTCCGCGTTCGAGCTGTTCACCACCCTCACCAGCGGCGGCACCGTCGAGATCGTCCGCGATGTGCTCGTGCTGGGGGAGCGGGCGGAGGGCTGGCGCGGCAGCGTCATCAGCACCGTGCCGTCCGCGTTCGCCGAACTCGTCGACACCATCGCCGACCGGACCGAGGTGGACACCGTCGTCTTCGCCGGCGAGGCACTGCCGGCCTCCCTGGTGGAGAAGGTCCACGCGGCCTTCCCGGGAGTGCGCGTCGTCAACGCCTACGGGCAGAGCGAGTCGTTCTACGCCACCGCCTTCACGGTCTCGGGCGACGACGAGTGGAGCGGCGGCGCGCCCATCGGGTCCCCGCTCGGCAACATGCGGGCGTACGTCCTCGGCCCCGGCCTCACCCCGGTCCCGCCGGGAGCGGTCGGCGAGCTGTACGTCGCCGGGGACGTGGGCCGCGGCTATCTGGGCCGCCCTGACCTGACGGCGGAACGCTTCGTCGCCGACCCCTTCGGGCCGCCCGGCGCCCGCATGTACCGCACCGGCGACCTGGCCCGCTGGAACGAGAACGGCCGGCTGGAGTACGCCGGCCGCGGCGACGCCCAGGTCAAGGTGCGCGGCTTCCGCATCGAGCCCGGCGAGATCGAGGCGGCGCTGACCGCCCACCCCGAGGTGGACCAGGCCGTCGTGATCGCCCGCCCGGGCCCCGGCGACGGCAGGCGGCTGGTCGCGTACGCGGTGGGCGACGTCGCCCCCGACGAACTGCGCCGGTTCGCCGCCGAGCGGCTGCCCGAGTTCATGGTCCCGTCCGCCTTCGTCGCCCTGGACCGGCTGCCGCTGATGCCCAACGGCAAGCTCGACCGGGCGGCACTGCCCGAGCCCGAGGTCACCGGCACCCCCTACCGGGCGCCGCGCACCACGGCCGAGGAGACGCTGGCCGAGCTGTTCGCGCAGGTGCTGGGCCTGGAGCGGGTCGGCATCGACGACAACTTCTTCGCCCTCGGCGGCCATTCGCTGCTGGCCACCCGGCTCACCAGCCGCATCCGCGCGGTCCTCGACGCGGAGATCCCCATCCGGGCGGTCTTCGGCTCCCCGACGGTCGCGGAGCTGAGCGCCCATCTGTCCGGCGGCCTCGCGGTCCGTCCGCCGCTGCGCAGGCTCGCCGAGCGCCCCGAGCGGCTGCCGCTGTCGTTCGCCCAGCGCCGGCTGTGGTTCCTCGACCGCTTCGAGGGCCCGTCGGCGACGTACAACATCCCGATGGCACTGCGGCTGAGCGGCCCCCTGGACACCGGGGCGCTGGTCGCCGCCGTCCAGGACGTGGTCGACCGGCACGAGAGCCTGCGGACGGTGTACCGGGAGGACACGGAGGGCGTCGCGTACCAACTGGTGCTGCCGGCCCGGGAGGCCCGGCTCGCCGTCCCCGTACGGGAGGTGGCCGAACAGGACGTGGCCGCCGCCGTCGCCGAGGCCGGCACCTACGCCTTCGACCTGGCGGGGGAGATCCCCGTGCAGGCCCGGATCCTGCGGATCGGCCCCGAGGAGCACGTCCTCACCCTGGTGATCCACCACATCGCGGGCGACGGGGAGTCCATGGCTCCGCTGATCCAGGGCATCTCGCAGGCGTACGCCGCCCGCCGCCAGGGCCGCGCCCCCGAGTGGGCCGAACTGCCCGTGCAGTACGCCGACTACGCCCTGTGGCAGCGCGACCTGCTCGGCGACGCCGACGACCCCGGCAGCCTGCTGTCCGCGCAGTCGGCGTACTGGCAGGAGGCTTTGGCGGGTGCCCCGCAGCCGCTGCACCTGCCCACGGACCGGCCCCGGCCGCCGCGGGCGAGCTACCGCGGCGACATGCTGGAGTTCACCGTCGAGCCCGACCTCCTCGTGGCCGTCGAACGGCTGGCGCAGGAGCGGGACGTCACGGTGGCGATGGTCATGCAGTCCGCCTTCGCCGTCCTGCTGCGGCAGCTCGGCGCCGGCGACGACATCCCGATCGGCTCGCCGATCGCGGGCCGCACCGACGACGCGCTCGCAGATCTGATCGGCTTCTTCGTCAACACGTGGGTGCTGCGCGCCGAGATGAACGGCCACCTCACCTTCGAGGGGCTGCTCGACCAGGTCCGGGAGAAGGCCCTGTCGGCGTACGGCAATCAGGACGTGCCGTTCGAGCGGCTGGTCGAACTGCTCAACCCGGACCGCTCCACCGCCTACCACCCGCTGTTCCAGGTGATGTTCGCCTGGCAGAACTTCACCCGGGCCGACTTCGACCTGCCCGGCCTGCGCGTCGGCATCGAGCCGATCGCCACCGGGACCGCCAAGTTCGACCTGTTCCTCAACCTGACGGAGGTCACCGACGCCGACCGCCGGGAGGTCCAGGGACTGCTGGAGTACGCCACCGACCTCTTCGACCGCGAGACGGCCGAGACGATCGCGGCGCGCTTCGTGCGGGTGCTGCGCCAGGTGGTGTCCGACCCCGGGCGCCCGGTCGGAGCGGTCGACGTGCTGGAGCCGGCCGAGCGCGAGCGGCTGCTGTACGGCCTCAACGACACCGCGGAGCCGACACCCGGGACCACGCTCGTCGAGCTGTTCGAGCGGCAGGCCGCGGCCACGCCGGACGCGGTCGCGGTGGTCTTCGAGGACGACTCGGTCACCTACGCCGAACTCGACGCACGCGCCGACCGGCTGGCGCGGCGGCTGGCCGCCGCGGGAGTGGGCCCCGAGACGGTGGTGGCGCTGTCGCTGCCGCGGTCGGTGGAGCTGGTGGTGGGGCTGCTCGCGGTGCTGAAGGCGGGCGGCGCCTATCTGCCGATCGACCCGAAGTACCCGAGCCACCGGCTGGCGCACATCCTCGCCGAGGCCCGGCCGCGGCTGGTGCTGACCGACACGCGGACGGTGACCGTCCTGCCGGAGAACGACGTTCCGGCGCTCTTCGTGGACCGGCTCGGCGCCGACGTGCCGGAGCACGCCCCGGAAGCCGCCCCGCGGCCGGACAACCTGGCGTACGTCATGTACACCTCGGGCTCCACGGGCACCCCGAAGGGCGTCTCCGTCACGCACCACAACGTCGTCAACGGCATCCTGCGCCTGGCCTCCCGGCTCGGCATGGGACCCGGCTCGCGCACCCTGGCGAGCACGTCCGTCAACTTCGACGTCTCGGTGTTCGAGCTCTTCACCACGCTCACCACCGGCGGCACCGTCGAGATCGTCCGGGACGTCCTGGTCGTCGGCGAACGCGGCGGCTGGAACGGCACCGTGATCAGCACGGTCCCGTCCGCCTTCGCGGAACTCCTCGACCAGCTCGCCGACCGCATCGACGTCGACACGGTGGTCTTCGCCGGCGAGGCGCTCCCGGCCACCCTCGTGGAGCGGATGCGCGAGGCCGTCCCCGGCGTCCGCGTGATCAACGCCTACGGCCAGACCGAGTCCTTCTACGCCACGACCCACATCGCCTCCGGCACGGACGGCGGCACGGGCAGCGCACCGATCGGCTCCCCGCTCGGCAACATGCGGACGTACGTCCTCGACGCGCACCTGAGGCCGGTCCCGGCCGGTGTCGTCGGCGAGCTGTACGTCGCCGGGGACGTGGGCCGCGGCTATCTGGGCCGCCCGGACCTGACGGCCGAGCGCTTCGTCGCCGACCCGTACGGGCCGCCCGGCGCCCGCATGTACCGCACCGGCGACCTGGCCCGCTGGAACCGCCACGGCGTCCTCGAGTACGCGGGCCGCGGCGACGCCCAGGTCAAGGTGCGCGGCTTCCGCATCGAGCCCGGTGAGGTCGAGGCGGCACTGACCGCCCACCCCGAGGTGGCGCAGGCGGCGGTCGTCGTCCGTGAGACGCGCGGCGGGGCCAAGCAGCTCGTCGGGTACGTGGTGCCCGTCGGCGCGGGCACCGGCAGCGAGGACGCGGACGCCGACGGCGACGGTGTGAACGGGCTCGGCGACATCGACGTCGACCTCACCGCCGGGCTCACCGCCCGCGATCTGCGCGGCTTCATGACGAGTCGGCTGCCCGAGTTCATGGTCCCGTCCGCGTTCGTGGTCCTGGACCGGCTGCCCCTCACCCCGAACGGCAAGCTGGACCGCGGGGCGCTGCCGGAACCGGAGTTCACCGGCGAGGCCTACCGCGCCCCGCGCACCCGGGAGGAGAAGGTCCTCGCGGCCGTCTACGCGGACGTCCTGGGCCTTGAGCGGGTCGGTGTCGACGACGACTTCTTCGCCGTCGGCGGTGACAGCATCCGTTCCATCCAGGTCGTCTCGCGGGCCCGTGCCCAGGGCGTGGAGGTCACGCCCCGGCAGATCTTCGAACAGCGCACGGTCGCGGAGCTGGCGACGGTGGCCACGGCCGTGGGCACGGCCGCGGTCCTGGAGGAGTACGAGGGCGGTGGCACCGGGCTGCTGCCGCTGCTGCCGATCGCCGAGTACCTGCTCGAACTCGGCGGCAGCCACGACCGGTTCTCCATGTCGATCGCGCTGGAACTGCCCGCCGGGATCGACGCGGGCGGGCTGGCCGCGACCCTGAACGCGGTCTTCGACCGGCACGACGTGCTGCGTTCGCGGCTGGTGCCGGGGGAGGGACTGCACATCGGGCCCGCCGGGTCCGTCGACGCCGCCGCCCTCGTCCACCGCGTCCCGTGCGACGGGACCTGGGGCGAGGAGTGGCAGCGGGCGGCCCGGGACGAACTGAACGCCGCCACCGGCCGGCTGGACCCGGCCGCCGGGGTCATGGCGCGGTTCGTGTGGTTCGACCCCGGCCACGGCCGCGGGCGGCTGCTCGTCGCCCTGCACCACCTCGTCGTGGACGGTGTCTCCTGGCGCATCTTCGTGCCGGACCTGGCGGAGGCGTGGCGGGCGGTGCGGGAGGGCCGTTCGCCGGAACTGGCGCCGGTGGGCACGTCGGTGCGGCGCTGGACGCACGCGCTGATCGAGGAGGCGCACAGCGCCTCCCGCACCGCGGAGCTGGAGCTGTGGCGCTCGGTGCTCGACGGCCCCGACCCGCTGCTGGGCTCCCGCCCGCTCGACCCGGCCGTCGACACCCGCTCCACCCTGCGCCGGCTGAGCCTCCGGCTGCCCGTGGACGTCACCGAGGCACTGGTCACCACCGTCCCGGCCGCCTTCCACGGCGGGGTGAACGACGGGTTGCTGGCGGCGCTTGCGGTGGCGGTGGCGGTGTGGCGGCGGTCGCGGGGCGTGGTGGAGTCCTCGACGCTGGTCCGGCTGGAGGGGCACGGGCGTGAGCAGGAGGTGGTGCCGGGTGCGGATCTGTCCCGGACGATCGGCTGGTTCACGAGCATGTTCCCGGTGCGGCTGGAGACGGCCGGGTTCGATCTGGACGAGGTGCTGGCGGGTGGTGCGGCGGCCGGCGGGCTGGTGAAGGCGGTCAAGGAGCAGTTGCTCGCGGTGCCGGACAAGGGTCTGGGGTTCGGTCTGCTGCGGTATCTGAACGAGGAGACGGCGAAGGAGCTGGCGGGGTGCCCGAGCGGGCAGATCGGCTTCAACTACCTGGGCCGGTTCTCCGCCGCCGACATGCCCGAACACCTGCGGGACCTGGGCTGGGTGCAGCTGTCCGACGCCGACGACCTGGACGCGGACCTGGACGCCGACATGCCGGCCATGTCCACCGTGGAGATCAACTCGGCGGTCGTCGACACCGACCTCGGCGCCCAGCTCGAGGCGGTCGTCGGATTCCCGGCCGGTGTGCTGGAGCAGGCCGAGGTGCAGGAGCTGATCGACCTGTGGTGCGCGGCGCTCACCGCGCTGGCCCGGCACGCGGCCGAGCCGGGAGCGGGCGGACTCACCCCCTCCGACCTGCCGCTGGTCACGGTGGGCCAGCGGGAGATCGAGGCATGGGAGGAGGGCTACCCGGGGCTCGCGGACGTCTGGCCGCTCACCCCGCTCCAGTCCGGACTGCTGTTCCACACGCTGGTGAACGACGAGGCGATCGACGCGTACCAGATGCAGATCGCCTTCCATGTCTCCGGCCGCGTGGACCCCGTGCGGATGCGGGCCGCCGGGCAGGCGATGCTCGACCGGTACGCCAACCTGCGCACCGCCTTCGTCACGGACGCGCACGGCCACCAGGTCCAGCTCGTGCTCGATCACGTCGAACTCCCCTGGCAGGAGCTCGACCTGCGCGGGCTGCCGCCGGCCGAACGCGACGCGGCCTTCGAACGGTTCCTCGCGCACGACCACACCGTCCACTTCGACCCGGCGGCGGCGCCGCTGCTGCGGCTCGCCCTGGTCCGCACGGCCGACGACCGCTCCGAACTCGTCCTCACCGCCCACCACGTCCTCTTCGACGGCTGGTCCTTCCCGCTGCTGATGCAGGACCTGCTGCGGCTGTACGGCTCGGGCGGCGACCTCGCCGCGCTGCCGCGGGTGCGCGGCTACCGCGACTTCCTGGTGTGGCTCTCGCGGCGCGACCGGGAGGAGACCGCGCGGGCCTGGGCGGAGGAACTGGCCGGGGTGGAGGAGCCCACGCTCCTGGCACCCTCGGCACGGCCCTCGGACAAGGACGCCGGCCAGGGCGCGGACGAGGGCACAGAGGAAAGCACGGACGAGGGCACGGACGAGGGCACGGACGAGGGCACGGACGAGGGTGCGGGCGGGGCCGTCGGGCAGGTCGACATCCAGCTCCCGCTGGAGGAGGCCCGCAGCCTCAACCGCCGCGCCTCAGAACTCGGCGTCACCGTCAACACGCTCGTCCAGGGCGCCTGGGCGCTGCTGCTCGGCGAGCTGACCGGGCGGCAGGACGTCGTCTTCGGCGCCACGGTCTCCGGCCGGCCGCCCCAGCTCGCGGACGTCGACTCGATCGTCGGCCTGTTCATCAACACGCTGCCGGTCCGCGTCCGGTACGCGCCCGGCGACACCCTCGCCGACGTGCTGACCGGACTCCAGCGCCGGCAGGCCGCGCTGCTCGACCACCACTACTACGGGCTCACCGACATCCAGCAGGCCACCGGCCTGAAGACGCTCTTCGACACGCTGGTCGTCTTCGAGTCGTTCCCGGTCGACAAGGAGGGCCTGAGCGACGCCAACACCGCCTCCGGGATCGCCTTCACCGGCATCCGCCCGTTCTCGGGCACCCACTACCCGCTGACCCTGATGGCGGCCGCCGACCCGCACCTGATGCTGACCCTGCAGTTCCAGCAGCACGTCTTCGACCGGGACGCGGTGGAGGAGTTCGCGGCCCGCCTGGTGCGCATCCTGCGGCAGCTGGTGGCCGACCCCGGCACCAGGACGGCCGCACTCGACGTGCTGGAGCCGGCCGAACGCGACCGGCTGCTGGTCGAGTTCAACGACACGGCCGCCGACACCCCGGACCTGGCCATCACCGAACTCTTCGAGTTCCAGGCGGAGCGGACCCCGGACGAGGTCGCCGTGATCGCCGAGGACCGGCAGCTGACGTACCGCGAGCTCAACGCGCGGGCGAACCGGCTGGCCCGCACGCTCGTCGCCCACGGCGTCGGCGGCGAGTCGGTCGTCGCGGTCTCGCTGCCGCGCTCCGCCGATCTGGTGGTGGGGCTGCTGGCGGTGCTGAAGGCGGGCGGCGCCTATCTGCCCGTCGACCCCAAGTACCCGAGCGCGCGGCTGGCGGCGATCCTTCAGGAGGCCCGCCCGCAGCTGGTCCTCACGGACGCGGAGACCCTCCCGGTGCTGCCGCCGACGGACGTGCCCGCGCTCTTCGTGGACGGGCTCGACCTGTCGGCGGGCGACGGAGCCGACCTCGGACTGCCGCTGCACGGCGAGCAGTTGGCGTACGTGATGTACACCTCCGGCTCCACGGGCAAGCCCAAGGGCGTCGCCATCACCCACGGCAACGTGGTCAACGGCGTGCTGCGGCTGGCCTCCCGCATCGGGATGGAGCGGGGCCGGCGGCTGCTGGCCGGCACCTCGATCAACTTCGACGTGTCCGCCTTCGAGATCTTCACCACCCTCACCACCGGCGGCAGCGTGGAGGTGGTCCGGGACGTCCTGGTGCTCGGCGAGCGGGAGGGCTGGCACGGCAACGTCATCAGCACCGTCCCGTCCGCGTTCGCCGAACTCGTCGACACCATCGCCGACCGCACCAGCGTGGACACGCTGGTCTTCGCGGGCGAGGCGCTGCCCGCGTCGCTGGTGGACCGGGCACGCAGGGCCTTCCCGGGCGTACGGATCGTCAACGCCTACGGCCAGAGCGAGTCGTTCTACGCCACCACGTTCTCCGTGCCCCAGGGCGGCGAGTGGAGCGGCAGCGCGCCCATCGGCGAACCGCTGGAGAACATGCGGGCCTACGTCCTGGGTCCCGGGCTCAGGCCGGTCCCCCAGGGAGTCACGGGCGAACTGTACGTGGCCGGCAACGTGGGCCGCGGCTACCACGGCCGCCCGGCCCTCACCGCGGAACGCTTCGTCACCGACCCCTTCGGGCCGCCCGGCTCCCGCATGTACCGCACCGGCGACCTGGCGCGCTGGAACGCCGACGGGAAGCTGGAGTACGCCGGCCGCGGCGACGCCCAGGTCAAGGTGCGCGGATTCCGGGTCGAACCGGGCGAGGTCGAGGCCGCGCTCACGGCCCACCCGGGGGTGACGCAGGCGGCCGTGCTCGCCCGCGAGGGGCGCCTGGTGGCGTACGTGGTGCCCGTGGACGATCTCGACACCGGGGAGCTGCACCGGTTCGTGGCCGAGCGGCTGCCGGACTTCATGGTCCCGGCCGCCCTCGTACCGCTGGAGCGGCTGCCGCTGGCGCCCAACGGCAAGCTCGACCGGCGCGCCCTGCCCGAACCCGACTTCCTCGGCGCGGGGACCTACCGGGCGCCCAGCACCCCACGGGAGGAGCAACTGGCGGCGGTCTTCGCCGAGGTGCTGGGCCTCGAACGGGTCGGCGTCGACGACGACTTCTTCGCCCTGGGCGGGCACTCCCTGCTGGCGACCAGACTGGGCGGCAGGATCCGTACGCGGCTGGGGGTCGCGCTGCCCATGCGGGCCGTGTTCCAGTCGCCGACCGTCGCCGAGCTGGCCGCGTACATGGACTCCGGGGCCGCGGCCCGGGAGAGTTCCGACCCCTTCGCGCGGCTGCTGCCCATCCGGACGCGCGGCGACAAGGAACCGCTGTGGTGGATCCACCTCGCCGGCGGTCTCGCCTGGCCGTACCTCAACTTCACGGCGCACCTGCGGGACGACCGTCCCTCGTACGGCCTTCAGGCACGCGGATTCCATGGGGAGGAACGCGAACACTCCATTGAATCCATGGTGTCGGAGTACCTCGACCAGATATTCTCGATCCAGAAGGAAGGGCCCTTCCACCTCGTCGGCTGGTCCTTCGGCGGAGTCGTCGCCCACGCGATGGCCGCCGAACTCCAGCGGCGGGGACACGAGGTGGCACTTCTGGCCCTGCTGGACGCGGCTCCCAGCGGCCACTTCGCCGACGACCCGGACCTGGAACTCGCCCAGGTCCGCGCGCTCCTGAGGGACCACGTCGGCGACCTCGCCGGCCGGGACGAGGAACAGCTCCTGGAGATCTCGTCGGACTTCGTCGTCAACAACGTCGAGATCCTCAAGAAGTTCCGGCCGCCGGTGTTCCACGGCGACGCCCTGTTCTTCAACGCGACGCTCAACCCCGAGGCCCCGTACACGGACCAGTGGGCGGCCCACATCCGCGGTGCGCTGCACGTCCAGGACGTGGAGAGCACGCACCACGAGATGTGCCGGCCCGAGTTCGCGGCAGCCATCGCGGCGGCCATCAACCGCACGCTCGACGAGAAGTGAGGATGTGCATCCGACATGTTCGTCCCCGCCCCCTACCGAACACCCGAGACCTCCTGGATGCTGGACGTCCTGCGCGGCAACCCGCTGGCGCTGATGACGACCAACGGCCCCGAGGCGCAGGGACCCTGGGCCACCCACCTGCCGGTCATCCAGGACCCGACGACGACCGGGGAGTGGTCCGAGGACCTCTCCGGCGGCCGGCTCCTCGGCCACATGAACCGGGCCAACCCGCACTGGAGGGCCCTGGACGACGGCGCCGTGGTGCTGCTGACCTTCACCGGGCCGCACGCCTATGTCTCCCCGACCGTCTACGAGACCACGCCGGCCGCGCCGACCTGGGACTTCACCTCCGTCCACGTCCACGGCGTGCTCCACCGGATCGAACCGGAGGAGGCGGGCGAGGAGTCGCTGGAGCTGGTCCGCTCCACCGTCCGCGCCTTCGAGGGCGACTTCGGCGCCGACTGGGACATGTCCGAGTCCGTCGACTACTTCCGCAAGATCCTGCCCGCGGTGGGTGCCTTCCGCGTCGACGTGACCGGCGCGGAAGGGATGTTCAAGCTCAGCCAGGAGCAGGACCCCGAGGTCCGGGAGCGCGTGCGCCGGTCCTTCGCGGACCGCGACTCCACCCGGCACCGGGAGGCGGCCCGGCTCATGGCCCGGCTGCCCCCGCCGGGCGGCGGCTGCCCGCACGCCGTCTGATCCGAAGACTCCCCGTCCCACCCGCAAGTGACAGCCCCACGACAGCCATCGACAGCCATCGACAGCCCGGAAGGCGGGAGATTCGCATGGAACAGCTCAGCGACGCGTACGAGGTCGTCGGCATCGGATTCGGCCCCTCCAACCTGTCCCTCGCCATCGCCCTGGAGGAGCACGAGGGCAGGCGCGACGGACAGCCGATATCGGCCGCGTTCTTCGAGAAGCAGCCCGCGCTCGGCTGGCACCGCAACATGCTGCTGCCGTCCGCGAAGATGCAGATCTCCTTCCTCAAGGACCTGGCCACCTTCCGCAACCCGGCCTCGCAGTTCAGCTTCGTCAACTACCTGCACGCCGCCGGCCGGCTCGCCCAGTTCGTCAACAACCAGGACTTCTTTCCGACCCGGCAGGAGTTCCACGACTACCTGGAATGGGCGGAGTCGAGCTTCTCCGACCGCGTCAGCTACAGCTCCGAGGTCACCTCGGTACGGCTGCCCCGCGACGGCGGCCCGGCCGGCCACGTCGAGGTCGAGGTCCGCGACACCACACCGCGCGGCGGTGTCCGTACCGTCAGGGCCCGCAACCTCGTGGTGTCGACCGGACTCGTGCCACGGATGCCGGCCGGCATCGATCGCGACACGCGAATATGGCACAGCTCGGAATTCCTGGAGAGGTTCCGCACACTCGACCACCGGGCGGTCAAGAGGGTCGCCGTCGTGGGCGCCGGACAGAGCGCCGCCGAGATCGTCCGCTTCGTCTACGACTCGGTCCCCGGCGCCACCGTCTTCGCGATCATGCCGTCCTACGGCTACTCCATCGCGGACGACACCCCGTTCGCCAACCGGATCTTCGACGCCTCCGCCGTGGACGACTACTACCACGGCGGGGAGCGGTCGAAGGACGCCGTGTGGCGCTACCACCGGAACACCAACTACGGCGTCGTCGACGACGAGGTCATCCGCGACCTCCACCAGCGCGCGTACGACGACGAGGTGCGCGGCACCCCCCGGCTGGAGTTCGTGAACCTGTCGAAGGTCGACAGCGCGAAGCAGACCGGCGGCACGGTGCGGCTCACCCTGAACTCCCTGCGCAGCGACGAGACGTCCGACCTCGACGTCGACGCGCTGGTGTGCGCGACCGGCTACGACTCCATGGAGCCGAGCGAGCTGCTCGGCGAACTGGAGCCGCACTGCCTGCGCGACGAGCAGGGCCGGTTCCGGGTCGAGCGGGACTACCGTCTCGCGACCGGACCGGACGTGCACTGCGGGATCTACCTGCAGGGCGGCACCGAACACACCCACGGACTCGCCTCCTCGCTGCTCTCCAACATCGCCGTACGGAGCGGTGAGATCGCCGACTCGATCGCGGAGAGGAGGACGAACCGGCAGTACAGCACGGCGTGACCCCACCCGTGGACTGCCCCGCGGTGCGGGCGGAGCCCGCGCCGGGGCGTCCCGACCAGATTGGAGTTCCCATGACCACCAACCCGTTCGACGACACCGACGGCCGGTTCTACGTCCTGGTGAACGACGAGGAGCAGTACTCGCTCTGGCCCACGTTCACCGAGGTCCCCGCCGGCTGGCGGGTCGCGTTCGGAGAGGACGGCCGCCGGCCGTGCCTGGACTACATAGAGCAGCACTGGACCGACATGCGGCCCAGGAGCCTGCGCGAGGCCATGGCGGCCTGACCCCCGCCTTCCCCCACTAGGAGAAGACATGAGTCCCGTACCGGCCCGCGAGCGGTCCGCCCAGGCCCGCCACTACCTGATGTGCCGCCCCGAGTACTTCGACGTCCAGTACGTGATCAACCCCTGGATGGACCCGGCCAAGCCGGTCGACACCGATCTCGCGGTCCTGCAGTGGGAGTCGCTGGTCGGCCTCTACCGCTCGCTCGGGCACCGGGTCGACCTGCTCGACCCGGTGCCGGGCCTGCCGGACATGGTCTTCGCGGCCAACGGCGCCACGGTCGTCGACGGCAGGGTGCTCGGCGCGCGGTTCGCCCACGCCGAGCGCGTCGCCGAGGCACCGGCGCACCGGGACTGGTACCGGGCTCACGGCTACGAGGAGGTGCTCGAACCGCGGTACGTCAACGAGGGAGAGGGGGACTTCGCGGTCACCGACAGCTGGATCCTGGCGGGCCGCGGCTTCCGCTGCTCCTCCGAAGGCCACCAGGAGGCACAGGAGTTCTTCGGACGTCCGGTGGTCGGTCTGGAGCTGGTCGATCCCCGCTTCTACCACCTGGACACCGCCCTGTGCGTCCTCGACGGCGACGACGTCATGTACTACCCGCAGGCGTTCAGCCCGGGCAGTCGCGAGGTCCTCGCCCGGCTGTTCCCGGACGCCCTGCTCGTCGACGCCGACGACGCGCGGCTGCTGGGCCTGAACGCCGTCAGTGACGGTCTGAACGTCGTGCTGCCCGAGGCCGCCCAGAACCTGGCGCGGCGGCTGGCGGAGCGCGGCTTCCACCCGATCGGCGTCGATCTGTCCGAACTGCTCAAGGGCGGCGGCAGCGTGAAGTGCTGCACGCAGGAACTGCGCCCCTGAGCCGGCCGACCAGGACGCCGGCGCCACCCGCACGCCGGCTCCGGACGTGCGCGCCCGCCCCTCATCCGGGGGCGGGCGCGCACGCGTGTACGGGGTCCTTCGGCCGACGTTCAACTGTCCAGGTTCCGTCCGTCACGGCATTACGGCAGGGGATGTCCCCGCTGGTCAGAGGCGTTTTCCCGGATCAGGCACGGCAGTCGAGCGGCCTTGTGACGGCCGGATCGCGACGCCACTGTGGCGCACAGAGGCAGACGGATGCCGAGATCCCGTGCGCTAAGGAGAACCCCACATGACCACCATGGAGTCGGAGTCGCTCGTCCGGCTGACGTCGGAGCTGGTGAGCGATCCGGTACGCGGCTACACCGAGCTGCGCCGCCAGGCCCCGCTGGTGCGGGTCACCCTGCCCGGAGTGGAGACACCGGTGTGGCTGATCACCCGGTTCGAGGACGCCAGGGCGGCGCTGGCCGACCCACGCTTCGTGCGCGACCAGGCCGGGATCCCGGGCTTCGCCACGGACGGACCGAGCATCGCCGAGCAGATGATCGAGGCGTACGGGCTCCCGGCGGAGTACCGCGACTACCTCGGGATCATGGTCCTTTCGGACGGCGCGGAGCACACCCGGCTGCGGAACCTCGTCACCAAGTCGTTCACCGCACGCCGCATCAACGCGCTGCGCCCGCGCATCGAGGAGATCACCCGGGGCCTGATCGAGCCGCTGGCCGCGCGCAAGGAGGCGGAACTGCTGGAGGACGTCGGCTACCCGCTGGCGTCGACCGTCATCTGCGCGCTCATCGGCATCGACGACGCGGACGTGCCGGACATGCGCCGCTGGATCCGCGAGTACGCCTCCGGCGACCTCGACCTGGTCATCCCGGCCCTGCGGAACATGGTCGAGCACTCCAAGGACCTCATCGCCCGCCGCCGCGCGGAGCGCCGCGACGACCTGGTCTCAGGCTGGATCACCTCCGGTGAGGACGACCCGGACGGGCTGACGGAGACCGAGATGGTCGCCCTGATCCTGCTGCTGATCAACACGGGCATCACCCCGCCCGCGCTGTTCATCGCCTCCGCCGTGCTCGCCCTGCTCGACCACCCCGACCAGCTGGCCCGCCTGCGCGCCGAGCCGGAGCTGCTGCCGCGTGCCGTGCCCGAACTGCTGCGCTTCACCTCGCCCGTTCCGATGGGCGCCCCGCTGTACGCGACCGAGGACCTGGAGTTCGCCGGCATGCCCGTAGGCAAGGGCGAGGCCGTCACCAGCGCGCTGCTGGCCGCGAACCACGATCCGGACGAGTTCCGGGCGCCCGAGGCCCTCGACGTGACCCGTGAACTCGGCCCCGGCGTGGGGCACGTCGCCCTCGGCCACAGCGCGCACTACTGCATCGGCGCGGCCCTGGCCCGGGTCGAGGCGGAGGTGGCGCTGCACGAGATCCTGATCCGCAACAGCGGTACGGCGCTGGGCGTGGCCCGGGACGAGCTGGAGTACTTCGACCTGCCGGGGGAGGGCCGTCATCTGCGGGGCCTGCCCGTCAGGTTCTGAGCGCGCGGCGTCATCCCCGGGCAGAGGCGCCCGGACGGCTTGCGGCCGTCCGGGCGCCTTTCGCTGCGCCCGGCGGGGCGGGCGCCCGCCCGTCGGTTTTCCGCCAGTGGCCCCGCCGCGGGCGCCTGGTCGGTGCACGTCACGGGGGGTCGTGCGGTACAACCGTGCAGGCGCCACCCGCTCACGGTGCTCGCACGGTCCGTCACCGTGCGCATCCGGGGCCCGCGCCCGACACCTTTCCCTCACCAAGGAGACGACCCGTGTCCGACACCTCCCTCCCCGGCCCCGTCCTGGTCGTGCTGCTGGGCGCGGCCGGCAGCGGCAAGAGCACGGTGGCCGCCGAATGGCCGGCCGGCAGCGTGCTGGAGCTGTCGGCCCTGCGCCAGATGATCTGCGACGACGCCGTAGACCCCGGTGCCACCGAGGAGGCCGTGTACGCGCTCGGCACGATCCTGGAAGGCCGGCTGGCGCGCGGTCTGACGACGGTCGTCGACGCCGACGCCAGTACGGACCCGGCCGTGCGGGCCAGGTTCCTGGAGATGGCGGAGCGGTACGCGATACCCGCCGCGGTCTTCGTGATGACCACCCCGCTGGAACTCTGTCTGGAGCGCAACGCGCGGCGCCCGCCTCGGTGCCGGGTGCCCGAGGAGATCGTGCGGGAGCAGTACGCGCAGGCGATCGACGCGACCCCGGGTCTCCGCGCCGAGGGCTTCGATCATGTGGAGGCGCTCTACGGCGGCGGATGAGCCGCAGGTCACGGGCCCCGTCCGGAATGCCGGGCGGGGCCTTTCAGCGCCTGCGTTGTTGACGTGGACATGACTAATCCCATTGAAGGGACCCCCCTCCTCCGGGACAGTCGATGCGTCGATCAGGAGGGGACCATGACAGTGCGAGCCGCAGTGGCCGGGGCCAGTGGATACGCCGGAGGAGAGCTTCTGCGCCTCCTGCTCGGGCACCCCGGGGTGGAGATCGGAACGCTCACCGGGAACGCGAACGCGGGGCAGCGGCTCGGCTCGCTGCAGCCGCACCTGGGCCCGCTCACCGAGCGCGAGCTGGTGGCCACCACCCCCGAGGCGCTCGCCGGGCACGACGTCGTGTTCCTCGCCCTGCCGCACGGCCGGTCGGCCGCCGTGGCCGAGGAGCTCGGCCCGGACGTCCTCGTCGTGGACTGCGGGGCGGACTTCCGCCTCGAGGACGCCACCGCCTGGGAGACGTTCTACGGTTCGCCGCACGCCGGCACCTGGCCCTACGGCCTCCCCGAACTGCCGGGCCGCCGCCCCGCGTTGCAGAAGGCCACGCGCATCGCGGTGCCCGGCTGCTACCCCACCGCCGCGTCGCTCGCGCTCTTTCCGGCGTACGCGGCACGCCTCGCCGAGCCGGAGGCCGTCGTCGTCGCGGCCTCCGGCACCTCCGGGGCCGGCAAGGCGCCCAAGCCGCACCTGCTGGGCAGCGAGGTCATGGGCTCGATGTCCCCGTACGGGGTCGGCGGCGTCCACCGGCACACCCCCGAGATGGCGCAGAACCTCAGCGCCGCGGCCGGGGAGACGGTCTGCGTCTCCTTCACCCCCACCCTGGCGCCGATGCCCCGCGGCATCCTCGCCACCTGCTCCGCCAAGGCCCGGCCCGGCGTCACCGCCGAGGACGTACGGGCCGCGTACGAGAAGGCCCTCGCCGACGAGCCGTTCGCGCGGCTGCTGCCCGAGGGCCGATGGCCGAGCACCGCCGCCGTGTACGGCTCCAACGCCGCACACATCCAGGTCGCCCTCGACGGGGCCGCCCGCCGGATCGTCGCCGTCAGCGCCATCGACAACCTGACGAAGGGCACCGCGGGCGGCGCGGTGCAGAGCATGAACATCGCCCTGGGTCTCGACGAGACCACCGGACTCACCACGATCGGAGTCGCGCCATGAGCGTCACAGCAGCAAGGGGATTCACGGCGGCGGGCCTCGCCGCCGGCATCAAACAGAACGGCGGCCCGGACCTCGCCCTCGTCGTCAACGAGGGCCCCCGGGCGGCCGCCGCGGGCGTCTTCACCGCCAACCGCGTCAAGGCCGCTCCCGTGCAGTGGTCCCAGCAGGTCCTGAAGGGGGGCACCGTCCGCTCGGTCGTCCTCAACTCCGGCGGCGCCAACGCCTGCACCGGGCCGCAGGGCTACGAGACGGTGTACGCCACCGCCCAGAAGGCCGCGGGACTGCTCGGCCACCCGGTCGCCGAGACCGCCGTCTGCTCCACCGGACTCATCGGCGTCCAGCTGCCGGTGGACCGGCTGCTCGCCGGCGTCGAGCGCGCCGTCGCCGAACGCTCCCCACGCGGTGGCGAGTCGGCCGCCGTCGCCATCAAGACCACCGACACCGTGCACAAGCAGTCCGTGCACCACGGGGAGGGCTGGACCGTGGGCGGCATGGCCAAGGGAGCGGGCATGCTCGCGCCGGGCCTGGCCACCATGCTCGTCGTCCTCACCACCGACGCCGACCTGGACGCCGCGGCCCTCGACCGGGCGCTGCGCGCCGCCACCCGGACGACTTTCGACCGCGTCGACTCCGACGGCTGCATGTCCACCAACGACACCGTTCTGCTGCTCGCCTCCGGCGCCGCCGGCGTCACTCCCGACGAGGCCGTGTTCGCCGAGGCCGTACGGACCGTGTGCGCCGACCTCGCCCGTCAGCTCATCGGTGACGCCGAGGGATCCACCAAGGACATCCGCATCGAGGTCACCGGCGCCGCGAGCGAGGACGACGCCGTCGAGGTCGGCCGCACCATCGCCCGCAACAACCTCCTCAAGTGCGCCGTCCACGGCGAGGACCCCAACTGGGGCCGTGTCCTGTCCGCCATCGGCACCACGCGGGCCGCCTTCGAACCCGAGCAGGTGAACGTCGCGATCAACGGGGTCTGGGTCTGCAAGGGCGGCTGTGTCGGCGAGGACCGCGGCCTGGTGGACATGAGGGGCAGGGAGGTCCGTATCACCGCCGATCTCAACGCGGGCGGCGCGTCCGCCGTCGTCTGGGCCAACGACCTCACCGCCGAGTACGTCCACGAGAACAGCGAGTACGCCTCATGAGCCTGCCGACCCTTCTCACCGCCGCGGACCCCGACCCCGACCCCGACCCCACCGTCCCGGCCGCCGGACGCGCGCGCCCGGCACCGTCCCGGGCGGACGCCCTCGTCGAGGCCCTGCCCTGGCTGGTGCGGTACCGGGGCCGGACCGTGGTCGTCAAGTTCGGCGGCAACGCCATGGTCGACGACGACCTCAAGGCCGCCTTCGCGCAGGACATCCTCTTCCTGAAGCACGCCGGCCTGCGGCCGGTGGTCGTGCACGGCGGTGGCCCGCAGATCAGCAGGCAGCTCCAACGCCTCGGCCTGACCTCGCAGTTCGCCGCCGGCCTGCGGGTCACCACCGACGAGACGATGGACGTCGTACGGATGGTGCTGGCCGGTCAGGTGCAGCGCGAGCTGGTGGGCCTCCTCAACGAGCACGGACCGCACGCCGTCGGGATCACCGGTGAGGACGCCCGGCTGATGACCGCCGCCAAGCGCTACGCCGAGGTCGACGGCCGTCCCGTGGACATCGGGCGGGTCGGCGAGATCGCCCGCGTCGACACCGGGGTCGTCCGGGATCTCCTGGACTGCGGGCGGATCCCGGTCGTCTCGTCCGTCGCCCGCAGCGACGACGCCAAGGACGCGGCCGCGGGGGGCGTGTTCAACGTCAACGCCGACACCGCCGCCGCGGCCCTCGCCGCCGCGCTCGGCGCCGAGATGCTGCTGATCCTCACGGACGTGGCCGGTCTGTACGCGAACTGGCCGCACAGCCACGACGTCATCCCCCGCCTCACCGCCGGCGAGCTGGAGAAGCTGCTGCCCAGCCTGTCCAGCGGCATGATCCCCAAGATGCGCGGCTGCCTGGACGCCGTCAACGAAGGGGTGGGCACGGCCCGGGTGATCGACGGCCGGGTGCGCCACTCGGTGCTCCTGGAGGTCTTCGGCGACGACGGCATCGGCACCACGGTCGTGCCCGACGAGCGGCCCGACGAGCGGCCCGGCGAGCGGCCCTGCGAAGGAGCGGCGGCGTGAACGGCGGACCGGGCACCACCGGCGACACCCCTGCGGGGGGCAACGCGGAACTCACCCGCCGCTGGCAGGGCGCCATGATGGACAACTACGGCACCCCCCGGCTGCCCCTGGTGTCCGGCCGGGGCACCCGCGTCCGGGACGCCGACGGCAAGGAGTACCTCGACTTCCTCGGCGGCATCGCGGTCAACTCCCTCGGCCACGCACACCCCGCGATCGTGCAGGCGGTCTCCGGGCAGCTCGCCCGCCTCGGCCATGTCTCCAACCTCTTCGTCGCCGAACCGGCCGTCGCCCTCGCCGAGCGCCTGCTCGAACTCTCCGGCCGCGCCGGGCGGGTGTACTTCGCCAACTCCGGTGCCGAGGCCAACGAGGCCGCGTTCAAGATCGGCCGGCTCACCCGGCGTACCCATGTCGTCTCCACGGTCGGCGGCTTCCACGGCCGCACCACGGGCGCCCTCGCCCTGACCGGCCAGCCCGCCAAGCGCGACCCGTTCCGGCCGCTGCCCGGCGACGTCACCTTCGTCCCGTACGGCGACGCCGGGGCGCTGCGCCGCGCGGTCACGCGGCGCACCGCCCTGGTCGTCCTGGAACCGGTCCAGGGCGAGAACGGCGTCGTCGTCCCGCCGCCCGGCTACCTCCGCGCCGCCCGCGAGATCACCGCCGCCACCGGCGCGCTGCTGGTGCTGGACGAGGTGCAGACCGGTATCGGCCGCACCGGGCACTGGTTCGCCGCCCAGGCCGAGGGCGTCGAGGCCGATGTCGTCACCCTGGCCAAGGGGCTCGGCGGCGGCCTGCCCATCGGCGCCACCCTGGCCTTCGGCGAGGCCGCCGGCCTGCTGAGGCCCGGCAGCCACGGCTCCACCTTCGGTGGCAACCCGATCGCCTGCGCGGCCGCCCTCGCGGTCCTGGACACCATCGAGCGCGACGGCCTGCTCGACCACGTCAAGCGGGCGGGGGAGCGGCTGCGCCACGGCATCGACTCGCTCGCGCACCCGCTGGTGGACCGGGTGCGCGGCGCCGGGCTGCTGCTTGGCGTGGTACTCACCGAGCCGGCCGCCGCCCGGGTCCAGCAGGCGGCGCAGGACGCCGGGCTGCTGGTGAACGCGGCCCAGCCGGACGTCGTCCGGCTCGCACCGCCGCTCAACGTCACGGACGGCGAACTGGAGACGCTCCTCGAGCGGTTGCCCGCCGTGCTCACGGAGGCGTGCGCCGCACACTGACGTGCTCCCTCCCGGGGCCCGGACCGCACCGGCGGTCCGGGCCCCTCGCCGTGCGCGAGCGCCGGCCGTCCGCCCCTCGTCCGTACGACGTACGCGAGTTGATACGTCGTTCCGGCTTGCGCACGGTGTACGCAGCCGCGTACCGTGTTCTTCGGAGCGCACGGCGTGTTCAACTGCTCGGCTCTTGCGTTCGGAAAGGCTAGAAAAAACCGCGCAGTTGGTTTTGTATTGAGATCCGCAGCCCCGACTTCCTGTCGGCCGCCACCGGCCGCCGGGCTCACCCCGTCCCGAAAGGTTTGAAATGGATCGTCACCCGCGCCGCTGGCTCATCCTGATCGTGTTGTGCCTCAGCACACTCGTGCTGGTCATCGACAACATGGTCCTCACCGTGGCGATCCCGACGATCGCCGAGGACCTCAAGGCGAGTGCCCAGGACCTCCAGTGGATCCTCGACTCGTACATGCTGGTCTTCGCCGGGCTGCTGCTGACCTCCGGAAGCCTCTCCGACAAGTTCGGCCGCCGCAGGACGATGGTCATAGGGCTCGCGCTGTTCGGGGCGGCCTCCGTGGTGGCCATGAAGGCCACCACGCCCGAGGCCCTGATCCTGGGCCGGGTCCTGATGGGTGTCGGCGGCGCCCTCGTGATGCCGAGCACGCTGTCCATCCTGATCACCGTCTTCGACGACGAGGAGCGGCCCAGGGCGATCGCCGCCTGGAGCGCGGTCGCGATGGTCGGCCTGGTCGGCGGCCCGGTCCTCGGTGGCGCGCTGCTCGCGCACTTCTGGTGGGGTGTCGTCTTCCTGATCAACATCCCGATCGCGGCCCTGGCGATCCTCGCGGCGCTGACCCTGATGCCCGAGTCCAAGGGCCCGTGGCGCAAGGCCGACCCGCTCGGGATGCTCCTGTCCATGGTCGGCATGACCGCCCTGATCTGGACCATCATCGAGTTCCCCAAGGGCGGCCTGGACGACCGCGGCACACAGGTCTCGCTCGCCGTGACCGTCGTCAGCCTGGTCGCCTTCGGCCTCTGGGAGACCCGCTGCGCGTCCCCGATGGTCCCGCTGTCCCTGTTCCGCAACCGCGTCTTCACCGGCGCCAGCTTCTCGCTCGTGCTGCTGACCCTCGCCAACGGCGGCCTGATGCTGGTGCTCACCCAGTACCTGCAGTTCGTCCTCGACTACAGCGCCACCGAGACCGGTCTCGCCTTCACCCCGCTGGCGGTCGCGACCCTCGCGTTCAACAGCGTCGGCGCCGCACTGCTGCCGAGGACCGGCAACCGGGTCATGGCGGTTGTGGGCCTGCTGGTCATCGCCTCCGGGTTCGGGCTGCTGTCCCAGATGACCACCGACAGCGGCTGGGGCCTGCTGGCCGCGTCGATGTGCCTGATGGGCGCGGGCAGCGGGCTGGCGATGCCGGCCGCCATGGCCGCCATGATGGGCGCCATCCCGGACGAGCACGCCGGTGTGGGGTCCGCGCTCAACGACACCGTCCAGCAGGCCGGTGCCGCGCTCGGCGTCGCCGTCCTCGGCGCCGTCCTCTCCAGCACCTTCACCGGTCACATGCCGGCCGGCGCCCCCGAGGCCGCCCGCCACTCGATCGGCGACGCGCTCGCCGTGGCCGGCTCCACCGGTGACAAGGCACTGGTCGGCGCCGCCCACGAGGCGTTCACCAGCGCGATGTCGGCGAGCTTCCTGGCCGGAGCCGCCGGTGTCGTGGGCGCCGCCGTCCTCGCGGTCTTCCTGATGCGGGACGGCGGGAAGGGCGCCACCGCCGACACGGAGCCGCAGACCGATGCGGACGCGGGCCCGAACCGGCTCGCCGAAGCGAGCCACTGAACCACGCCCGACGGGCCCCCGGGATCCCCCGTACCCGGTGCCGCCTTCAGGGCCTCCAGCCGACGCCCGAGCCACCCCCGAGGCTCGGGCGTCGGCCTGTCCGGGAACGGCGCGGGCACGTCAGCCGCTCGGCACCGTCCTGAACCGCCCGGCCGCCCGCAGGTCCGCCTCGATCCGCGCCGCCGTCGCCCGCAGCTCCGGCAGCACCTCGGTGAGGCACTGCTGGACCGTGCGGCGGCTGCTGTGCAGGGCGACGTTCACCGCCGCCACCACCCGGCCCCCGCGCTCCCGCACCGGGACCGCGATCGACCGCAGTCCCTCCTCCAACTCCCCGTCGATCAAGGCGTAACCCTCCCGCCGCACCTGCTCGAGCACGGCCCTCGACCCGTCCGGGTCCCGGTCCGCCGACGCCCGCGGCGAGGCCCGCCCGGGCAGCGGCGGCTCGGGCAGGTCCGCCAGGATCACCCGGCCCAGGGACGTCTCGTGCGCCGGCAGACGCGTGCCGACCCTGACGTCGACGCTCATGATGCGGCTCGGGGCCACCCGCGCGGTCACCTGGACGTCGTCGTCACCCGCCGGCACCCCCAACGAGGCCGATTCGTGCAGGAGTTGCGACAGCGCGGTCAGATGCGGGACGGCGATGTCCGACAGCGTCGCCCGGGACAGCGGCGGGTAGCCGAGACCCAGCACGCGCGGGGTGAGCCGGAAGGCACGGCCCTGCGAGGTGACGTACCCGAGATGCTCCAGCGTGATCAGCGCCCGCCGGGCCGTCGCCCTCGCCAGCCCCGTCGCCTCGGCCACCTCACTCAGCGTCAGCTCCGAACGCCCCTCACCGAACGAGGTGATCACCGTCAGTCCGCGGGCCAGCGACTCCACGAACTCCCGCCCCAGCTCCTGCTTGGACGGCCCCGTCCAGGCCGCGAGCCCGGACGACGGGACCGCGGGCACGGCGGGCGGCGCCTCCCGCAGTTCCCGCTCCATCCCCGCCACCGCCGTGCGCAGCCGCGGCAGCAGCGTCGAGCGCAGGTCGTCCGCCGAGTGCCGGCTGGTGTGGCTCACCACACTGACCACACAGGCGATCCGGCCGCCCGCCTCCCGCACCGGCAGGGACAGCGCCACCAGGCCCGGCTCGATCAACTGGTCGTCCAGCGCCCACCCCTGCACCCGCGCCCGCGCCGTACGCTCCGGGAAGTCTCCGTCCACGAGGCCGTCGTCGGCTCCGCCGGGCGGGCGGCTGCGCGCGGGCACCGCCGGGAAGCCGCGGTCCTCGGGATCCGCGGCCCGCCGTGCGCGCCACCGCGCCCAGTCCGCGTCGTCCCACTCGGTGGCGAACAGCGGCCCGGGGGCGGTCCGCTCGGCGGGCAGCAGATCGCCGATGCGGAAGCTCAGCGACATCGCGCGGCGCCGGGTCGCCTGGTGGATGAAGCGGATGCCGTCGCGGTCGGCCACCGCGAGCGACACCGACTCGTCCAACTCGTCGGCGAGCGCGTCCGCGTGCGGGTCCAGCAGCGTCGGCAGCCGCAGCGCCGCCAGGTACGCGTTGCCCAGGTCCATCAGTCGCGGGGCGAGCACGGCGTCCCGGCCGTCGAGCCGGAGGTACCCCATGCGCGCGAGCGTCCCCGTGATCCGGTCCACCGTGGACCGGGCGAGCCCGCTGGCCCGCTCCAGGGCGCTGAGGCTGCAGCTGCCGTCGGCCTCGGTGAGCCGCCGCAGCACGGTGAGCCCGCGCACCAGGGGGGCGACGGCGTCGGCGGGTGCGACGGTGTCCGGTGCCGGCGTGACGTTGGGGGCCATGGGGTCACCGTAATGCCGGGCCGGGCGCGCACGCCGCGTTCGCCCACGCCGTACGTCGCGTCACGTCACCACGCGTCACGTCACCACGCGTCACCGTGCGGCCGTGAGTGTGCGGCCGTGGCCGTGCGGCCGTGACCGTGCGGCCCGGTGGCCGTCACCCGTCCGGTCACGTGGACCGACCCCGCGGCCCGGTGGCCGTCACCGCCGGGTCACGTGGACCCGGTAGTCGCCGGACGGGTCCCGTGCGACGACACTGACGGCGACCCCCGCGGAAGGGTCCTCGAAGGTCTCCCCGGGGGTGAACGGGGCGTCGGACAGTTCGGGGTGGACGTTCGGGCTGCGGGTGCAGCCGCCGCTCTCGCGCCGGGAGTCGCGGACCGTGACGGGGCCGTTGCCGGACTCGACGCCGGCGTCGACCCGGTAGACGAGGACGCCGGGCCGGCACACCGACGCGTCGTTGCCGCCGCGGGTGCGCAGTTCGAGGGCGTATCCACTGGTGGGGCCGATCGGTATGAAGACCAGCTTGCGGCCCCCGGTGCGGGCCAGCGGGGTCAGCGTGTACTCGGCGGTGCCGCGCGTGGTCACGCAGCCGACCTGGGAGTCGTCGAGCCAGCCGAGCTTCCACTTGTGCCAGGCGAGCAGGTCGTTGTCGGCGCCCCAGTCCTCGCTCATGATGTCCCAGTGCCCGACCGCGCCCCCGCCCTCCTGGGTGTAGAGGTCGGGCAGGCCGAAGACATGCCCGTTCTCGTGCGGCAGGACCCGGTAGCCGGTCCGGGCCCAGGAGCCGGAGCCGTCGTCCTGGCGGCTGTAGATGAAGGACGCGTTGGCGACCGGCACGCCGTCGGCGACGGGCGCCCCGCCGTTGTCGGCGAACGTCACCGACAGGACCGTGTCCAGGGCGGGCGGGCCGGCGTTGGGGGTGAACAGCACGTTCACCAGCTGGTAGCGCCGGAAGTCCACCTCGGGATCGGCGGCCGCCACGATGTCCTGGACCAGTTGGCGGTAGCCGGGGTCGAAGGGGGCGCCGCGTGCTATCCCGTACGCCTTGAACGGCTTCGGCATGCGCAGCCAGTGGCGGACCGGGGCCTCGGGGCGGTAGTCGAGCCGGCCGTAGGAGCTGATGGCGAACCACCGCCGGGTCTGCGGGAAGAACTCCGCGAGGCGGCCCAGTGCGCTGCCCCGCCCGGGCGCGTCGGAGAAGTCGACCATCAGGTTGACGGCGCGCACGATGCCGGTGGCGCGGGCGTAGCCGGAGGAGGTCGGGACGCCCTCCGACATCTGGACCCCGACGCGGCCGTGGATCATGCAGGGACGCAGCGCCGGGGAACGGGCCGGGGCGGCGGGCACCGCCTGGTGCAGGGTGGTGGCCGAGCCGGCGACCGCGAGCGTGAGGGCGGAGACCGAGGCGAGCGTGGCCACGCGGCGGGGGCGTATCCGGCGGCTCGACGGCTGCATGCGGTGCCCTTCGCTCCACGGCAGCCCCCGTCTCCGGCTGCGCCCTTGCGATCACCCTGAGTCGCGGGGTGCGGGGACGCGCGCTGAAGCGGACCGAACGAGGGGTCCTCGGGCCCGGAAGGGGTGAAGGGTGCGGCGGGCAGGCGTGGGACGGGACGCGGGCACCCCGGTCGTCCTATGTGATGCAGGTCACAGGAATGGTCGGCACGGACGGGAAATAACCGGGGACCGATTCCCCGTTTAGCAGGGTGTCCGAGCGAAACGGGGAATCGATCCCCGGATCGCATTCAGTCCACCCCGAGGAGTACGCCGTGCAGACCGCGTCCCCCGTGCAGCGCCGAGCGGCCCGGCCGCGTGCCGACGCCCTGCGCAACCGGGAGCGGATCGTCACCGCCGCCCGGGAGATGTTCGTGGAGTTCGGCCCCGACGTGCCGCTCGACGAGATCGCCCGCCGGGCCGGCGTGGGCAACGCCACGGTGTACCGCAACTTCCCCGACCGCGACGCGCTCGTCCGCGAGGTCGTCTGCTCCGTCATGGACCGCATGTCCGAGGAGGCCGAACGGGCGCTCGCCGAGACCGGCGACGCCTTCGAGGCCCTCTCGCGCTTCGTGCACGCCGCCGCCGACGAGCGGATCAGCGCGCTGTGCCCGATGGTCGCCAGTACGTTCGACAAGTGCCACCCGGACCTGGAGGCCGCGCGCCGGCGGTGCGAGCAGCTCGTCCAGGAACTCATGGACCGTGCCATGGCGGCCGGACAGCTGCGCACCGACGTCGGTGTCGGTGACCTGATGGTCGCCGCGGCCCAGCTCAGCCGCCCTCCGGCCGGTACCGGATGCCTCAGTGCCGACCGTTTCGTACACCGTCATCTTCAGCTGTTCCTGGACGGACTGCGGGCCCCGGCCCGCTCCGCGCTGCCGGGCTCGGCCGTGACCATGGAGGATCTGCGCCAGTCCTGAGCGATTAGTTTCGCGAGCCTCGACCGTCTCCACCGACGACACACGATCCGGCCGTCACCGTCGACGCGCCGTCCTTTCCGACGCCCTGTCGCCGGCATCCCTGTCCTCTTTTTCCGACACTCCCTTCTCTCTTTTCGTCACGAAGTCCCGAAGTGGGTACCTCCATGTCTCAAACAGCCCGAAGCGTCCCCGACGCTTCCGCTCCCGACGCCAATCGCTGGAAGGCGCTCGTCTTCATCGCGCTCGCCCAGCTGATGGTCGTCCTCGACGCGACCATCGTGAACATCGCGCTGCCGTCCGCGCAGCAGGACCTGGGCATATCGGACGGCAACCGTCAGTGGGTCGTCACGGCCTACGCCCTCGCCTTCGGCGGCCTGCTGCTGTTCGGCGGGCGCATCGCCGACCTGTGGGGCCGCAAGCGCGCCTTCGTCGTCGGGCTGGCCGGCTTCGCCGCGGCCTCCGCGCTGGGCGGCGCGGCCCAGAGCGGGGCGATGATGTTCGGCGCCCGCGCGCTGCAGGGCGTGTTCGGCGCCATGCTGGCGCCCGCCGCGCTGTCGCTGCTCGCCGTGATGTTCACGGACGCCAAGGAACGCGCCAAGGCGTTCGGCATCTACGGCGCGATCGCCGGTGGTGGCGGTGCCGTCGGCCTGGTCCTCGGCGGTTTCCTCACCAAGTACCTGGACTGGCGCTGGACGTTCTTCGTCAACATCCCGTTCGCGATCGTCGCGGCGGCCGGCGCGTACTTCGTCATCCGTGAGCCGGAGGGCGGCCGCAACCGCTCGCCGCTGGACATCCCGGGTGTCGTCCTGTCCACCCTCGGTCTGGTCTCGCTGGTGTACGGCTTCACGCGCGCCGAGTCCGACGGCTGGAGCGACGCCGTGACCGTCTCGCTGTTCGTGGCTTCGGCCGTGCTGCTCGCCGCCTTCGCCTTCGTCGAGTCCAAGGTCAAGGCCCCGCTGCTGCCGCTGCGCGTGGTCACCGAGCGCAACCGCGGCGGTGTCTACCTCTCCCTCGGCCTCGCGATCATCGCGATGTTCGGCCTGTTCCTCTTCCTGACCTACTACCTGCAGGTCGTCAAGGGCTACTCGCCCGTGAAGACCGGCTTCGCCTTCCTGCCGATGATCGCGGGCATGATCATGGGCTCCACCCAGATCGGGGCGCGGCTGATGACCCGGGTCCCGCCGCGGACCCTGATGGGGCCCGGCTTCCTGGTCGCCGCCGCCGGCATGCTGCTGCTGACCCAGATGGAGGTCGGCTCCTCGTACGCGGGGCTGCTGCTGCCGGCCCAGCTCCTGCTCGGCCTCGGCATGGGCACCGCGTTCATGCCGGCGATGTCCCTGGCCACGCTCGGCGTGCAGCCGCGGGACGCCGGTGTCGCCTCCGCGATGGTCAACACCTCGCAGCAGGTGGGCGGCGCGATCGGCACGGCCCTGCTGAACACCATCGCCGCCTCGGCGACCGCGTCCTACGTCAAGGACCACATCGCCACCGCCGCCTCCGGGCCCCAGCAGAAGCTGGTCCAGCTGGAGGGCATGGTGCACGGCTACACGAACGCGATCTGGTTCGCCGTCGGCATCCTCGTGATCGCCGCGACGATCGCCCTGACCTTCGTGAACGCCGGAAGCCCGGATGTCGGGCCGGCCGTGGGCAAGGGCGCGGCCGAGGGCGCCGAGGACGAGGTGCAGGTGCCGGTGGTCGCGCACTGACCGAGCAGCCCGCAGGGGTACCCGCCCGTCGGATCAGGACGTCGCACAGGGACGAGGGCCGGGACGCCTCGTCCGTGCGCCTCCGGGTCCGCCCCGGCTCCGCGATCCGTCGGGGCCGGGGCGGACCCGCTCTGCGGCCCGCCCGAAGAGCCCCCGGCGGCGGACGGCTGGGCCGCGGGGCTACGGGAGGCGGGCCGGTGCGGGCGGAGTCGGCGGGACCCGGGCCGGAGTGGGCGGAGTCGGCGGGACCCGGGCCGGAGTGGGCGGAGTCGGCGGGACCCGGGCCGGAGTGGGCGGAGTCGGCGGGACCGGGCCGGTGCGGGCGGAGTCCGCGGGACCCGGGCCGGTGCGGGCGGAGTCGGCGGGCCCCGGGCCGGAGGCCGGCGGGTGCTCAGCGCAGCCAGGGCAGGTCCGCGCCGGCGCCCTGGGGCTGCAACCCCTCCGCGACGATCGTCATGATCTCGCCGAGCGACTGCTGCTGTTCGGGCGTGAGCCGGCCGAAGAGCGCCTGGCGGACGGCCGCCACATGCCCCGGTGCGGTGCGCGCCAGCACCTCCTGGCCCTCGTCCGTGAGGACCGCGAGCTGCCCGCGCTTGTCGGACGGGCACTCCTCGCGCCGTACCCAGCCGCTCTTCTCCAGACGGGCGACCGCGTGCGAGAGCCGGGAGCGCGTGATCTTCGCCTGCATGGCCAGCTCGGTCATCCGCAGCCTCCGCCCGGGGGCCTCGGCGAGTTGGACGAGCAGCCCGTAGTACACGTGCGGCATGCCCGCGTCGCGCTGCAGCTGGCGGTCGAGGTGGTCCTCGAGAAGGGTGGCCGCGTGCATGTACGCACGCCAGATGCGCTGCTCCTCGTCGGTGAGCCAGCGTGTGTCCTCAGCGGTTGCCGTCTTCATGCGGTCCACTGTACGAGGCTTCTCCTTGAAACTTAAACAAGTCGGCGATAAGGTCTGCGGAAGAGCTTGATGTTTCAATAAAAGAAGGAGGCCGCCGCCATGTCCGCCGCCACCGAGGAACGCACCGCGTCCGAGCGCATGCCCGCCCTCTATCTGAGCCATGGCGCGCCCCCGCTGGCCGACGACCCGGTCTGGCCCGGGCAGCTCGCCGCCTGGTCCGCGGCCCTGCCGCGCCCGAAGGCCGTCCTCATGGTCTCGGCGCACTGGGAGGAGGCCCCCCTCGCGATCGGCGCGGTGGAGACGGTCCCGCTCGTCCACGACTTCTGGGGCTTCCCCGAGCACTACTACCGGGTGCGGTACGCGGCCCCCGGCGCCCCCGCGCTCGCCGCGTCCGTGAGGAAACTGCTGCGCGCCCCCGCAACCCCCGTCCAGGACGTCCCGGACCGCGGCCTGGACCACGGTGCCTACGTCCCGCTCGCCGAGATGTACCCCGAGGCCGACATCCCGGTGCTGCAGGTCTCCCTGCCGACCCTCGACCCGGTCCGGCTGCTGGAGATCGGCCGCAGGCTGGCCCCGCTGCGCGAGGAGGGCGTCCTGATCATCGGCTCCGGCTTCTTCACCCACAACCTGGCGGCGCTGCGCCACACGGGCGGGGGAATACCGGGCTGGTCGGCGGAGTTCGACGACTGGGGCCACCGCGCACTCGAGGCCGCGGACGTGGACGCCCTCCTCGACTTCGCCCACCGCTCCCCGGCGGGCCGCCTGGCCCACCCCCGCACGGAGCACTTCGCCCCGCTGTTCGTCACGCTGGGCGCGGCGGACGCGACGGGGGAGCTGGACACGCACAGGTCGGTGATCGACGGGTTCTGGATGGGCCTGGCGAAGAGGTCGGTGCAGTTCGGATGAGCGGCGGACCCGCATCCATGGCAACCATCGGCCGGTACGGGCCGTCTTTCGGGTGGGAGAGCAATCGGGGGGCGCCGCTCCGGAGATGCGAAGGGCGCGGCGCCGACGGTGACCCCCCGTCCGACCTGCGCCTCTGAGCGTTCCGGCGGCGCTCTGCCCCCCGGTGGCGGGACAGGGTACTGCATGATCAGAAAAAATGAGGGTCGGGTTGGGAATTCTGTCCGGATTGCAGTCGTTGTTCCCATCGGATGCCGGGCACCCGGAAGGGTGACTGAAGCATCCACGACCACCGCCAGCCCTCCCCACTCTCGAGACCGCTCGAGCGGGGGGACCCTCATCCGCAAGGGAGCACGCATGGCAACCCGTGCCGTCGCCCGTCGCCGGGCCGCCGAAAGCGAGGCCGTCGACGCGGCACACAGTGTCCGCGCCCATGGCGGCGAGCTCGCCGATCGCGACCTGGTCGGCATGTACCTCGACGAGATCGCGCGCACACCGCTGCTCGACGCCGCCAGGGAAGTCGAGCTCTCCCAGATCATCGAGGCGGGTGTGTTCGCGCAGCATATCCTCGACGGCGAGGAGAAGGCCAAGGCGGATGCCACCCGTGAGGAGCTTGAGGCCCTGGTCGCCGAGGGGGAGCGGGCCAAGGACATATTCATCCGTTCGAACCTCCGGCTGGTCGTCGCCGTGGCGCGCCGCTATCCGCGCAGCGGCCTCCCGCTGCTCGACCTGATCCAGGAGGGCAACGCCGGCCTGGTCCGTGCCGTCGAGAAGTTCGACTACCGCAAGGGCTTCAAGTTCTCGACGTACGCGACCTGGTGGATCCGTCAGGCCATCACCCGGTCGATCGCCGATCAGTCCCGGACCATCCGGCTGCCCGTCCACCTCGTGGAGGAGCTGGGCCGGATCCGGCGGGTCCAGCGCGAGTTCAACCGGGAGAACGGCCGGGACCCCGAGCCGGCCGAGATCGCGGCCGAGCTGGACTCGACCCCGGACCGTGTCAACGACGTGCTCGACTGGGCGCGCGACCCGGTCTCGCTGAACATGTCGGTGGACGACGAGGGCGAGACGCAGTTCGGCGACCTGCTCGAGGACACCTCGGCGGTGTCCCCGGAGCAGTCGGTGCTCACGCTGCTGCGCAGTGAGGAGCTGGACGACCTGATCGGCCGGCTCGACCAGCGCACCGCCTCCATCATCAAGATGCGGTACGGCATCGAGGACGGCCGGGAGCGCACGCTGACGGAGGTCGGCAAGGAGCACGGCCTGACGCGCGAGCGGATCCGGCAGATCGAGAAGCACGCGCTGCTGGAGCTGAAGAAGCTGGCCCGCAGCACGGGGTTCGACGCGGCGGCGTGAGGGCCGCCGCGCGGCCGGCGGGACCACGTGTCCGACAGGCGCGTTCCCGCCGCCGTAGTTGGCGCTGTTCCGTCGCTTCAACGCCCCGGACCCGGGGCACAAGACCTCCAGGTTCCTCCGGTACGGGCCGATCCCCGGTCCGTGCCCCCCAAGCCGAGTCCCGACGCACTCCCCCCGGCGGCGGGACTCTCCCGAGCCGGGCTCCGGCGCCACTCCCCCCTGGCGCCGGGGCCCGGCTCTCCTGTGCCCATCGGCGTGCGCGCGCCCACGCGCCGGTGTGCCGCACGACGCACGCCCGATCGGGCCTTGGCCCGCCCGTTTCCGCGCAGGGCCGCTCCGCGGGGCCGCCCCGGACCTGAACCCCGGGGCGACCCGGATGGCAGATTGTGCCACAGCGGCATAACCTGCCGTCCGTGACCGGTACCAAACGTGCGGGCGGGACGCCGTCCGGCCGTACGACGCAGGCCTCCGAAGGCGCGCCCACGGGCGGGCGGGGCGCATCCCTGACCGAGCGGCGCAAGGCGGAGACCCGGATGGAGATCGCCCGGGCCGCCGCGCGGCTCTTCATCGCGAACGGTCCGCGGGCCACCCGGGCCGAGGACATCGCCCGCGCCTCCGGGGTCGCCCCGCGCACGTTCTACCGCTACTTCGCGACCAAGGAGGAGGCGCTCGCCCCGCTGTTCACCGAGGGCGCCCACCGGTGGGCGCAGGCCGTCCGCGACGCCCCCGCCGACTTCGCCGTCGGAGAGGCGCTGCGGCACGCGGCGGTCCACACCCTCGCTCTCGGCACGGGCATGTCCGCGGCGTCCCTGGAGTGGGTGCGCACCCTCATGCGCCTGGTCCACACCGACCCCGCGCTCACCAAGGTCTGGGCCGAGATCGGCCGGACGGCGGAAGAGGAACTGGCGCAGGTCCTCGCGGAGCGGGTGGCGGCCGGCCCGGCGGCACGGGCGCGCTCCGGGGGTGAGGCGTCCGTCGGCGTCACCCCGGCCCTGCGCTTCGCCGCCGCCGTCGCAGGCGCCGCCATCCGCGTGGCCGTGGAGAGCTGGGCCGCGGGCGACGAGCCGCCCACCGGTCCCCACGGACTCGTCGGCCATGCCCTGCGCAACCTGGACGCCCTGCGGGACTTCGACTGGGACAGCCACCCCGGCCCGGAGAACGGCTGAGCGTCCGCGGCCGGCGCGGCCGCTCACGCCTGGCGTTCGTCCGCCGCCCGCGTCAGCCTCGCTCCCAAGTCCCTCGTGTACGCCACCAGTTCGGCCGGCCCGTGCACCCTGAAGTCGTAGCCCGTCATGGCCAGCCGCACCGCCAGCCATTCCACCGGGGCGCTCGTGTCGCCGGTCAGCCGGCAGCCGTCGTCGCCGAGCGGCTCGGGCGTGCCGACCCACCGGGGCAGACGCGCCGCGACCGACTCCGCCGACGAGGCGAACGTCGCCTCGAACGTGTACGTCTCCTGGCTCCGGTTGTGGTCCATCGACTGCCGCAGGTACTCCGCCGCACTGCCCGTCGGCAGTTCCCGCGGCGTGAACCGCGCTCCCGTCGCCAGCGGCTCGGCGACCCGGTCGACCCGGAAGGTACGCCAGTCCTCACGGCCCAGGTCGTAGGCGACGAGATACCAGCGCAGGCCCGTCGACACCAGCCGGTACGGCTCCGTCAGGCGCCGTGACGGCGTTCCGTCCTTGGCGCGGTAGGCGAACCGCAGCCGCTCGTGGCCCGCGATCGTCGAGGCCATCACGGTCAGTGTCTCGGGCGCGATGCTCGCCCCGTCGCCGCTCGTCAGCGGCGTGGTGGCGGCCTGGAGTACGGCCACGCGACGGCGCAGCCGGCCCGGCAGCACCTGCTCCAGCTTGGCCAGGGCCCGCACCGACGCCTCGTCCATGCCCTCGACCGCGTGCCCGGCACCGGCGCGCAGGCCGACCGCGATCGCCACGGCCTCCTCGTCGTCGAGCACGAGCGGCGGCATGGCCTTCCCTGCGACGAGGCGGTAGCCGCCGTCGGCGCCCTTGGTGGCCTGCACCGGGTACCCCAGTTCGCGCAGGCGGTCGATGTCCCGGCGGACCGTGCGCCGGGACACCCCGAGCCGGTCGGCGAGTTCCCTGCCGGGCCACTCGCGCGGGGTCTGGAGCAGGGAGAGCAGGTGAAGGAGCCGGGCCGGAGTGTCCGTCGTCATGAGATCGATGATGCCGCGCCACTAGGACATGATCTGACCTAATGAGGATCTAGCGTCGGGCCATGCCTTCCACCGAGAGCACACTCAGCGCCGCGGCCGGCGCGGGCGAAACGGGCGCGGGCGACCGCCGCCGCTGGTTCGCCCTCGCCATCGTGATGACCGCGGCCTTCATGGACCTCGTCGATGTCACGATCGTCAACATCGCGATCCCCTCGATCCAGCGGGACGCGGGCGCCTCGTTCAGTCAGATCCAGTGGATCACCGCGGGCTATGCGCTGGCCTTCGCCGCCGGGCTCATCACCGGCGGCCGACTCGGCGACATCCACGGCCGCAAGCGCCTCTTCCTCCTCGGGGTCAGCGGCTTCGCCGTCGCCTCCGCGCTGTGCGGATTCGCCGCGAACCCGGAGATGCTGGTCGCCGCGCGGATCCTGCAGGGCGCGATGGCCGCGATGATGGTGCCGCAGGTGCTGTCGATCGTGCACGCCACCTTCCCGGCGCACGAACGGGGCAAGGTCTTCGGGCTGTTCGGCGCGATCGTCGGGCTGGGTGCCGTCTCCGGGCCGCTGCTCGGCGCCCTGCTCACCGAGTGGAACCTGTTCGGGCTGGAGTGGCGGCCCATCTTCCTGATCAATCTGCCGGTCGGCATCGGGGCCCTCCTGCTGGGGCGCCGCTTCATCATGGAGTCGAAGGCCCCGCGGGCCCTGCGGCTGGACCTCGTCGGCGTCGCCCTGGTCACACTCGGCCTGCTGATGCTGCTCTACCCGCTCACCCGAGGCCGTGAGCTGGGCTGGCCGCTGTGGGGGTACGCGTCGATGGCGGGCTCGCTCGTCGTCTGCGCCGCGCTGGTGGCGTACGAGAGGAGGAAGGCGGCCCGCGACGGGTCCCCGCTCGTCGAGCTGTCCCTCTTCCGGGTCAAGAGCTTCGCGGCGGGCATCGCGGTGCAGACGGTGTTCGGGGTCGGCCTCGGCGTCTTCTTCCTGGTGTGGACCCTGTACATGCAGATCGGCCTCGGCTGGAGCGCGCTGCGGGCCGGCCTGACCGGGGTGCCCTTCTCCCTCGCGGTCTCGACGGCGGCCGGGATGTCCGTGCAGAAGCTGGTCCCGCGGTTCGGCCGCAAGGTGCTCCAGGCCGGCGCCCTGGTGATGGCGGCGGGTGTCCTCCTCTACACCGCGGAGGCCCATCGCTACGGACTGTCCATCGCCTCCTGGCAGATGGCGCTGCCGCTGGTCGTGATGGGCGTGGGCATGGGCCTGATCGTGGCGCCGCTGACGGACGCCGTTCTGTCCGAGGTGCCGCGGGAGCACTCGGGCTCGGCGTCGGGTCTGATCAACACCGTGCAGCAGATGGGCAACGCACTGGGCCTCGGCCTGGTGTCCGTGGTCTTCTTCGGTGAGATCGACGACCGGCTGACCCCGACGCAGGTGGGCCCGGCCTTCGTGCACGCCTTCCAGCACGCGCTGGGCTGGGTCGCGGCGGTGATGGCGGTGATCTTCCTGCTGATGTTCGCCCTGCCGAAGCGCCCGGCGCAGCATGTGGAGGGCGCGGAGGCGGAGGACGCGACCGAGGCGGAGGACGCGACCGAGACGGTGACGGGGGCCGGGGCCGCACCCGGACCGGAGGCGCAGACCGCCGAGGAGCCGGAGCTCGTGCCCTGAGGGCCCGGGCCCGGGCCCGGGCAGGGGGCCGGTGGCGCCCGGCGGTCGCGTTGCGCGCGAGCCCGGCCGGGCACCGCCCGACGGGCGCCCGACGGGCCCAGCCGCCCAACACGCGTGGGCCGCGGGCCCGGTGGCGGGAGCCCGCGGCCGGCGCAGGTCCGGCGCCCGCGCCCGCGCGCCCCGTTACGGGGTCGCCCCGGACCGGGGCCGCCCCGTTTCGGGCGCCCGTGCCCCGTTCGTCTCACTCGCCGCACCTGCGAGATGCGTCACGATCCGGGGCCGAAGTCCGTGAGTGTGGTGTGTACTGGAGACATGTCCGCGCACCTGTCGATCCTCCAACTGGTCACCGCGGTCGTCTTCGCGCTGGCGAGCGCCGTGTGGGCGCTCGGCGTGATCCGCATCCGGCACGACCGTCTCGAGAGTGCGGCCCGGCAGCACGGCGGCACGCTGCGGTCCCTGCCCGCCCAGCGGCGGGGGGCACCGCCGTGGGAGTCGGTGGAGCTCACCCCGGCCGAACGGGACGCTTTCGCGGTCCTGGTACGGCGGTTCGGCGAGACCTCCTAGGGCGTGTTGCGAAAGTGGCGTCGTCCGCCCGAAGGGCGGGGCCCGCGGCGTCTGGTGCGGTGCATCGCAAGGCGGAGGGTCGTCCGCGTACTGGGCGTACGCGGGCGATCCCGACAACGCGGCGAGGCGCCGTGCCAGGCGTCGCGGGGCAGACGGGACTTTCGCAACACGCCCTAGGCCCTGGCCGCGCGGCCTCAGCCGAGCGTCGCCGCGCGGCGCTCCATCGCCTCCCGCGCGGCCTCCTCGGTCGTGTAGACCTCGCACATGTGCCGTCCGTTCGGGGTCGCGGTGTGCTCGACCTCCCACAGGGACAGCTCGCGGCCGTCGCGCAGCAGGAACGCGTGCTCGTAGAGCGAGAAGCGCAGCCCCGTGCGAGCGGCCGGTGACGGGCGCCCGAAGACCTGGGTGATCTGGTGGGCTAACGCCGAGTGCAGAAGTAACGCCGCCAGGTCCGAGCCCGGCCGGTCCGCGTTCTCCGCACGGCGCAGCAGCCGGCGCGAGTGGTCCGCCGAGTCGTCGGGTACGTAGGCGTGCCGGGGCTCGGGGATCCGCGACTGCTCCACCCGTACGGGCAGTTCGAAGTCGGGCGCGTCCGGCGGCAGGGGCAGCCGTGCGGTGGCGGTCCGCAGCTCCTCCTCGTCCACGTACACCTCGTGCTCGAGCAGGCCGCCGGGCCCCGTGTTGTGGACCAGCTCCCACAGGGTGACCGCCGAGCCGTCCGCGAGCAGCCAGGTGTGCCGGTACGTCTCCCGGTACAGCCCGGCGCTGTGGTGCGCGGAGTGCAGTGAACTGTCGTACACCAGCGCCCAGTCGAGCCGTCCGATCGTCTCGTCGGGCAGCTCGAAGGAGTTCAGGGCGCGACCGAGGAGCCGCGCGAGGTGCTCCTCCGGAGACTCGGGCGACTCGGGTGGCTTGTACGGTGCCGTCTCGTACGGAACGCTCAAGGTCTCTCCCGGCGTTGCTGCATGTCACCTTGTGGGTGCATACCGTAGCCTCTCGGTCGGACATCATGTCCGGGAACCGAGAAAACGTACGGGGGAAAAACGGACGGACCGCGCGACGAGTTCCCGCGCGGCCCGATCGTTCGTCAGCTTCGCCTGGTCAGAGGGCACTTCCCGCGGTCCACGCGGCCCACGGCAGGTTCCAGCCGTTGAGCCCGTTGTCGGGCGCGACCGTCTTGTCGGGGGAGTTCTTGACGGTCACCACGTCACCGATGAGCGAGTTGTCGTAGAACCACTTGGCGCTCGTGTCCCCCTGCCCGCCCTGCACGTCCGCGAGTCCGACGCAGCCGTGGCTGGTGCCCTGGCGGCCGAAGGGCGGAGCGGCCCTGTTGTACCAGTAGTTGCCGTGGATGAACGTCCCGGTGTTCGTCAGCCGCATCGCGTGCGGTACGTCCGGGATGTTGTACTCGCCGCCGAGGTTCACCGTCCGGCTGTCCATGCGGGTCTGCGCGAACTTCTCGGAGATCACCATCTGGCCGTTGTACGTGGTGTGCTGCGGGCTGCCCGACGAGATCGGGATCGTCCTGAGCGTCGTGCCGTCCCGCACGACCGTCATGGTCTGCGTGCCGACGTCGACCGTGGAGACCTGGGAGCGGCCGACGGTGAAGCTCACGGTCTTCTTCTGGACGCCGTACGCGCCGTTCGCGCCCCGGACACCGTCCAGGTCGATCCTCATGGTGACCTTGGAGCCGGCCTTCCAGTACTGCTCGGGCCGGAAGTCCAACCGCTGCGCCCCGAACCAGTGCCCGACGACCTGCTGCCCGCTGCTGGAGGTCACCGTGATGTGCGACTGCACGGCCTTCTTGTCGCTGATGGCCTTGTCGAAGGTGAAGGACACCGGCATCCCGACGCCCACCGTCGTCCCGTTGTCGGGCGAGTACGTGCCTATGAAGCTGTTGGCCGGGGTGACCGTGGTGAAGATGGAGTTGGCGGCCGCGACGCGGTTGCCGGAGTCCTTGGCGGTGGCCGAGATCTGGTACTTGGTGCCGCGCTCCAACCGCTGCCTCGGCTTCCAGGACCTCCCGTCCGCGGACAGGTCCCCGGGGACGGCCGCGCCCGTCCCCGCCACCGTCATCCTCACCTCCGTCAGCTTCCCGCCGCTGACCGTCACCCCGGTCGCGTTGATGGACGCGCCCGTCGAGCCGTCCTTCGCCGAGATGGTGATCTTCGCCACGGAGGTCTTGGCGGATTCCTTTCCGTCCTTGCTGTTGTCGGCCTTGGCGCTGCCGCCGCAGGCTGTGAGGGTCAGGGCGCCGACCATCAGGGCGGCACAGGCCCCCACGACGCGCCGCGCTCGCATGTCCGGCGTTGTCACGGGCTTCTCCCAGGTCTCGTGAGGTGCGTGATTCGCTCCAGTACGTGGAAGAAGAGCGAACCCCGCCGCAGCGGGTTCCCGCCCGCCGCGGCGAACGCCATCACGTGACAGAACCGGGACAATCGCCCGCGCTCCGGCCCCTGCCCGGCTGCTGTCGGGCCCCTGCCCGACCCCTGTCCGGCCCCTATCCGGCCCCGTACAACTCCCCGTAGGACGGCCACGTCCCGCCCGGCCCGTCCACGGAGCCGGCCGCGCGCATCGCCCGGACGATCGCCCGCGTCACCAGGTCCGCGCCCGCCGCGAGGATGTCGTTGAGCGCGAGGGGATTCCCGGTGGCGAGTGCACGCGCGCCGGTCGCCAGCGCGAACACCGTGTCGCCGTCGTGCAGCAGATGCACGGGGCGGACGGCGCGCGCGATGCCGTCGTGCGCCGTGCCGGCGAGCTTCTGCGCCTGCGCCTTGGTGAGGTCGGCGTCGGTCGCCACGACGGCGAGGGTCGTGTTCAGCGGCGGGTGCCGGTTGTGCGCGGCGGTCTCGGCGAGCCGCCGCCGCGCGGCCTCGTGCACCTCGGGCGCCGGACGGTGGGTCAGGCCCTGGAGCAACTCCCCGTACAGGGCGCCCGTCACCGGCTCCACCGCCGAGCCCACCGCGTTGCACACGACCAGCGCGGCCACCGTGATCCCCGAGTCGAGCACGGTGCTCGCGGTACCGACGCCGCCCTTGACCTGGCCCACCGTCGCTCCCGTGCCCGCGCCGACGCAGCCCTCCGCCACGGGCGCGCCCGGCGTGCTCGCCGCGGCCGCCTCGACCGCCGCCCGGCCGACGGCCGCGTCCGGCCGGGCCGCGAAGTCGCCGCCGCGTCCCAGGTCGAAGATGCACGCGGCGGGCACGACCGGCACCACGTGCGTCGGCTCCGCGCCCACCCGCACCCCGCGCCCGTGCTCCTCGAGCCAGGCCATCACGCCCGACGCCGAGTCGAGCCCGTACGCGCTGCCGCCCGTCAGGACGACCGCGTCCACCTTCTGCACGAGGTTGCGCGGGTCCAGCGCGTCGGTCTCCTTGGTGCCGGGCCCGCCGCCGCGCACGTCCACGGCCGCGACCGCGCCGCCCTCGGGGGCGAGGACGACCGTGCTGCCGGTGAGCCAGCCGTCCCCGGTCCGTGTGGCGTGCCCCACGCGCAGGCCCGCGACATCTGTCAGAGCGTCAACCGTCATGGACTCATGATCCGCTCGTATCCGTCGGCACGACCCCGGGCGGCGGCGATCCGCGCGTCCGCGCCGGCTCCAGGAGGGGACGTCCGCATCCGCCCGACAGGGCGCGGGGGCGGCCCCGGCGCGGACGTACGCTGGTGCCATGAGCCCAGCCCCCGCCCGCGAGCCGCGCGAGCCCGCATCCGAGCCCAGGTCCGCGCCCAGGTCCGAGCCCAAGTCCGAGCCCAGGTCCGCGCCCAAGGACGCTCTCGTCTTCGACGACCCGCTGAGCCGGCCGTCCTCGGACGACACGGACCAGGGGTGGGGCGAGCGCCCCGCGCAGAGTGCCGGCAGCGCCGCCGACCTGGCACGCTTCCTCGACGAGAAGCCGCCCCACCACCTCTGAGCGCACCCCCGCGCAGGGGCGGCCCGTGGGCTACGGCCTGCCGTGACCCGGCCCGCGCTGCGCCACGAGGGCGTCGCGGATCTCCTTGAGCACCTGCAGCTCGGTCACCTCGATCGCCTCGTGTGCGCTCTCCCTCGCCTTGCGGCGGGCCTCCTGCCGGGCCAGGAACCTGGACATGGGCAGAACCATCAGGAAGTAGACGACGGCCGCGGTGATCAGGAAGTTGAGCGTGGCGCCGAGGACCGAGCCCCACAGGACCCGGACCCCTGTCGCGGTGTCGCCGGTGCCCGTGCACGGCGCCTTGAGGCAGGAGCTGTAGCTGTCGAGGCTCTTGGTGCCGAGGGCACCCACCACCGGGTTGATGATCCCCTTCACCACGGAGTTCACGATGCTGGTGAAGGCGGCACCGATGACCACCGCGACCGCCAGGTCGACGACGTTCCCCCGCATCAGGAACGCCTTGAAACCGTTCCAGACGCCCGGACGCTGCTTCTCGCTCACCTGTGGGCCCTTCCTCGATCACTCCGGCTGTGGAGAAAAACGCTCCGCAACCTACGGCAGGGCGTAGTACACCTGTCCAGTCCGGGGCGCCGTGAAGGCCGCTCGGCACGCTCAGCACAGCGTCACCGCCAGCCGTGCGGTGGCGCCCGCACCGGCCAGCCGTGCTGCCGTGCTGCGCGGCACGGACAGCACGACCAGCGCTCCGCTCTCCGTGGCCGCCGCGTCCGGCAGCCGCGTCACGCGCGCCCCGGCCGCGACCACCGACGCGCCTCCGCTCCCGTCGGCCGCGATCACATCGACCCGGTCGCCCGGCCGCAGCAGCCCCACCGTGGCCCCGTCGGCGATCCGCACCGGTGCCGTCACCATCTCGACGGCGTGGCGCTCCCGTACGGGCCCGGAGGCGGCGGTCGGGCGCGCGTCGGCGTCCGGATGTCCCCGTGCCCCCTCGGTCGTGGGCGGCCCCGCCGCCACGAGCGCGGCGGCGGTGACCGCCAGGCCCGTGGCCACGGCCCTCCTGCGGTGCCGGACGAGACGCCGCAGCCGCTGCCCGCCGCCGCGCACGCGCACGGGAGCGAAGTGCGGCACCGCACACGTCGCGGGCGTGCCCGCACCGACCACACCGGCGGCACCGACCGCACCGACCGCGGCGTCCAGGGCGTCCGGGGCGTGGACACCCGTGAAGGCGGCCCGGTGCGGCGGGGGCGCGGGGACGTCCGGGTGAGGCGCGGGAAGGGGAGGGAACGAGGACCGGGTCATGCTGATCACCACCTGCATCGCGAGATCGAGGTGCGATCCACGATGAGGCTTCGCCGCCGGGTCCGCCGACGCCCGTGGACTACCGGCCGGTTGTGGACAACTCCCTCACCCGAACAGGGCGTTCCACACGCCGGTGCCGGGCGCCGCCCCGGGCGTCGGCCCGAGCGCCGCCCCGGGCGTCGGCCCGAGCGCCGCCCCGGGCGTCGGCCCGAGCGCCGGCCCGAGCGCCGGCCCCGCGCCCGTTCCGCTCAGGGCAGCTCGAACCCCGGGTCCATTCCGCCCAGCGCGGTCGTGCACAAGCAGTCCCGTGTCCCGTTCGCCGGCAGCGCCGCCACCGCGTCGAACAGCACGCCCCGCAGCCGGTCCACGTTCGCCGCGAACACCTTCAGCACCTCGTCGTGCGAGACGCCCTCGCCGCTCTCGGCTCCGGCGTCGAGGTCGGTGACCAGGGTGAGGGAGGTGTAGCAGAGCTCCAGTTCCCGGGCGAGCGCGGCCTCCGGATGACCGGTCATGCCCACCACCGACCAGCCCTGCGCACGGTGCCAGAGCGATTCGGCACGGGTGGAGAATCGCGGGCCCTCGACGACGACCAGCGTGCCGCCGTCGACCGGTTCCCAGTCCCGTCCGCGCGCCGCCTCCAGCGCGGCCTTGCGGCCGACGGGGCAGTAGGGGTCGGCGAGCGAGACGTGCACCACGTTCGGCACGGTGCCGTCGGGCAGCGGCAGTCCGTCGAAGTAGGTCTGCGTCCGGGCCTTCGTGCGGTCCACCAGCTGGTCGGGGACGAGCAGGGTTCCGGGACCGTGTTCGGGGCGCAGGCCGCCGACGGCACACGGCCCGAGCACCTGGCGCACGCCTACGGAGCGCAGCGCCCACAGATTGGCGCGGTAGTTGATGCGGTGCGGCGGCAGGTGGTGGCCGCGGCCGTGGCGGGGGAGAAAGGCGACCCGTCGGCCGGCGACCTCGCCGAGGAAGAGGGAGTCGCTGGGCGGTCCGTAGGGGGTGTCGACGCGGAGCTCGGTCACGTCGTCGAGGAAGGAGTAGAAGCCGGAGCCGCCTATGACACCGATGTCTGCGTTCTGCATGGCGAGCACAGTAGCTGGCTTCGGGACGCGAAGGCTCCGCCGCCGTCCGACCCCGCCGTCATGCGACCCCGCCGTCGTGCGAACCCGCCGTCGGCCGACGACGGGGTCGCACGACAGCGCGCTTACGCGGCGGAGCTGGTGGAGGTGTTCGTCGCCGACGACCCGGAGTCGGACGAGGACGACGAAGACGACGAGGACGCCGAGGACGCCGAGGACGAGGACGACGACGTCGACGAGGAGTTCGACGACTTCGACGCCGGGCTGCTCGACGACGAGCCGCGGCTGTCGTTGCGGTAGAAGCCGGAGCCCTTGAAGACGATGCCGACGGCGGAGAACACCTTCTTCAGGCGGCCACCGCAGCTCGGGCACTCGGTCAGGGCGTCGTCGGTGAACTTCTGCACCGCCTCGAGGCCCTCGCCGCACTCGGTGCACTGGTACTGGTAGGTCGGCACGTGTCTTCCTCCTGGCACTCTCACTCGATGAGTGCTAACGACGATCCATAGTGACGTATTCCTCGGGATCAGTCCACCGTCACCGGCACGCGGTGACCCACACCACGCGCGACGGTGCGGCCGTCGGCCCGTGCCGCCAGCCGTGACCGCAGGGACACCAGGGTCACCAGTGCCAGCACCGTGCCGCCCATCGAGACCAGGAAACCGGCGCCGTCCCCCAGACGGTCCTCCAACTGTCCCGCGACCGTCACCGCGGCCGCCTGGCCGAGCGCGACCGCGCCGGTCAGCCAGGTGAACGCCTCGGTGCGGGCGCCGTCCGGGACAAGGCCCTCGACCAGCGTGTAGCCGGTGATCAGGGCGGGCGCGACGCACACGCCGACGAGCAGTCCGAGGCCGGCCAGGACGGTCACGGAGTGTGCGGTCCACAGGCTCGAGGCGGCCAGCGCGAGGGCGGCATGGCCGAGGACGAGCCGCCGCTGCGGGGCGGCCTTCCAGGCGACGGCGCCGCACACGGCGCCGGAGAGCATGTTGCCGGCGGCGAAGACGCCGTACAGGACGCCGTTGAGGCCGGGCTCGCCGGTCGACTCGCTGAACGCGGCGAGCGCGACCTGCAGGCCGCCGAAGACGGACCCGATGCCCACAAAGGTCACGACCAGCACCCGTACCCCGGGGACGCGCAGCGCGGGGGCGTGCCGTACGCGGGCGTGCGGCACGGCGGCGACCGGCGGCTGTGTGCTCCTCCGCGCCGCGAACAGCAGACCGCCGGCCAGCGTCAGCGCGGCCTCCGTCAGCAGGCCCGCGGCCGGGGTCACGGTGGTGCACAGGGCCGTCGCCAGCAGCGGGCCGAGCACGAAGGTCAGCTCGTCGGTGACGGACTCGAAGGCGGCCGCCGTCGCCAGCAGGGGTGAGCCGTGCAGCCGCACGCCCCAGCGGGCGCGCACCATGGGGCCGATCTGCGGCACGGAGGCACCCGTCGGCACGGCTGCGGCGAACAGCACCCACAAGGGGGCGTGGGCCAGCGCGAGCGCCGTCAGGGCGGCGCCCGACAGGGCGTGCACCAGGACGCCGGGGACCAGCACCGCCCGCTGGCCGTGGCGGTCGGCGAGACGGCCGCCGACGGGCGCGAACAGTGCCATGGAGGCGCCGGTGACCGCGGCGACGGCGCCCGCCGCCCCGTACGAGCCGGTGGTGTGTCGCAGGAGCAGCACGATGGAGAGGGTGAGCATCGCGAACGGCTGACGCGCCGCGAAGCCCGGGAGCAGGAACGTCCAGGCGCCGCGGGTGCGCAGCAGTTGCCAGTAGCCCGGACGGGACGACTTCGAGGTGACCGTGGACGCCACGGCCCGCGCCTTTCTGCCGCCTGGTAGCGCGCCCGTGCGGGGGGCGCCGAGAGCTGTCCTCTTGCGCGGACTGCGGTAGATACCGGCGCCCGTCGAGGGGGGCGTCGCGGCCGCCATACGGTCGCGCCAGCTCTGCGTCAGGCAGAGTTGGTTCGATCAAGTGCGCCTTGATTCTAACCGGGCCCTCAATGACCGCCGGGCCCTCAATGACCAGCCGGGCCCTCAACGACCGCCGGGCCCTCAACGACCGCCGTGGCTCCACGACCGCCGTGCCCTCAACGCCCGCCGCGGGCTCCGCCGCCGCGGCCGCCCGCCGCCCCGTCGTCCAAACCGAGCCAGCCGGCCAGCTTGCCGCCTTGGCCGACGGCCCTGAGGCGCGTCTCCGCGGCGTCACGGACCTGGTCCGTGGCGACCACGAGCAGTTCGTCCCCGCGCCGCAGCACCGTCGTCGGCAGCGGCACGAACGACCGCCCCTCCCGGACGACGAGCGTGACCGCGGCGCCGGCCGGCAGCCGCAGCTCATTGATCTCGACGCCGTGCATCCGTGATCCCTCGGGGATCGCGACGGACAGCAGATGGCCGCGCAGCCGCTCCAGGGGCGCCGATTCGATGCCGAGGTCGGCGGCCTCGGGGCCTTCGCCCAGTCGCAGCAGGCGGGCCAGCCACGGCAGCGTCGGCCCTTGGAGCAGGGTGTAGGCGACGACGAGGACGAAGACGATGTTGAAGATGCGGCGGCTGGCGTCGACGCCGTTCACCATGGGGATGGTCGCCAGGATGATGGGCACCGCTCCGCGCAGCCCGGCCCACGACAGCAGTGTCTGCTCCTGCCACGGCATCCGGAACGGCGCGAGGCTCACCACGACGCTCAGCGGCCGCGCCACCATGGTCAGCACCAGGCCGATGACGAGGGCGGGCAGCACGTCGTCGCCCAGTTCGTGCGGGGTGACCAGCAGACCGAGCAGGACGAACATGCCGATCTGGGCGATCCAGCCGACCCCCTCGGCGAAGCCCCGGGTGGCGGGCCAGTGCGGCAGCTTCGCGTTGCCGAGCATCATCGCCGCGAGGTACACGGCGAGGAAGCCGCTGCCGTGGGCCAGCGCGCCGGCCGCGTAGGCGGTGACCGCGATGGCCATGACGGCGATCGGGTAGAGACCGGAGGCCGGCAGCGCCACATGCCGCAGGCCCCAGGAGCCGAGCCAGCCCACCGCGAGGCCGACGGCGGCGCCGATGGCCAGCTCCAGGAGGATCACGCCCAGCAGCGTGTACCAGTGCTCCACCGGGCCGGCCGTGGAGAAGGCGACGACGAGGATGACCACCGGGGCGTCGTTGAAGCCGGACTCGGCCTCCAGCACACCCGTCAGGCGGGCGGGGAGGGGCACTTTCCGCAGCACGGAGAAGACGGCCGCCGCGTCGGTGGACGACACCACCGCTCCGATGATGAGCGCCTGCCGCCATTCGAGCCCGCAGAGGTAGTGCGCACCGGCGGCCGTGACGCCGACGCTCACCGCGACCCCCACGAGCGCCAGGGAGGCGGCCGCCGGGAGGGCCGGCCTGATCTCCCTCCACTTCGTGCCGAGACCGCCCTCAGCGAGGATCACGACCAGGGCCGCGTACCCCATGACCTGGGTCAGTTCCGCGTTGGTGAAGGGGATGGCGCCGACCCCGTCCCGGCCCATGGCGATGCCGATGCCGAGGTAGACGAGCAGGCTGGGGAGCCCGCTGCGCGACGAGACACGAACCGCCGCCACCGCGACGAGCAGAACGAGCGAGCACAGGAGCAGAAGCTGGTTGAGGTGGTGGACAGTCAGCGGCCGTTCCCTTCTCGCCATTCCCGGCGCCGCGATGCGAACGCCTCGACCAGGACGGGTGACGCCCTGGCGACCAGGGACTTCACCGCAAGTACTTCGTTACCTTACCTAATTCTTGACGCTTTCTTGACGCTTCGGGGCGCGTGATCGAACTCCAGTCCGGCCGGGTTGCCCGGACCGCGTCCAGGCGGCGGGGCCCCTGCGCCTATGGTTGCTCCAGCGCTCAGTAGAAAGCACAGCCCGCCCTGCCGCTCGTGTTAGGACAGCAAGGACAGCGATGCCCCCCAACACCACCGCCTCTTCCGGCCAGAAGCCCGGCAAGTCCGGCAGGAAGAAGGGGCGCAGAGCCCGTCTGGTCGTGATCGTCCTCGTGCTGGCCCTCGTGGCGGGCTTCGGCTACGGCGGGTACTGGTCCGTCAGTACCGTGCGTGCCTCCTTCCCGCAGACCAAGGGTTCGATCACCCTCGACGGCCTCTCGGGCCCCGTCGACGTCAAGCGCGACGGCAACGGAATCCCGCAGATCTACGCCTCCTCCGCCGAGGACCTGTTCATGGCCCAGGGCTACGTCCAGGCGCAGGACCGGTTCTACGAGATGGACGTGCGCCGCCACATGACGTCCGGACGCCTGTCCGAGATGTTCGGCAAGAGCCAGGTCAAGAACGACGAGTTCCTGCGGACCCTGGGCTGGGACCGAGTGGCGCGGAAGGAGTACGACACCAAGCTGTCGGCCTCCACCAAGAAGTACCTGCGGGCGTACGCCAAGGGGGTCAACGCCTACCTGCGGGGCAGGGGCAGCGAGAGCATCTCCCTGGAGTACGCGGCCCTGAACCTCACCAACGACTACAAGCCGGAGGAGTGGACCCCGGTCGACTCGGTCTCCTGGCTGAAGGCGATGGCCTGGGATCTGCGCGGCAACATGCAGGAGGAGATCGACCGCTCCCTGCTGACCAGCCGGCTGGGCCCCAAGCAGATCGCGGACCTGTACCCGGAGTACCCGTTCGGCCGCCACAAGCCGATCGTCCAGGAGGGCCGGTACGACGCGGCCACGAAGACGTTCGGACAGGGCGGCTCGACGGGAACCGGGTCGGGCACCGGCACCGGCACCGGCACCGGCACCGGGACCGGGACCGGGACCGGCACCGGGACGGGGACAACCGGAACAACCGGAACAAACGGGACCACCACGTCGACCACCGGGACCTCCGGGTCGTCGGCCCTGCGCAGCCAGCTGGCGGGCCTCTACACCGTCCTGGACGGCGTCCCGACGGCCGTCGGCGTGAACGGCAACGGTATCGGCTCCAACTCGTGGGTCGTGGCCGGCCGCCACACCATCACGGGCAAGCCGCTGCTGGCCAACGACCCGCACCTGTCGGCCTCACTGCCGTCGGTCTGGTACCAGATGGGCCTGCACTGCACGACCGTCTCCGCCGCATGTCCGTACGACGTCACCGGGTACACGTTCGCGGGCCTGCCCGGAGTGATCATCGGCCACAACCAGGCCATCGCCTGGGGCATGACCAACTCCGGCGTGGACGTCAGCGACCTCTACCTGGAGAAGCTGTCCGGCGACGGCTACGTGTACGACGGCAAGGTGGTGCCGTTCAGCACCCGCACCGAGACGATCAAGATCGCCGGGGGTGGATCCAAGCAGATCGTCGTCCGCGAGACGAAGAGCGGCCCCCTCCTGTCCGACCGCGACGACGAGCTCGTCAAGGTCGGCAAGAAGGCGACCGTCGACACCGCCGCGCCCGACCGCGGCGACGGCTACGGCATCGCGCTGCGCTGGACCGCGCTGGACCCCGGCTCCTCCATGGACGCCGTGTTCGAGATCGACAGGGCGACGAACTGGAACGAGTTCCGCGCGGCGGCCCGGTCCTTCGACGTGCCCTCGCAGAACCTGGTCTACGCCGACACCCAGGGCAACATCGGCTACCAGCTGCCCGGGAAGATCCCCACGCGTGCGCAGGGACTCGACGGATCGATCCCGGCGCCCGGCTGGGACTCCAAGTACCGCTGGACCGGCTACATCGCACAGGACGAGCTGCCGCACGAGTTCAACCCGGAGCGCGGCTACGTCGTCACCGCCAACCAGGCCGTGGTCGACAAGGACAAGTACCCCTACACGCTCACCACGGACTGGGGCTACGGCGCGCGCAGCCAGCGGATAAACGACCTGATCGAGTCGAAGATCAAGGGCGGCGGCAAGATCTCCACCGACGACATGCGGCAGATGCAGCTCGACAGCAGCAGCGAGATCGCCAGGCTCCTGGTGCCCAAGCTGCTCAAGATCGACGTCTCGGACCGGCACGTCCGCGAGGCGCAGAAGCTGCTGGAGGGCTGGGACTACACCCAGGACGCCGACTCGGCGGCCGCCGCGTACTTCAACGCCGTCTGGCGCAACGTCCTCAAGCTGGCCTTCGGCAACAAGCTGCCCAAGGAACTGCGGGTCAAGGGGCAGTGCCTGTGGGTCGAGCCGGCCGACAACACCGGGCCCGCGGACGAGGACCGGAAGGTGCGCGAGTGCGGCCAGCGCGACGCGGACCAGGCGCAGCCGGACGGCGGCGACCGCTGGTTCGAGGTGGTGCGCAGCATCGTCGACGACGAGAAGAACGACTGGTGGCAGACGCCCGGGACGCGCACCGACAAGGCGACCACGACACGGGACGAACTGTTCGCGCGGGCCATGAAGGACGCCCGGTGGGAGCTGACCGCCAAGCTCGGCAAGGACATCGACACCTGGAGCTGGGGCCGTCTGCACCGGCTGTTCCTGAAGAACCAGACCCTCGGCACCGGCGGCCCCCGGATAATCCAGTACATGCTCAACCGGGGCCCCTGGAAGCTCGACGGCGGCGAGGCCACCGTGAACGCCACGGGCTGGAACGCGGCGGGCGGCTACGGTGTCGTCTGGGTGCCGTCCATGCGGATGGTGGTCAACCTGGGCGACCTCGACAAGTCCAAGTGGATCAACCTCTCGGGTGCCTCGGGCCACGCCTACAGCTCCCACTACACCGACCAGACGGACCTGTGGGCCAAGGGCGAGCTGCTGCCGTGGCGCTTCTCGAAGAACGCGGTCGACGGGACCACGGCCGACACCCTGGTGCTCAAGCCCTGACGCGCCCCTGACGGGCACCGCCCTGCGGGGCCGGGCCTGTGAGCCCGTCCTGTGACACCGGCCCTCCTCCCGCGCGGGGGAGGGCCGGTTCGCTTGTGGCACGGGGCGGCGGGGCTCCGGGGGCCTTCCACGGGTGCGGCAGGGGTACTAGGGCTCGCGGAAACGGTGCACGCCCGAGGGTGTCACCGCCGCGTGGACCGGACGGTCGTGCGGCTCCTCGGGGACGTGCTCGACGATCTCCGCGTCGTACAGGAGCACCACCAGCGCGGGCTCGGCACCCGTCCGTTCCAGGCGGCCCAGCACGCGGTCGTAGGAGCCGCCGCCGCGCCCGAGGCGCATGCCGCGGGTGTCGACGGCAAGGCCGGGCAGCAGCACGGCGTCGGCCTGACGGACCGCCTCCGGGCCCAGGCGCTCGCCCGCGGGCTCCAGGAGGGCCATCTTCCCTCCGTGCCGGACGCGGACGAGGGAGTCCGGCCCGGCGTACACACCCCAGTCGAGGTCGTTGTCCGGCAGCAGCGCCGGGAGCAGGACGCGCACGTTCCGCTCGCGCAGCGCGTCCAGGAGCGCCAGGGTGCCGGGTTCGCTCCCCACGGAGACGTAGGCCGCCACCGTTCGGGCGTGCGCCAGTTCGGGCAGCTCCAGTGCCCGGCCGGCGAGCGCGTCCGCCGCCTTGCGCACGTCATCCGCCGTCAACCTGCTTCTCACCGCGAGGAACCCTCGCCGCAACAATGGCTTGTCAGAATCCGTGTCGCGTTCCATGGGACCCACAGTCCTGCCCCCATCCTTCCTTAATGTGATCATATGAGAGCGAATTGGCCGGGGGCACAGATTCCGCACATAGTCACCGGATATGGTTGCGGACATGACTGAGTCGCACCCCCGGATCAGCAAGGCTGTCATCCCCGCAGCGGGCCTCGGCACCCGGTTCCTGCCGGCCACCAAGGCGACACCCAAGGAGATGCTGCCGGTCGTCGACAAGCCCGCGATCCAGTACGTGGTCGAAGAGGCCGTGTCCGCGGGGCTCGACGACGTCCTGATGGTCACCGGCCGCAACAAGCGCCCCCTCGAGGACCACTTCGACCGCAACTACGAACTGGAGTCGGCACTCGGGAAGAAGGGCGACGCCGAACGGCTCGCGAAGGTCCAGGAGTCCAGCGACCTCGCCACCATGCACTACGTCCGCCAGGGCGATCCCAAAGGGCTCGGTCACGCCGTCCTGTGCGCCGCCCCGCACGTCGGCCACGAACCCTTCGCCGTCCTCCTCGGCGACGACCTGATCGACCCGCGCGACCCCCTGCTGGCCCGCATGGTCGAGGTCCAGGAACTGCGCGGCGGCAGCGTCGTCGCGCTCATGGAGGTCGCGCCGGAGCAGATCCACCTCTACGGCTGCGCGGCCGTCGAACCCACCGAGGACGGCGACGTCGTCAAGGTGACCGGCCTCGTCGAGAAGCCGGAGGCGGCGGACGCCCCCTCGAACTACGCGATCATCGGCCGCTACGTCCTCGACCCGCACATCTTCGACATACTGCGCACGACGGAGCCGGGCCGCGGCGGCGAGATCCAGCTCACCGACGCCCTCCAGCGGCTCACCGAGGACGAGAAGGTCGGCGGCCCCGTGCACGGCGTGGTCTTCCAGGGCCGCCGCTATGACACCGGAGACCGTGGCGACTACCTGCGTGCCATTGTCAGACTCGCGTGCGAACGTGAAGACCTGGGCCCGGACTTCCGGGTCTGGCTTCGCAGTTACGTAGCCGAGGAGATGTAGCGATTTGAGCGCCGCCGCGAACCGCGCCACCGGCCCGGACCACCTGTGGTCGGTGGACGAGCACCTGGAGGACATCCTCGCCACCGTCCGTCCCCTGGAACCCATCGAGCTCCAACTGCTCGACGCCCAGGGCTGCGTCCTGGTCGACGACGTCACGGTGCCGGTCTCCCTGCCGCCGTTCGACAACAGTTCGATGGACGGGTACGCGGTGCGTGTCGCCGACGTGGCGGGCGCGAGCGAGGAGTTCCCGGCCGTCCTCACGGTGATCGGGGACGTCGCGGCGGGCTCGGCCGATCTGCTCCGCGTGGGCCCCGGGCAGGCCGCGCGGATCATGACCGGCGCCCCGCTGCCGCCCGGCGCCGAGACCGTCGTCCCCGTGGAGTGGACCGACGGCGGGCTGGGCGGCGGGCCCGTCTCCGGGATGCGGGCCCGCAGCCTCTCCCCGGAGGGTGCCTCCGGGGAGGTCAGGGTCCACCGTCCCGCCGAGGCGCGCGCCCACGTGCGCGCGCAGGGCAGCGACGTCAAGGCCGGCGACCGCGCCCTGGAGGCCGGCACCGTCCTCGGCCCGCCGCAGATCGCGCTGCTCGCCGCGATCGGCCGCGGCACGGTCCGGGTGCGTCCGCGCCCGCGCGTGGTCGTGGTGTCCACCGGCAGCGAACTCGTCCAGCCCGACGAGCAACTGGGCCGCGGACAGATCTACGACTCCAACAGCTTCGCCCTCACCGCCGCCGCCCGGGACGCGGGGGCGATCGCCTACCGGGTGGGCGCGGTCGCCGACGACGCCGACACGCTTCGCTCGACCATCGAGGACCAACTGGTGCGGGCCGACCTCATGGTCACCAGCGGAGGGGTGAGCGTGGGGGCGTACGACGTCGTCAAGGAGGCCCTCTCCGCCATCGGCGACGAGGACGCGGCGGGCGGCGGCGTAGAGTTCCGCAAGATCGCCATGCAGCCCGGCAAGCCCCAGGGCTTCGGCTCCATCGGCCCCGACCACACACCGCTGCTCGCGCTGCCGGGCAACCCGGTGTCGTCGTACGTGTCCTTCGAGCTGTTCGTGCGCCCCGCGATCCGTACCCTGATGGGCCTGGAGGACGTGCACCGCCCCAGGGCCAGGGCCGTCCTGGAGACCGACAAGGCGCTGACCTCGCCCGCGGGCCGCCGGCAGTTTCTGCGCGGGGCGTACCGCGACGGCACGGTGACCCCCGTCGGCGGCGCCGGATCGCATCTGATCGCGGCCCTCGCCCAGGCCGACGCGCTGATCGTCGTCCCCGAGGACGACACGTCCCTCGAGCCGGGCACCGAGGTCGAGGTGGTCCTGCTCGGCTGACCACCCCCGGTTGGCGGTACCGTGTCGCGCACAGCAGGCCCGCGCGTCCCGCCGCACGGGCCCGGACCGGGAGCGCCACAGCAGATGAGTACGCAGGACCGACTGACCCACATCGACGAGGCGGGGGCAGCCCGCATGGTCGACGTCTCCGGGAAGGACGTGACCGCGCGCACCGCGCGCGCCAGCGGCCGCGTCCTGGTCTCACCGCGCGTGGTCGAGCTGCTGCGCGGTGAGGGCCTGCCCAAGGGCGACGCGCTCGCCACGGCGCGGATCGCGGGCATCATGGGCGCCAAGCGCACACCGGACCTGATCCCGCTGTGCCACCCGCTGTCGGTGTCCGGTGTGACGCTGGACCTGTCGGTCGCGGACGACGCCGTCGAGATCACGGCCACCGTGAAGACCACCGACCGCACGGGCGTCGAGATGGAGGCGCTCACCGCGGTCAGTGTCGCGGCGCTGACCGTGATCGACATGGTCAAGGCGGTGGACAAGGGCGCGGTGATCACGGACGTGCGCGTGGAGGAGAAGAGCGGCGGGAAGTCGGGCTCCTGGAGCAGGTCATGACGGCACCGGCCGGGCCGCCGGCCGGGGGTGCCCTGACGGCGCCGTACTCGGCCCTGGTGGTGACCGCGTCGAACCGCGCGGCGGCCGGTGTGTACGAGGACAAGGGCGGCCCGCTGATCGCGGAGGCCCTCGTCCGGTGCGGCTTCGCGGTCGACGGGCCCTGGGTGGTTCCCGACGGGGACCCGGTCGCGAACGCCCTGCGGACCGGCGCCCGCGCGGGCTACGACGTGATCGTGACCACCGGCGGCACCGGCCTGTCGCCCACCGACCGCACCCCCGAGGCGACCCGGGCACTGATCGACTACGAGGTGCCGGGCATTCCCGAGGCCATCAGGGCGTTCGGAAGGGAGAAGGTGCCCACGGCGGCGCTCTCCCGGGGACTCGCCGGGGTCGCCGGCGGGACACTGATCGTCAACCTGCCGGGTTCCACCGGCGGGGTGAAGGACGGACTGGCCGTCCTGGAACCCTTGTTGGTCCACGCAGTCGACCAGATCCGCGGCGGTGACCACCCCAGGGCGCACGCGGGCGGGTCCCCGGCCGGCGAGGACCCGGGACCGAGTGGGGGTGCGAGCTGAACAGCCCATCCTGGCCCGTCGAGCTGGCGGACGGCGATGTCGTCCTCCGGCCGATAAGGGTGCGCGACCAGCGGGCCTGGCGCGAGGTCAACCGCCGCAACCGGGACTGGCTGCGGCCGTGGGAGGCGACCATTCCGCCGCCCACGCCCACCGGCCCGGTCGCGCACCGGCCGACCTTCCGCCAGATGGTCCGGCATCTGCGCAACGAGGCCAACGCGGGCCGGATGCTGCCCTTCGTGATCGAGTACCAGGGGCGCCTGGTCGGGCAGTTGACGGTGGCCGGGATCACCTGGGGCTCGATGTGCTCGGGGCATGTGGGCTACTGGGTGGACGAGGCGGTCGCGGGCCGTGGTGTGATGCCGACGGCCGTGGCGCTCGTCGTCGACCACTGCTTCCGGACGGTCGGGCTGCACCGCATCGAGGTCTGCATTCGCCCCGAGAACGGACCGAGCCGCCGGGTCGTGGAGAAACTCGGATTCCGCGAGGAGGGGCTCCGGCCGCGCTATCTGCACATCGACGGGGCCTGGCGGGACCATCTCGTGTTCGCGCTCACCGCGGAAGAGGCGCCGGAGGGTTTGCTCGCGCGCTGGCACCGGGCACGCTCCCAGCAGCCGGGCACGCAGCCCCCGACGTCCCGCGCGCGGGACGCGGGCGCGGAACAGGGTAAGCCCGCCAACCCGAGAAAATAAAATATACGTTCGAAATATACGTTCGAAATTGGCCGCTCGCTGATCGGCTCAGGCCCATGAATTAGCGGTCCCGATGGCCTGCTGATCGCATCGGTCCCAAAAAAAGCTCGAAATATCAGCCAGATCGTGCGACACACCGGCTCAATTGGCAGATGGCCTCACGCAAACCCCTCTACCGTGTGAGGCGTGAGCAGCAGCGGCCTCATCTACGCAGTCATCGTCGGGGCCTGGGCCGCCTACTTGGTGCCGATGTGGCTCCGTAGGCAGGACGAGCTGAACGAGTCTCGTCCCACGGAACGCTTCAGCACCGCCATCCGGCTGCTGTCCGGACGGGCGGGGATGGAGCGCCGATACGCCAAGGACCTGCGCGCGCGCTCCGCCGAAGAGGGGGAGCCCGATGCCGATCCGGACGGCGTCACCGACTCGGTGGACGTCCGGGCCTTCGCCATGCCTCCGACCAGGAAGCAGGTCAAGGCCCGGGTGGAGCCGCAGAAACCGGCCCGGCGCGAGCCGGGTGAGCCGGGTGAGCGCGAGCCCGTCAACCGCGAGCCCGTCAGGCGGGACCCCGTTCCGCGGGAGCCGGGCGAGCCGGCCCGGCGGACGCCCGGGGCGGCCGCGCGCACACCGAAGCCGAACAGGGCGCCCGGGGCGAGGAAGGCGTCCTCCGCGGAGGCCAAGGCGCGCGCCCAGCGCTCGAAGGTGCTCGCGCGCCGGCGGCGCACGACCGTCATGCTCTTCCTCGCGTTCACCCTGGGCGCGATCGTCGCCGCGGTCGGGGGCCTCGCCCTGCTGTGGGCGCCGGGGGTGCCCGCGGTGCTGCTGAGCGTGTACATCGCCTATCTGCGGGCTCAGGAGCGGAAGCGGTTCACGTACACGATGGACCGGCGGCGGGCCGAGGCCGCGGCGCAGCGGCTGCGCGAGCGCCAGCCGCGGCGTCGGCCCCCGGCGCCCTCCGAGGCCGAGGAACCGGAGGAGGGCCCCGAAGCCGACAGTGACCCCGGACTGTCCGCGCTCGCCGCCGACCGCCGGGCCCTGGTCGAGCAGACCGACCACGCGGAGTGGGTGGACCAGCAGCGCGAGCGCCGGCGCAGGCCGGGTCACGGCGACAGCTGGGACCCCGTACCGGTGCCGCTGCCGACCTATGTGACCGCGCCGGTCGCTCCGCGGGCGACACCGAACGTGGATCTCGGGGCGCCGGACGCATGGAGCTCGGCCCGGTCCAGCGCGGCGGAGGCAGCACCGGCGCCGCGGGCCCCCGAGGCCGGCGCCGAGCCGGGCCCCGGGGAGTCCGGGAGCGGACCGGAGGCGCAGCCGGCGGAGCCCGCGGGCAGCGGCCGGAGCGACGCCCGGCGTTCGGTTTCGGCACGCCGGGCCCGGGGGCGTGGACGTACACCGTTGTTCGACCAGTACGAGGACGGGGAACGGCCCCGGGCCGCCAACGAGTGACTCCGCCCCGGCGGCGCTCGGCTGACCAGCCAGGAACGGATTTCCAGGCAGCCGGACGGGGATGCTAGAGTTTCACTCGTTGCAAGGGCCTGTGGCGCAGTCCGGTAGCGCACCTCGTTCGCATCGAGGGGGCCAGGGGTTCAAATCCCCTCAGGTCCACGCAGCTCGAAGCCCCGGTCGGAATTTCCGCCGGGGCTTCGACATGCAATACCGCGGCGAAGCACGGCAACTGCCGTCGTGCGGACGAAGTCGGGGTCCGACCGCGGCTCACCGGTCCTTTGCCCGGCCGGCCTCCGTTCCTTCCGACGGGACCGCCCGGAGCGTCGCCTCGGGCTGCACCCAGGACACGTCCGGGCCCTCGAGTTCGACGAGAGCGCTCCAGACGGCGGGCAACTCGGTGAACTCCCCGTACGGCTGGCGGTGTATACGGACCACCCGGGCCGGGGGAATCACGGCTCCCGGCGGGGTGTCCACCGGGAGTACGGAATCGCCGACGAAGACCCCCCGCTCCAGACTGACGCACCGGCTGTGGCAGACCACCCGGTGCGCCGAAGGACGCTCGTGGACGATCAACACGCGCAGCAGTCCCACGGGGTCGGTGCTCATCATGGTGCGGATGCCTCCATCTAGGGGCCGGTACGGATGAGAGACATCGAACTCCCCTGCCTCACGGGCGAGTTCGCTCAGCTGCTGACAGTCGAGGGCCGCCGGAGCGGCCGACCGCGCCCGCCGGAGCGGCCGACCGCAGTGCCCCGCACCCCGGCCAGGACGCGGCCCCGCCGCTCGTCCTGCGGCGGCTTCGCCGCCCGTCCTACAGAGGCTTCGCGAAGCACAGGCTCAGTTCGTGGAAGCGGTAGTAGCCGAACTTCTCGCACGGCTCGTAGCCGCTGGAGGCGTACAGCGCCACCGCCTCCGGCTGCTTGGTGCCCGTCTCCAGGACCATGCGGATGCGGCCCGCCGCGCGGGCGTCCTCCTCCAGCGCGGCCAGGATGCGGCGCGCCAGGCCCCGGCCGCGCAGCTCCTCGATGACGTACATCCGCTTGAGCTCGGCGTCCCCGTCCTGGTACCCGTCCTCGTTCTTCTCCTGGGTACGCCAGCCGCCCGTGGCGACGGGACGGTCCTGCGCGTCGTACGCGACGAGGAAGAGCCCGGCCGGTGGCGCGAACATCGCCGGGTCCAGGTGGGTGGCGTCGCCCCCGTCGCCGTAGCGCAGGTGGTACTCGGCCTGGACCTGGTCGTTGAGCTTGACGGCGTCCGGGTGGTCGAAGGGGACGTGTCGAATAAACATGCTGGTCATGGTACATCTATGCAGTGTCGGCGGGCGGGGCCTTTCCAGTGTGCCGGTAGGGTTCGCGCGTGCTGACAGTGACCTCCGTGAACGTGAACGGGATCCGCGCCGCCGCGAAGAAGGGCTTCGTGGAGTGGCTGGACGGTACGTCCGCCGATGTGCTGTGCCTCCAGGAGGTGCGCGCGGAGCCGGGGCAGATCCCCGAGGGGCTGCGCGCACCCGACGGCTGGCACGTCGTGCACGCGCCGGCCGCGGCGAAGGGGCGCGCCGGGGTGTCGCTCTACACCCGGCGTGAGCCCGACCGTGTGCGGGTCGGATTCGGCTCGGCGGAGTTCGACGGCGGCGGACGGTACGTCGAGGCGGATCTGCCCGGGGTCACCGTCGCCAGTCTGTATCTGCCCTCCGGTGAGGTCGGCACCGAACGGCAGGACGAGAAGGTCCGGTTCATGGGCGAGTTCCTGGCCCATCTCAAGGATCTCCGGGAGCGGGCCGCCGCCGAGGGCCGCGAGGTCGTCGTGTGCGGCGACTGGAACATCGCCCACCGCGAGGCCGACCTCAGGAACTGGCGTGCCAACCAGAAGAACTCGGGCTTCCTGCCCGAGGAGCGGGCATGGCTGAGCAGGGTCCTCGACGTGAACGACGGCGGGTACGTGGACGTCGTCCGGGCCCTGCATCCCGACGCCGAGGGGCCCTATTCGTGGTGGTCGTACCGCGGGCGCGCGTTCGACAACGACACCGGCTGGCGCATCGACCTGGTGTGCACGACGCCCGGCATGGCCGAGCGTGCCGTGAAGGCGTACGTGGAGCGCGCGGCCACACATGCCGAGCGCTGGTCGGACCACGCCCCGGTCACGGTCGTGTTCGACCGGTAGGCGGACGCGCGGCACGTCGCCGCGAACGCCGTGCGAAGGCCCGTCAGGCGTTGGAGTGAACACCGATGCCGCCGGAGACGGTGAGGTTGTCGCCGGTGATGTAGGCGGCGGCGTCCGAGGCGAGGAAGGTCACGGCTTCGGCGATGTCGGCGGGAGCGCCGACGCGGCCGAGCGGGACGTCCCGGGCCCAGGAGTCGATCATTTCCTGGGAGACACCCATCTTGCCGTAGACAGGGGTGTCGATCATTCCCGGGCTGACCGCGTTGACGCGGATGCGGCGGGGGGCGAGTTCGAGCGCGAGGGACCGCATGAGGGGCAGCAGAGCGCCCTTCGCGGCTGTCATCGCGGCCCCGACCACTTCGGCGGCCCCCACGGTGAACACGACCGAGGCGCCCTCGTCGAGGAGCGGCAGCGCCTTCTGCGGGGTGAAGAAGTTCCCCTTGACGTTGATGTCGAACAGGGCGTCGAAGGTTTGGCAGCGTACGACAGCCTGGCAGCGACTGCCAAGAAGGATGTGACTGTCGGCCTGGCAGTGCTGGGCTAGTCTGGTGGCATGAAGCAGGAAGCCAAGTCGGCGACGGGTGCACCGGCCACGCTGTGGGACCGGACACGGCAACTGGCTTCCCGGGAGATCCTCGAGACGGCGCTGCGCCTGTTCACCGAGCAGGGCTACGAGGAGACGACCGTCGCCCAGATCGCTCGAGAGGCCGGCGTCTCCCAGCGCACCCTCTTCCGCTACTTCGGCGCCAAGGAGGACCTTCTCGGCGGCGGCCAGGACCGGTTCGGGCAGGTCCTGGTGGACACGATCGGTGGACAGCCCGCCGATGCCGGCGTCTGGGAGGTCGTGCGCGCGGGGGTTGCCGCCGTACTGGCCTTGCACGACAGCCGGGAGCAGGCCCTGAAGCGGTTCCGCTTGTTGTACGACACCCCTTCGCTGCGTGCCGGTTGGCTCGAAAAGCGACTGCGGTTCCAGGAGGAACTGCTGCCGCTCGTCGAGGCCCGCATGGACGCGGCCGCCGGCAACGAGGGCGTGCGGGCCCGCGCGGTGATCGCGACGGCGTTCGCATGCCTGGATGTCGCATCGATGACCTGGGTCGCCGACGACGGCAAGGGCGACATCCTGGACCTGTACGACGAGTGCCTGGCTGCGGTGCGCGGCTGACCCGCAGGGGCGGCCGGGCCGACGGCGTCGCTACGGATGGCGGCCGCGCCGCTGTGCGCGGTGCTCCTCGTGCCGGCGCAGCCGTCGGTCCAGCGCCAGGGACAGTTCCGCCTCCGCCACGCTCTTCGCCAGGGGGCGCAGGCGCTGGACGTCCTCGGGGGAGCGGTGGGTGGTGGCCACCAGGTCCGTGAAGACGTCCGCGAGGGCCTCGGCGTGTTCCCGCACCCGGCGGGCGGCGGCCAGGACGTCGGCGAGCGGGATGCCCTCGCGCACCAGGGCCGCCGAGACCTCCAGCAGGCGGCGGCTGATGTGGACGATCTCGCCGCCGTCCGTGCCGAGGTAGCCGAGGTCGAGGGCCGCCGCGAGGTTCTCCGGCGTCGCCTCGGCGCCGAACACGTCGGCCAGGGCCTCGGGGGTGAGGCGCACCGGGATCTCCTCGGTGGGTGCGCCGACGCCGAGCAGGTCGCCGACGTCGCGTCCGTGGTCGAACGCCTCGGCCAGGTCCGCGATGCCGCTGAGGGTGTGGCCGCGTTCCAGGAGCGCCGAGATCGTGCGCAGCCGAGCCAGGTGCGTCTCGTCGTACCAGGCGATGCGTCCTTCCCGGCGCGGCGCCTGGATCAGCTTGCGCTCGCGGTAGAAGCGCAGGGTGCGCACCGTGATGCCGGCCTCCTCGGCCAGTTCCTCCATGCGGTACTCGCGCCGCTCCCCGTGGTCTGCCACTCCCGCACCCTACGTCGTACCCCAGGTAACTTTCCTCGGTCCGCCCCCTACCCATCGGTACGCCGCTGCCCTAACCTCCCATTGCGCCAGTGTTCACTGGCATGGTTGTGCGGGTCCGCCTGACCGGGCGTCAGGGGGCCGTGTCGTAAGGACCGGGAGGCTTCGGATGGCCGAGAACGAGCATGTGCCTCATGTACGAGTGGCGGTGGTCGGATCCGGGTTCGGCGGGCTCGGCGCCGCCGTGCGGCTGCGCCGCGAGGGCATCACCGACTTCGTGGTGCTGGAGCGGGCGGACAGCGTCGGGGGCACCTGGCGCGACAACAGCTACCCCGGCTGCGCCTGCGACGTCCCCTCGCACCTCTACTCGTTCTCGTTCGCGCCCAACCCCGACTGGCCGCGCACCTTCTCCGGGCAGGAGCACATCCGCGCCTACCTGGAGCACGTGACCGACGTCTTCCGGCTGCGTCCCCACATCCGCTTCGACTCCGAGGTGAAGCTGATGACGTGGGACACGGAGAAGCTGCACTGGGCGATCGAGACGAGCAGCGGACGGCTCACCGCGGATGTCGTCGTCTCCGCCACCGGGCCGCTGTCCGACCCGAAGATCCCGGAGATCCCCGGCCTCGACGGCTTCCCCGGCAAGGTCTTCCACTCCGCCCGCTGGGACCACGACTACGACCTGCGCGGCAAGCGGGTCGCCATGGTCGGCACCGGCGCGTCCGCCATCCAGATCGTGCCGTCCATCCAGCCCGACGTCGCGCACCTCACCCTCCTCCAGCGCACCCCGCCCTGGGTGCTGCCCCGCGTCGACCGCGCCATCAGCGGGTTCGAACGCGGTCTGCACCGCGCGCTGCCGTTCACCACCCGGCTGCGCCGCGGACTGCTGTGGGGCATCCGGGAACTCCAGGTCCAGGCGTTCACCAAGCACCCGGACGAACTGGGGCTGGTCGAGCGGATGGCCGGGCGCAACATCGCCCGCGCGATCAAGGACCCGGCCCTGCGCGCCGCGCTCACCCCCGACTACCGCATCGGCTGCAAGCGGATCCTGCTGTCGAACACCTACTACCCCGCCCTCGCGCGGCCCAATGTGGACGTGGTCCCCGCCGGGCTCAGCGAGGTCCGCGGGCCGACCGTCGTCGCCGCCGACGGCAGCGAGGCCGAGGTCGACGCGATCATCTTCGGCACGGGCTTCCACGTCACCGACATGCCGATCGCCGAGCGGGTCGTCGGCGCGGACGGCAGGACGCTCGCGGAGGCGTGGAAGGACGGGATGAAGGCCCTGCGGGGTGCCTCCGCGGCCGGCTTCCCCAACTGGATGACGATCATCGGACCGAACACCGGCCTGGGGAACTCCTCGATGATCCTGATGATCGAGTCCCAGCTGAACTACCTGGCCGACTTCATGCGGCAGCTGGACGTGCTGGGCGGACGGGTCGCGCTCGACGCCAGCGCGGGCGCCGTCGACGCCTGGAACCACACGGTGCAGGAACGCATGAAGCGCACGGTGTGGAACACCGGCGGCTGCACCAGCTGGTACCTCGACGCAGCCGGCCGCAACACCACCGTCTGGCCCGGTACGACCACGGAGTTCCGCAGCGCGACGCGACGCGTGGACCTCGCGGAGTACGAGGTGCTGAGGGCCCCGGCCGGCACCGCGGGGACCGGCGGGGCCGCGAAGGACACCGCAGACGACGAGAAGACCGCGACCGTGGAGGCGACGCGCGCATGAGCAGGCTCACCCATGTCACGAGCGGGCGGTACGCCCCTCCCGTCCCGGTCCGTGAGCTGTCCGTGGTCTCCGCGGACGGCGCCCGGCTGCACGTCGAGGTGCACGGTCCCGACGGCGCGCCCGCCGTCGTGCTCGCGCACGGCTGGACCTGCTCGACCGCCTTCTGGGCGGCGCAGATACGGGACCTCGCCGCGGACCACCGCGTGATCGCCTACGACCAGCGCGGGCACGGGCGCAGCCCCGCGAGCCCAGCGTGCAGCACCGAGGCGCTCGCCGACGACCTGGAGGCGGTGCTCGCCGCCACGCTGGAACCGGGGCGGAAGGCCGTCATCGCCGGGCACTCCATGGGAGGGATGACCGTGATGGCCGCGGCGGCACGCCCGCGCTTCCAGGCGCACGCGGCGGCCGTCCTGCTGTGCAGCACCGGGAGTGCGCGCCTGGTCGCGGAGGCGCGCGTGGTGCCGTTGCGCGCCGGGCGCGTCCGCACCTGGCTCACGGCGCGCCTTCTGGGCTCGCGCGCCCCTCTCGGTCCGGTCACGCCCGTCGCGAAGCGCATCCTCAAGTACGCGACCATGGCTCCCGGATCGTCCCCGGAGATGGTCGAGGCGTGCGCGCGGGTGGTGCACGCCTGCCCGCGGGGTGTGCGCCACGCCTGGTCGCTCGTGCTCGAAGGGCTCGATCTCGAGGGCGGTCTGAGGGAGTTGACGGTGCCGACGCACGTCGTGGTCGGCACCGCGGACCGGCTCACGCCGCCGGTGCACGCCCGGACGCTGGTCGCGGCGCTGCCGAACTGCGTGGGCAGCACGGAGCTGCCGGGGCTCGGCCATATGACACCGGTGGAGGCACCGGAGCTGGTGACCGGGAAGATCCGGGAACTTGTCACTGCGTACGCGGCGGATGCACGGATCGAGGAGGGCGCATGAGCAGGGTCGGTCTGGAGGGGCAGGTCGCGGTCGTCACCGGCGCCGCGCGGGGCGTCGGCGAGCTGCTGGCGCGCAAGCTGTCCGCGCGCGGCGCGAAGGTGGCACTCGTCGGCCTGGAGGCGGACGAGCTGAAGCAGGTCTCCGACCAGCTGTACGGGGACAGCGCCCACTGGTACGCCGATGTCACCGACCACGAGACGATGACGCGGGTCGCCCGGGAGGTGAAGGAGCGGTTCGGGAAGGTCGACATCGTGGTCGCCAACGCGGGTGTGGCGACCGGCGGCCCGTTCGCCGACTCCGACCCCGAGGCGTGGCGGCGGGTGATCGAGGTCAACCTGGTCGGTTCGGCGGTGACGGCCCGCGCCTTCCTGCCGGTGCTGACCGAGAGCCGTGGCTATCTGCTCCAGATCGCCTCGCTCGCGGCGATCACGCCCGCGCCCATGATGTCGGCGTACTGCGCGTCCAAGTCGGGTGTGGAGGCGTATGCGCACTGTCTGCGAACCGAGGTCGCGCACAAGGGCGTTCGGGTCGGGGTCGGGTATCTGTCGTGGACGGACACGGACATGGTGCGCGGCGCCGACCAGGAGGACGTGATGCGGGAACTGCGTCAGCGGCTGCCGTGGCCGTCCAACAAGACGTACCCGCTGGGCCCGGCGGTGGACCGGATCGTGGCCGGGATCGAGCGGCGGTCGAGCCATGTGTACGCGCAGTGGTGGCTGCGCGGCATGCAGAGCGTGCGCGGGTACCTGCCGGGGCTCATCGCGACCGTGGGGCAGCGGGAGATGCGGCGCTTCGAGCCGCGGCTCAGGGGGATGCGCACGGGGCTCGTCGGCGCCGGCGGGGAGGCCGACGAGACGCAGCGCCGCAGCGGGCGGCGCTGAGGGGCCGTACGCCGGGACTCCGTCCCTGGATCGCCGGGCGTGGCCAGGCATTTGTACGCTCCGTAATCGGTCGACATGCGTATTGTGTCCCGTCATGTCAGTCTGGTCGAGGCCCAATCCCCTCACCCACCACGGGAGTGAACTCACATGGGCATGAAGGACCAGTTCCAGGACAAGGCCGGGCAGATGAAGCAGCAGGCCAAGCAGAAGACGGAGCAGGCCAAGCAGCGTGGCCAGCAGAGCCAGCAGGGCCAGCGCGGTCAACAGGGTCAGCAGGGCCAGCAGGGTCAGCGCGGCCAGCAGGGCCAGCAGCACCGCGGCCGTCCCTCCTCCCCCGAGGAGTCGCGCCGGCCGCAGGACGAGGCGGAGGACCGCTTCAACCTGGACTACGACGCCTAGTCGCAGCGCTCGGCGTTGACCGGGGAACGGGGTGCCCTCCGCATGGGGGGCACCCCACTTCGCGTCAACGGGCCGGTCTCGGGGGGAGCTTCGGGCGCGTCCGGTCCGGGACCTTGCTGTAGTCCGGGGGGAGGGACGCCGGGTGGGCCTCGAGCAGCTCCAAGGCCAGTGCGACGGCGTCGTCCAGTTGCTTGTGCCGCCCCTCCGCCCAGTCCAGCGGCGTCCGCATGATCTCCAGGTCGGGCGCCACTCCGTGGTTCTCGACCGACCAGCCGTACGCGTCGAACCACGCCGCGTTCATCGGGACCGTGATCACGGTCCCGTCGCCCAGGCGGTGGCGGCCCGTCATGCCGACCACGCCGCCCCAGGTGCGCTGGCCGACCACCGGGCCGAGATCGAGCAGTTTGAACGCCGCCGTGATCATGTCGCCGTCCGAGGACGTCGCCTCGTCGGCGAGCGCCACCACCGGGCCGCGCGGCGCGTTCGACGTGTACGACACCGGCTGCGCGTTGCGCGTCAGGTCCCAGCCCAGGATCGTGCGGGTCAGCTTCTCGATGACGAGTTCGCTGATGTGCCCGCCCGCGTTGCCGCGCACGTCCACGATCAGCGCCGGCCGCGAGACCTCCTTCCTGAGGTCCCGGTTGAACTGCGCCCAGCCCGAACCCCCCATGTCCGGGATGTGCAGATACCCGCAGCGGCCGCCGCTCAGCTCCCGTACGACCGCACGGCGCTTGGCCACCCAGTCCTGGTAGCGCAACGTGCGCTCGTCGGTGAGGGCGATCACCGCCGCCCGCCGGGGTCCGCCCTCACCCTCCACGGGGGCGAACGTCAGCTCCACCGTCATGCCGCCCGCTCCCGCGAGCAAGGGGTACGGACCCTTCACCGGGTCCACCGGCCGTCCGTCCACATGGGTCAGGACGGCTCCCTCGCGGATGCCCGTACCGGCGAGCGGCGAGCGTGCCTTCGAGTCGGACGACTCGCCCGGCAGGATCCGCTTCACCACCCAACCACCGTCGCGACGGGCGAAGTCGGCGCCCAGCAGGCCCTGGTGGCGCTGGTAGTGCGGCGGGCCCTCGTTGCGCCGGGCGGGGGACACGTACGCGTGCGAGGTGCCCAGCTCGCCCAGCACCTCGCGCAGCAGATCCGCGAACTCGTCGGGCGAGGCGACCCGTTCGACCAGCGGCCGGTACTGCTCGAGGATCCCGTCCCAGTCGAGCCCGCACATGTCCGGTTCCCAGAAGTACGCCCGGATGAGCCGTCCGGCCTCCGCGTACGCCTGCCGCCACTCGGCCGCCGGATCCACCTCGTGCATGATGCGGCGCGCGTCGATCCAGACGGTCGTGTCGGCGTCGCCGGACTCGCTCGACGGAACCGCCCGCAGGTCGCCCTCGTCGACGACCACCAGCCGTGTCCCGTCCCCGCTCACCGCGAACCAGTCCAGATGGCCGACGAGTTCGGACTTCTTCGCCTTGCTGATGGTGAAGTGCTCCAGGGTCGGCCGCCCGGAGGTGTCGTCCGGGTTCACGAACGTCTCGCCCAGTGCGCCCGAGATGGGCCAGCGCAGCCAGACCAGGCCCCCGCCCGCGACCGGGGACAGCGCGGAGTACTTCGACGCGGCGACCGGGAACGGCGTCACCCGGCTCTCCAGCCCCTCGGTCTCGACAGTCACCACCCCGCCGCCCTCTTCCTCCTCCTCCAGCGGATCGAGGCCGCCCGCCGCGGGCCGTCCCTCCGGGTTCAGCGCGAACGGGGAGGGGGTCGCGGACGACAGGGGCACCAGGTACGGGCGGCAGCCGAGCGGGAAGGAGAGGTCCCCGGTGTGCACGTCGTACACCGGGTCGAAGCCGCGCCAGGACAGGAAGGCCAGATAGCGCCCGTCCCGGGTGAAGACCGGGTTCTCGTCCTCGAAGCGGCCGTTCGTCACGTCGACGGTCAGGCCGTCCTTGATGCGCGCCATCCTGATCTGCCGCAGGGACCGGCCGATCCCGGGGTGCGACCAGGTCAGCCATGCCCCGTCCGGGGAGAACGCCAGGTCCCGCACCGGCCCGTTGACCGAGCGGACCAGCTCGGTGACCTCACCGTCCGACTCTTGGGCCGCCCCGGCGCCGCCCCCTTCGGCGGCGGCCTCCTCACCGGCGGCCTCCTCACCGGCGGCCTCCTCACCGGCGGCCTCCTCGGCCGCCGCGGCCTCGTCGGGCACGGTGATCAGCAGCAGCCGCCCGTCGTGCGAGGCGATCGCGAGCCGCTCGCCCTGGGGGTCCGACACCAGCTCCAGTACGCGGCCCAGCGCGCCGGAGGCCAGTCGGCGCGGTGCGCGGTCGCCGGATGCCCGCGGGAGGTACGCGATCTCGATCGCGTCCTCGCCCTCCGCGTCGGTGACGTACGCGATCCGCCCGCCCACGCCCAGCATCTCCGGCAGCCGGACGCGCACGCCCGGGGTGTCCGTGATCGTACGGGCCGGACCGTCGCGATGCGTGAGCCAGTACAGACTGCCGCGGACGACCACCGCGCTGGCCCGCCCGGTCTCGTCGACGGAGATCCCGTCGAGGTGCTGGGCGGCCGGCACCTGGTAGGCGCGCCGCCCCGCGCGCGGCCCGCCCAGACGCACGTCGAGGCGGCGCGGAGCGGACGTGGGCGAGAGGTCCTCGACGATCCACAGATCGCCCGCGCACTGGTAGACGACGCGTGTGCCGTCGCTGGCGGCGTGCCGGGCGTAGAAGGCGTCGTGGTCGGTGTGGCGACGCAGGTCGGAGCCGTCGTACGCGCACGAGTACAGGTTCCCGACGCCCTCGTGGTCGGAGAGGAAGGCGATCCGCCCGCCGACGAACATCGGCGAGTCGAGGTGGCCGTCGAGTCCGGCGAGCAGTCGCTGCCCGTGCAGCCACAACCGGCCGGTCGCGCCCCCGCGGTAACGCTTCCAGGAGGCCGGTTCGTGCGGCGGGGTGCCGGTGAGCAGCAAGGTCTTGCGCGCGCCGTCGACGTCGGCCACCGCGATGTCCGAGACGGGGCCCCAGGGCAGCTTGCCGCCGGGGTCGCCGTCGGTGGAGACCTTGTAGGCCCAGGTGTAGTAGGAGAAGGGCTCGCCGTGCGAGGCGACGGCGAGGAGGTCGCCTTCCGGGGTCCAGCCGCACACGCGTGTGTCGGTGCTGCCCCAGTACGTGAGCCGCCGGCCCGGACCGCCGTCCACCGGTGTCAGATGGATCTCCGGGACGAGGCTGCGCCAGCTCGTGTACGCGATCCGGCGCCCGTCGGGCGAGAAGCGGGGGTGGCCGATCTTCGTACGGTCCACGGTGAGCCGCCAGGCGCGCCCGGGTGCGTCCAGCGGGGCCACCCACAGGTCGTCCTCGGCGGCGAAACACAGGCGGTCGCCGTGCAGGTGCGGGAAGCGGAGATAGCCGGAGGCGTTTTCGTACACGTCGCTCGCGTCGCTCACCCACCCATGCTTGTCCGCCGGGCGGGGCCCGGCAACTCGTAGGCCGATGGGGTGACAGAGGCCGTGACCCAGAACACGTACGAAACCGTTTCGTTTCGATATGGGGCGGGGTAGGGTCGGTCGTGTACGAAACCGTGTCGTCCGGAGCCCTCCGCTTCGGACGCGGAGCGGAAGGCGAGAGGCATGGCCGGTGTGCTGAAGGGCGCGACGACGCCCGCTCAGGACGAACAGCCGGCGCCCGCGCCGGGACGGCGCAGCCGGATCACGCCCGAGCGCGAGGCCGAACTGTACGAGGCCGTCCTCGAACTGCTCCGGGACGTCGGCTACGACGCCCTCACGATGGACGCCGTGGCCGTCCGCACCCGGTCCAGCAAGGCCACCCTCTACCGCCAGTGGGGCGGGAAGGCCGAACTGGTCGCCAAGGCGATCCGGAACTGCAAGCCGGGCGGCATCGGCGATGTCGACACCGGCTCCCTGCGCGGCGACTTCCACGCCCTCGCCCGGCGTGAGGACGACTGCGCCATGGAGCAGAACTCCGCGCTGATGCGGGGCCTTGCCATGGCGATCCACCACAACCCGGACCTGCTGCGGGCGTTCAGGGAACTGCTCGTGGAACCGGAGATGAAGGACTTCCGCAACGTGCTGCAGCGCGCCGTCGACCGGGGTGAGGTCCGCGCCGACAACCCTGCGCTCGACTTCGTGGTGCACATGCTGATCGGAGCCTTCGCCACCCGCGCGCTGATCGAGGATCAGCCGCCGACCCAGGCGTTCCTGCTGTCGTACATCGACGCCGTGGTCCTCCCCGCCCTCGGCGTGCCCACCCCCTGACCCGTCCCCCCAGCAAGCCCTCCACCTGACGTCACCGCTCACGTCGTCGGGCTGATCACCCCTGCCCTGAAGAACCTCACGACCTGACCGGGAGTACGTCCTCGTGGCCACATTCCTCCATCGACTCGGCCGATTCGCCTTCCGGCGACGGCACGTGGTCGCCCTCGTCTGGGTGGCGCTGCTCACGCTCGCGGGCGTCGGCGCCGCCGGCGCCCCCGCAGCGGGCTCCGCCTCGTTCTCCATCCCCGGCACCGAGGCCCAGCGGGCCTTCGACCTGCTGGAACAGCGCTTCCCCGGCATGAGTGCCGACGGAGCCACCGCACGCGTCGTCTTCAAGGCGCCGAGCGGCCGGAAGGTGACGGCCGCGGAGCAGAAGGCGGTCGTCGAGAAGACCGTCGGGGAACTGCGCGACGGCTCCGAAGTCGTCTCCGTGGCGGATCCGTTCACCGCGCACGCCGTCAGCAAGGACGGCACGGTCGCCTACGCGCAGGTGAAGTACGAGGTCTCCGGCATGGAGCTGAAGAACACCTCGAAGGACGCCCTGAAGGCGGCCGCACAGCACGCGCGGGACGGCGGGCTGACCGTCGAGGTCGGCGGTGACGCGCTGGCGGCCGTACCGGAGACGGGTGCCACGGAGGTCATCGGCATCGCGGTCGCCGCGGTCGTCCTCGTCATCACCTTCGGCTCGCTGGTCGCGGCCGGGCTGCCCCTGCTCACCGCCCTGGTCGGCGTCGGCATCGGCGTCTCGACGATCACCGCGCTGGCCGATGTCCTGGACCTGGGCTCGACCACCTCCACCCTGGCGATGATGATCGGCCTGGCGGTGGGCATCGACTACGCGCTGTTCATCGTCTCCCGCTACCGCGCCGAGCTGGCCGAGGGCCGCGACCGCGAGGAGGCGGCGGGCCGGGCGGTCGGCACGGCGGGCTCCGCGGTGGTGTTCGCGGGCCTGACCGTCGTGATCGCGCTGGCGGGCCTGGCCGTGGTGAACATCCCCATGCTGACCAAGATGGGTCTCGCCGCGGCGGGCACGGTCGCCGTCGCGGTCCTGATCGCCCTGACGATGATCCCGGCGCTGCTGGGCTACGCGGGCCGCAGGGTCAAACCGGCGGGCGAGAAGAGCAGGCTGCTGGGCGGCCGCCGGACCACCGCCGCGCGGAACAGGCCGAACATGGGCGCCCGCTGGGCGAGCTTCGTCGTGCGGCGCCCCCTCGCCGTGCTGCTCCTCGGCGTCATCGGGCTCGGTGCCGCGGCGGTCCCCGCGTCCTCGCTGGAACTGGGCCTGCCGGACGACGGTTCGCAGCCGACGTCCACGACGCAGCGCCGGGCGTACGACCTCCTCTCCGAGGGCTTCGGCCCCGGCTTCAACGGTCCGCTGCTGGTCGTCGTCGACGCGAAGGCGAGCGACGACCCGAAGGCTGCGGTCACGACGGTGACGAACGACATCAAGCGCCTCGGGAACGTCACGACGGTGACGCCCGCGACCTACAACAAGTCCGGCGACACGGCCATGATCACGGTGATCCCCGGCTCCAAGCCGTCCTCGGCCACGACCGAGGACCTGGTGCACGGCATTCGCGCCAAGGGTGCCGGCATCACGGCGGACACCGATGCGAAGCTGCTGGTCACGGGTACGACGGCGATGAACATCGACGTCTCGCAGAAGCTGAACGACGCGCTGATCCCCTACCTGGTGCTGGTGGTGGGCCTCGCCTTCCTCCTCCTGATCGTGGTCTTCCGCTCGATCCTGGTCCCGCTGAAGGCGGCACTCGGCTTCCTGCTCTCGGTGACGGCGGCGCTGGGCGCGGTGGTCGCGGTGTTCCAGTGGGGCTGGCTCGCCGGTCTCCTGGGCGTCGAGCAGACCGGTCCGATCATGTCGATGATGCCGATCTTCATGGTGGGCGTGGTGTTCGGCCTGGCGATGGACTACGAGGTCTTCCTCGTCACCCGCATGCGCGAGGCGTACGTCCACGGCGAGAACCCCGGCCAGGCGATCGTGACCGGTTTCCAGCACGGCGCACGGGTCGTCACCGCCGCCGCGGTCATCATGATCGCCGTGTTCTCCGGCTTCATCGGCTCCAGCGAGTCGATGATCAAGATGATCGGCTTCGGCCTGGCGATCGCGGTGTTCTTCGACGCGTTCCTGGTACGGATGGCGCTCGTCCCGGCGGTCCTCGCCCTGCTGGGCCGAAGGGCCTGGTGGCTCCCGAGGTGGCTGGACCGCGCCCTGCCGAACGTGGACGTGGAGGGGGAGGCGCTGCGGACGTCGGCCGACGAGGAGCGCAGGGACCCGGACGAGGACCAGGACCGGGAGCTGGCACGGGTCTGAGCGAGAGCCCCTGAACAGCGGCAGGGCGCCCCACGGGTCGTGGGGCGCCCTGTTCCGTGTTCCGTGACGGACCCTCAGCGCTGCTCGTCGCCGCCGGGTTCGTCGTCCGGCGCGAACACCTCGGCGGCGGAGGCGGCGGTGATGGCGCGGTCGAACCAGCGGGCGAGGGTGTCGAGGTCCTTGCAGGAGGTGACGCGGTCACGGTCGGCGTCGGAGAGGGGGATGCCGCGGCGCTCGAGGATGCGCAGTACGTCGGCGGCCCGGCCTTCGGCCCGGCCTTCGTCCCGGATCTCCTCGGACAGCCATGAGGTGAAGAAAGAAGTGTCCACGGCCACCAGGTTCCTCCAGATTTCGGCGGCCCGGGTCTTCTCGCCCAGGCCCTGAGCTGTCAGTTCTACGTAGGTCATCGTGGCCTCCGGGTCGGAGACCTTCAGAGTTTTCAGGGCTACGGACAGTGCTCTGAGTATGACACCGATGTTGTGATCACGGCTGTGCACCATGACGGACAAGACGGCCATCTGAATGTCCTTGGCCGCCTCCGCGGGGTCGCGGACGACGGGTACCTCGTCCGGTCCCAGGACCAGGGGGCGCACGGTCAGGGCGGGCCACTCCGGTGGGCCGATGTCCACGGGGCGCGACGCCCACGCGGCGGTGCTCCAGTCGTTGCAGACGACCATGAGGAGCGGGGGCAGCCTGTACTTGGCGTAGACGTGGGCGAGGTAGTAGGCCCAGTTCCCGGGCTTGTCCGGGTCCTTCTTTCCCTGAGCCTCGATGGCGAGAAGAAATGTGCCCTTCGCCGTCTCCATCTTCAACAGTGTGTCGACACGCCGTTCCAATGGGCGGTCCTCGGTGAGGTCGGTCGGGAGTTCGGCGGTCGAGGTCGGGTCGCCGAACGGGAGGCCGAGCATCCGTAACGCGCGGGCGAGAAGAGCGGGTTCTTTCTGGAAGATCCTGTGCATGGCTTCGTGCTGAGAGCTGACCACGGCGGAAAGCCGTCCTTTCGTGAGGAACGGCTGCGAGCATATGACAGGCAACTAGTCCTAAATCCAGCTCAATTGGGAATAGTCACTCTTGGGAGTGAAAGATCAGCCGGTATGCGGTTCGGTCGCTCAGAGCGGCGGAGCGTGCAGTGCGGTGAGTCGTGACGCGGTGTGTGGGAGGGGGCTGTCCGGTGTCTGCCCGGCGCTGTCCCGGCTGTCCGCGGTGCCGTACGGGTACCGGTGCGCGTTGGAGGTGAGCATGAGCGAGGGTGCGGACGAAACAGGTTGGGACGTTCGGCCGGGGGACGAGATCGCTCCGGTGGTCGAGGCCGTCGGCCGGCTGGTCAGGTTGTGCCGTGAGGCGGCCGGGATGCGGGCGGTCGAGTTCGCCGAAAGGATGGGGTACGGCGAGGACCTGATCCGCAAGGTGGAGCGCGGGGCGCGGATCCCGCGGCCGGAGTTCCTGGACAAGGCGGACGAGGTGCTGAAGGCGAGGGGGTACCTGAAGGCGTTCCGGGAGGACATGCAGAGGGCTCGCTATCCGAAGAAGGTGCGGGAGCTGGCGCAGTTGGAGGAGCGGGCGGTCGAGCTGTTGATGTACGGCAACCACAATCTCCATGGGCTGTTGCAGACGGGGGAGTACATGCGGGCGCTTCTTGCAACGTGGCGTCCGGTCTACTCGCCGGAGGAGTTGGAGCGCATGGTGGCTGCACGTATGGCGCGCAAGTCTGTGTTCGAGCGGTCTCCCGCACCTGAATTCAGCTTTGTTCAGGAAGAGGTGACGCTTCGTCGGCCGGTCGGGGACACAATGGTGCTACGTCGGCAGCTCGAACACATGCTTGACGTAGCCCAGTTGCCGTTCGTTGAGCTTCAGGTGATGCCGACCACCCGTGCGAACCATCCGGGGACGGGAGGTCGGATTCAGGTGCTGAAGTTCAATGACGGCACGGGAGTCGGCCGCACCGATGGTGACTTCGGAGGGCGTCCTGTCTCTGATCCGAGGCAGCTCCGTGTCCTGGAACTCCGATATGGCATCATCCGGGCTCAGGCGCTCACGCCAGAGGAGTCTCTGGCCTTCATCGAGCAGACGCTGGGAGAGCTATGAGGACCCTGGAACTCCACTGGTTCAAGAGCAGCTACAGCGACAGCAGTAACGGCAACGACTGCGTGGAGGTCGCGATAGCCCCCGCCGTCATCCACATCCGCGACTCAAAGATCCCCAAGGCGCCGCACCTCACCGTCACTCCCGCCGTCTGGACGGACTTCGTCACCCACGTCTCCGGAAGCTGACCGCAATCACATTGCGGTGCAGCACGGCGGCGACCTGCGCACTCGCGTCCGGCGCCCGGATGGGCCGTACCTCGTGCGCCTGGGGTCCGGCCGTGCACCACCTCCTCGGTGACGGCACCGGCCTGCCGGTTCCTGGCGGTATCCGAAGGCCTTCCGAGGCCACCTCGAGAGCCCCGGGGTCTGGGTCGGGAACGGTCCGGTCCGGCCCCGTCAGGACGACGGAAGCTGCTGACGGTAAGGGGTCAGCGGCGGAGCCGTCTTGGTGGCGAGGAACTCGATGATCCGGTACTCGGCCACCCCCTCCACGACGCACGGGTCGGTCGCCATGAGGGTCTCCACGGCCGCACGGCTCTCGCCGACCGCGACGATCACTCCGCCGTCGCGCGGCACCTTGCGGCCCGAGGCGAGGAAGACCCCGGCCTCGTACTGCCGGTCCAGCCATGCGACGTGGTCCGCCAGGGCCTCGTCGACGCGTTCGGCCGGGGCGATGTAGGTGAGTTCGAGGATGAACATGCCGGTCAGCCTGGCCAGTGTGCCCGTCGGCACCGCGGCACGGCCCAGGGGCGCGGACGGGAGTCCGGTCTTCTAGGACCCCCGCCGCGAGAGGACCCCCGCCCCCGCCAGATACGTCCGCTGCAGGAAGCGGATCAGGGCCTTCGACTCGAACTGCACCACTTCGACGCCCGTCGCCGTGTGGAACTCCATCACCGCCTGCACGCGGCCGCACGGCCAGATGTGGACGTCGCCCTTGCGTGTCGGTGCGCGCAGTCCCTTCTCCAGGAGTTCGAGGGAGAACGTCCACTCGTGCGGACCCGGCAGGCCCACGTGGACCGAGCGGGGATCCGCGTCGGGGTCGTAGCGGAGGAGGGCGGGGACGGGATCGAGGGATTCGGGGGAGTCGGTGATGACGTGGGCGCGTGCGTACTGTTCCACTACGGACATCGGGACGACTCCTCACGTTGCGTCACCAAAGCAGAAGCTGTGATTCCGCTACCTCTCAAATGTCGCATATGCGGATAAAAACCGCTCCTGATGTGGACGGGGTCTCTTCCACGACCTCCTGGCTCTTGCAAGGAGTTCGCAATAGCGGGGTATCCTCGAGCGGTGCATGTGCCCGACGGATTCATCGACGCTCCCACCTCCGCCGCGACCGGACTCGTCGCCGCGGGTGCCCTCGCCGTCAGCCTCAGGGGTGCCCGGCGGGAACTGGACGAGCGCACCGCCCCGCTCGCCGGCCTGGTGGCCGCGTTCATCTTCGCCGTGCAGATGCTGAACTTCCCGGTCGCCGCCGGGACCAGCGGACATCTGCTCGGCGGCGCGCTGGCCGCCATACTCGTCGGACCCTGGACCGGGGTTCTGTGCGTGTCGGTCGTGCTTCTCATGCAGGGCATCCTGTTCGCCGACGGCGGCCTCACCGCCCTCGGCGTCAACATCACCGACATGGCGATCGTGACGACCGTCGTCTCCTACACCGTCTTCCGTGTCCTGGTCAGGCTCCTTCCCCGTGGGCGCCGGTCCATTACCGCCGCCTCCTTCCTCGCCGCCCTGGTCTCCGTCCCGGCCGCCGCCGTCGTCTTCACGCTGATCTACGCGGTCGGCGGCACCACCGACGTGTCCATCGGCAAGGTCGCCACCGCGATGATCGGCGTCCACGTCCTCATCGGCATCGGCGAGGCCGTCATCACCGCCCTCACCGTCGGCGCCGTCGTCGCCGTACGGCCCGATCTCGTGCACGGCGCCCGGGGCCTGCGGCAGCGGCTCAAGCTGCGGGTCGGCGGTGAGCTGGTCGACGCGCCCGCCGCCCAGCCCGTGCCCGTCGCCGCCCGCTCACGCCGCACGCTGTGGATCACCGGCCTCGTCACGTCCCTCGTCCTCGCCGGCTTCGTCAGCTTCTACGCCTCCGCCAGCCCGGACGGCCTGGAGAAGGTCGCCGTCGACCAGGGCATCGCCCACACGGCGCGGAAGCACGCGTCCTCCGACTCCCCGCTCGCCGGCTACGGCGTCAAGGACGTCGCCGACGCTCGGCTCTCCGGCGGCCTCGCGGGCGTGATCGGCGTCGGGGGCACCGTCGTCGCGGGCAGCGCGGTGTTCTGGGCCGTGCGCCGCCGCCGTACCGCCGACGCCGAACCCTCGCAGGCGGGCTGACATGGGAGCGGGACACACGCACAGGCTCTACCGGCACGGGCACTCCCCGGTGCACGCGCTGCCGCCGCACACCAAGCTCGCCGCCGTCTTCGCCTTCATGGTGGTCGTGGTCTCCACCCCGCGGGAGGCGATGTGGGCGTTCGCGCTGTACGCCGTCCTCGTCGGCCTGGTCGCCCGTGCGGCCCGGCTGCCCGCGGGGTTCCTGCTGCGGCGGCTGCTGATCGAGGTCCCGTTCGTCGCCTTCGCCGTGCTCATGCCGTTCGTGGCCGGGGGCGAGCGCGTCGAGGTCCTCGGGCTGTCACTCAGCACCAGCGGGCTGTGGGGGGCCTGGAACGTGCTCGCCAAGGGCACGCTCGGCGTCGCCGCATCCGTCCTCCTCGCCGCCACCACCGAACTGCGCGAACTGCTCCTCGGGCTCCAGCGGCTGAGGCTGCCGCCGCTCCTCGTGCAGATCGCGTCCTTCATGATCCGCTACGGCGACCTCATCACCGACGAGATGCGCCGGATGCGGATCGCGCGCGAGTCGCGCGGTTTCGAGGCGCGCGGCATCCGTCACTGGGGCGTGCTCGCGAAGTCCGCGGGCGCCCTCTTCATCCGCTCGTACGAGCGCGGCGAGCGCGTGCACCTGGCCATGGTCAGCCGGGGGTACGCCGGTTCCATGCCCGTCATCGACGAGGTGACCGCGTCCCGGGCCCAGTGGTCGTACGCCCTCGCCCTTCCCCTCACCGCCCTCGTCGTCTGCCTGCTGGGATGGACCCTGTGAATCCTTCGCCGCCCCCTTCGCCGCCCCCTTCACAGCCCCCTTCAGAGCCCCCTTCACTGGACGTGGCCGGGCTGGCCTTCGCCTACCCCGACGGTCACCAGGCCCTCTTCGGCGTCGACTTCTCCCTCGGGCGCGGTGAGCGGGTCGCGCTGCTCGGGCCGAACGGCGCCGGGAAGACCACGCTCGTGCTGCACCTCAACGGCATCCTGAGCGGCGGCACCGGCACCGTGACGGTGGCCGGGCTGCCCGTGGGCCGGAAGCACATGGCCGAGATCCGCCGCAGGGTCGGCATCGTCTTCCAGGACCCGGACGACCAGCTCTTCATGCCCACGGTCCGGGAGGACGTGGCCTTCGGGCCCGCGGCGGCCGGCCTCAAAGGCGCGGAGCTGGAGGCGCGCGTCCACCGGGCCCTGGCACAGGTCGGCATGGCGGACTTCGCGGACCGACCGCCGCACCACCTCTCCTTCGGCCAGCGGCGCCGGGTGGCCGTGGCGACCGTCCTCGCCATGGAGCCGGAGATCCTCGTCCTGGACGAGCCGTCGTCGAACCTCGACCCCGCCTCACGGCGCGAGTTCGCCGACATCCTGCGGTCGCTCGACGTCACTGTCCTCATGGTCACGCACGACCTGCCGTACGCGCTGGAGCTGTGCCCGCGCTCGCTGATCCTCAGCGAGGGGGTGATCGCCGCGGACGGGAAGACGGCCGACCTGCTCGCCGACGAGGCGCTCATGCGCGCGCACCGGCTGGAGCTGCCCTTCGGCTTCGATCCCCGTTCGGTGCGGGCGGCGACGGGGTGAGACACCGAGGAATCGACGGCCGTACGCGTGTGTTCCCCCCACGGACGCAGGCGAGTGAAGGGAATACGGGCGTGGACGCGCACGGCGTGGTGGCCGAGGGCTTCGAGCCGGTCAGGGAAGCGTTCGTACGGAACTTCGAGAAACTGGGGGAGCACGGCGCGGCGGTCGCCGTGTACCGCGACGGCCGCAAGGTCGTCGACCTGTGGGGCGGCGCGCGCGACGTGGACGGCGCCGAGCCCTGGGAGCACGGCACCGCGCAGATCGTGCGCTCGGCGACCAAGGGGGTCGCGGCGGCCGTCCTGCTGATGCTGGCCGAGCGCGGGGAGCTGGACCTGGACGCGCCCGTCGGCCACTACTGGCCCGAGTTCAAGGCGCACGGCAAGGAGCGCGCGCTGGTACGGCACGTCCTCGCGCACCGCGCCGGCGTACCGGCGCTCGACCGGCCGCTCACGCCCGCCGAGGCGGCCGACCCCGACCATGCGGCGCGCGTGGTGGCCGCGCAGGCACCCGCGTGGGAGCCCGGCACGGACCACGGCTACCACGCGCAGACGTACGGCTGGCTGACGGGCGAACTGGTGCGGCGGGTCACGGGCCGGTCCATCGGCGCCTGGATCGCGGACGGGATCGCCGGGCCGCTGGGCCTCGACCTGTGGCTGGGCCTGCCCGAGGCCCAGGCCCACCGCGTGGGCCGGGTCGGCCCCCTGGGGACACCCGCCCAGGACGGCACCCTGCGTGTCCGGCCCAAGCGTGCGGTCGCCGAGGCGTACGCGGACCCCGGCAGCCTCACCCGCCGTGCCTTCGCCGCCATCACCCCGCTGCCCGACGAGAACGACCCCGCCTACCGCGCGGCGGTGCTGCCCGCGTCGAACGGCATCGCGACGGCCGAGTCCCTCGCGCGCTTCTACGCGGCGCTGAGCGGCGAGGTCGACGGGGTGCGCCTGGTCGCCCCGCGGACGCTGGAGGAGGCCCGCGCGGAGGCGTCGGCGGGACCCGACCGGGTGCTGGTGGTCACCACCCGCTTCGGCCTCGGCTACATGCTCCACGGCAGCGCCTCCCCGCTCCTCGGCCCCGGTTCCTTCGGCCACCCGGGCCGCGGCGGCTCCCTCGGCTTCGCCGACCCTGGCTCGGGCATCGCCTTCGGCTACGTCACCAACGGCTTCCGCACGAGCGTGACGGCGGACCCGCGGGCACAGGCCCTGGTACGGGCGGTGCGCGCCTCACTGCCCTAGGCACTGCCGACGCGGACGCCCCGAGGCGGGTGCGCGGGCGAGCGGGACGACGCGGTTCGGCGCGCGGCGGGACGACGCGGTGCGGCGCGCGGCGGGGCGACGCGGTGCCCGCGCGGGAAGGGGCCGTGCGGGGCGGGCTCGCGCGGCGGGACGACGCAGTGCCCGCGCGGGTGGGCCGGCGCGGCGCCTGGGTGGGTGGGCCGGCGCAGTGCCCGTGCGGGTGGGCCGGCGCGGCGCCTGGGTGGGCGGGCCGGCGCCGTGCCCGCGCGCGCGGCGGGAAGGCGCCGTGATGCCCGTGTGCGGCGGGGCGACGCCGTGATGCCCACGCCCGCCGGGCCGGCGCCGTGCCGCGTGCCGCGTGCGGCGGGGCGACGCGGTGCCGTACGCCTCGTCGACGCACGGGCGGCGTCACCGGCCGCCCGCCCATTCAGTGCGTCAGGGGACGCGACGTCCTGCCCGACGCCTCGTCGATCTCGTCGTGCGCCTTCGTGAGCAGCTGCATCGCGAGCTCGTTGAGGGCGCGCGCCCCCGCGATCTCCTCCCCGACACGCGGCTGATTCGCGTCGGAGAAGTGGCGGCTGGCGTGCCCGCGGGCCCGTACCTCCCGGCCGTCGGGAAGCCGTACCAGTGCCGCCGCCCGCGTGTGCAGGTCGTCCTCCTCGAACTCGAGCTCCACATGCCATCCGACTGTGGTGTGCATCATGACGATCACCTCCGGAACCGCTGATTCCAGGGTGCTCCTCCTCGCCGCCCGACGCACGGCACGGCCCCGCTCAGCGGTCGCCCTCGTCGAAGCTGGCGAAGTAGGAGGCGGCCATGTCCTCGTCGCCGTGCCCCTGGGCGGCGGCGCGGGCGAGTCGTTCGGCGCTCGCGGTGGCCACGTCGAGGCGGACGCCGTGCTGCTCGCCGGCCCGGACGATCAGCCGGGCGTCCTTCTCCGCCGTGGTCACCGCGAAACTCGCCGGGGACAGCCGGTCGTTCAGGACCAGATCGGTCTTGGCGTGCAGATACCCCATGTCGAGCGGTCCGCCGGCGATGAGGTCGAAGAACGCCTGCGGGTCCACGCCCAGGCCCTTGGCCAGGGCCAGCGCCTCGCCGGCCGCCGCGGTGACCGCGAGGACCCAGCTGTTGGCCACCAGCTTGAGGCGGCTGGCGCTGCCCGTCGTGCCGTCCTCACCCGTCCACACGGTGCGGGCGCCCACGGCGTCGAACACGAGCGACACCGTGTCCCGGTCCTCGGCGGGGCCGGCGGCCAGGACGGTCAGCTGCCCGGCCTCCGCGGGCCGGCGGGTGCCGAGCACGGGGGCGTCGTAGAAGACCAGGCCGTGGTCGCGGGCGAAGCCGGCCAGCTCGCCGGTGGCCTCGATGCCCGCCGTGGTCGACTGCACCCAGTCGGCGCCGGTGCGCAGGGCGGGCGCGGCCTCCCGCATGACCTCCAGGACGGCGGCGCCGTCGTGCAGCATGGTCAGCACCACGTCGGCGCCCTGCACGGCCTCCGCCGGGGTGTCGGCGACGTGCACACCGTCGGCGGCCAGCGGCTCGGCCTTGGCACGGGTGCGGTTCCAGGCGCGGACGGTGTGTCCGGCGCGTGCGAGGTTGCGGGCCATGGCGGCCCCCATGATCCCGGTGCCAAGGACGCTCACGGTGAGATTGTCGGTCATGACGTCAACTTCCTGATCCGTACGAAGCGTGGTTGCGTGCCGGCACGCCGGCGCCTGCGTGCCGGGCGCGCTGCGACCGTGCGACGGCCGGGGAGTCCCTGCCGGGCGTCCCCGTGGGGGTCGAGGCGGCGCCGGTTCCCTCCGGCTCATGCAGGAGATTGTCGCTCCGGGGTCTCTCCGCGGCAGCCAGCCACTACCCTGCCAACCTGACGGCATCTCATCAAACCGGGGGAACGACTCATGTCGCAGGAGCCGTGGGCGGGGCTGTCCGAGGCCATCAGCGCGATCCGGGCCGAACTGGAGCAAGCCATGACCGACGGTCACGGGCATGCCGTCCAGTTCCGCACCGGGCCGGTGGAGATGGAGTTCGCCGTGGACGTGAAGAAGGACTCCCAGGCCGGTGCGAAGGTGTCCGTCCTGCCCTGGAGCGCCAGCGCCGAGGCCAAGGCCGGATACGCAGCCGGCACCACGTCCCGGCTGAAGATCACCTTGCATCCGGTCGACGAGCACGGCCGGGACCAGAAGATCGGCGCCCGCACCCCGCGGCGTCCCCGGTAGCACGCCCCCAGGCGTTCGCTCGGTGAGATGCGGAGGACGGGGGCCCACGGATGGACGTGCAACGCGTGATGGAGATCTGGGATCCGGCAGGCGAGACCGCCGGAACCGGCTACCTCGTCGCGGATCACCTGGTGCTGACCGCTTACCACAACATCGAGCACGCGGGATCCACCGCTGCGCGCGCGGTGGAGGTGCGGCGGCTCGCTCCGCACGGGGAGCAGCAGGCCGCGTGGGCGGCGGCCGAGGTGCTGTGGCCGACGCAGCCTCCCGACATCGAGCGGGACCCGCACTCGGATGCCGCCCTGCTGCTGATCACCGACTCGGGGTGGCAGCCTCCGGTCTCCGCGTCACCGGTGCGTTGGGGACGTCTTCCCGCGCCCTCACCGGGTGCCGTCGCGGACCGTATCGCCTGTGTCGCGGTGGGCTTCCCGCAGGCCGAGGAACGGGACGGCACGCGCGACACCAAGCACATCGGCGGGCGCATCGAGACCCTGAGCGGCCTGAAGTCCGGGCTGATCACGGCGCACATCGACGAGGTCGCCACCCCCAGTGCGGCCGGTGGGCGATCGTCCTGGTCAGGGGCATCCGGGGCCGCCCTGTTCTGCGGGAACCTGCTCACCGGGGTGCTGACCACCGACCGGACCGGGAACTATCCGGGCAACCAGCTCGTCGCCGTCCCGCTGGCCACCCTCGTCGGCCGCCCCGGCTTCAGCACCACCGTGAGGGCCGCAGGCAATCCGCTGTCGCTCGAGGACATCACCACCCGGGCCGGCGGCAGCACCGTCCACGGGCTCGTCACGGTCGGCGAACCGGCCGCGACCAGCCTGGAGCGTGCGGCGGTCCAGTTACGGGAGGACGTCCTGTCGAGGGCGCGGCACGCGGTGGCCCGTCTCGGCCTGCAGCGGCCGTCCTTGATCGAGATCTCCTGGAAGGGCAGCAGCCGACCTGTCCAGCCGTCGCAGGAAGTGTTGGGTGTCGTCCCAGAGGATCTGCACGGCACGGTGACCCGGATTCCGGAGACCTGCAGGCGGCTGCCCCGGCATCAGCTGGTCGTCCTGGGAGGACCCGGTACGGGCAAGAGCGTCGCGGCGATCCACCTCGTTCAGGACCTGACCGAGAATCCCCAGCCCGGTGATCCGGTCCCGGTGCTGATGCCGCTGTCGTCCTGGCGTCCGGCGATTCCCCTGCGGGAATGGATCGTCCGGCAGATCAGGCAGAACAGCCCCGGACTCACCGATCGACGGAGGTTCGGGCCGGACCCGGCCGCCAGGCTGTTCGCCGCGAGCGCTGTGATGCCGGTGCTCGACGGACTGGACGAGCTGCCGGAGCTGTTGCGTGTCCGGGCCGCCGAGGCGATCGACAGGGTGATCCCGAACGGCTGCTGGCTGATGGTCACCTCTCGTGCCACGGAGTACGAACAGGTATGCAGTGCCGGATCTCATCTCACCAGGGCCGCGGTGGTGGAACTCGAAACCGTGGGCGCGAAAGCCGCGATCACCTACCTGAGACAGTCGAAGGTGAGCGGTGACGACCGCTGGAATCCGGTCTTCGACGCCATGCGCGGGGAACCGGAGTCGACCCCGGCCCGGACGATGGCCTCACCCTTGATGCTGTACCTGGCTCAGAAGACCTACCGGGCACGCCTCACCCAGCCCGGAGAACTGGCGTCGACGACGCGTTCCCGGGAGGAGATCGAGGACACGTTGCTGAGCCGGTACCTTCCAGCCGTCTACACGGACGATCCGCCCAGTCGCTACGGGGAGAACCGGGCCAGGCGGTATCTGGCGCTGTTGGCACGTCAGATGCGACGCGACGGGACCGCCGACTTCGCCTGGTGGCAGCTCAACGCCGGGCTGACGGGTCCGCTGGTCGGCCTCGCGTTCGGCTTCGTGTGGGGCTGGTTCATGGAGGTCCTGTTCGGCCCGGTGCTGGGAGTGCTGACCGGACTGTTCGCCGGACTCGGCGGTTGGGCGGCCCATGGGCTGGTCCGGGCCGAGCTGAAGCAGGTGTATGTGCCGCAGCGCGCCGTGCACGGGCCGAAAGCCCTCATCCGCCGGTACAGGCTCATCGGCTGTGCTACGGCGCTGGGGGTCACCGTCGCCACAGGAGCCGGCGTGGCGCTGTGGCTTTCAGAGGTCGTCCAGGCCGGGGCACCGATCGCCCGGTACTACGGCGCGATCGTCGGGGTGGCCTTCGGCGCGGCCACACTGCTCGGCTCGGCCTGGGGTTCCTACCAGGCCTCCCGCCTGTGGTTCTGGTCGACGGGCCGGCTTCCCCGGCGGCCACTGCCCTTTCTCGAAGACGCCCACGCGCTCGGTGTGCTGCGTCAGATCGGCGCGGTCTACCAGTTCCGGAACGAGCGGCTGCTGAGTCAGCTGGCCGGCAGCGCCGCCGAGAAGCCCTCCCGGTCGGTCTACGGCGACTGGAACGACAAGTGGCGACGGTGGAGACCGCTCCTGCCCCCCTTCGCCAGTCTGGCGCAGGTCGGTTCGGCTCTTGTCGGCCTCGCACTGATGTCCATGGCGTACTACTCCAGCACGCTCATCGGCTTGAACTACCACTCCGGGGACGAGCCCGCTGTCCGCGTCGACGGATCCGTCTGCCCGGGTGTCCCCGCCTGCCCCGGCGTGCCGATCATGTCGTGGAAGCTTCCCCAGGGGGCGACCCGCCGCACGCTCTGGCTGCCCGACAGCCTCAACGACCGTTCCTTCCGGAAGTGGAGCGGCACCATCGAGGCCGGCGGCTGCGGCGGAGGAGTGGTCGAGGTGAGGCTGGCGCTGGCGGGCGAGGCGCCCGTGGCCTTCACCGTGAAGGACTCGGCACAGGCCCTCATGCCAGAACTGCCGCGGCCGGTCCGCCCGCGGCGCCGACCGGTCTCCCTCACCCTGCGACGAGTGGACGACCGGCCCTGCTCCCTCCTCGTCGAGTGGACCGGTCCCGGACTCGTCGACGACGGCCTGGAGCCCGCCCGCAGACGGCTGGGTGTCGATGCAGGCGCACCCGGGTCCCGGGAGGCGGGGAACGGGCGGTGAACGAGACCCGTGCCGACACCGGCGGTGCCGGACACCGCGAGGTGAACGTGCCGGCCGGCCCGGACACCGCGAGGTGAACGTCCCGGCCGGCCGGTCGGCTAACCGGCGTGCAGCATCAGACCGATCCCGACCACGAGCAACCCGGCCGCCGCGATCCGCGGCACACCGAACCGCTCCTTGAAGAAGACCGCGCCGATCGCCGCGCCGACGATGATCGAGGACTCGCGCAACGCCGCCACAGGGGCCAGTTCCGCCCGGGTCTGGGCCCACAGGACGAGGGCGTACGCCACCACGGACAGCGCCGCGCCCAGCAGCCCGAGCACCGCGAACGGCCGCAGCGTGCCGGGCAGCTCGCCCCGCCACCGGTGAGCGGCGTACGCGGGGAGCACCACCCCCTGCACCGCCATCAGCCACGCGATGTACCCGAAGGACGTCCCCGACGCCCGGACGCCCAGCCCGTCGACCACCGTGTACGCCGCGATCGTCAGGCCGGTGGCGAGCGCGGCGCCGATGGCGGGCCGGTTCGGCCGGTGGCCGCGCAGACCCCACAGCGCGACCCCGGTCAGCCCCGCGCACGACACGGCGATGCCCGTCGCCGCCCAGCCGTCCGGCACCTCGTGCGCGAACACCGCCGCCAGCACGGTGACCACCAGCGGTGCGGTGCCGCGCGCGAGGGGATACGCCTGCCCGAAGTCGCCGAGCCGGAAGGACCGCATCAGCAGCGTGTAGTACGCGATGTGGATGCCGGCGGAGGCGAACAGGTACGGCCAGGCCCGTGGCGCCGGGAGCGCCGTGAACGGGATCGCGGCCAGCCCGATGAGCATCCCGCCGCCCGCGATCAGCGTGAAGCCGACCAGCTTGTCGGTGATGCGGTGCGCGATCGCGTTCCAGCCGGCGTGCGTGACGGCGGCGAGCAGCACCGCCGCGGTGACGGCCGGTGTCACGCGGACTGCTCGCGCACGTCCACCAGTGTGCCGCCCGCGTGGGCGATCAGGGTCTTCGGGTCCATCGGGAACACGGTGTGCGGGGTGCCGGCCGCGGCCCACACGGTGTCGTGCGCGAGCAGCGAACGGTCGGCGAGCACACGGGTCTTCGTACGGTGCCCGAAGGGCGGCACGCCGCCGATCGCGTACCCGGTGGTCTCCCGCACCATGTCGGCGTCCGCCCGGGTGACCTTCCCGGCCCCCAGTTCCTCCCGTACGCGCTCCACGTCCACCCGGGACGCCCCGTCCATGAGCACCAGCACCGGAACACCTCCCCCGAGCTCTCGGCTCCGCTCGGCCAGGGGGGATTCCCATGCGGCGAAGACGAGCGACTTGCAGATCTGGCTCAGGTCGCACCCGATCGCGGCGGCGGCCTCGGTCGCGGTGCGGGTCGCGTCGGGGAAGCGGCGGATGCGGGCGTGGAGTTCGCCGAGTCCCAGCTCATCGAGGGCCTCGGCGAAACGGGGGTGGGCTCCGGAGCCCCCTGCGGCGGTCGTCGTCATGAACCGTCACGCTAGCGGTGGGTGCGGGGGCACGCGACCGGGTTACGGGGCCGGGGCCGCACGCGCGCGTCAGCTTCCCGCGCGCAGCAGTGCCGCCACGATCGGTCCCGCCGAGTCGCCGCCGTGGCCGCCCGCCTGCACCACGCCCGCGGCGGCCAGGTCGCCCTTCCAGGCGGTGAACCAGCCGTTGGGCTGCTCCTGGCCGTCGACCTCCGCCGAGCCCGTCTTCGCTCCGTCGTCGGGGCCCAGGCCCGCCATCGCCTTGGCGGCCGTGCCCGCCGCGGCCGTGTACTGCAGGACCTCCTTCAACTGGGCCTGCGTCGACGCCGACATCGCGCGGGGTGCCTTCGCCAGCGTGCGGTTGTCCACCGAGGGCGAGACCAGGAACGGCTGGTGGAAGACTCCCGTCTTGGCCGTGGAGACCACCGAGGCCATGTTCAGCGGGTTCATGCGCACCCCGCCCTGGCCGATCAGGGATGCCGCCATCTGGGCCGCGCTCTGCACCGGGACCGAACCGTCGAAGGACGGGACGCCGATCGACCAGTTGTCCATGCTCAGGCCGAAGATCTGCTGGGCGACCTTCGTCAGGTCGTCGTTGCCCAGCTTCTCCGCCTGGCTGATGAAGGCGGTGTTGCAGGACACCGCGAAGCTGGTCTTGAACGTGCCGTTCTTGAGCTCGAACTTGTTGTCGTTGTGGAACTTCCAGCCGCCGTACTTCACGTACTTCGGGCAGGGGTGCTCCTTGTCCGCCTTCGCCAGGCCCTTCTCGAACAGCAGCGTCGAGGTGACGATCTTCATCGTCGAACCGGGTGCGAGGGAGCCCTGGAAGGCCACGTTGAAGCCGTGGCTGGAGTTCGCCACCGCCAGGATCTCCCCCGTCGACGGGCGCATGACGACGACGGACGCCTTGTCCTTCGCCGCCACCTCCTGCTCCGCCTTCGCCTGCAGCACCGGGCTCAGCGTGGTCCGCACGGTCCCGGGCGTGCCCTCGCTGAGGGTCACCAGCGTCTTGTCGGGGGTCTTCTGGGCGCCCTTCGCCGCCGCCTTGCGTACGATCCGCAGCTCGATGCCCGCCGTACCGCCCGCCTTCTTGCCGTACTTCTCGCGCAGGCCGTCCAGCACCGTGCCGAGCGACGGGTACGTGGCGGCGGTGAGCTCGCCGCCGTGGCGGTCGAGGGCCTTGATCGGCGGTGTGCCCGCCGCGCCCGTCACCAGGCGGTCGCCCTCGGCCAGGTCCGGGTGCACCACCGACGGCTGCCAACGCACCACCGGCTCACCGTCCTTGGGCCCGCGCACCACCGTCAGCCTCGACCGGTAGGCCAGCGGCTTGCTCCGGCCCTGGTAGGAGACGGTCGCCTTCACGGAGAACGGGACCGTCGCCCCGGACGCCGTGCCTGGAGTCAGCGTCACACCCTTGATGTGGGCGTCCTTGCCGTAGGCCGTCAGCAGCGGGATGGCGGCCGCCGTGTCGTCCGTGGCGGCCGCCGCCCCGGCGACGTCGCCCCGCTGCCAGGCCGAGAGGAACGCGGTGGCCGTCGTGCGGACCTCGGACGCCGACAGCGGGCCCGTCTTCATCCGGTGAGCCGCGGTGGTGGCGCCGTCGTCGGCAGCGGCGCCACCGCCCAGCAGGCTGTACGCGCCGGCGGCCACGCCCACCCCGATGGCGGTGACCAGTCCGCCGACCAGCAGCGGCCGGCCCTTCTTGCGCTCGGCGACGCGTCTTCTCTTGCCCACAGCTTCCGATCCTCCGCAGTCCCCTGGTCCCCCGGTGCCCCACGCTCCTCAACGAGAACCCCACCCTAGAGTCCCGCAGTGACAAGGGTGACGTCAGCCGCCGGTTCGTAGCACAGCTGCGACGATCGGACCGGCCGCGTCGCCGCCGTGCCCGCCCTCCTCGGTCATGGCCGCCGCCGCGATGTCGTTCCGGTATCCGGTGAACCAACTGTTGGACCTGCTCTGCCCGTCGACCTCCGCGGACCCGGTCTTGGCGCCGATGTCGCCGCCGAGCCCGGCCATCGCCTGCGCGGCCGTTCCCCGTGTCGCCGTCAGCCGCATCATCGCCTTCAGCTGGGCGACGGTGGCTGCGGGCAGGCCCTTGGCGGTGGCCAGTTCACGGTGGTCCAGCTTCGGCGGGACGAGGTACGGCTGCCGGAACGCGCCCGTGATCGCGGTGGCCGTGACCGACGCCATGTTCAGCGGGCTCATCTGGACCTGTCCCTGGCCGATCAGGCCGGCCGCGGTGTCCGGGCCGCCGGAGGCGGGCACCGAGCCGTCGAAGGAGACGATGCCGGTCTTCCAGTCGTCCCGCCCCAGCCCGAAGCGGTCCTCGGCCTCCCGGGTCAGGGAGTCGGCCTTCACCTCGTCCGCGAACTTCACGAACGCCGTGTTGCACGACCGCATGAAGCTGCCCGCCAGCGTGGCCTTCTCGTCCGGCGCCAGCCCCTTGAGGTTGTGGAACGTCTGGCTCTCCGAGACCGCCGACTCGGGGCAGGGGGCCGGGCCGTTCATGGTGGTGATGCCGTTGTCGATGAGCGTCGCCGCGCTGATGATCTTCATCGTGGAGCCGGGCGCGAGGCGCCCCTCGAAGGCGGCGTTGAACTCGTCCCCGCGGTGGTTGGCGACGGCGAGCACCTCGCCGGTGCTCGGCTTCACCGCCACGACCGACGACTCCGCGTACCGCCCCACCGCCCGCTCCGCCGCCGCCTGCACCGGGGCGCTCAGCGTGGTGCGGAGCGTGCCGGGCCTGCCCTCGACGAGGGTCAGCAGCGTCTTCCCCGGTGCCTCGGCGTCGGCGTGCCGGACGAACAGCTCGGTGCCGGGCCTGCCGCCGGCCGCGTCCGCGTACTTGGCGCGCAGCGCCTCCAGGACCGGCCCCAGGGACGGGTACCTCTCCTTGGTCAGCACCGCGCCGTGCCGGTCGACCGCCTCGACCGGCGGGGCCGCCGCCTCACCGGTGACGAGCGTGTCGCCCTTGCGCAGGGAGGGGTGGACGACGGAGGGCTGCCAGTCGACCAGGGCCCGCCCGGTGGTCAGCCCGCGCACGACGGTCAGCGTGCTGTCGTAGGCGAGCGGCCTGGACCTTCCCCCGTAGGACACCGTCGCCTTCACGGAGAACGGCACCGAGCGTCCCTTCCGCGCGCCCGCCGTGATGTGCGCCCCGCTGATGTGGGCGTCGCTGCCGTAGGCGGTCAGCAGCTGCTGCGCGGCCCCGGCGTTGTTCGTGTACGAGGCCGCGGTGGCCACGTCGCCCTTCGCCCAGGCGGCGAGGAACGTGGCGCTCGCCTCCTCGACCTCGCTCGCGGACGGCGGCCCGGTCTTCACGGGCCCGGGCCCGCCGGCTCCGTCCGCGGCCCCGTCCAGCGCGGTCAGGAGGTTGTAGGCCCCGTACCCGGCCCCTCCCACCATCACCGCGACCACTCCGCCGACTATGGCGGCCTTGACCCCCTTGCGCATGACGCGTCGCCCCCTCCCCGTGGAGCTCGCACTGTAAGCGGCCCCGGGGGAGGTCGTGGGCTCTGTGACCGTTTGTTGTCCGAAGTGCGATCCCCGATGGCGCCCGGACGGACCAGTCCGGCATGCCGACCGGGGCCGGGGTGACGATCCTTGGGGTGAAGCGGTCGGGCCGGCTGCCCGTCACGGCGCCCGTCATGTGGCCGCTGCCCCTACCCACAGGACCTCGATGAGCCCGCATCCGACGCACGTAGCCGTCATCTCCGACTGCCCGCTTCTTCGGCACGGCCTCGCTCACGTGATCGACAGCGCTCCGGACCTGCGGAGAACGGCGCCCGTCGGGCGTGTCGGCGCGGGGCGCCACGAGGTGGGGGACGCCGACGTCGTCCTGCTCAACGTCCAGGCCCCGGTCAGCGAGACGTGCGACATCATCACCCGGCTGCACGAGGAGGGGCACCGGGTCGTCGTGGTGTCCGGCTCCACCACGCAGAACGATCTCGTCCCGTCCATCGAGGCCGGTGCCCGGGGCTACCTGAGCCAGCGGACGGGAGAGGGCGAACTGCTGGCCGCGGTCCGTTCGGTCGCCTCCGGCCGGAGCTATTTCGCCACCGGTTTCATCAGTCACCGGGGCCGGCACAAGAACCCTCCCCGCATCACCGGCCGGGAGAAGCAGATCCTGGAGCTCGTCGCGAGCGGAGCCACGGACCGGGAGATCGCCTCGAAACTGAACATCAGCGAGCACACGGTTCATTCCCACCTGGACCGGCTGGGCAGCAAGACCGGATTCCGGCGCCGGGCCGACCTCACCCGCCTTGCGCTCCAGCACGGAGTGGGCGGCGAGGTCGCCGACGACGAGTGATCCTTCCCACGCCGCTGGGTTGTTCCGTCCGACGGAGAACCCCCGCCCGACCCGCGGCGCACCACCGGGACCGGGCGGGGCCGCGTCGGGCCGGCCACAGCACTAGATCCAGGTGTCCAGCCACATCCGCGACCGCCACTGTTCGATCGGGATGGTCGTGCCCGTGTAGATCGGCCAGAAGTAGATGAAGTTCCAGGCGATCAGCAGGACCAGCACGCCCGCGCTCGCCGCGCCCACGACCCGGCGGCGTTCGGTCGACCCGGGCGGGCCCAGGACGGCGCCCGTCATCATCGCCACCGCCAGGCACAGGAACGGGGCGAAGACGACCGCGTAGAAGTAGAAGATCGTCCGCTCCTGGTACAGGAACCAGGGCAGATAGCCCGCCGCGATGCCGCAGGCGATCGCCCCGGCCCGCCAGTCGCGGCGGAACGCCCACCGCCACAGGACGTAGAGGATCGCGAAGCAGGCCGCCCACCACAGCAGCGGGGTGCCGAGCGCGAGCACCTCGCGTGCGCACTTCTCGCCCGCGTCCGCGGGACAGCCGGCCTCGCCCGGGGAGGGCGACTCGTAGAAGTACGAGACGGGGCGGCCCACCACGATCCAGCTCCACGGGTTCGACTGGTAGGTGTGCGGCGACGACAGGTGGACGTGGAACAGGTAGACCTCGTGCTCGTAGTGCCACAGGCTGCGCAGCCAGTCGGGCAGGAAGGTGAAGGACCCGCCCTTGCCGTCGGTGGCCGCCCAGTTGCGGAAGTAGCCGCCGGAGCCGTCCGCGGGCGACAGGATCCAGCCGGTCCAGGAGGCGAGGTAGACGGCCAGCGCGACCGGCACCGTCGCCAGGAACGCCAGCCCCGTGTCGCGCTTGAGGACCGTCAGGTACGGGCGGCGGGCACCCGCGACCCGGCGCGTCCCCACGTCCCACAGGACCGTCATCACACAGAACGCCGCCAGGACGTAGAGGCCGTTCCACTTGGTGCCGATCGCCAGGCCGAGCATCAGTCCCGCCAGCCAGCGCCAGGGGCGCGGGCCGAGGCGGGTCGTCTCCGCCGTGTTCGCGTCGGGGCGCACCCGGCCGTCCGCGTCCGACGGCAGCGCCGCCGCCAGCCGTGCGCGCGCCCTGTCCCGGTCGACGACCAGACAGCCGAAGGCCGCCAGCACGAAGAACTCCAGGACGCCGTCCAGCAGCGAGGTGCGGCTCATCACGAACTGCAGCCCGTCCACCGCCAGCAGCGCGCCGGCCAGGCAGCCCAGGAAGGTCGAGCGGAACAGCCGGCGGCCGATGCGGCACAGCAGCAGCACCGCCAGCGTGCCCAGCAGCGCCGTCATGAAGCGCCAGCCGAACGGGTTGAACCCGAAGACCAGCTCGCCGAGCCCGATGACGTACTTGCCGACCGGCGGATGCACCACGTACGCGGGGTCCGTGGGGATCGCCACATGGCCGTGGTGCTGGAGGACCAGTTCGTTGGCGTTCTTCGCCCAGTTCGCCTCGTACCCGTTGTGCACGAGCGTCCAGGCGTCCTTGGCGTAGTACGTCTCGTCGAATATCACCGCTCGGGGGCTGCCCAGGTTCCAGAACCGCAGCAGCCCGGCCACGAGAGTCACCAGGAGCGGGCCGCCCCAGGCCGACCAGCGCGTGATGCGGTCGGTGACCTCCTTGCGCAGGCCGATCGCCGCCCACAGGCGAGGGCTGGGCTCGCTGAACGGCGGCACCAGCCGGTCGCGGACGTCGCTTCTCGGGCGCGCCGTGTACCCGAAACGGCGCAGCCTCTGGTACCAGGACGGCGGTTGGTCTTCGGGGGCCCGGCCCTGCCGGGTGTCCGTGGAGGACGCGGTACTGGTCACCGCGCCATCGTAGGGAACGCGTCTGTGTGAGTCCCGCGCATGGCGCCTGGGAGGATGGAAACGTGACAGTCACGCCCGGAACCCTGGTCCTCGCCGGCACCCCCATCGGGGACATCGAAGACGCGCCGCCACGGCTCGCGCAGGAGCTGGCCGGCGCCGATGTGATCGCCGCCGAGGACACCCGCCGGCTGCGGCGGCTCACCCAGGCGCTGGGCGTGCAGCCGGCCGGGCGCGTCGTGTCGTACTTCGAGGGCAACGAGTCGGCCCGCACCCCGGAGCTGGTCGAGGCGCTGGCCGGGGGCGCGCGCGTGCTGCTGGTGACGGACGCGGGGATGCCGTCCGTGTCCGACCCCGGGTTCCGGCTGGTCGCCGCCGCCGTCGAGCGGGAGATCAGGGTCACCGCCGTGCCGGGTCCTTCCGCGGTACTCACCGCGGTCGCGCTGTCCGGGCTGCCCGTCGACCGGTTCTGCTTCGAGGGGTTCCTGCCCCGCAAGGCCGGCGAGCGGCTGTCGCGGCTGCGCGAGGTCGGCGAGGAGCGGCGCACGATGGTCTTCTTCGAGGCGCCGCACCGGCTGGCGGCCACCCTCGCCGCCATGGCCGAGGTGTTCGGCACCGCCCGCCGGGGCGCGGTCTGCCGCGAGCTGACCAAGACGTACGAGGAGGTCAGGCGCGGCCCCCTGGGAGAACTGGCGGCGTGGGCCGCCGAGGGCGTGCGGGGCGAGATCACCGTCGTCGTGGAGGGGGCGGGGGAGAAGGCCGCCGAAGAACCGGACGCGGCCGAACTGGTGCGCCGGGTGCGGGTGCGGGAGGACGCGGGGGAGCGGCGCAAGGAGGCGATCGCGGCCGTGGCCGCCGAGGCGGGCCTGCCGAAGCGGGAGGTGTTCGACGCGGTCGTTGCCGCGAAGAACGCCGCCGGGTCCGGGTGAGCGCCGACCCGGCTTCGGGGGGCGCTCCGCGCCCCGTCCGGGCCCGGCGGCGGCCGTGGGACCGGGCGGGTCGCGCCCCGGCGCCCAAGGGGCTCGTGAGGGGCTCGTACCCCCGCTGAGCAGGGTGCATCTCCTGTGAGCATGCGCCCCATGGGCGGGCAAAGGGCTGCCGTGGAAGGCAAAGCGGTGGGCCGTGACCGGGGCCGCTTGGGCAAGCGGAGTCCAAATCGCCTCCAACACTCGACAGGGCCTGCTGCGTTCGCGCTGGTGAAGGCGTCCACTGGGGGGAGGGGACGCACCCGTCCCCCGCCCGCAGCGGGACCCCGCGGGATTCAGGGGGAACCCCGCCCTGCGCGGGCGCTTGTCCGGAGGACAAGAGGAGAGCGGCATGAGTGAGATCGCAGGGGGGACCGGCCGCGGCGCGGCACCCGGTCCCGACGTCACGCGGACCGACCGGGGTGCGGCGACCGCCGTCGTGCACGAGTCCTATTCCTTCGCCTGCATGCGATGCGGGCACGGCTGGGAGCAGTCGTACGAGATAGAGCACCATCTGGACGGGGACGGCAACGAGTTCGTGAGGTACGTGACGGGCGGCCGGATCGTGCCCTCGCCGCTGAGCCGGCCCACCTGCCTCAACTGCGACAGCCACATACTGCGCATCATGCGCCCCGGCCAGGTCTCCTCCGCGCAGAACTCCCTGCACCGGCCGCACCGCCGGGCCCCGCGGCCGGTCGCGGACGCCGCCGACGAGCCGCGGACGGAGCCCGGGGAGTCCGGGGGGCACCACCATTGGCACCTCTCGGACCTGCTGCACCCGTTCCACCACCGCAAGGCGGGTTGAGCGCCGGGGCCCGGCCTGGCCCGGGCCCTCCCGGACGGGGCGCGGCACGCCGCTTCCGTAGGATCGGGGCATGCCCTCCCCCGCGTCCGGCAAGAACGCCCCGCCGCCTCTTCCCGAACCCCTCCGCGTGCCCGTCGCCGACTCGCACACCCACCTCGACATGCAGTCCGGGACGGTGGCGGAGGCCCTCGCCAAGGCCGCGTCCGTCGGTGTGACCACGGTCGTCCAGGTGGGCTGCGACGTGAAGGGCTCGCGCTGGGCCGCCGAGACGGCCGCCGCGCACGACGCCGTGCACGCCACGGTGGCGCTGCACCCCAACGAGGCGCCGCGGATCGTGCACGGAGACCCCGACGGATGGTCGCGGCAGGGCGCGCGGGAGGCGGGCGGGGACGCGGCCCTGGGCGAGGCGCTCGCCGAGATCGACCGCCTGGCCGCCCTCCCGCACGTCAAGGGCGTCGGGGAGACCGGACTCGACTCCTTCCGCACGGGCCCCGAGGGCAAGGCGGCCCAGGAGCGGTCCTTCCGCGCGCACATCGAGATCGCCAAGCGGCACGGCAAGGCGCTGGTCATCCACGACCGCGACGCCCATGCCGACGTCCTGCGCATCCTCGAGGAGGAGGGCGCGCCCGAGCGGACCGTCTTCCACTGCTTCTCGGGTGACGCGGCGATGGCCGAGGTCTGCGCGCGCGCCGGGTACTTCATGTCGTTCGCGGGCAACGTGACCTTCAAGAACGCGCAGCCGCTGCGCGACGCGCTCGCCGTGGCGCCCCTCGACCTCGTCCTCGTGGAGACCGACGCACCCTTCCTGACGCCCGCTCCCTACCGCGGACGGCCGAACGCGCCGTACCTCGTTCCGGTCACGGTCCGCGCGATGGCCGCGGTGAAGGGCGTCGAGGAGGACACGCTGGCGGCGGCCGTCGGGGTGAACACGGCACGCGTCTTCGATTACTGAAGGGCAACGATCCCCCGCCGGGCCCGTGCCCCCGCACGGAGCCGTGTCGCGACACCGCGTAGCCGCGTTGCTTTGGAGAGTGACGGCCAGCCGCTAGGTTCTGGTCTCCCGTCTCGGACCTCTGGAGTGTGGCGTCGTGAGCAACCGGCAGTACCTGCCGCGCGGGGCGTCCGGCCCCGTCCCGCCGTACGAGGACCGCGACCCGTACGGCCGGGCACACCGGGACACCTATCGGCCCGCGTACGAGGCGCGGGCCCACGCGGCGCGCGCCGGCCGGACGGCGGCCCCGCTCGTGGAGCAGGAGGACGGCGCCCCCGGCCCCGGAGCGCGCGCCCAGGCCCGGCATGCCGCTCGGCGCAGGAAGGGCGCGGCACGTACACCTTCCGTGCGCCGTCTGCTTCCCCAGGCGCTGGTCGTCGCCTTTCTCGCGGGCGGTACCACCGCGTTCGTCGCCAAGGACAAGGTGATCGAACTGACCGTCGACGGCAGGCCGCGCGTGCTGCACACCTTCGCCGACGACGTGCACGAGCTGCTCGCCGAGGAGGGCGTGGCGGTGAGCGCGCAGGACGTCGTCGCGCCCGCGCCCGGCACCCCGCTCCTGAGCGGCGACGAGGTCGCCGTGCGCTACGGACGCCCCGTGCAGCTCACCATCGACGGGCAGCGGCGCCAGGTGTGGACGACCGCGCAGACGGTGGCCGGCGCGCTGCGGCAGCTCGGGGTGCGCGCGGAGGGCGCCTACGTGTCCACCTCGCGCTCCCGGCGGATCGGCCGCGAGGGGCTTGTGCTGGACGTCCGTACGGAGCGCACGGTGACGGTCATGGCGGACGGGCGGACCCGCATGATCCGCACCAACGCCGCGACCGTCCAGGAGGCCGTCGCGGAGGCCGGGGTCGTCCTGCGCGGGCAGGACACGCTCTCGGTGGCGCCGGGGAGCTTCCCGCGCGACGGGCAGACGGTGACCGTGCTGCGGATCACCGGCGCCAAGGAGTACCGCGAGGAGCCCATCCCGTTCCGTGTGCGCCGCAGGAACGACCCGACGCTGTTCCGGGGCACCGAGGTGGTGGCCCGCGCCGGGCAGCCGGGCACCCGCCGCGTCACGTACTCCCTGCGCACCGTCAACGGCGTCAAGCAGAAGCCGCGGCGCCTCGGGTCGGAGGTGGTGCGGGAGCCGCGGACCCAGCTGGTGCGGGTGGGCACCAAGCCGCGGCTGGGCTCGGTGCGGGGCGCGGAGCACCTGAACTGGGAGGCGCTCGCCGCCTGCGAGTCGGGGGGCCGGCCGCACGCGGTGGACGCGTCCGGCACCTACGGGGGCCTCTACCAGTTCGACCGGCGCACCTGGCGCAGGCTCGGCGGGTCCGGACGGCCCCAGGACGCCCCGGCCACCGAGCAGACCTACCGCGCGAAGAAGCTGTACGTGCGCCAGGGGGCCGGCCCCTGGCCGCACTGCGGGTCGCGCCTGTACCGGTGAGCGCCTGTACCGGTGAGCGTCGGACCGGTGAGCGTGTGCCGGTGAGCGTCGTGCCGGTGACCGGCGTCGTACCGCTGACCGGGGCCCGGCGCCCACGCCCGCGCGACCGCTCCGCGCCGCCCCGTACCCTTGGTCCGTGAGCAGCCCCCCCTCCGACGCCCTTCTGGGGCCCGCCGACGTCCGTGAACTGGCGGCGGCCCTCGGCGTGCGCCCCACCAAGCAGCGCGGCCAGAACTTCGTCATCGACGCCAACACGGTGCGGCGCATCGTGCGCACCGCCGAGGTGCGTCCCGACGACGTGGTGGTGGAGGTGGGCCCCGGGCTCGGGTCGCTGACGCTGGCGCTGCTGGAGGTCGCCGAGCGCGTCACCGCCGTCGAGATCGACGACGTCCTGGCGGCGGCACTGCCCGCGACCGTCGCCGCGCGGATGCCCGAGCGCGCCGAGCGGTTCACGCTGGTGCACTGCGACGCCCTCCACGTGAACGAACTGCCGGGCCCGGCGCCCACCGCGCTCGTCGCGAACCTGCCGTACAACGTCGCCGTGCCCGTGCTGCTGCACATGCTCGACACCTTCCCGAGCATCGAGCGGACGCTGGTGATGGTGCAGTCCGAGGTCGCCGACCGGCTCGCCGCCGCGCCCGGCTCGAAGGTGTACGGGGTGCCGTCCGTCAAGGCCAACTGGTACGCGGACGTCAGGCGCGCCGGAGCCATCGGGCGCACGGTCTTCTGGCCCGCGCCCAACGTCGACAGCGGGCTCGTCTCGCTGGTGCGGCGGGCCGAGCCGGTCAGGACCTCGGCGTCGAAGAAGGACGTGTTCGCCGTCGTGGACGCGGCCTTCGCGCAGCGGCGCAAGACGCTGCGGGCCGCGCTCGCCGGGTGGGCCGGCTCGGCCGCCGCGGCCGAGGCCGCGATCGTCGCCGCCGGCCTGTCGCCGCAGGCGCGCGGCGAGTCCCTCACGGTCGAGGAGTTCGCCCGCATCGCGGAGAACCGGAACCGCGGGGCACACGGCACGGCGGAGAACCCCACCCCCGAGGACAAGGAGTCGGACCGGCAGTGAGCGTGACCGTACGCGTCCCGGCCAAGGTCAATGTGCAGCTCGCGGTGGGCGGCGCCCGCCCCGACGGCTACCACGACCTGGCGAACGTCTTCCTCGCCGTCGGCCTCTACGACGAGATCACGGTGACCCCGTCCGACCGGCTGCGCGTCACCTGCTCGGGGCCGGACGCCGCGCAGGTGCCGCTCGACCGGACGAACCTGGCGGCGCGGGCGGCGCTGACGCTCGCCGGACGCCGCGGTCTCGACGCGGCCGTGCACCTCCACATCGCCAAGGACATCCCCGTCGCCGGTGGCATGGCCGGTGGCAGCGCGGACGGCGCGGGGGCGCTGGTGGCCTGCGACACCCTCTGGGGCACGCGGGCGTCGCGGGAGGAACTCCTCGACATCTGCGCCGAGTTGGGCAGCGACGTGCCGTTCAGTCTGGTGGGCGGGGCAGCGCTGGGCACCGGGCGGGGCGAGCGGCTCGAACCGCTGGAGGTCGGCGGGACCTTCCACTGGGTGTTCGCGATGGCCGGGCGGGGGCTGTCGACCCCCGCGGTGTTCCGGGAGTTCGACCGGCTGGGGGAGGGCGTGCCGATCCCCGGGCCCGTCGCCTCGCAGGACGTGCTCGACGCGCTGTCCAAGGGGGACGCCCCGGCGCTCGCGGCGGCGGTCTCCAACGACCTTCAGCCGGCCGCGCTGTCCCTGTACCCGGAGCTGGCGGACGCGCTGGCCGCGGGGCGGTCGGCGGGCGCGCTCGCGGCGCTGGTGTCGGGGTCGGGGCCCACGACGGCGTTCCTCGCACCGGACGCGGCCGGCGCCGCGCGGATCGCCGGCTCCCTGGCGGAGTCGGGCACGTGCCGGTCGGCCCGCGTGGCGGCGTCCCCGGCACCGGGGGCCACCGTCCTCTGAGCGCGGCGGGCCCGTACCGGGTCCGCACGGGCCCGCACCGGGTCCGTGAAGGAAACGTACTCAGAAGCGATGTGAGTACGAGTGCGCTGACGCGGCCCCGGGCGTCCGCGCGACCGTACCCCCATGAGACCCAGCGACCTCGCCGCCGCCACCCCGGCGTCCCGCGACCGTTCCATCGATCTGCTGCGGGTCGCCTCACTCGGGACCGTCGTGCTCGGGCACTGGCTGATGGCCGCCGTGTCCGTGGGCGCGGACGGGCACGCCCGGGTGGGCAACCTGCTCGCCCTGCAGCCCCGGCTCCAGCTGCTGACCTGGGTGTTCCAGGTCATGCCGGTGTTCTTCTTCGTCGGCGGCTTCTCGCACGCCCTCTCGATGCGCTCGCTCGGCCGCAGGACCGCTCGCCCCTATGCGGTCTTCCTGCGCGCCCGGCTGCAGCGGCTGCTGCGGCCGACGGTCGTCTTCATCGCCGTGTGGGGCGCAGCGGCGCTCGCCCTCCAACTGAGCGGACACGGAGGCGGGTTGCTCGACATCAGTCTGCGGCTGGTCGCGCAGCCCCTGTGGTTCGTCGGGATCTACCTGGCCATGGTCGCCTTCACGCCGCCGCTGCTGCGGCTGCACGAGCGATGGGGATGGGGCGCTTTCGGGATGCTGGCCGGGTCGGCCGCGGCCGTCGACGTGCTCCGCTTCGGCCTCGGCGTGCCCTACGTGGAGTTCCTGAACTTCGCCTTCGTCTGGCTCGCCGTCCACCAGCTGGGGTTCCTGCGGGCGGACGGGAGGCTGAGCCGGCCCTACGTCCTGGCCGGGGCCGGCCTCGCGGGTGCCGCGCTGCTGGTGGCCTGCGGGCCCTACCCGCTGTCGATGGTCGGGATGCCCGGCGAGAAGGTCTCCAACATGGCGCCGCCCACGCTCGCGCTGCTGTGCCACGGGCTGTGGCTCGTCGGGGCGGTGGAGCTGCTGCGCGGCCCCGTCACCCGGTGGCTGCGACGGCCGCGCGTGTGGCGCACGGTCGTGGCCGCCAACGGCATCTCCATGACCGCGTTCCTGTGGCACCTCACGGCGATGCTCGGCGTCTACGGCGCGCTGCTCGCCGCGGACGTCCGGCTGCCGGAGCCCGGATCTGGTGCATGGTGGGTACAGGTACCATTGCGGATCATGGTCGCCGTGATGCTCACCGGGGTCCTGGTGGCCGTCTTCCGTCACGCCGAAAAACCCTCGGGGACACGGGAGTCGAGTGCGCCGCGCGCCTGGGCGGGACCCGCCTCCGCGCTCGGCGTCACGCTGTGCCTCCTCGGGGTGCTCGGCCTGTCGACGGTCGGCTTCGGAGGACTCCTGGAAGGCCGCACGGCGCTGCTGATAGCGGTCCGTGTCACCGCGCCCGCTGCCGTGCTGATGACGCTCGCGGGCTGGCTGCTGGTGGAGCGGGCGGGACGGGGGCGGGGCGCGGCAGGGTGACGGCGACCGGGCTCAGAGTTCGTCGATGGCGGTCAGGTCGATGTCGATGGGGTAAGGCACGTCGACCTTGATGTGGTCGTGATAAATGCCGGTCAGGGCGTAGGTGCCGGTGGTCTCACCCAGCTCGTGGACCTGAACGGCCGGATGGCCGTCCGAGTTCGCCATCTCGACCAGCCAGAAGTGGCGGATACCGGCCGCGGCGTACTTGTGTGGCTTGGTGAAGCGGTCGCGCGACTCGGACTCGGGAGAGACGACCTCGACGGCCAGCACGACGTCCTTGGCCTCGAAGTGCGTCTGCAAGGGCCCCTTCCGGGCGCCGGCCTTCACGACGGAGATGTCCGGTTCGGGCCCGTTGCGCCGGTCCAGCACCACCGTCATCTCGCGAGCGACCTTGAGGTCGGGCGGCAAGGTGCGGCGCAAGCCGCTCACCAGCAGGTCGATCGCGGCGAAGTGGAAACAGCGCTGCGGGCTCACGAAGACCAGACTCCCGTCGATCAGCTCGGTGTGCGGCGGGAGATCCGGAAGCGCGAACAGGTCGTCCACGGTGTAACCGTCCATCGGCGGCATCGGCCAGCGAGACTGCTCGGTGGACTCGGCGATCATGGTTCCTCCCATGGAAGGGATCCTTGCGGCCTGCTTCCCACCGTAGCCGTCGATCAGCCGTCACGTCACCACAAAGAGTGACGATCACCTCGCGCGCCGCATCCCCTCCCGGAGGCCCTACGCTTGAAGGCTGATCCGATCCCCGCGCGCAGGAGTGAAATGGCCGTCAACCTGGTCAATGTCGAGAACGTCAGCAAGGTGTACGGCACCCGTGCCCTGCTCGACGGCGTCTCGCTCGGCGTGTCCGAAGGGGACCGGATCGGGGTCGTCGGACGCAACGGCGACGGCAAGACCACCCTGATCCGGATGCTTGCCAGGCTGGAGGAGACAGACTCCGGCCGCGTCACCCACTCCGGCGGGCTGCGCCTGGGCGTGCTCACCCAGTACGACTCCCTCGACCCGGCCGCCACCGTGCGCCACGAGGTCATCCGGGACATGGCCGACCACGAGTGGGCGGGGAACGCGAAGATCAGGGACGTGCTCACGGGGCTGTTCGGCGGGCTCGACATGCCCGGGTTCCCCCAGGGGCTCGACACCGTCATCGGACCGTTGTCCGGCGGCGAGCGGCGCCGTATCGCGCTGGCCAAGCTGCTCATCGCCGAGCAGGACCTGATCGTCCTCGACGAGCCCACCAACCACCTCGACGTCGAGGGCATCGCCTGGCTCGCCGGGCATCTGCGCGAGCGCCGTTCCGCGCTCGTGTGCGTCACCCACGACCGGTGGTTCCTGGACCAGGTGTGCACCCGGATGTGGGACGTGCAGCGGGGCACGGTCCACGAGTACGACGGCGGCTACTCCGACTACGTCTTCGCCCGCGCCGAACGCGAGCGCATCGCCGCCACCGAGGAGGTCAAGCGCCAGAACCTGGTCAGGAAGGAGCTGGCCTGGCTGCGGCGCGGCGCGCCCGCCCGCACCTCCAAGCCCCGCTTCCGCATCGAGGCCGCCAACGAACTGATCAGCGACGTGCCGCCGCTCCGGGACAGCAGCGAGCTGATGAAGTTCGCGTCGTCGCGGCTCGGGAAGACGGTCTTCGACCTCGAGGACGTCACCGTCCAGGCGGGGCCCAAGGTGCTGCTCAAGCACGTCACCTGGCAGCTCGGCCCCGGCGACCGCGTCGGCCTGGTCGGGGTCAACGGCGCCGGCAAGACCTCCCTGCTGCGCGCCATGGCCGACGCCGCGCGCAGCGAGGGCGAGCGGCAGCCCGCCGGCGGCCGGATCGTCGTCGGCAGGACCGTCAGGCTCGCCTACCTCTCGCAGGAGGTGGCCGAGCTCGACCCCGCGTGGCGGGTCCTGGAGGCCGTGCAGCGGGTCCGCGACCGCGTCGACCTCGGCAAGGGGCGCGAGATGACCGCCGGCCAGCTGTGCGAGACGTTCGGCTTCGGCAAGGAGAAGCAGTGGACGCCGGTGGGGGACCTGTCCGGCGGTGAGCGCCGGCGCCTGCAGCTCCTGCGGCTGCTGATGGACGAGCCCAACGTCCTCTTCCTCGACGAGCCCACCAACGACCTCGACATCGAGACCCTGACCCAGCTCGAGGACCTCCTGGACGGCTGGCCCGGCTCCATGGTCGTGATCTCGCACGACCGGTTCTTCGTCGAGCGGACCACGGACACGGTCTACGCCCTCCTCGGCGACGCCACGCTGCGGATGCTGCCCCGCGGCATCGACGAGTACCTGGAGCGGCGCCACCGCATGGAGGAGGCGGCCGCCGCGGCCGCGGCCCCCGCGCCCACGGTCGGCAAGGCCGCCGCGTCGGCCGCCGACTCCCGCGCGGCCAAGAAGGAACTCCAGCGAGTCGAGCGGCAGTTGGACAAGTTGTCCGAGCGGGAGACCAGGCTGCACGAGCAAATCGCCGCGAACGCGACGGACTTCGAGAAGGTCGCCGCGCTGGACGCCGAGCTGCGTGAACTGGTGCGCGAACGCGAGGAACTGGAGCTGCGCTGGCTGGAACTCGCCGACGAGGTCTAGGCGTTCGGCGGACGGCGCGCACGCGGCGTGAAGGGCCCGTGAAGGCGCGTAACGAGGGCATCACGGGCCGGTCCTCCCTTGGGAACAGGGGAAGGACCGGCCCCGTGTGCGAGGGCTTCGCAATGGTAGAAAGGGCCGTCTGAGAACAGTCTGAGCACCACCGGCGTGGCGGATTCCAGCACCACGGGCGGGGGACACATCAGTCAAGAGGGGGGAACGCGCTGATGACTCAGCCGCCCAACGAGCCGCCGCAGGGCGGCTTCGGAGCGCCGCAGGATCCGCCGCAGGGTGGCTTCGGGGCGCCGCAGGACCCGCGGCAGGGCGGCTTCGGGGCGCCGCAGGACCCGCGGCAGGCCACACCGCCGCCCGCGCAGCCTCCGTCCACGCCGCCTCCGCCGCCGCCCAGCCAGCCCCCGGGGCCGCCGCAGCCGGGGTACGGCTATCCCCAGCAGCCGTCCGGCCCGTACGCGCAGCCGGGCCCGTACGGCCAGCCCGGCCCGTACGGTCAGCAGCCCGGCCCCTACGCCACGCCCCAGCCCGGCTACGGCTACCCGCAGCAGCCGGCCCCGTATCCCGGCGCCCCCACCCCGCCGCCCGGCGGCTCCAGGAACCCCTTCAAGGGCAAGCCCGCGCTGGCCGTGGGCGCCGCGGTCGCCGCGCTGGCCGTCATAGGCGGGACCGTGTACGCGGTCACCAGCGGCGGTGGCGGGGACGAGAAGCCCGTCGCCGAGAAGAGCCACAGCGCCGGACCGTCCGCCACGGCGTCGTCCCCGGTCGACCCGGGCGACGGCAGCGGCAACGGCGGCGAGGACCCGGAGAACCTCAACGAGGGCCGCAAGGCCGGTGAGGCGAAGGTCCTCTGGTACAAGGAGGCGCCCGAAGCACCCGGTTCCGGCGCCGACGCCCCCAGCATGTGGATCACCGGCAAGACGGCGGTGAAGGCCGCCTACAAGCAGGTCTTCGCCTACAACGTCGGTGACGGCAACCCCTCCTGGGACCCGATCACCTTCCCGCAGAAGATCTGCGCGGTCACCCCGCAGAAGACGGCCGACGACAAGGTCGTCGTCGCCTACATGAGCGGTGTCAGCGACAACGCCAAGTGTAACCAGCTCCAGCAGATCGACCTCGGCACCGGCAAGAAGGGCTGGAGCACGCAGATCGCCGAGGGCGACCTGTTCGACAGCACCCTCAGCCTCGAACTCACCGTCACCGGCAAGACGCTGATGGTCGGCCGCTCGCAGTCCGGCACGGCCTACGACGTCGCCACCGGCAAGAAACTGTGGGACAAGCAGCGCTACGGCTCCGCATGCTTCCCGACCGCGTTCGCGGGCGGCGCGAGGATCCTCTCCGTCGCGTCCTGCGACGCCGGCGGGTCGAACGCGCACGACGAGGTGCAGGAGCTGGACCCCGCGACCGGCAAGGCCAAGTGGACGAAGAAGATTCCCAAGGGCTGGACCGTCGCACGCGCCTACTCCGTCGACCCCGTCGTCCTGTACCTCACCAACGAGGACAAGAAGCAGTGGAACGTCTCCGCGCTGAAGAACGACGGCTCGCTGCGCGCCCAGGTCGACGTCAACGAGTCCTTCTCGCCCGAGTGCGGCTGGGCCATCCTCGAACGTGATCTGCAGGGCTGCACGGGCGCGGTGGCCGACGCCAACACCCTGTACCTGCCGACCGAGGCGAAGACCGGCCCGAACGAGATCGTGGCGATCAGCCTCGACACGGGCAAGGAGAAGTGGCGGGTGAAGTCCCCGGCGGACGAGTCGATGCTCCCGCTGAAGACGGACGGCACCAACCTGATCGCGTATGTCGAGCCGTCGTACGCCGCCGGCGGGCAGATCGTCTCCATCGCGACGGGCGGCACCGGCCACACCCCGACCAAGCTGCTGCAGAATCCCTCGGGCACCGCGCAGATCGAGAGCAGCTTCTTCTCCAAGGCGATCGACTACGTGGACGGCCGCTTCTACATCTCGACGACCAGGCTGTCGGGCAGCAACCAGTCGAAGGAGAAGCTGATGCTGGCCTACGGCAAGTGACCCGGCCCGCTGCTCCCGTGTTCCCGCCCACCACCCTTCCGTCCTTCGAGGTAGTCACGTCATGAGCCAGCCGCCCCCGCCCCCCAACCAGCCGCCGCCGGGCGGCTTCGGCGCCCCGCAGGATCCGCCCCCTGGCGGCTTCGGCGCCCCGCAAAGCCCGCCGCCGGGCGGGTTCGGCGCCCCCCAGACGCCGCCCCCGCCGACACCTCCTCAGACGCCTCCCCCGACGCCCCCGCCACCCGCGCAGGGCCCGGGGTACGGCTACCCGCAGCCGCAGACCCCGCCCCCCACGGGGCCGCAGCAGCCGTACGGCTATCCGCAGCAGCCCGGCTACGGCCAGCCCGGTTACGGCTATCCGCAGGGGCCGACGCTCCCTCTGCAGCCGCAGGCCGTGCAGGGCGGACGCAAGGGACCCAGCGCCCAGGTGTGGATCATCGTCGCGGCGGTGGCGGCCATCGCGCTGATCATCGGTGGCGGTGTCTGGTACGCGAACAGCTCGTCCGGCAAGGACAAGGACAAGCACTCCGCCTCCGGCACGAGCGGCGGCAACGGCTCCAAGGACGGCAAGGGCGGCTCCGGCGGCACCGGCGGCTCCGGCGGTGCCAAGGAGAAGGTCCCGTCCGACACCAGCGGCAAGGTGCTCTTCCAACTGCCCGCGCCGACGATCACGGACAAGCAGGAGATAGACAGCGTCGCCGGTTCCTGGCTCACCGACACCGTCTACGCCAAGGCCGGCATCGGAAAGATCGTCGGCTACGACCCGGACACCGGCGCGACCAAGTGGACGCTGCCGCTGAACGGCCAGACGTGCGCGGCCTCCCCGGAGATCACCTCCTCGGGCATCGCCGCGGTGGTCAGTGAGTCCGGCAAGCGGTCGGGGGCCAGCGACCGCAAGCCGTGCAGCGACGTCACCGCGTTCGAGGTCGCCACCGGCAAGAAGCTGTGGACCAAGTCCGTCTCCAACGGCGGCAGCCCGATCCCGTTCGGCGAGGTCTCGATCAGCGGCAGCACGGTCGCGGTCGGCGGCGGCTACGACGGCGGCGCCGCCTTCGACGTGGCCACCGGCAAGAGCCTGTGGCAGCCCAAGGTCGGCGCGTGCGAGGACGTCGGCTACGCGGGCGGCGAGCAGCTTGTCGCGGTGCGCAAGTGCGGCGACTACGGCAACGAGAGCTACGAGGTGCAGCTGCTCGACCAGAGGAGCGGCGCCGTCAAGTGGACGTACAAGCTCCCCGCCGGCATCGACAACGCCAAGGTCATCTCCACCAAGCCGGTCGTCTTCGGCGTGGACTCGGGCGAGGTCACCGCGTCGGGCGTCACGGACGTCTTCTCGCTGGACGACAGCGGCAAGCTGCGCACGAAGATCACGCTGGCGGACGGCCACTACGAGCACGACTGCGGCGTCGGCAAGGTGCACGACTGCCACGCGATCGCGGTCGGCAACGACAAGCTGTACGTCCCGACCAAGCAGCACGACGGCTCGGCCGAGTACAGCCAGACCAACGAGATCATCGCGTTCTCGCTGGCCACCGGGAAGACCACCGGTGACAAGATCGACGCCGGCGACGGGTACGAGATCTTCCCGATCCGCATGGACGGCGGGAACGTCCTGGCCTACAAGGACGGCCCGTACGACAAGGGCTCCCAGGTCGTCTCGATCGACGGTTCGACGCTGAAGCAGACCGAGCTGCTGGAGACCCCGGCCTCGGAAGCCGTGCTCAGCGCCATCAGCAGCATGGTCCCGAAGACCTCCGAACTGCTCTACACCGACGGGCGGTTGTTCTTCGGCAAGGATCTGGTCAGCAAGCCGTACTCGGCGAACGAGAAGCAGTACACGGCGCTCGGCTTCGGCGCGAAGTAGCGCGCGGGGCGCGCACGCGAAGGTCCCGCTCCAGGTCAGGGGCGGGGCCTTTCGCGTATTCCTCATCAGGCGCGAATGGGCTGGATATCGGTAATCCGGGGCACTTCTCACCAGTAGGGGCAGCGCAACGTCGAACAAGCGTGTAGCTTCCGGGGGCAGCGCAGGGCAGGGGGCGCGCCGGGGGCGTCTGTCCGTGCGGGACCGTGGGTGTCCACAGGGGACGTCCGTGGGCGGACTGGGGGGTTGCTCGATGGGAGTGCGGCTGATGGTGGTCGACGACCACCGGCTGCTGGCCGAGGCGCTGGCCTCGGCGCTGAAGCTGCGGGGGCACCGGGTGCTGGCCGCCGCCGCGCCCGCCGCGGGCGCGGCGGACCTGGTGATCGCCAGGGCACCGGAGGTGTGTCTGCTGGGGACGGCGGCGCCCGCCGAGCCGGGGGTCTTCGACCCGGTGGTGCGCATCAAGAGGGACCGGCCGCAGGTGGCGGTGCTGGTCCTGGGCCCGGTGCCGAGTCCGCGCGGCATCGCCGCCGCGTTCGCCGCGGGTGCCTCGGGCTACGTACGCCATGACGAGCGCATCGAGGGCGTCGAGCGGGCGATCATGAAGGCGCGGGCGGGTGAGGCGGCCGTGGCGCCGCAGCTGTTGCAGGGGGCGTTCGGCGAACTGCTCAACCCGGCTGCCCAGCCGGACGACGAGGGCCAGCGGCTGCTGGAGATGCTCACCCCGCGCGAGGTGGAGGTCCTGGTGCGGGTCGCGGACGGCGAGGACACCCGGCTGATCGCGGCCGGGATGGGCATAGCGCCCTCGACGGCCCGCACCCATGTGCAGCGGGTCCTGATGAAGCTGGGGGTGGGTTCGCGTCTGGAGGCGGCGGCGCTCGCGGCCCGCACGGGGCTGCTGGACCGGGCGGGCCCGGTGAACCACATCGTCCCGCGGGAGGGCGGGCCGCGGTGAGGGACGGCGGGGCCGGCGCCACGGTGACGGCGCCGACCCCCGGTACCGGCGGGTGCGAGGCCGGGACGGCCGCTACCGGGACGGCTGCTACTGGGACGGCCGCTCGTCCGGCCGCTCGTCCTCGGGCAGCGCGTCCGAGGGCGGCGGCACCGTCGGGCGCAGCTTCAGCCAGGCCAGGAAGAACAGGCCGAGCAGCAGCATTCCCAGGCCGGTCCACAGGTTGATGTTGACCCCCTCGGCCTTCCTGATGGCGGCGTCGGAGGCGGTGAAGCCCGCGATCATGACGATGACGCCGTAGAGCACGAACAGGCCGCCGATGATGCGGCGGATGTCGAAGAGGCGGGCCGCGGTCGCGGACTTCCCCTCCAGATCGGTGACTTCGCGCTGGACGTCACGCTCGGAGTACTCGGACACGGTCTCTCCATCCTCCCGCGGTCAGAACGAGAACGGGATGTAGCAGGCGGCGGCGAGGACGACGGCGCCCCAGCCGAGCAGGGCGGGCTTGCGGTACCAGGCGTCGTCGCCGACGGCGGGCGGTTCGGCCGTGCCGGGGATGGGGGTCCCCCCGGTCGAGCGAAGCCGAGACTGGGGGAGGGTGCCGTACACCAGGCCCTGGAGGTCCTCGGCGGGCTTCGGCGCGGTGAACAGCGAGACGGCGGCCATCACGACCGCTCCGGCCACGAAACCCGCGATCGCCGAGACGAAGTTGGCGCCCTGGTCGGAGGGGATGCCGATGACGCCCCGCTTGTAGATGACGAAGTAGTTCACCATCGCGGCGGTGGTGCCCGCGAGCAGGCCCCAGAAGCCGGACCTCATCGACGCGCGCTTCCAGAACATGCCGACGACGAAGACCACGAACATCGGCACGTTGAAGAAGGAGAACAGCGTCTGCAGGTAGCTCATGATGTTGGAGAACGACGAGGCCAGGAAGGCGGTGCCGATCGAGGCGAGCACGCCGACGGCGGTGATGAGGCGGCCGAAGTTCACGTAGTACCCGTCCTCTCGGCCCCTGACCACGTACTTCGCCCAGATGTCGTTGGTGAACACCGTGTTGAAGGACGACACGTTGGCCGCCATGCCCGCCATGAACGCCGCCAGCAGACCGGTCACCGCGACGCCGAGCACGCCGTTGGGCAGCAACTCCTGCATCAGGTAGGGGATGGCGTCGTTGTACTGGAGGTCCGAGCCCGAGGTGCCGATCTTCGGCACGAGGACGGCGGCGACCAGGCCGGGGATCATCACCAGGAAGACGATGAAGATCTTCGGGAACGCGGCGATCAGCGGGGTGCGCCGGGCGGCGGAGAGGTTCTTCGCGGACAGCGCGCGCTGCACCTCCGCGAAGTTGGTCGTCCAGTAGCCGAAGGACAGCACGAAGCCGAGGCCGAGGACGATCGTCAGCCAGTTGGCGCCCAGCGGGTTGGCACTGCCGATGCCGGTGCCGCCCCACGCGGTGACGAAGTGGTGGCCGTGCGTCCTGGTCAGGGAGTCGGTCAGGCCGTCCCAGCCGCCGACCTTCTTCAGGCCGAGCGCGGTGATCGGGATGAGGGCCGCCAGGATCACGAAGAACTGGAGCACCTCGTTGTAGATCGCGGACGACAGGCCGCCCAGGGTGATGTACGCGAGGACGAAGAAGCCCGCGACCACGATCGCCACCCACTGCGGCCAGCCGAGCAGCGCCTCGACGACGATCGCGAGGGCGTAGAGGTTGACGCCCGCGATCAGGATCGCGGCGAACGCGAACAGGACCGAACTGAACAGGTGGGCCCACCTGTCGAAGCGGAGCAGCAGGAACTCGGGGACCGAGCGGACCTTGGAGCCGTAGTAGAAGGGCATCATCACCAGGCCGAGGAAGACCATGGCCGGGATGGCGCCGATCCAGTACCAGTGGACCGTGTAGGCGCCGTACTGGGCGCTGTTGGCGGCCATCCCCAGGATCTCGGTGGCGGCCAGGTTGGCGGAGATGAAGGCCAGGCCGGTGATCCAGGCGGGCAGGGAGCGCCCGGAGAGGAAGAAGTCGAGGCTGGTCTTCACGGAGCGGCGGGCGGCGAAGCCGATGCCCAGGACGACCACGAAGTAGATCCCGAGAATCGCGTAGTCGAGCCCGTTCGTGGGGAGTCGTAGCTCGGCTGCCAGACATGTGGGGGTTTGCATGAGAACTCGCTTCGTTTGCGAATTGATCCAGAGCGGAACCTACGCCTCCGCGTTCAGTGATTGAACACTTCCGATGATGCTCTTTGTTTGATTGTGATGTTGACGATCATGGTGAGTTGTGTTTTGGTGTGTTGGGTTCTGTTTGAAGGCTGAGTGGCTCAAGATGGAGAGTCCGACGTGAAGAAGACCTCGACCCGGCTGGCCGACGGTCGTGAGCTCATCTACTACGACCTGCGCGACGACGCCGTGCGGGAAGCGGTCGACCGCAGGCCGCTGGAGCCGACCGTCACGACCTCCGGGATCCGTCGCGACGCACTGCTCGGCGACCAGGTCGCGATCGCCTCGCACCGCCAGGGCCGCACCTACCACCCGCCGGCCGACGAGTGCCCCCTGTGCCCTTCCCGGGACGGCCGACTGAGCGAGATCCCGGACGCCACCTACGACGTCGTGGTGTTCGAGAACCGCTTCCCCTCGCTCGTCGGCGACTTCGGGCGCTGCGAGGTCGTCTGCTTCACCTCCGACCACGACGCCTCCTTCGCCGACCTGACCGAGGAGCAGGCGGGGCTGGTCCTGGACGCCTGGACGGACCGCACCGCGGAACTGTCCCACCTGCCCGCCGTGGAGCAGGTGTTCTGCTTCGAGAACCGCGGCGCGGAGATCGGCGTCACCCTGGGCCACCCCCATGGGCAGATCTACGCGTACCCCTTCACCACCCCGCGTACCGCCCTGATGCTGCGCTCGCTCGCCGCGCACCTGGAGGCGACCGGCGGGGAGAACCTGTTCGACACGGTCGTGGCCCGCGAACTCGCGGACCAGCGCGTCGTGCTGGAGGGGGAGCACTGGGTGGCCTTCGTGCCGTACGCCGCCCACTGGCCCTACGAGGTCCACCTCTACCCCCGGCGGCGCGTCCCCGACCTGCTCGCGCTCGACGAGGCGGCACGCACAGAATTCCCCCAGGTCTATCTGGAACTGTTGAGGCGCTTCGACCGGATCTTCGACGGAGGCACGGGCGGGGGGAGCGCCGCGGGCGAGCCCCCCACGCCGTACATCGCCGCCTGGCACCAGGCGCCGTTCGGCACCCTGGAGGAGTTCGAGGGGGTGAGCCGCGACGACTTCGCGCTCCACCTCGAGCTTTTCACCATCCGCCGTACTTCCGGCAAGCTGAAGTTCCTCGCGGGTTCCGAGTCCGGCATGAACGTGTTCATCAACGACGTGCCGCCGGAAGCCGCGGCTCGGCGACTGCGAGAGGTAGCGAGTTCATGAGTGGGAAGTACCTGGTCACCGGCGGTGCGGGCTATGTGGGCAGCGTGGTCGCGCAGCACCTGCTGGAAGCGGGGCACGAGGTCGTCGTCCTCGACAACCTCACCACCGGCTTCCGCGAGGGCGTGCCGGCCGGCGCTTCCTTCGTCGAGGGCGACATCCGCGACGCCGCCAAGTGGCTGGACCCCTCCTACGACGCCGTGCTGCACTTCGCCGCGTTCTCCCAGGTCGGCGAGTCGGTGGCGAAGCCCGAGAAGTACTGGGACAACAACGTCGGCGGCACCATGGCGCTGCTCGCGGCCATGCGCGAGACGGGCGTGCGCACACTCGTCTTCTCCTCCACCGCGGCGACCTACGGCGAGCCGGCCGGCACCCCGATCACGGAGTCCGAACCGACCGCGCCGACCTCCCCGTACGGCGCCACCAAGCTCGCCGTCGACCACATGATCAGCGGCGAGGCGGCCGCGCACGGCCTGGGTGCCGTGTCCCTGCGCTACTTCAACGTGGCGGGCGCGTACGGCGGCTGCGGCGAGCGGCACGACCCGGAGTCCCACCTCATCCCGCTCGTCCTCCAGGTCGCGCAGGGCAGGCGCGAGGCCATCTCGATCTTCGGCGACGACTACCCGACGCCCGACGGCACCTGCGTCCGCGACTACATCCACGTCGCGGACCTCGCCGAGGCCCACCTGCTGGCGCTGGACGCCGCCACGCCCGGCGAGCACCTGATCTGCAACCTCGGCAACGGCAACGGCTTCTCCGTGCGGGAGGTCATCGAGACGGTGCGCCGCGTCACCGGCCACCCCGTCCCCGAGGTCGTGGCCCCGCGCCGCGGGGGCGACCCGGCGGTCCTGGTCGCCTCCGCGGCCACGGCCCGCGAACGACTGGGCTGGAACCCGTCCCGCGCGGACCTCGCGGGAATCGTCGCGGACGCGTGGGAGTTCGCGCAGAACATCTCCGAGGAGCGGTAGGTGGGCGTACGCGAGGGCTTCGAGGAGCTGTACGGGACGGCTCCCGACGGTGTCTGGGCGGCACCGGGCCGGGTCAACCTGATCGGCGAGTACACGGACTTCAACGAGGGGTTCGTGATGCCGCTGGCCCTGCCGCACACCGTGGTCGCGGCTCTCGCGCGCCGCGACGACGGTGTGCTGCGGCTGCACTCCGCGGACGTCGCGGGCCCGGTCGTCGAACTGCGGGTCGACGCACTGGAACCGCTGACGGACGGCAGCTGGGGCGCGTACCCGGCCGGTGTCGCGTGGGTGCTGCGCGAGGCGGGCCACCCGGTCACCGGGGCGGACGTCCACCTGTCCTCGACGGTGCCCACGGGCGCGGGCCTGTCCTCGTCGGCGGCGCTCGAGGTCGTGACCGCCCTGGCCCTCGACGACCTGTACGGACTCGGCCTGACACGCCCCGAGCTGGCACGGCTCGCCCAGCGCGCGGAGAACGACTTCGTGGGCGTGCCGTGCGGTGTCATGGACCAGATGGCGTCGGCGTGCGGCACCGAGGGCCATGCCCTGCACCTCGACTGCCGTGACCTGTCGGTCCGGCAGATCCCCTTCGACCCGGCCTCCCAGGGCCTCGCGCTGCTGGTCGTCGACACCCGCGTGCGGCACGCGCTGGGCGACGGGGCGTACGCCGAGCGGCGCGCGGGGTGCGAGGAGGGCGCGCGGCAGCTCGGGGTCCCGTATCTGCGGGACGTCGCCTACGGGGACCTGCCGGCCGCGCTCGCGCGCCTGTCCGACGAGCGGGTGCGCCGCTATGTGCGGCACGTCGTCTCCGACGACCACCGCGTCGACCGGGTCGTCGCCCTGCTGGACGCGGGCGATGTCCGCGCGATCGGGCCCGTGCTGACGGAGGGGCATGTCTCCCTGCGGGACGACCTGCGCATCTCGTGCCCGGAGCTGGACCTGGTGGTGGACACGGCCACCGCGTCGGGCGCGCTCGGCGCCCGGATGACCGGCGGCGGCTTCGGCGGCTCCGCGATCGTCCTCGTGGAGGCGTCGGAGGCGGACACCGTCACGAAGGCGATCGAGGAGGCCTTCGACGCCGCCGGGTTCACGGCACCCCGGGTGTTCCCGGCGGTGCCGTCGGCCGGAGCCCGGCGGCTGGGCTGAGCCCGGCACCCGCCGGGGCCGCGCCCCGGGCGCCTTCGCCCGACGGTGTCCTCCTCAGTCGCCGGACGGGCCCGTCACCGTCGGCCCCAGCCGCTTGGTCAGCGTGTACTCCGTGATCCCCGGCGGATAGTCGGGGATCACGCACACGACCTCGTAGCCCTGCTTCTTGTAGAACTCCGGGGCCTGGAAGTCCCAGGTCTCCAGGCGTGCGGTCGTGCAGCCGCGTCCCTCGCGCGCCAGTCGCTCCGCCGCGGCGAGCAGACGGGTGCCGAGGCCCGCCCCCCGGTGGCGGTCGTCGACCCACAGATACGCGACGTGCAGCCAGGTCGCCCAGGTGTGGCCGACCAGTCCGCCGGCCAGGTCCCCCGCCGCGTCCGAGGCCCAGACGTGGAGCGGGGTCTCGCGTTCGCCGGGTGTTCCGCGCAGGGCGGCAAGCACCGGTGACGCCGCCGTGTTCGTCTCGCGCAGCCGAGCGCGGAGCAGATCGCGCCGATCCTTGTCGACTTCCGTCTCGATACGAAACATGCGGCTCACCATAAACGCCCCCGTCAACCAGTTCTGCAAATTCCCTTCCCCTCCCGGCCCGCGGCCCTACCCTGTGAACAGCGCCGGTGGGGGCCGGCGCTGATCAGGGGGCGAGACAAGGCGGGTACGACGCCCGTGGTGGGGGTAGCAGTTTCAGCACGGCGGCGGCCGTGCGTTCTGCGTCGCCCCGTCCCAGGTGATGGACCGGGGAGCACTCCGGGCGCCGTACCTGCGCCGGTCGTCCCCCGAGCAGTGGGGGTTTGTGTGGTTCGCATCCGAGTCCTGGTCGTCGACGACCATCGCATCTTCGCCGAGTCGCTCGCCGCCGCCCTGGCCGCCGAGCCCGACGTCGACGTGTCCGCGGCCGGCAGCGGTCCGGCCGCCCTGCGCTGCCTGGAGCGGGCGGTGGCGGAGGGCCGCAGATTCGACGTGATGCTCGTCGACGCCGACCTCGGCGGCAACGTGCCGGGCTCACGTCCCGCGGTTTCCGTGCAGGAGGGCAACGAGGACGGTCTCGTCGACGGCATCTCCCTGGTCGCCGGGGTCCGCTCCGGGCAGCCGGGCGTGCGCACGGTCGTGCTCGCCGAGAAGGACGACCCGCGCCGCGCCGCCCTCGCCCTGCAGGCGGGCGCCTCCGGCTGGGTCGCCAAGGACTGCTCGCTGTCCCGGCTGCTCACGGTCATCCGGGGCGTGCTGCGGGACGAGACGCACCTTCCGCCCGCCCTGCTCACCGGGGTCCTGCGCGAGCTGACGGCCGCCCGCAAGCACCGCACCGAGAGCGAGCGCCTGGTCGAGTCCCTGACGCCCCGGGAGCGGGAAGTGCTGCAGTGCATGGTCGCCGGGCTGGGCCGGAAGGCCGTCGCCGAGCGGCTGTTCCTGTCCCCGCACACCGTGCGCACCCATATGCAGAACGTCCTCGGGAAGCTGGGCGTCCACTCCACCCTGGCCGCCGTCGCCCTCGCCCGCCGGGCCGGGGTGGGGCCGGTCGAGCCGGTGCCCCGACAGGCGCTAGCCGGGGATGTTGTCGAACGGGGCGGTCAGCTGGCGTAGCAGGGCGGCCAGTTCACTGCGCTGGGCCTGGCTCAGTTCCGCGAGGATGGCCCGCTCCTGCTCCAGCAGTCCGGCGAGCGCCTGGTCCGCCCGGTCCCGGCCCTCCTCGGTGAGGCGGACCAGCACACCCCGGCGGTCGCTGGGATCGGGCAGCCGTTCCACCAGGCTCTTCTTCGCCAGGCGGTCGATGCGGTTGGTCATGGTGCCGGAGGTGACCAGCGTCTGGGTCAGCAGTTGCCCGGGGGAGAGCTGGTAGGGGTCGCCGGCCCGCCGGAGCGCGGTGAGCACGTCGAACTCCCAGGGCTCCAGGCTGTGCTCGGAGAACGCCAGCCGACGCGCACGATCCAGGTGCCGGGCCAGTCTGCTGACCCGGCTGAGCACCTCGAGTGGTTCCACGTCGAGGTCCGGGCGCTCCCGGCGCCACGATGCGACCAGCCGATCGACCTCGTCCTCCATGACGATCAGTGTAATGGTTGTGTCGACATGAAGTCTCTTGATGTGAAGTCTCTTGACGTCAAGAGATATGGATGTGAGGCTGGGCCCACACCTCAGCCGTACCACCCGGTGACTCCGAGGAGGCCCCACCCATGCCTGCCGCAGCTCCCGCCTGGGACCCCGGACAGTATCTGCGCCACGCCGGCAACCGCGCCCGCCCCTTCGCCGACCTGCTCGCCCGCGTCCCCTCACTCCCCGCGGACCCGCCCCGCATCGCCGACCTGGGCTGCGGACCCGGCAACGTCACCGTCATGCTCGCCGACCGCTGGCCCACCGCCCGCATCACCGGCTACGACACCTCGCCCGCGATGCTGGACCGGGCCCGCACGGAACACGCGGGACCCACCCCGGCCGGGGGCCGCCTCGACTTCCGTCACGGCGACGCCCGCACCTGGACGCCCGCCGAGCCGCACGACCTGATCATCAGCAACGCCACCCTGCAGTGGGTGCCCGGGCACGCCGGCCGCTTCGCCGACTGGATCGCGGGCCTCGCCCCCGGCGGCACCTTCGCCTTCCAGGTCCCCAGCAACTTCGACGCCCCCAGCCACCGGCTGATGCGCGAGCTCGCCGACTCCGCCCGCTGGAAGGACCGTCTCGCCGGCGCCCTGCGCCACGGCGACGCCGTGCTCGCGCCCGAGGCCTATCTGCAGCGCCTCACCGCCCTCGGCTGCACGGCCGACGTCTGGGAGACCACGTACCTCCATCTGCTGGAGGGCGAGGATCCGGTCCTGGACTGGGTGAAGGGCACGGGACTGCGGCCCGTCCTCACCGAGCTGGGCGACGAGGCCGAGGAGTTCCTCGCCGACTACCGCACGGCGCTGCGCGAGGCGTACCCCCGCACCGCCCACGGCACCGTCTTCCCCTTCCGCCGCATCTTCGCCGTCGCCCGCAAGGAGGACTGACCGATGCTCGCCGCCCTCGACCACGTCCAGCTCGCCGTCCCGCCCGGTTCGGAGGACCTGCTGCGCGCCTACTACGCCGACGCCCTCGGCATGACCGAGATCCCCAAGCCCCCGGTGCTCGCGGCCCGGGGTGGCTGCTGGTTCCAGGCGGGCACGGTACAGCTGCACGTGGGGATCGAGCCCGGCCACCGGCCCTCGAAGAAGGCGCACCCGGGGCTCCGGGTCACGGACATCGAGGCGTACGCCGCGCGACTGGCCGCCCACGGTGCGACGGTCGCCTGGGACGACGACCTGCCGGGGCACAAGCGCTTCTACTCCGAGGACCCCGTGGGCAACCGGCTGGAGTTCCTGGAACCGGACACGGCGTGCCGGACACGTCCGGAGTGACGCCGGTGCCGGAGCGCCCGGGGCGATGCCGACTCAGCTCTTGCGGTGGCCTATCAGCCGCGGCTTCTGCTCCAGCCCGTCGAGACCGTGCCACGCCAGGTTCACCAGATGCGCCGCTACCTCGGCCTTCTTCGGGCGTCGCACGTCGAGCCACCACTGGCCCGTCAGGGCGACCATGCCCACCAGCGCCTGGGCGTACAGCGGGGCGAGCTTCGGGTCGAAGCCCCGGCTCTTGAACTCACGGCCCAGGATGTCCTCCACCTGGGTGGCGATGTCCGAGATCAGCGAGGCGAAGGAGCCCGTCGACTGCGGGATGGGGGAGTCGCGGACCAGGATGCGGAAGCCGTCCGTGTACTCCTCGATGTAGTCCAGGAGCGCGAAGGCCGCCTGCTCGCACAGCTCGCGCGGGTGTCCCGCCGTGAGAGAGCTGGTCACCATGTCCAGCAGGCGCCGCATCTCGCGGTCCACCACGACCGCGTACAGCCCCTCCTTGCCGCCGAAGTGCTCGTACACCACCGGCTTGGAGACCCCGGCCTTCGCGGCGATCTCCTCCACCGACGTGGCCTCGAACCCCTTCGCGGCGAACAGCGTGCGACCGATCTCCAGCAACTGCTGGCGGCGCTCGGCACCGGTCATCCGGGTGCGACGGGTGCGCCGCGTCTTGTCGTTGCTGGGGGTGCTGGAGTCGGTCGCCACACCGTCAATCATGCCGCGTCGACGGTCACCTTCTTGCGTCGGGAGCCGTTCCCATCGGTACTCCGGCGCGAATCGATACGGGAGCGTGACGGCCAGCGCACGTCGTACGCCCAGCCGAGCCGCTCGAACCAGCGGATGATCCGCGCCGACGAGTCCACCTGACCGCGCTCCACGCCGTGCCGGGCCGATGTCGGGTCCGCGTGGTGCAGGTTGTGCCACGACTCGCCGCACGACAGCACGGCCAGCCACCACACGTTGCCGGAGCGGTCGCGCGACTTGAAGGGGCGCTTGCCCACCGCGTGGCAGATCGAGTTGATCGACCAGGTCACATGGTGCAGCAGTGCCACCCGGACGAGGGATCCCCAGAAGAACGCCGTGAACATGCCCCACCAGGACATCGTCACCAGCCCGCCGATCAGCGGCGGCAGCAGCAGGGACACCGCCGTCCACAGCACGAACTGGCGGGAGATCGTCCGGATCGTCCTGTCCTTGATCAGGTCCGGCGCGTACTTGTCCTGCGGCGTCTGCTCCTCGTCGAACATCCAGCCGACGTGGGCCCACCACAGGCCCTTGATCAGGGCCGGGACGGTCTCGCCGAACCGCCACGGTGAGTGCGGGTCGCCGTCGGCGTCCGAGAACCTGTGGTGCTTGCGGTGGTCGGCCACCCAGCGGACCAGCGGCCCTTCGACCGCCAGCGAACCGGCGATCGCCAGCGCGATCCGCAGCGGCCTCTTGGCCTTGAACGAGCCGTGCGTGAAGTAGCGGTGGAAGCCGATCGTGATGCCGTGGCAGCCCAGGAAGTAGAAGAACACCAGGAGGCCCAGGTCGAGCCAGCTCACACCCCAGCCCCAGGCCAGCGGCACCGCCGCGACCAGCGCCAGGAACGGGACGGTGATGAAGAGCAGCAGCGTGATCTGTTCGATCGAACGCTTCTGCTCGCCGCCCAGCGTGGCGGAGGGCATGGGGTCGTCATCCGCCTGCGGGGCGTCTTCGATCACATCGGAGCTCGTGGTCATGGGGCGTCCCCTGTGGGGTCGAGGGTCGAGGCAGGTGCCGGGAAACGGACCAGGGCTGCTCCTGCGATCTGCGGAGACCCTACGGTTCCGTAACCTACGGCGTCGTAAGTATGGCAGCGCGCCGGCCGGCGGCAAGAGCCCGTGGGCCAGCGCGTCCGCGTGGACACCTATCCTTGGAGTCGGTCGGACAGCGCGGTCCGCTCTGATGTCTTCCCGGATGCCCGGTCCGTATGCGGCAGCCGCCGCGCACGGCACCCGTCCGGGTTCCCTCCGGATGAGCTTCAACACTGCAAGGAGCCGCACCTGTGAGCAGTGCCGACGACCAGACCACGACGACCAGCAGTGAGCTGCGCGCCGACATCCGCCGCCTCGGTGACCTGCTGGGCGAGACCCTCGTCCGGCAGGAGGGCACCGAGCTCCTGGAACTGGTGGAGCGGGTCCGCCGACTGACCCGGGAGGACGGCGAGGCCGCCGCCGAGCTGCTGCGCGGCACCGAGCTGGAGACCGCCGCCAAGCTGGTGCGCGCCTTCTCCACGTACTTCCACCTGGCGAACGTCACCGAGCAGGTGCACCGCGGCCGCGAGCTGCGCGCCCGGCGCGCCGCCGAGGGAGGCATCCTCGCCCGCACGGCCGACCGGCTCAAGGACGCCGACCCCGAGCACCTGCGCGAGACCGTCAGGCACCTCAATGTGCGCCCGGTGTTCACCGCGCACCCCACGGAAGCCGCACGCCGCTCCGTGCTCAACAAGCTCCGGCGCATCGCCGCGCTCCTGGAGGCCCCCGTCCTCGAGTCCGACCGCCGCCGCCACGACATCCGCCTGGCCGAGAACATCGACCTGGTCTGGCAGACCGACGAGCTGCGCGTGGTGCGCCCCGAGCCCGCCGACGAGGCCCGCAACGCGATCTACTACCTGGACGAGCTGCACGCCGGCGCGGTCGGCGACGTCCTGGAGGACCTCACCGCCGAACTGGAGCGCGTCGGCGTCAAGCTCCCCGACGACACCCGCCCCCTCACCTTCGGGACCTGGATCGGCGGTGACCGCGACGGCAACCCCAACGTGACCCCGCAGGTCACCTGGGACGTCCTGATCCTCCAGCACGAGCACGGCATCAACGACGCCCTGGAGATGATCGACGAGCTGCGCGGCCTGCTGTCCAACTCGATCCGCTACTCGGGCGCCACCGAGGACCTGCTGACCTCCCTGCGCGGCGACCTGGAGCTGCTGCCCGAGATCAGCCCCCGCTACAAGCGCCTGAACGCCGAGGAGCCCTACCGCCTCAAGGCCACCTGCATCCGCCAGAAGCTCCTCAACACCAAGCAGCGCCTGGCCAAGGGGACCCCGCACGAGCCGGGACGCGACTACCTGGGCACGTCCGAGCTGCTGCAGGACCTCAGACTCATCCAGACCTCGCTGCGCGCGCACCGCGGCGGCCTGTTCGCCGACGGCCGCCTCGCCCGCACCATCCGCACCCTCGCCGCCTTCGGCCTCCAGCTCGCCACCATGGACGTCCGCGAGCACGCCGACGCCCACCACCACGCCCTCGGCCAGCTCTTCGACCGGCTCGGCGAGGAGTCCTGGCGCTACGAGGACATGCCCCGCGAGTACCGGCACAAGCTGCTCGCCAAGGAGCTGCGGTCGCGGCGGCCCCTGGCCCCCACCCCCGCCCCGCTGGACGCGGCCGGCACCAAGACCCTCGGCGTGTTCGAGACCGTCAAGCGGGCCCTGCAGGTGTTCGGACCCGATGTCGTCGAGTCGTACATCATCTCGATGTGCCAGGGCGCCGACGACGTGTTCGCCGCCGCCGTCCTCGCCCGCGAGGCCGGCCTCGTCGACCTGCACGCCGGCTGGGCGAAGATCGGCATCGTGCCGCTCCTGGAGACCACCGACGAGCTCAAGGCCGCCGACACCATCCTGGAGGCCATGCTCGCCGACCCCTCCTACCGGCGCCTGGTCGCCCTGCGCGGCGACGTCCAGGAGGTCATGCTCGGCTACAGCGACTCCTCCAAGTTCGGCGGCATCACCACCTCGCAGTGGGAGATCCACCGCGCGCAGCGCCGCCTGCGCGACGTGGCCCACCGCCACGGCGTCCGCCTGCGCCTCTTCCACGGCCGGGGCGGCACCGCCGGCCGCGGCGGCGGCCCGAGCCACGACGCGGTGCTCGCCCAGCCCTGGGGCACCCTCGAGGGCGAGATCAAGGTCACCGAGCAGGGCGAGGTCATCTCCGACAAGTACCTCATCCCCTCCCTGGCGCGGGAGAACCTGGAGCTGACGGTCGCCGCCACCCTCCAGGCGTCCGCCCTGCACACCGCGCCCCGCCAGTCGGTGGAGTCGCTCGCCCGCTGGGACGCGGCGATGGACGTCGTCTCCGACGCCGCCCACGCCGCCTACCGCAGGCTGGTCGAGGACCCCGACCTGCCCGCCTACTTCTTCGCCTCCACGCCGGTCGACCAGCTCGCCGACCTCCACCTCGGCTCGCGCCCCTCGCGCCGGCCCGACTCCGGCGCGGGCCTGGACGGTCTGCGCGCCATCCCCTGGGTGTTCGGCTGGACCCAGTCCCGGCAGATCGTGCCGGGCTGGTTCGGTGTCGGATCCGGTCTCAAGGCGCTGCGCGAGGCCGGCCTGGACACCGTGCTCGCCGAGATGCACGAACAGTGGCACTTCTTCCGCAACTTCATCTCCAATGTGGAGATGACCCTCGCCAAGACGGACCTGAGGATCGCCCGGCACTACGTCGACACCCTGGTGCCCGACGACCTCAAGCACGTGTTCGCCACCATCGAGGCCGAACACGAGCTGACGGTCAGGGAGGTCCTGCGCGTCACCGGCGAGGAGGAACTGCTCGACGCCGCTCCGGCCCTCAGGCAGACCCTGGCCATCCGCGACGCCTACCTCGACCCGATCTCCTACCTCCAGGTCGCCCTGCTCAAGCGCCAGCGCGACGCCGGCGCGGCGGGCGCGGAGCCCGACCCGGTGCTGTCCCGCGCCCTGCTGCTGACCGTGAACGGCGTGGCGGCGGGCCTGCGCAACACCGGCTGACAGGCCCGGGAAACGCCGGTGCCCCGGGCTCCACGAGCCCGGGGCACCGGTCGTTCCTCAGCTGTCAGCCCCGGGAGCTGTCAGCCCCGGGAGGCGGTGCGCCGGCGCAGCAGCAGGTAACCGCCCGCGGCGACCATCGCGAGCGCGGCACCCGACAGCAGGCCCACCGGGGCGCCGCTGCCCGTCTCGGCGAGATTGCCGCCGCCCTGCGCGGACGGGGACGCCCCGGCCGACGGGACCGTCCCCTCACCGGCGGACGAACTCGGGGAGGCCGTCGCCCCCGCCGTGTCCGACGGAGAGGCCGACGACGACGGCGACGCGGAGGCGGACGGCGTCGAACCGCCACCGCCCTGGGAGCCCTCGCAGTACGTCCAGAACACCTTGTGCTTGGCGGCGCCCTTCTCGCCGTCGAAGTTCCAGAACAGCTTGTAGTGCCCGTCGGGCAGCGTCATGTCCTTCGTACGGCCGTGGCCCTTCGCGTCCAGGGTGATGTCACCGGACTTGACGGTCTCGCCCTTGGTGCCGGAGGTCGGGGCCCAGACGTCGATGTGCCAGTCGACCTGCTGGACGCCGTCGAAACCGAAGGCGTCGAGGTAGAACGAGCAGACGTGGGGCTCGTTGCGGCGCAGTTCCTCGCCGGTCCGAGCGTCGTGGATCTTCACCGTGCCGTTGTCACCGGGCGCGGTGGCGTGAGCGACGGGGGCGAGCAGGAAGGCCGCCGAGAGGCCGGCGGACACGGCGCCGGCGCGGATGAGGGTTCGCATGGACAGTCCATCTTCGAGATACGAACAGGAAGATGTGGAGGGGGCGGCTCATCCTCCAGCCTCGCGAATCGCCAGGTCAATCACGAACTCACAACGGTCACAGCGGACACCCCGGACTCACCGGTCACATCGTCGCGAAAGCCGCCGTCAGCAGCGCGACCCCGGCACCCGCCATCACCCAGGCCGCACGCGTCAGCCGCAGCCCGCCCGCCACCACGACCGAGGCCAGCAGCAGCGCCCCGCCCATCGGAACCCATGCGTACAGGATCCCGGCCGGACCCGAGCGCACCACGTCGTCCGTGCCCGGCTTCACGACCACGGTGTAGGTCTGCCCCTTCTTCACCGCGGCCGTCTTCTCGATCACCACGTTCCCGCGGGCCGTGGCCCCGGCCGACAAGGGAGTGAACGGGCCGCTGCACGTGTCCGCCCCGCACCGCGTCACCGCGATCGTGCCCTGCTCACGGCCCTTGGTCAGCATCACGTGCTGCGCCGTGCCCCAGGAACCCCAGACCCCGGCGATCAGGATCAGCACGGCGACGGCACCCATCGCCGCGAGCCGCCCGAACCGCAGCACCGCGACCGCGCCCGGTGAGGAGGAGACGGCAGAAGGCATGCCGGCGATCCTTGGCCATGGCCCGGGGCGCGGTCAACTCAGGTGGGCGACTCATCAGGAGTTGTACGAACTCTGCGCCCGTTCCAGGCCCTCGGTCACCAGACACTCCACCGCGTCCGCCGCACGGTCCACGAAGTAGTCCAGCTCCTTGCGCTCCGCCGACGAGAAGTCCTTCAGCACGAAGTCCGCGACGGGCATACGCCCCGGCGGACGCCCGATCCCGAACCGCACCCGGTGGTAGTCCGGCCCCAGCACCTTGGTGATGGACTTCAGGCCGTTGTGGCCGTTGTCCCCGCCGCCGAGCTTCAGCCGGAGCGTGCCGTGGTCGATGTCCAGCTCGTCGTGCACGGCCACCACCTGTGCCACCGGCACCTTGTAGAAGTCGCGCAGCGCGTTGACCGGACCGCCGGACAGGTTCATGTACGACATCGGCTTCGCCAGGACCACCCGGTGGCCGGCCGGACCGGGCGGACCGACACGGCCCTCCAGCACCTGCGCCTGGGCCTTGCCCGCCCGCTTGAACCTCCCCCCGATCCGCTCGGCCAGCAGATCCACCACCATGAAGCCGACGTTGTGCCGGTTCATGGCGTACTCGGGTCCGGGATTGCCGAGCCCCACGATCAGCCACGGGGCGTTTGCGGGCGTGGTCACGTCCATGTCTCCTTGATACGCGCCAGCCGCTGCCCCTGGAGGGAACAGCGGCTGACGGAACGACGACGGTGAGGATCAGGCCTCGGCGGCCTCTGCGCCCTCTTCCCCGCCCTCCGCGGCCTCTTCGGCCTGCGCGGCCAGGACCTGGAGGACCACCGCGTCCTCGTCGACGGCCAGCGAGACGCCGGACGGCAGCGCGATGTCCTTGGCGTGGACCGAGGCACCGGCCTGAAGACCCTCGACCGACACGGTCACGGACTCCGGGATGTGCGTGGCCTCGGCCTCGACCGGGAGCGCGGACAGGACGTGCTCCAGCAGGTTGCCACCCGGGGCCAGCTCGCCCTCGGTGTGCACCGGGATCTCCACGTTGACCTTCTCGCCGCGCTTCACCAGCAGCAGGTCGACGTGCTCCAGGTAGCCCTTCATCGGGTCGCGCTGCACGGCCTTCGGGATCGCCAGCTCGCGCGTCTCGCCGTCGATGTCGAGCGAGATCAGCACGTTCGGCGTACGCAGCGCCAGCAGCAGGTCGTGGCCCGGCAGGGTCAGGTGCAGCGGGTCGGAACCGTGGCCGTACAGCACACCCGGGACCTTGTTGTCACGGCGGATGCGGCGCGCGGCGCCCTTGCCGAACTCGGTACGCGTCTCGGCGGCGAGCTTCACCTCGGACATGTTCACTCCTCGTATGGATCGTGGGCGGACTGGGTTACCCGGCCACGAACGGCCTGCTACGAAGAGCGCGTCGATTACGGACCGCCGCACCGCAACCGGTACGGCCTCCCTCGCCGAGCAACTTCCGCAGTCTACTCGGAGGGGGAGGCCGTACCCAAAACGATCTCTACCGCAGAACCGTCACTGCTCGTCGAACAGGCTCGTCACCGAGCCGTCCTCGAACACCTCGCGCACCGCGCTCGCGATCGTCGGCGCGATCGACAGCACCGTGATCTTGTCCAGCTCCAGCTCGCCCGGCGTGGGCAGCGTGTTCGTGAAGACGAACTCGCTCACCTTCGAGTTCTTCAGCCGGTCGGCCGCCGGACCCGACAGCACACCGTGCGTGGCCGTCACGATCACGTCCTCCGCGCCGTGCGCGAACAGTGCGTCGGCGGCCGCACAGATCGTGCCACCCGTGTCGATCATGTCGTCGACCAGGACGCACACGCGGCCCTTCACCTCACCCACGACCTCGTGGACCGTCACCTGGTTGGCGACGTCCTTGTCGCGGCGCTTGTGCACGATCGCCAGCGGCGCACCCAGCCGGTCGCACCAGCGGTCCGCCACCCGCACACGGCCCGCGTCCGGCGAGACGACCGTCAGCTTGGCACGGTCCACCTTGCGGCCCACGTAGTCCGCGAGCAGCGGCAGCGCGAACAGGTGGTCCACCGGGCCGTCGAAGAAGCCCTGGATCTGGTCCGTGTGCAGATCCACCGTGAGGATGCGGTCCGCACCCGCCGTCTTCATCAGATCCGCGATCAGACGCGCCGAAATCGGTTCACGCCCACGGTGCTTCTTGTCCTGCCGTGCGTAACCGTAGAACGGCACGATCACGGTGATCGAACGCGCCGACGCGCGCTTCAGCGCGTCGATCATGATCAGCTGCTCCATGATCCACTTGTTGATCGGAGCCGTGTGGCTCTGGATCAGGAAGCAGTCGGCACCGCGCGCCGACTCCTGGTACCGCACATAGATCTCACCGTTGGCGAAGTCGAAGGCCTTGGTGGGCACGACTCCGACACCCAGTTCCTGGGCGACCTCCTCGGCAAGCTCGGGGTGGGCGCGGCCGGAGAAGAACATCAACTTCTTCTGGCCGGTCGTCTTGATCCCGGTCACAGCACTGTCTCCTCAGAGGTGTTCGCAGCCGGACATGGGCGGCCGTCTCGGCTGGTGGGGGTGCGGTGTGCACTTATCACGGTACGCCGTGTCAGACGCACCTGTTTCCGGTCAGCCTTCGCCGTCCGGCTCCCGGGAAGCCGCCTCGGCCGCCTTCGCGGCCGCGCTCCCGGGACGCTTGCGGGCCACCCAGCCCTCGATATTCCGCTGCTGACCACGGGCCACGGCCAGCGAGCCGGCCGGCACATCCTTCGTGATCACCGAGCCGGCGGCGGTGTAGACGCCGTCCCCGACCGTGACAGGAGCCACAAACATGTTGTCCGCACCGGTACGGCAGTGGGAGCCGATGGAGGTGTGGTGCTTGTCCTGTCCGTCGTAGTTCACGAAGACGCTCGCCGCGCCGATGTTGGTGTGGTCGCCGATCGTCGCGTCACCCACGTACGACAGGTGCGGCACCTTCGTGCCCTCGCCGATGGAGGCGTTCTTCGTCTCCACGTACGTACCGATCTTCGACTTCGGGCCGAGGCGGGTCCCGGGGCGCAGATAGGCGTACGGGCCCACCGACGCCCCCGCCCCCACCGTGGCGCCGTCGGCCACGGTGTTGTCCACCCGTGCGCCCGCGCCCACCTCGGTGTCCTTCAGCCGCGAGTTGGGGCCGATCTCGGCGCCCTCGGCGACATGCGTGGCACCCAGCAGCTGGGTGCCGGGGTGCACCACCGCGTCCTGCTCGAAGGTGACCGACACATCCACCCAGGTGGTGGCCGGATCGACGATCGTGACACCCGCCAGCATCGCCGCCGTCAGCAGCCGGTCGTTCAGGATCCGGCGGGCCTGGGCGAGCTGCACCCGGTTGTTGATGCCGGCGATCTCCCGGTGGTCCGCCGCGACGGACGCCCCCACCCGGTGCCCCGCCTCGCGCAGGATCCCGAGCACATCGGTGAGGTACTCCTCGCCCTGGCTGTTGTCCGTCCGCACCTTCTTCAGGGCGTCGGCCAGCAACTGCCCGTCGAAGGCGAACACACCCGAGTTGATCTCACGGATGACGCGCTGTGCCTCGGTGGCGTCCTTGTGCTCCACGATGGCCGTCACGGCGCCGGCGTCGTCCCGGACGATCCGGCCGTAGCCGGTGGCGTCCGGGACCTCCGCGGTCAGCACGGTCACGGCGTTGCCGTCCTCGCGATGGGTGGCGGCCAGCCCGCGCAGGGTCTCACCGGTCAGCAGCGGTGTGTCCCCGCACACGACGACCACGGTCCCGCCGACGGACCCGCCCAGCTCCTCCAGCGCCATCCGGACGGCGTGCCCGGTGCCGTTCTGCTCCGCCTGGACGGCGGTACGGGCCTCGGGGTCGATGCCGGCCAGATGGGCCCCGACCTGCTCCCGCGCGTGGCCCACCACGACGACCAGTTGCTCGGGCTCCAACTCGCGCGCTGAGGCGAGCACATGCCCCACGAGGGAACGGCCGCAGATCTCGTGCAGGACCTTGGGTGTGGCCGACCTCATACGGGTGCCCTCACCCGCTGCGAGAACGACGACGGCTGCCGGGCGATTGGCGCTCACGGGGATGCCCTTCGGCTTTTCGGGGTGGGGTGGACATCCGCAGGATACCGGGGCGTTTCCGGGAGGACATGGGAGCGGGCCCCGACGGTGCTGTCGGGGCCCGCGCTGCGCTCCCGGAGAAGGATTCGAACCCTCATTCAACGGACCAAAACCGTTTGTCCTGCCCTTAGACGATCCGGGACGGTGTGCGCACTCCGCCCGCTTGTGTTGATCAGGCTCGTGCGCGGAGTCCACTATGCCGTACCGAGCGCCTCCGATGCGACGGTACGAGCCTGCCCGCCGCGTGCGGCGCCGCTTCTGTTCGATTACGGAATGTGCTGTGACGCGACCGTCGGAACTCGGCGGAAAACGCCCGCGCTACGCCCGTAGTCTGGAGCCATGACCACGACGGGGGAAGTCCGCACCGAGGCCGGGACCGGGCCTTTGTGGTGGGGGCGGTGGCGCAGTGCGCTGCTCGACGTCTCGCTGGCGGCGGTGTCCGCCGTGGAGTGCGCGCTGGAGGGGATCCAGTTCTCGCGGGACGCCGGGCTGCCGGTTCCCGTCGGGACGGTGTTCGGGCTGTTCGCCGGCGTCACGCTGCTGCTGCGGCGAAGATGGCCGATCGCCGTCGTGCTGGTGGGCATCGCCATCACGCCCGCCCAGATGGGCTTTCTGATGGGTGTGGTCGGGCTGTACACCCTCGCGGCGTCGGAGCTGCCCCGGCGGATGATCGGCGCCCTGTCGGGCATGTCGTTCGTCGGGATGTTCATCGTGACGTACGTGCGGGCCCATCAGGGGGTGGTCCAGGGCGATCTGGCGATCGCGGGCGGGTTCATCCCCTTCCTGTCCGTGACGACCGCGCTCGGCACGACCGCTCCTCCCGTGCTGTTCGGGCTGTACATCGGCGCCCGGCGGCGGCTGATGGAGAGCCTGCGGGAGCGGGCCGACTCGCTGGAGCGGGAGCTGATGCTGCTCGCCGAGCGGGCGGAGGAGCGGGCCGAGTGGGCGCGGAACGAGGAGCGGACCCGGATCGCGCGGGAGATGCACGACGTCGTCGCGCATCGCGTGAGCCTGATGGTCGTGCACGCCGCGGCCCTGCAGGCCGTGGCGCGGAAGGATCCGGAGAAGGCCGTGAAGAACGCCGCCCTGGTGGGGGACATGGGGCGGCAGGCGCTCACCGAGCTGCGGCAGATGCTCGGGGTGCTGCGGAGCGGGGAGGGGATCGCGGAGCGGCCCGCCCGGGCCGATGTGCCCCTGGCCGCCGTCGGGGCGGCAGCGGCGGCCGCCGCGTCACGGGCCGCGGAGGATCCCGCCGACGGTCCGAGTCTGGCCGAGCTGGCGGAGCTGGTCGGGCAGTCGGCGGCGGCCGGGATGGTCGTGCACCTGTCCGTGGAGGGCGAGGCGCGCCCGTATGCGCCGCAGGTGGAGCAGACGGCGTACCGGGTGGTGCAGGAGGCGCTGACCAACGTGCACAAGCACGCGGCGGGGGCGAAGACGCACGTGCGGCTGGCGCACCGCAGCGCGGAGATCGCGATGCAGGTGGAGAACGAGCCGCCGCCCGAGCCGGGTTCGGCGCGGGCGGCGCGGCTGCCCAGCGGGGGCAACGGCCTGGTGGGGATGAAGGAGCGGGTCAGCGCGCTGGGCGGGGTGTTCGTGTCGGGCCCGACGGACGCCGGCGGGTTCCGGGTGTCGGCGGTGATTCCGGCCGGGGCCGCGTGACCCCGGGGGCGCGGCCCGTTCCCCGGGTCAGCCCGCGGTGAGCCGTACCGGTTCGATCCCGGTGATCAGGGTGGTCAGGCCGTGGTCGATGTCCGGGCCCAGGTACCAGTCGCCGGTGTGGTCGAGGGCGTAGACGCGGCCTTCGGCGTCGACGGCGAGCAGGGCGCGGCTGTCGGACTCCTCGCCGAGGGGGCAGATCTCGGTGCCGAGGGCGCGGCCGAGGTCGCCGAGGGTGCGGGCCATGTGGAGGCCGTGCAGGGGGTCGAGGTGGAGCACGGCGGGGGCGACCTGCCGGCCGGGCTCCCGGGCGGTGATGCGCAGGCCGCCGAACTCGGCCCATGCCTCGACCGCCGCGGGGAACACCGCGTGTCGGTGGCCCGCGGGGGAGGTGTGGCCGCGCAGGGTGTCGGCCCAGCCTTCCGCCTGCCTTATGTCCCAGCGGCCCGGTTGCCAGCCCGCGGCGCGCAGTGCGGCGTCCACCGGTACGGAGAAGCGTGTGCTGGAGGAGCGGTCGGTGTGCATCTGCCCTTCGTTCGTCGAGTGCCTGGACCGGCGTGCGGACGCCGTGCTGCGGTGGTGCGTGGGCCGGGGTAAGGGGTCAGCTCCGCGCCGTGGGGTCGACGATGCGTACGCCGAAGTGGTCGCTGAGGGCGGTGCAGGCACGGCAGGGCGCGGCGAAGCTGCCGTGCAGCGGGTCGCCGTCCTCGCGGATGCGGCGGGCGGTGAGCTTGGCCTGCCTGAGGGCCTTGCGGGCCTCGCCGTTGGTCATGGGCTTGCGGGCCGCGCGCCTGCTGCGGGCCGCGTCGGCGGCCGCGATGTGGCGGGAGATGAGGATCACTTCGGCGCAGCGCCCCGTGTAGCGGTCCCGTTGACCGCTGGTGAGGGTGTCGAGGAAGTCCTGTACGAGGGGATGGAGGGCGGGTGGCTGGTCGCCGCGTGCGGCGGTGCCGGTGAGGGTGGCGCCGCGGACGGAGAGGGCGGCGGCGACGGTGGGGAGTATGCCGTCGCGGCGGTGGCGGAGGGCGGGGGCGGCGGTCGCCTCGGCGCTGCTCCAGCCGACGCGCGGGTCCCCGGACGTGTCCGTTTGTGTCGCGTTCATGATCGTCTTCCCCTCCCATGCATCCCCCGGGCGGCACCCAGAGTGCCAAATGCCGTGGCTGCTGCGGAAGCTGGGGCGTCGTGACACGCCAGGGCTTCGGCGGACCGTCACGGCAGGGTGACGGCTGGTCACGGAGGTGACGGCCGGATGAACGGTCGTGGGACCGGAGGCCCGGTGACCGGTGTCGTCGTACCGCATAGGCTGTTCGGCATCCGCGATTCATCGCCGTACAGGCCAGACAGAACGCCGCAGGGGGCAACCGCCATGACGACAGGTCGGCTCGGACTGGGGGCACCTCCCGGCCGCCAGGCCGGGGGACACGCCGCGCCGCCGAACGCGGCCTACGCCGGACAGGTCGTGCACTTTCCGGATCCGGTGCGGGCCGCCCGTCACCCGAGAGGGGTACGGGTGGACGAGTTCGGCTACCCGGACTTCTCGCCGTACGCCCGTGGGGCGGCCGAGATCGCCGACCCGCCGGAGGGCTTCGGCGTGGACGAGTTGCGGCTGACGGACTACGTGTCGGCGAACGCGGCGCTCGCGGCGTCGGGGCACGATCTGTGGGAGACGATCCCGGCGGTGGCGACTCCGCACGGCTGGACGTGGCACCACGTCCGCGGGACGCGGCGCCTGGAGCTGGTCCCGGTCGAGGTGAAGGCGCTGCTGCGGCACCACGGCGGGATCGCGACGGCGAACGTCGATCAGAACAAGCGGGGCACGCGGCCGTTGCAGGAGACGCGGCCGGCGCATTTCCGGCTGCCGCGGTCGTCGGTGGCGGTGACGGAGCAGCAGGTGCTGGGCGTCGAGGAGGAGCTGGGCTACCGGCTGCCGGGGGCCTACCGCTCGTTCCTGAAGGCGGCGGGCGGTTGTGCGCCGGTGGGCGCGGCGCTCGACGCGGAACTGGGGCTGCTGGTCGACCAGCCGTTCTTCACGGTGCGCGACGAGGCGGCGGTCAACGACCTGGTGTACGTGAACAAGTGCCTGCGGGACCATCTGACGAAGGATTACCTGGGAGTCGGTTTCGTGCAGGGCGGTCTGCTGGCCGTGAAGGTGAAGGGCGAGCGGACCGGTTCCGTGTGGTTCTGCGCGTTCGACGACGCGCGCGACGTGGACCCGTCGTGGGCGCCGGCGGACCGTGTGGCACGGCTGCTGCTGCCCTGCGGCGAGGACTTCGACCGGTTCCTGTCCCGGCTCGCGGGCAATCCGCCGGAGTTGGAGACGGTGGCGAACCTGATGGTGGACGGCGGGTTCGCGCGTGCGGTGCCCGTACCGTCGGCGGGGGAGTGAGGTCGGGCGATGGTGACGTTCGCACAGGCGCAGGAGCGCGCGGAAGAGTGGATCAACGGCGACGTGCCGTCGTACCAGCATCGTGAGGTGCGGGTGCGGGAGTTCGAGCTCGGGTTCGTGGTGTGGGCGGAGGACCGGGCGGAGGGCCCCCGTTCGGACGGGGGCGCGCAGCGGCTCGTCATCGCCCGCGACAGTGGCGAGGCGACGCTGTGGCCCGGTCTGCCGGTGGGCGAGGTGATCCGCCGGTACGAGGAGGAGTACGGGGCGAAGGACGCGGCGCCGCAGCCCGCGCCGGCGGCTCCGGCCCGGGTCGATCTGAACCAGACGTCGTTCCTGTTGAGCCCGCCGGAGTGGCTCCAGGAGGCGGCGGACAGGATGGGCATCCCGGATCACCGGCGGGCGGCCGGGGCGGCTTCCGGGGCCTCTTCCCGGGCGGCGTCCGGAGCGTCGGACGGTGCCGGTTCGCGCCCCGCGGGCGGCGCGGCGGCCGGGGATGCGCCGGCCGCGGCGGCCCCGGGCGGTGCGGGATCGGCGTCGGGTACGCCGTGGCCGGCCGCCGGGCGCGGCGAGGAGGCGTCGGCCGCGGGGCCGGGTGCGCCCGCGGGGGCGACGCCGTGGGCGGGGACCGACACCAACGCCGAGGCGGGCGAGGACGGTTCGGTGCCGCTGCCGGCGACGGTGTTCGCGCCGCCGCTGGTCGACGCGGACGAGGGCGACGGCACGCCGCCGCCCGCGGTGGCGCCGGACGCGAAGACAGCCCTGATGGCGGGCGGCAGCCAGTTGCCGCGCACGACGGTGGCTCCGGTGCTGGACGGGCCGGGTGCGCCGGGCGCCGCGGGGACGCCGCCTGGCGGTGTTCCGGGCGCGCCCGGTGGGCCGCAGGCGCCGGGCGTCCCGGGCACCCCGCCGCCCGGACCGCCCTCCTACGGCTACCCGCAGGGTTCCGCGGGCGGTCCCGGTACGCCGACGCCGGGTACGCCGGCGCCTGGTGCGCCCGTACCGGGTGCGTCGCAGGTTCCTGGTGTGTCTGTGCCTGGTGGGTCGCAGGTTCCTGGTGTGTCTGTGCCTGGTGGGTCGCAGGTTCCTGGTGTGCCTGTGCCGGGCGTGCCGCAGGCCCCGGGCGCGCCCGGCCAGGCGCAGCCTCCGGCCGGTTCGCCGGTGCCCGGGCAGCGGGTCGCGCCGAACGCCGGGGACATCGCCGACGCCGCGACCAGCAAGGCGGCGCCGCCACGGGGCGGGAACCCCGGCGGGGTGCCGCATCCGCCGGGCGCCCCCGGAGTGCCGGGTGCGCCCGGTGCGCACCCGGGTGCGACGCCGCCGCCGTCCGCGCCAGGTGGTCCGGCGGGCGGCTATGTGCCCACGCAGCTCGTCTCGCAGCTCGGCCCCGACGGACCCGGGGGCCCGGGCACGCCCGTTCCGGGCGCGCCGCAGCCTCCGGGTCCTCCGGGTGCTCCGGGTGCGCCGCAGCCTCCGGGTGTTCCTGGTGCTCCGGGTCTGCCGGGTCTGCCGGGTGGTGGGACGCCGCCGCGGGGTGTGCCGGGTGGGACGCCGCCGGGTGGTGTGCACCATGCGGCCACGATGCTCGCGGGTCCCGCCGTCGGGGGCCCCGGCGCGCCGCAGCCTCCGGGTGCTCCGGGAGCGCCGCAGCCTCCTGGTGTTCCGGGTGTTCCGGGTGTTCCGGGTGTTCCTGGTGCTCCGGGTCTGCCGGGTGGTGGGACGCCGCCGCGGGGTGTGCCGGGTGGGACGCCGCCGGGTGGTGTGCACCATGCGGCCACGATGCTCGCCGGTCCCGCCGTCGGCGGCCCCGGCGCGCCGCAGCCTCCGGGAGCCCCGGCAGGCCCGGGAGCGCCCGGCGCCCCGGGCGCTCCCGCCGGCCCCGGTGGCGTGCACCACGCCGAGACCATGCTGGCCGGGCCGCCGGTCGGCGGCCCGGGCGCGCCCCCGCCGCCGCCCCCGGGCGCTCCCGGCATGGCGCCCGGCGCCCCGCAACCGGTGCCGGGGCAGCCGATGCCCGGTCAGCAGCCGTCGTACGGCTATCCGCCCCAGGGCCAGCCGACGGTCGGCCCTGGCTACCAGGCCGTGCTGCGCTACCGCGCGCAGGACGGTTCGGAGCAGCAGCTGATCCGGCGTTCGGCGCCGGGCACCCCGCACCCGGAGTGGCAGATCTTCCACGAGCTGCGCGCGATGAACGTCCCGCCGGACCAGGTGCTGGAGCTGCACACGGAGCTGGAGTCGTGCGAGCTGCCGGGTGCGTACTGTGCGCGGATGATCCGGGAGAACTGGCCGCAGGCGCGGATCACCAGCATCGCCCCGTACGGCGCCGACCATGCCTCGCGTCAGCAGGGCGTGCAGCAACTGCTCGCACATCAGGGTGAGTTGCACCAGGTGGCGGACGGTCCGGCGCGGCCGGGGCCGGTACGCGCGCCGCTACCCCCGGTCCCGCCGGTCCCACCGGTGCCGCCGGAGGCCGTCGCGCAGGAACTGGCCGGCGCCTTCGGGCCGGGGATCTTCCGGTTCGACCAGGCCGCGGTCTCCCGGCAGGGCGTGCCGCCGGTGGTGGCGCACACCCTGGTGGTGGCCGGGCTGCCCCTCGACATGGGCCCGTTCTTCTGGGCGCAGGCGCAGCCGGGCCGTCCGGTGCCGACGCTGGCCGAACTGGCGCAGGAGCGCGGGGTGCAGCCGGCCGCGGACGCGGGCTCGTACCTGGTCATGGGCAGCGACTTCGGCAAGGCGATCTGTGTGCAGTACGGCACGGCGCACATCGTCGCGGTGCCGGTGGAGGCCGGCCCGGGCGGGGCTCCTGTGCCGCCGCAGTTCGTGAACACGGGGCTGCCCGAGTTCGTGCGCTGCCTGGCGCTGCTCGGCCGGATGTGGCGGCTGCGGTACGGGCTCAACCAGGAGCAGGCGGGCCGTTGGACCGTCGACTTCCAGGCCCAGCTGGCCTCCCTGGACCCGGCGGCGCTCGGCTCTCCGGAGAGCTGGTGGTCGGTGCTGCTGGAGCAGATGTGGGACGGGTTGCTGTGACGCGTCGTTCCTGACGATTCCCGGCGGGTCCTGATGGTTCCTCAGGGGGCAGGGCCCGGTCGTACGAAGCCGTACGACCGGGCCCTGCCCCCTTTTCAGGTGGTGTCCGGAGAGATCCGTTGCTTATGTGCGGAGTGTCGCGTTATAAACGCTTCCGTCTGATCCATCAAGATGTGCGCGAAATCATTGGTTCGTGTGGGTCAGGTGGAGAGGGGTTCCACGATGAGCAGCGCACCGGAGCCGTCGTACGGCTTCGTGACCGTGCGGCGCGGCTACCGTCCCGACCAGGTGGATGCGTACACCGCGGCCCTCTCGAGGGACCGCGACGCCGCCTGGGAGCGGGCCGCGCGGCTGACCGTGCTGGCGAAGGAGATGGAGGGCGACCTGGCGCGGCTGCGCGAGACGGTGGCGCAGCTGGGCCCGCAGACCTACGAGACCCTCGGCGACGGCGCCCGGCGCCTCTTCGACCTGGCGCAGGAGGAGGCCACCGCCGTACGGGAAGGGGCGCGCGAGGAGGCGCAGCGCCTCGTCGCCGAGGCGGAGGAGGAGGGGCGGCGCCTGCTGGAGACCGCGCAGGAGTATGCGGACGAGGTGCGCGGCGAGGGCGAGGAACGGGTGCGTACGCGTCTGCTGGCGGCCCGGGCCGAGGCGGACGATCTGCGGGTCACGGCGCGGCGCGAGGTGAAGGAGGGGCGCGGCGAGGCGCTGGCGGCGCTGCGCGAGATGCGGCAGCGCACCGAGGCGCTGCTCGCCGAGCAGGAGCGGGAGTACGCCGAGCTCTGGGAGAGCGAGGAGCGTGCCGAGGCCGAACGGGCCGCGGAGATCGACGCGTCGAGCGCCGACCGGGCGGCGCGCGCGGAGGCCGCCCTGACGGAGGCCGAGCGCGCGTTCGCCGCGGCGGAGCAGTCGGCCGGACAGATCGAACTGGACGCCCAGGCGCGTGCCGCCGAGCTGATCGCCGAGGCCCGGGTGCGGGAGGACCGGATCGCCCGCGAGACGGAACGGGTGCTGCGGGAGCACGGCGAGGAATGGGACTGCGTGCAGGCCCAGATGGACCATGTGCGCAGCAGCCTCGCCATGCTGACGGGCCGGGCCGCCGCCGAGTAGGCCACGGCCCGCTCGCGTCCGTCCTCGCCCCGGTGGGGAGCGAGGGCGGACGCGCGCGGTGCCGCGGGAAGGGGTGACGGGCGTTGGCGGCGCGGGGTTCAGTCCTCGAGGACGGGGAACCGGCGCGGCGCCACGACCAGCAGGACCAGGAACGCGAGCGCCGCCGCGCAGGACGCGCCCAGGTAGACCGCGTGGACGGCGGACGCGATCGCCCGGCGGGTCGTCTCGGGTGCCGTGCCGTGGTCCAGCGCCCGCGTCACCGCGTCCAGGTCGCCCGCGCCGCCCAGCCGGGACGCCAGGACCCCGTTGGCGACCGCGCCGAACACCGACGCCCCCACGGTCTGGCCGGTCTGACGGCAGAAGAGCACGGATGCCGTGGTCGTGCCGCGCTCCGCCCAGCCGACCGTCGACTGCACGCCCACGATCAGCGGGAGCTGGAAGAGCCCCAGCGCGCCGCCGAGCAGCAGCATCAGGAGGGCCGGCTGCCACGCCTGCCCCGGGTAGGGCAGGAACGGGAACGCCAGCAGGATCAGCGCCGCGGTGCCGATGCCCAGCATCGCGGTGGAGCGGAAGCCGATGCGCCGGTACACGTGCTGGCTGAGCGCCGCCGACACCGGCCAGCTCAGCGTCCACACGGAGAGCACGAACCCGGCGGCCACCGGCGCGAGGCCCAGGACCGCCTGGGCGTACGTCGGCAGGAACACCGACGGGGCCACCATCAGCAGTCCCAGCGCGCCGAGTGCCAGGTTGACCGCGGCGATCGTCCGTCGCCGCCACACCCACCCGGGGATGATCGGCTCCGCCGCCCGGTGCTCGACCGCCACCACCACCGCGACCAGCCCGAGTCCCAGGCCGAACAGCGCCATGGACGGCGCCGACAGCCAGGGCCAGGCCACCCCGCCCTGCACCAGCGCCGTCAGCAGGACGCCCCCGCAGGCGAACACCGCGAGCGCGCCCGCCCAGTCGATACGAGGACGTGCGTGCGCCTCTCGCTGCGGCTCGTGCAGATGACGGACGATCAGCCAGAGCGCGAACGCACCGACCGGGAGGTTGACGAGAAAGATCCACCGCCAGTCCGCGTACGCCGCCAGCACCCCGCCGAGCGCCGGGCCCGCGATCGCGGACACCGCCCACACGGTGGACAGCTTGGACTGGATCTTCGGGCGCTCCTCCAGGGGATACAGGTCGGCGGCCAGCGTCTGCACCGTGCCCTGGAGCGCGCCGCCGCCCAGGCCCTGCACGATGCGGAACGCGATCAGCGCGCCCATGTTCCAGGCGAGCGCGCACAGCAGCGAGCCGAGCAGGAAGAGGGCCGCGCCCACGATCAGCACCGGCTTGCGGCCCAGGGTGTCGGAGAGCTTGCCGTAGACGGGCAGGGTCACCGTCACCGCCAGCAGATAGCCCGAGAACAGCCAGGAGAAGACGGAGAAGCCGCCGAGATCGCCGACGATCTGCGGCACGGCGGTCGACACGACCGTCGAGTCGAGCGCCGCCAGCGCCATCGCGAGCATCAGCGCCGCGACGACGGCACCGCGCCTGTCGGCACCGGTGTGCCGCGTGGCCTTGCGTACCGCAGGTCTGGTGCTGCCCACCGGTGCCCTCCCCTGTATGTGCCCGCCGCACGCAAGTTTCGCACTTGACCCTGACGCGACGGGAGGGTGGACGCTGGCCGCGCCGAAGGGTGGAGCCGACCCCGAGAGGAGCTCCACCCCACGGTGGACTGCCCCTAGGGGTACCTCCGTACGAGGTGTCGGGGAGGGTTCGTCCCGGGGGAGGACGAGAGGGACCGGACCCGTTCCTTAACCTGGTCTTACGCCGCTGGGGAGCGGCCGGGACGCACGGGGGTCGTGCCGGCCGTAGCAGAAGGGGTGGGGTTTACCCCAGCGGAAGAGGGGGCCGGGCACCAGGGCGCCGGACCCCTCGCGGACCCGAGACTCGTGGAGCGGGGCGTCGCTGCGGTCCGGCCGCACGGGGGCGTCAGCCGTAGCCCGCTCACCCTGCTTCATCACCGAACCGACATGAGGAGACTCACCATGACATCGGCCGTGACCATTCCCAGGCACGGGGGCACTGGAGGGCGTACGGCCGTTGCCGCGCGGGCGCGCCAGGTCGTCAAGGCGTACGGCGCGGGGGAGACCCGTGTCGTCGCACTCGACCACGTCGACGTGGACATCGCCCGCAGCCAGTTCACCGCCATCATGGGCCCCTCGGGGTCCGGCAAGTCCACGCTCATGCACTGCCTCGCCGGACTCGACACCGTGACGAGCGGCCAGATCTTCCTGGACGAGACCGAGATCACCGGCCTCAAGGACAAGAAGCTCACGCAGCTGCGCCGGGACCGGATCGGTTTCATCTTCCAGGCGTTCAACCTGCTGCCGACGCTGAACGCGATCGAGAACATCACGCTTCCCATGGACATAGCGGGCCGCAAGCCGGACCGCGCCTGGCTGGAGCAGGTCGTGGAGACCGTGGGCCTGGCCGACCGGCTCAAGCACCGTCCCACCCAGCTCTCCGGCGGCCAGCAGCAGCGCGTCGCCGTGGCCCGGGCACTGGCCGCCCGGCCCGAGATCATCTTCGGTGACGAGCCGACCGGGAACCTCGACTCGCGGGCCGGCGCCGAGGTGCTGGGCTTCCTGCGCCGCTCCGTCGACGAGCTGGGCCAGACCATTGTGATGGTCACGCACGACCCGGTAGCCGCCTCGTACGCCGACCGTGTGCTGTATCTGGCCGACGGCCGGATCGTCGACGAGATGCACCAGCCCACCGCGGACCAGGTCCTGGACCGCATGAAGGACTTCGACGCCCGGGGGCGCACGTCATGACCGTCCTGAAGACCTCCATGCGCAACTTCTTCGCGCACAAGGGACGCATGGCCCTGTCGGCGATCGCGGTGCTGCTGTCGGTGGCCTTCGTGTGCGGCACGCTGGTGTTCACGGACACCATGAACACGACGTTCGACAAGCTGTTCGCGGTGACGTCGTCGGACGTCACGGTCAGCGCGAAGGGCGCCTCGGACAGCGGTGAGACGACCTCCGACAACGGCAGGCCGCCGGTCATGCCGGCCTCGGCGCTCGGCGAGGTCCGCCGGGCGCAGGGCGTGCGGTCGGCCGAGGGGACGGTGTTCTCCACGTCCGTGACCGTCGTCGACGCCGACAAGAACAGCCTGTCCCCCAAGAGCGGCGCGCCGACCATCGTCGGCAGCTGGAACGGCAACGACGCCCGCACCATGAAGATCAGCTCCGGTGCGGCGCCCGAGGGCCCGGACCAGATCATGGTCGACGCGGACACCGCCAAGAAGCACCACCTGAAGCTCGGCGACGAGATCGGCGTGATCAGCGCGGTCGGCACGCACCGGGCGAAGGTCTCCGGGACCGCCGCCTTCACCGTCACCAACCCCGGTGCCGCGATCTTCTACCTGGACACCAGGACCGCCCAGGAGGCCCTCGTCGGGCGCACCGGCGTCTACACGAACATCAACGTCACGGCGGGCCAGGGCGTCAGCGACGTGCAGCTGAAGAAGAACGTGGTGGCCGAACTCGGCGGCGCCTACAAGGTGCAGACCGCCAAGGAGACCGCGGACGCCAACCAGAAGGACGTCGAGAGCTTCCTGAGCGTCATGAAGTACGCGATGCTCGGATTCGCCGGGATCGCCTTCCTGGTCGGCATCTTCCTCATCATCAACACCTTCTCGATGCTGGTCGCCCAGCGGACCCGGGAGATCGGTCTGATGCGGGCGATCGGCTCCTCCCGCGGGCAGGTCAACCGGTCGGTGCTCGCCGAGGCCCTGCTGCTCGGCGTGTTCGGGTCCGTGCTCGGTGTCGGCGCGGGCGTCGGCATCGCCGTCGGGCTGATGAAGCTCATGGGCTCCATGGGCATGCATCTGTCGACCGACGACCTGACGGTCGCCTGGACGACCCCGGTGGTCGGGCTCGCCCTGGGCGTGGTCGTCACGGTCCTGTCCGCGTATCTGCCGGCCCGCCGTGCGGGCAAGGTGTCCCCGATGGCCGCGCTGCGCGACGCGGGCGCCCCGGCGGACGCGAAGGCGGGCCGGATACGGGTCCTGGTGGGGCTGGTCCTCACCGCCGCAGGCGGCTGCGGCCTCTACCTCGCCGCCAACGCCGGCAAGGCCGCCCAGGGCTCGCTGTGGCTCGGCGCGGGCGTGGTGCTGACCCTCATCGGCTTCGTGGTCATCGGCCCGCTGCTGGCCTCCGGCCTGGTCCGGGCGCTCGGCGCGGTCGTCCTGCGGATCTTCGGCCCGGTCGGGCGGATGGCCGAGCGCAACGCCCTGCGCAACCCTCGCCGTACCGGCGCGACCGGCGCCGCCCTGATGATCGGTCTCGCGCTGGTGGCGTGCCTGTCGGTGGTCGGCTCCTCCATGGTGGCCTCCGCGACCGACCAGCTCGACAAGACCGTCGGCACGGACTTCATCATCCAGAGCGACAACGGGCAGCTGGTCACACCGCAGGCGGTCCAGGCCGTGAAGGCGACACCGGGCCTCGAACGGGTCACGGAGTACAAGTCGACCCAGGCCGACTTCACCACGCCCGACGGCAAGACGCTCAAGGACACCGGGATCACGGCCGCCGACCCCACCTACGCGACCGACCTGCGCACCAAGACGGTCGCCGGGAACCTCGCGGACGCCTACAAGCCCGACTCGATGTCCGTCCACGAGAAGTTCGCCGAGGACCACGGCATCCACCTCGGCTCCCGCATCGCCGTCGCCTTCAAGGACGGCTCCCGGGCCGAGCTGACGGTCCGCGCGATCACCAGTGACGACGTCGTCATCGACAAGGGCGCGATGTACACGTCGATCTCGACGCTCGCCCGGTACGTGCCGGCCGACAAGATGCCGCTCGACCAGCTGGTCTTCGCCACCGCCGAGGACGGGCGGCAGACCCCGGCGTACAAGGCGCTGAAGGCGGCGCTGCACGACTACCCGCAGTACACCGTCCGCGACCAGACCGACTACAAGCAGGCGCTGAAGGACCAGATCGGCCAGCTGCTGAACATGATCTACGGCCTGCTCGCCCTGGCGATCATCGTCGCGATCCTCGGCGTGGTGAACACCCTGGCCCTGTCCGTGGTGGAGCGCACACGGGAGATCGGCCTGATGAGGGCGATCGGCCTCTCGCGCCGCCAGCTGCGCCGGATGATCCGCCTGGAGTCGGTGGTGATCGCCCTCTTCGGCGCCCTCGTGGGCCTCGGCCTGGGCATGGGCTGGGGTGCGACGGCCCAGAAGCTCCTGGCCCTGCAGGGCCTGAAGGTCCTGGAGATCCCGTGGGGCACGATCACGGCGGTCTTCATCGGTTCGGCGTTCGTGGGCCTGTTCGCCGCCCTCATCCCGGCGTTCCGCGCGGGCCGGATGAACGTACTGAACGCGATCGCGACCGAATGACCACCGGGGCGCCCGGGCCGCCTGCCGGGCGCCCGGGCGGGGAGTACCGGGGACACGGGGGAAAGCCCGGCGTCGGGGAGCACCGACTCCCCGACGCCGGGCGGAGGCGTGTACAGCCCGTCCGGCGTTCGAGGACGAGGCCGTTCAGGCCGACAGGGGGTCTGGGGGCGCACCCCCACGGCGGTCACTCCGCCCCCGGCAGGACGGACCTTGCCCACAGGCCCCGCCACCCGCAGGCGGGGCGTCGTACGCTGGACAGCCCCGGCCTCCGAATTTTTCGCGGCCGGGTGTTCGTGTTGCCCACCCGGGACGGGATGCCCCTTCATGAGCCTGCACGGTCTGCTCGACGCCGTCGTCAAGGACGCCGCACTCGCGGAAGCGGTGAAGGCCGCGACCGACGGCAACCGGATGCACGTCGACCTGGTCGGCCCTCCGGCGGCGCGCCCGTTCGCGGTGGCCGCGCTGGCCCGCGACGCGGACCGGCCGGTCCTGGCGGTGACCGCGACGGGACGCGAGGCCGAGGACCTCGCCGCAGCGCTGCGCTCCCTGCTGCCGCCGGACGCGGTGGTGGAGTACCCGTCGTGGGAGACCCTCCCGCACGAGCGCCTGAGCCCGCGCAGCGACACCGTCGGCCGCCGCCTCGCCGTGCTCAGGAGACTCGCCCACCCGACCCCGGACGACTCGGAGACCGGCCCCGTCTCGGTGGTCGTCGCCCCGGTCCGCTCGGTGCTCCAGCCCCAGGTCAAGGGGCTGGGCGACCTGGAGCCGGTCGCCCTGCGCACAGGCCGGCAGGCAGATCTCGGCGAGGTCGTGGACGCCCTGGCCGCCGCGGCGTACGCCCGGGTGGAGCTGGTCGAGAAGCGCGGCGAGTTCGCGGTGCGCGGCGGCATCCTGGACGTCTTCCCGCCCACCGAGGAACACCCCCTGCGCATCGAGTTCTGGGGCGATGACGTCGAGGAGATCCGCTACTTCAAGGTCGCCGACCAGCGCTCCCTGGAGGTCGCCGAGCACGGCCTGTGGGCCCCGCCGTGCCGCGAGCTGCTGCTCACGGACGACGTGCGCCGCAGGGCCGCAGCGCTCGCCGAGCGCCACCCCGAGCTGGGCGAGCTGCTCGGCAAGATCGCCGAGGGCATCGCGGTCGAGGGCATGGAGTCGCTGGCGCCGGTGCTCGTCGACGACATGGAGCTGCTCCTGGACGTGCTGCCCGCGGGCGCCATGGCGGTCGTGTGCGACCCGGAGCGCGTCCGCACCCGCGCGGCGGACCTGGTGGCGACGTCGCAGGAGTTCCTGCAGGCGTCCTGGGCGGCCACGGCGGGCGGCGGCGACGCGCCGATCGACGTCGGCGCGGCCTCCCTGTGGCCCCTCGCGGACGTCCGGGACCGGGCGCGCGAGCTGGGCATGATGTGGTGGTGCGTGTCGCCGTTCGCGGCCGACGACGACCTGGCCGCGGTGGACGGGGACACCCTCAAACTCGGTATGCGCGCCCCGGAGACCTACCGCGGCGACACCGCCAAGGCACTCGCCGACACCAAGGGCTGGCTGGCCGACGGCTGGCGCACGGTCTTCGTGACGGAGGGCCACGGACCGGCGTCCCGCACGGTCGAGGTGCTGGGCGGCGAGGGCGTCGCGGCCCGGCTCGACGTCGACCTCGGCCGGCTGTCGCCGTCGGTGGTCCACGTGGCGTGCGGCTCGATCGAGTACGGCTTCGTGGACCCGGCCCTCAGACTCGCGGTCCTCACGGAGACCGACCTGTCCGGCCAGAAGGCGGCCGGACGCGACGGCACCCGCATGCCGGCCCGCCGGCGCAAGACGATCGACCCGCTGACCCTGGAGCCGGGCGACTACATCGTGCACGAGCAGCACGGCGTGGGCCGCTACATCGAGATGGTGCAGCGCACGGTGCAGGGAGCGACCCGCGAGTACCTGGTGGTGGAGTACGCCCCGGCCAAGCGCGGCCAGCCCGGCGACCGGCTCTACATCCCGACCGACCAGCTGGAACAGATCACCAAGTACGTCGGCGGTGAGGCCCCGACCCTGCACCGCCTGGGCGGCGCCGACTGGACGAAGACGAAGGCGCGCGCCAAGAAGGCGGTCAAGGAGATCGCCGCCGACCTCATCAGGCTGTACTCGGCCCGCATGGCGGCCCCCGGCCACGCCTTCGGCTCGGACACGCCGTGGCAGCGGGAACTGGAGGACGCGTTCCCGTACGCGGAGACGCCCGACCAGCTCACCACGATCGCCGAGGTCAAGGACGACATGGAGAAGTCGGTCCCGATGGACCGCCTGATCTGCGGCGACGTGGGCTACGGCAAGACGGAGATCGCCGTGCGGGCCGCCTTCAAGGCGGTGCAGGACGGCAAGCAGGTCGCGGTCCTCGTCCCCACCACCCTGCTGGTGCAGCAGCACTTCGGCACGTTCGGCGAGCGCTACGCACAGTTCCCGGTGAACGTACGGGCGCTGTCCCGCTTCCAGACGGACACGGAGGCGAAGGCGGTCCTGGAGGGCCTGCGGGACGGCTCGGTCGACGTCGTCATCGGCACGCACCGGCTGTTCTCGGCGGAGACCAAGTTCAAGGACCTGGGCCTGGTCATCGTGGACGAGGAGCAGCGTTTCGGCGTCGAGCACAAGGAGCAGCTGAAGAAGCTGCGCGCGAACGTGGACGTCCTGACGATGTCCGCGACCCCGATCCCCAGGACCCTCGAAATGGCCGTGACCGGCATCCGCGAGATGTCCACGATCACCACACCGCCGGAGGAGCGGCACCCGGTGCTCACCTTCGTGGGGCCGTACGAGGAGAAGCAGATCGGCGCCGCCGTCCGCCGCGAACTGCTGCGCGAGGGCCAGGTCTTCTACATCCACAACCGGGTGGAGTCGATCGACCGGGCCGCGGCGCGGCTGCGCGAGATCGTCCCGGAGGCCCGTATCGCCACCGCCCACGGCCAGATGTCGGAGCAGACGCTGGAGCAGGTGGTCGTCGACTTCTGGGAGAAGAAGTACGACGTCCTGGTCTCCACGACGATCGTGGAGTCGGGCATCGACATCTCGAACGCGAACACCCTGATCGTGGAGCGTGGCGACACCTTCGGCCTCTCCCAGCTGCACCAGCTCCGCGGCCGCGTCGGCCGCGGGCGCGAGCGGGGCTACGCGTACTTCCTGTACCCGCCGGAGAAACCGCTCACGGAGACGGCCCACGAGCGCCTGGCGACCATCGCCCAGCACACGGAGATGGGCGCGGGCATGTACGTCGCGATGAAGGACCTGGAGATCCGCGGCGCGGGCAATCTGCTGGGCGGCGAGCAGTCCGGCCACATCGCGGGCGTGGGCTTCGACCTGTATGTGCGGATGGTCGGCGAGGCGGTCGCGGACTACCGGACGTCCCTGGAGGGCGGGGCGCAGGAGGAACCGCCCCTCGAGGTCAAGATCGAGCTCCCGGTCGACGCGCACGTCCCGCACGACTACGCGCCCGGCGAGCGACTGCGCCTGCAGGCGTACCGGGCGATCGCCTCCATCACCACGGAGGAGGACATCACATCGGTGCGCGAGGAACTCGTCGACCGCTACGGCAAGCTTCCGGAGCCGGTCGAGAACCTCCTCCTCGTGGCGGGCCTGCGCATGCTCGCCCGCGCGTGCGGCGTCGGTGAGATCGTCCTCCAGGGCACCAGCATCCGCTTCGCTCCGGTGGAGTTGAGGGAGTCCCAGGAACTGCGGGTCAAGCGGCTGTACCCGGGGACCGTCATCAAGCCGGCGGTGCGCCAGGTGCTGGTGCCGCGCCCCAAGACCGCGAAGGTCGGCGGAAAGCCGTTGGTGGGGCGGCAGTTGCTGGGGTGGGTCGGGGAGTTCCTGACGTCGGTCCTGGGCTCGTAGGCGCACGGCTGGGACACCTCACCACCCCGGGACACGCCCGGCGCGCACCCGCTGCCCGCCGGGCGATGGTATGGACATGACTTCCCGGCGGCTACCGTGGGACCGGGGTGCCCCGGCGTGGGGCGGCTCGGTCGAGCGGCAGGGGCAAGGGGAGGGGTCACGTGATGCGTTCGAGGGGCGGGGTCACCGAGCGCGAGGGCGTCCGGCTCGTCCTGGCGGCCCGCGCCGCGCTGCTCGGTGCGGGGCTGCTGCTCACCGGCTGCGACGGTGGCGGACTTCCTGTCGACGGCTCCCCGTCCGGCTCCGGTGCGCCGGCGGACGACGGGCGCGCGGCGAGTCCGCTGGACAACCCCGACGGCACGAAACCGGGGCTGGCGGCGATCACCTCGGCGGCGGACAGGGCGACGGCGCGCGGGCTGATCGAGAAGGTGGCCACGAAGGGACGCGGCCCCAGGACGGGCTACGACCGGGACGAGTTCGGCTACGCCTGGACGGACTCGGCCCCCGGCGGCGTCCCTTACTCCCACAACGGGTGCGACTCGCGCATTATCTCTATGCCTCGCGCCGTGATGGATCTGTTCTCGCAGCGTATGCAGGGTGTGGTCGGCTGTGCGTAGTGAGAGGCACATGAGTCACAGGACGCTGTGTACTCGCGGGAAGAGGGCCGTGCTGACGGTCGCCGTTGCCGCCGCGCTCGTCGCGGGCTGTGATGACCTGGAGCCGGGCGGAAGTTCCGCAGGGTCCGGACCGGACGTCGCTGACGGGCGCGCGGTGAGCCCACTGGCGAATCCCGACGGGACGAAGCCGGGGCTCGGCGCGCTCACGTCGGAGGCGGACAAGGCGAACGCGCGCAAGCTCGTCGACAAACTCACAGTCAAGGGGCGTGGGCCGAAGACGGGCTACGAACGGGACAAGTTCGGCTATGCGTGGACGGACACGGCGGATGGGGTGCCGCTGGCGAGGAACGGTTGTGACACCCGGAACGACTTGCTGAAACTTCATGGACAGGACGTCGAGTTCCGCAGGGGTTCCGACTGCGTGGTCGTGTCGATGGACCTGTACGACCCGTACACCGGCAAGCACATCGCCTGGAAGAAGGCCAAGGCCACCGAGGTACAGATAGACCACGTGGTGCCGTTGTCGTACGCCTGGCAGATGGGTGCCTCGCGTTGGAGCAAGGAGAAGCGGCAGCAGCTGGCCAACGATGTGCTGAATCTTCTGCCGGTCTCGGGCTCCGCGAACTCCGCCAAGCGCGACTCAGGCCCGGCGTCCTGGCTGCCGCCGAACAAGGCGATCCGGTGCTCGTACGCAGTACGGTTCGCGCAGGTGGCCCTCAAGTACGACCTCGCGGTGACGGCGGCGGACAGGGCGACGACGTTGAAGCAGTGCCAGGGCTGACAGCATCACCATGGCTGTCCCGGCCTCGGCGTTGCGGGTTCCCTCTCGGACGTGGTGGCTAAGGTGCGCTGTTGTGGACGCTGCCGATCTCGACCGTCAGGCCCGGACCTTGTCCGGGTGTATTCCTCCACTCCTGGTCTCCCGGCTTCTTGAGATCGGCCACAGCGAAGAGGTGGAGGCCCAAGCCCGTCGCGGGGAATGGTTCTGCGCGCGGGCCTGGGCGCAGCTGCTCAGTGTCCAGGGTCGGCAAGCCGAGGCGCTGGAGGTGCTCTCTCCGTACGTTGCCACTGGCTGGTGGTCGGCAGCACGGACCCAGGCGGAGCTGCTGGAGAGCTGGGGGCGGGCAGAGGAAGCGATTGCGCTGGCCCTGCCGTACGCGAGCGCGGGAGGGCTCCCGTTGGAGTATTTCGCGCGCCTGCTGGCGCGGCACGGTCGTACGGACGAGGCAGTTACTCGGCTGAGCGCAGGAATTGAGGACCGGCTTCTTGCCGCCGCTCTGGTCGACATCGCCGAGGGAGCGGGCCGGGACGAAGACGTCGCCGCGCTGCTGGCTGCCCGTATCCCGGACCAGCACCGCTGTGACAGTCCATGGTGCTGCCACGGTCTCGACCCCGACGACGCCATCGGGCTTCTTGCCACGATCCGCGAACGCCAGGGCCGCGTCGACGAAGCGATCGCCCTGCTGCGCACCCGGTACATCACCTCGGTCAACAACCGGGATCAGCTGGCCGACCTGCTGGCGAGACACGGTCGGATCGAGGAACTGCGCGCGTACGCGGTGACCGATCGTCTCGGTCACGCCGCGCAGCGTCTGGCTGAGGCACTGGAGGAGCGCGGTGACGTGGAAGGCGCGATCGCCGTGTACCGGCAGTCGAGCGACTTGCAGGACTTCCGGTGCCACGGCACGGTGCGACTGGCGGAGCTCCTGGCGCGGCATGGCCGAGGGGGCGAAGCGGTCGATGTGATGCGAGTCCTGGCCGAGGCCCACAACGGGGACGACTGGATCCTGCATACGTGGTCCAACCTGTGCCTCGCACAGGACCGCCCCGAGGAGGCCCTGGAGTCCTAGCCCAGGCACCAGCCGCAAAGTAGCCGGATGATCACGTGCTCACCGCCGTGGCGCCCTGCTCGTCGTGTTCGCGGAGCATCCGCATGACGGTGGCGGGCGAGGGATGCTGTCCCTTCTTCGCGCCCATGGTGATGACGAGCCGCTTGGCGATGTCACGCAGGCTCATCTCCTGATCGCGCAGGTGGAGGGCCATGGAGAGCATGTCGTCGTCGGTGACACCCGCGCCGCCGATGGTCTTGCCGCGTTTGCGGGCGGACTCGTGGCCTTCGAGGGTGCGGTCGCGGATGTACTCGCGCTCCATGCCGGACATGGCCGCAAGCACGGTGAAGACGATGCCGGAGGGGTCGTGCGAGCCCTTCAGCTCCCCGGTGAGGAACTCCAGGCCGACGTCGCTGGCCTTCAGCTCTTCGGCGAGCATGGCCAGTTCGATGCCGCGGCCGAGCCGCTTGTGCTCGTGGACGACGAGAGTCACGGCGACGCTGGAGGAGCGGATCTCACCGGCGAGATTCACGGCGGCCTCTAGCTCGGGGCGCCTGGTGGCACGGGTGGAGATCTTCTCCGAGAAGACGCGGGTGACCCCGGCCTCGGCGAGGGAGTCGAGTTGTGCGTCGAGGGACTGCCGGGCGGTCGAGGCGCGGGCGTATCCGAGGCGGACCTGCCCGACCGGTTCGGCGCCGGCGCGTACGGGCCGGGGCATCTCGGTCCACGCCGAGCCCGGCTTGCGTACGGCGGGGGTCGGCACGCTCAGGGCCTTGGCGAGTTGGGCACGAGGCGGAAGCGGGCGGTGTGGTACTGGATGGCAACCTTGCCCTTGCCGGTCCGGCAAGGGGACCCTGCGGGGGCGGCGCAGGTGAACATCGGACAGTCGTGCGATTCCACGCGCTTGAAGTCGTCGCTCACGACCCCGGACTGTCATGAGGGTGTTTCAGATGTCCAGTTGTTTGCAACAACTCATGAAACATGATCGCCGCAGGTGGACCGTCGGACGGGCGGCTGTTTCATGAGCGACCACCTATGAAACATAGCCAGCCCCGCCCTCTTGAAAGTGGGGCGCGGGGCGTGGCTGGTCCACGCCCCGGGAAAGTGTCCGAATGCCACGCTGAATGTCGCGTGCATGGCGATACTGAAATCCGGGCGCGGGGCCCTGAGGACACTGTGCATTGGAACCGGGGGAGCGCATGGAGACTTCTGAACTGGCGACCATGGCCGTCGCGGTCATGACCGCGACGGCGACCGGCGCGGCGACCGCGGTCGGCCAGAGCGCCGGAACCGCAGTCGCCGATGCCTTACACGCCCGGCTCGCCTCAACGGAGCGGGGGCGCGCGGCCCTGGACACACTGAACCAGGCCCCGGAAGACCCGGCCGCACAGGACACGGCCCGGTCCGTGGTCCAGGAGGAGATCGAGGCGGACCCGGAACTGCGGCGTCAGCTGCAACTGCAGCTGACCGCACCGGGAACGAACGCCACGGGCAGCCTGCTGATCACCGGCAGCCAGGTGTCGCGCAGTTCCATCGCTCTTGGCCCGCTGACCATCAACAACACCCGGGGCGGGCGGGCCGTCATCGCCCTGGTGGCCGCTCTGCTGCTGGCCCTGGTCGTGCTGGCGGTATACGGGGGCACACGGCTGATCATGGTCGACGGCTCCCCCGAGTCGTCGCAGGACGACAGCGCCCGCCATGCCGTGCGAGCCCTGAACGTCAGCGAGGTCAAGCAGGTCGTTCCGGACCTGACGAGCATGCCCTCCGGCTGGGAGAGATCCGACTCCCTCACGGCCGGCAAGGACGAGGACAACGGATGCTCAAGGGCCCAGGCGCGCTTCAACACGAACAACTGGAACGACGGCACCAGCACGAGGACGGTCTGGGCCAAATTCACGGTGTGGTCCTGCCCCAGCGCGGCGCTGACCGCGAAGGGTTTCGAGGAAACCCGGTCGGGCGTCGCCAACAACAACAAGGCGAGGGAGATCTCCCTCCCGGAGCTCGGCGACCAGCGCGCCGCGATCACCCACTACAACATCGACCTCGACGAGACGACAGCCGTCGCCCTGCTCCGCGTCGGCACCGTCCTCGTCGAGCTGGAATACCAGCCGGTGCCCGACAACTCGGGCTGGTCTAGGGAGTTCGAGCAGCTGGCCTCGATGGTCGCCGCCCGCGCCCAACAGGTCCAGAACGCCTGACCCACAGCCTCGTCCATCCGAGAGTCGGTGAGGTCCTGGAAGCCTTTCATCGTGTCTCCGTGCTTGATCGGTCGGCGGCGTTCGTCGGGGTGCGGGGGCGGGGTACCGTGAGCCCCAGGTCGAGCCGCTTGTCCATGTCCAGGCGGAACGTGCCGTACGGGTTGACGTTCGACCAGAACAGCGCGGTCAGGCCGCGCCGGTCTTCGTCACTCAGCTTCTTCGCCCATGCCGGTTCGGCCAGGACCTGCTGCACCAGCAGGGTGTTGACGTGCACGAGCGCAGACTGGAGCAGGTGCAGGGCGAGCATCGAGGTTTCGGCGTGCTCCTTGTCCGGGCCGGTCAGGGCACCGTCCTTGCCGTAGTGGAGCACGGTGTTCGCGCTGTTCCAGTTCTCTACGACCTGGAGCCCGCCGTGGATCTCGCGGCGCAGGCCGGGACTGGCCAGGTAGTCGCAGGCGAAGATCGTGCGCACGGCCCGGCCGAGTTCTTCGAGTGCCTGGTAGGTAGGGTGTTTGGGGCCGCCGCGGGTGAAGCGCCGCAGCACCTGCTCGGCCTCCGCCGTGCGCAGCCGCAGCGCCGTGGCGTACTTCACCATCTGGTCGTATTGCTGCTCGATCAGTTCCCAGCGGATCGGCCTCGTCAGCGAGGCACCGAGCGCGGGCCAGCCGGGCGGGGTGTCGTCCGGGCGGTACAGGCGGATGCTGCCGATGTTCTTCAGCCGCGGCAGCAGGCGGAAGCTGAGCAGTTCGGTGAAGGCGAACCCGACCACGCTCGCGCCATGGGTGTCGACGTAGTTCGACTCGATCTCGGCGTCCGTGCAGTGCCGCAGCAGGCCCTCGATCATCGCGGCGACCTCGGACGACGAACAGCTCTTGAGCTGGGAGTAGATGCAGACGTTCTTCCGCTCCACGTGCCAGTAGATCATCACGCCGTTGCCGCCGTAACGGGCGTGGTACTCGGTCATGAAGTTCGAGGACCAGGACCCGAACTTCTTCGAGTCCGACGCGCACGCGGTGCCGCGGCCCCACCATGCGGTGTCGCGGGCGGCGAAGGTGGCGTTCACCAGCCTGGTGACGGCGGCGCGGAGGTTGTCGACGGTGATGAAGTGCCGGCGCACGTGCCGCAGCGCTGCCTCGCTCTCGCCGTGCTCGCCGGTCGCCACGATCGCCCGGATGCCCATGTTCGTACCCAGCGCAAAAAGGGCCAGCAGCAGGCGGCGCTGGAGGACGTCACGCTCGATACGCTCGTACGCGGCCACCGAGGAGAACTCCTCGGTGAACCCGGTTAGAAAGTCGGCGTTCTTCAGCACGTCCAGGAGGTCCAGGACACCCCAGCTGCGTGCGACCTCCTCCTTGAGGGCCGCCAGACCGGTGGGCTCGGCCAGCGGCTCCAGCTTCGGCACGGTGATCCACGGCTCGCCCTTGCGGGTGGTGACCTTCACCCCGTCCGCCGAGCCGTCGGCGAGCGCGCCGGACAGCTGGTCCAGGCGCGTGGTCATGCGCTTCTTCAGGTCCGCGATGAACGCCCTCGGGTTCAGCGGCTGCCGGATCGCGGCGTAGTGCACGGCGCGGGTGGCCTCGAAGTCACCAGGCAGGTCGTCCTCCGGGTTACGCCAGCGGGCCGCGCCCTCGACGTAGATCTCGCGGCGCCGTACGGCGTCCCGCAGCGCAACCAGAACGCACAGCTCGTACGGGATGCGCTCGACCCTGCTCTTGTCGTCGACGACCGCCTCGCGCCAGTCCTTGCGCACCACGCCGTCCATGGGCACTTCGTCGCCAGCGTCGTAGAAGCGGGTCTTGCCGTCGATATCGGCGTACTTCTTCAGCAGCTTCATCGCGTCCATCACCGGCCGGTAGGCGGTGTTGTTGCACCTGAAACCGAGGGTGTTCAGCAGCGGAGGCAGCATCTGCCGGTAGTACGAGCTGTAGGAGGAGCGCAGGGTGGTGCGGACCTTGGCCTTGAAGACCTTCTCGTTCGCCTTCGCCTCGGCCACCAGCTCGCGGAGCGTCTTCTCCCCGACCACCGGGAACAGGGCCCGGCGTACCACCTCGTCGGGCTTGTCGACGGCGGCTGTGGCCAGTTTGAAGAGGATGCCCTCCTTGCCACGGACCTTCTTCAGCTCGGCCGTCAGCTGCTTCTCCACTCGCCGCTCGGCACGAGCGTTGATCTTGTGGACCAGAGCGACCAGCAAGTCGACCAGGGCATCGGTGATCTCCGCCTGACGGGATGAGCACAGTGCCGCGAGCAGAGTGATCCGTACGTCCTCGCTCGTGTCGCGGAAGTCCGAGGGGTACATCTTGATCGCCCGCGCCCGCCAGGCGGCCACCAGCTTCTCCGAGCAGTCCGTGAACAGCCCGTCGGGCAGTCCGAGCTTGCGCACGTCGTTGAGCTTGGTGATCTCCGTGAGCAGGGAGTCCAGGCCCACCGCGCCCGGGTCGCGCTTGAGCGCGGCCAGCAAGGCGGTCCCCTCCTCGTCGTCCTCGGCCACCAGGGACAACAGTCGGGCCGTGCCTGTCTGGCCCAGGCGGCCGATCGAGCGGGCACAGAACGTCTTCTCCCACTTGCCCCGCGCCGCGACAAGTACCTTCTCGACCCGGGTACGGCCCGGCGGCTCGATCTTCCGAGCCCGGCACTCGACCAGCAGGGCCTCACGCTGCCGGTCCTCCACCAGCTCGACCGGACAGACCTCCACGGCCAGCCACTCGGCCAGCGCCTTCTCGTCCGCGACCGTCGAGGGCCGGAATCCCAGGGCCTCACGGATCTGGTTGCGGTGGTACTCGGCAGTCCGGCCGACCAGCGCGTACTTCGCGAAGTCGGTGGCCGGGACCTTCACCAGATCGGCGACGTACTCCACCGCGGCCGGCGGGACTTCTTCCAGCACATCGGGGAACCGGCCTTCCAACTCGAAGAACTTCAGCAAGAGGCTGAAGCCGAGCCGGGTCGTCCCACTCTTGTTCGCCACCAGGTCCCAGTCGCCGTCTACCAGCGTCCAGCTCGCCAACAGCTCTTCTGGCGACCACTCTTGCCGCACACCCACCCCTTTGGCCTCGATCACTCGATCAGGCCAACGACGACGCCCGGGACGGGGAAACGGGGCTCGTCCGGCTACCCGAGACCTACTTTGCGGCTGGTGTCTGGGCTAGGACTCCGGGGCCGAGGACGGCCTGGCGCACCTCGACGCCCTCGCCGCTGCCCGCGGGGGCGAGGAGGACTGGGACCTGTACTGGATACGGTTGCCGCTCATCGCCGCCCGCGACGGCGTCGATGCAGCGGTCGCACAGGCCTGCTCCCACCCCGAGGGATCCACCTCGTACGCGGCGCCGCACATCGCCGACCTGCTCGTCGGCGCCGGACGCCCCGAGGAAGCTGTTGCCGTTCTCGAACAGCACGCCCCCGAGAACAGCAACGAACTTGCCGGCCACCTCATCGACCTGGGGCGCGTCAACGACGCCGTCGCACTCCTTCAGCAGCGTGATTCCGAGCCGGTCTCACCTGTCCGGACCGGCTCGTTCTTCAACGATCTCCCATTCTGATTCCGCCTCTCACGGCTGCCCGGCAGACAACACTCAAGCCGGACAGCCGCAGGTGGTGGTGGAACGCGAGCTACGGGGACGGAACAGCCCGCATGGCACGGCGCAGACTGGCTCGTGCGGCTGTGAGGTCGTCCTCCGCCTCACGCAGTTGGCCCTCCAGGGCGGCGATCCGATCCCTGGTCTCTGACAGCGCTTGCTCCAGCGTGGTATTCCGCTGCTCGATCTGCTGTACCCGCTCGATCAGCTCGTGCTGGTTCACGCCCTCCAACTCGGCGCCGAGAGAGAGCCTGACCCGGTTACGGAGCCGATCGCGCTCCTTCTTGAGGTCCTTGATCTCTTCGCGGGCCAGTGCAAGGTCCGTCCGCAACCCGGCCGGAGACGCCTGGGACGCTTCTGGAGTGTGGGAGTTCTGACGACCTCGCGTTCGCTGGGCGGAGATGCCGTCCTGAACGGCCTGGTGGACCTGAGGCTGGTTGTAGACGAACCACGTGGACACCGCGGCCTCCCGTGCCACTTGGGTGACGGTGATCCGTCGCCCCGAGCGGAGAAGGGCATCCACGGCGTCGAGTGCACGCCTCGTCTTGTTTTCGCTGTCCTTGGCGCGGCTGACGCGCAGCCGCTCGACCCGGGCGCTCCGGTCGTTGCCGCCGGAAGCAGCAGGAATCTTCATTCCGAGCTCCGTGTCGTCAGTGCCTGCAGAGGGATGAAGGCCGCTGCCGAACGTGCCTTGCGCAGCTCGCGTGAGGCGGATTCGACGGCGGCCCGCTCCTCGGCGGGCAGGGCGTCGAGCTTCCGCCGCATCTCGTCGGCCGACTTCGAGTAGGCGCGGATCTGGTCATCGAGATTGCGTACGACCCAGTCGGCGGCCTCCATCGCGAGGGCGGCTTCCTTGTCGGCTCGCAGGTCCGCGACCTGCTGTTCCAGGGAGGGGAGGTAGGAGGGATCGGGGCGGTAGAAGTCGCATCCGGCGCACTGGAAACGGATGCGGCAGTGCCCGCCGCCCGCCTTGACGTTGCTCGGTTCGGTACAGCCGCCGTACGGAACCCCGACGCTCTCCACCTCGTAGGCGAGGGGATCACTGAAACCGTGGGCTGTGCCGTGCCGGTCGACGGCGAGCGCCGCGACCGTCCGTACGGCCTCCTGTTTACGGGTGAGGGAGACCTTGTAGTAGCCCATGGTCACGTCCAGCGAACGGTGGTCCATGAGTTCCCGCAGGACGTCGGGTCGGGTTCCCGCATCGGCATGGCGCTGGGCGTACGCGTGGCGGAAGCCGTATGGCACGACCTGGGTTCGGTCGTAGGCGAGCGGGGCGCCGTCCTCGTCGAGCCGGTCGTCCAGGAGGTTTGGGATCAGCTCGTCGACCCAGTCGCGGAAGATCCGGTTGCAGAACTGCGCGGCCTTCAGATGCCCGCGGCGTGGACGGTTGCGCTGTCCCGGTGAGGGAAAGAGCCACTGGGCGCAGGCTGGTACGGCCGGTAGCGCATCGAGCTCCTGCCGCCAGGTTTCGACCAGCTGGGCGGTGCTCTCCGAGATCGGCAGCCGACGGCCGTGGCGTCGCCGTTTGTGGTTGTCGTAGATCAGCGTCGGTTTGCCGTCGATCCGCTCCAGGCAGTCGCGGTGCAGGCTGGTGACCTCGCCCGGGCGTCGGCCGGTGTCCCGGAGGACTGCGTAGACCACCTGGTACATTCGTGCGAAGTCGGCGGCCGTCCAGCCGCCGCTCGCGTACCCCGTCGAGGTGCCCAGCAGCCCGAGGTGTGCGTCGAGCTGGGCGATGACATGCTCGGGGATCGCGCGGCCGAGATCGTCCTCGGTCACTTCCACGGCGGCGATGCTGTGGAAGCGGGGGTTGAGCGCGAACCCGCCGGGCACGTGGTCCATCATCCCGGCCTGACGGGCGTATTCCAGGAATGTGCGCCAGTGGCGTAGCAGTGCTCTGCGGTGGCTGGTGGAGTAGTCGTGACCGTCCTCGGGCCGCTTGGTGATGCGGAACATGTCCACTACGGCGTTCATGTCAGCCATGGCGAGGCACTCCGGCTCATCCCCGTGGGGGCGGCCTGCCAGTACGGAGGACGCGATGGTCGCCGCGTAGACGGTCTGCCGTAGGTCCATGACGTTGGGGCGTGCCGTGCGGCCGTACTCCTTGATCAGTTCCCGCAGCCAACGCTGCCGTACCGGACGGAAGTCGATGTCGCCGTGGACAGCGGCATACTTGCGCCCGCGCCCTGCCGTAAGCCCGATGAGGGCGCACTCCCATACGTCGCCCGAGGTCGGATCGGTGCCCTCGAACTCGACGCGTGCGCGTCGGACGTGCAGGAGCACTCCGTTCAGGACGCCGGAGGCCGCAGCCGGAAGCCCGGAGGAGAAGGAGGCGTCCAGGTCGAGGAGCGAGCCGAGTCCGGCTGGGAGGCCGGCCACAATGCGGCGTACCCGCTGGGGGACCAGGCTGATTCCGGCGTCGTCGCGCTGCTGGAGCCCGTAAAGGATCTCCTGGCGGACTGCAGGGGTCACACCCGCGAGCGAGAACTGGGAGACGCCTGGCATCGCCCCGTTCGCGGAGGTGTTGGGCCTGCGGCGGGACGGATCCGGGGTATGCGTGGTGTCGAAGTCCGTGGGGTTCCCCAGGAGGTAGCGAGCTTTCCGGCAGGCGTCGCAACGCGATCCGTTGCTCGCCACATGGGTGGCACAGGCGGCCACCGAACAGATGAAAACGCTGGTCGTCGGGTTGCCGGGATTGGCGGTGAACAGTGCCTGAACGGGGTCCCACTCATCTGTGCGCCAGCCCGACGGGAGGCGTGCCGCGAGCCACGACGGCCACTCCGGGACACCGGGGAAAGAGGGAACGGCAGCGGAGTGGAGGAGCGCAACGGTCATCGCGGCAGCTCCGGCGCGAGACTCTCGACGGCCTCGACGGCTGCGCGGAGATCCTCGTCCTGGGCGTGCAGGTACACGGCGGTGCTCGCCGAGGACGCATGCCCCAGGAGGGCCTGCACGACGTCTGGAGCGACCCCGTTGCGGATCCATCGGGTGGCGGCCGTATGCCGCATCATGTGCGGTCTGGTGGCCAGACCGCAGCGCCTCCCGATACGTTCGATCACCTGCTTGGCGTTGGAGTACGACAGGGGGCGTCCCGTGTGGACGCCGACGAGGTTGATGAAGACGTAGTCGCAGTCGGCGGAGCCAGCCACCTGTTCACGCTCGGCGAGATGATCGCGATATCGATGCACCACTTCCGGTGTGAGCGGGACCATGCGAGAGCGCCCGGCCTTGGCCCGTGCCCCGTTGATGTTGTCCTGCCGCGGCCTGACGTGCAGGTGCGCGCCGCCGGTCCGGCAGCCGAGGTGGGTGGAGTCGGGGAGCAGATGTATGTCCTCGCGCCGCAGTCCGAGGGCTTCGCCGATGCGGAGGCCTGCTTCCAGGAGGACGGTCAGCAGCAGCCGGTCACGCGCGGTGCGAGCGGCGTCGAGGATCTGATCCGTCTGGGCGCGAGTGAGTGTCTGTGGCGCCCGCCCGACCTCCGGCGCCTTCAGAACGCGGGCTTTGACCATCAGGTGCTGGCCGCCCTCGCCGGGATCGAAGCCGACCGGGGCGTGGGCGAGGAAGCGTGGCTCGCTGAGACGCGCGGCGACTTCGTGGGTCACGTGTCCCTGGACGGCGCAGAAGCGGAGGAACTCGCAGACCGCGGTGAGCGTGGCGTTGACCGTCTTGCCGGTCGGAGGCCGCCCGTACCGGGTCGGTGTCCGCTCGACGTGGAACTTGAACAGGCTCATGTCTCCGAGCCCGACGCTCTTCCAGCCGGCGCCTCGCTCCGTGCACCAGTTGAGGAAGCGACCGATTCTGGGGATGTAAGCGCGCTGTGTCTGCGGTGACCGCCCGGCTCCGCGCAGGTACAGAGAGAACTCGCGGGCCTCGGGGTGAGGCGCGTAAGTCTCCTCGTCGACCAGGAGCCAGGTGATCTCGCCGGTGGTAGGCGACACGGCCTTCTCTGCACGTAACGTCACGGAATCTGCTTCCTGTCTCCGATGTCACTCATGTGCCTCATGGCATGACTGATAACGGCGAGCGACAAGAAGGGGTTACGGCTGTGCCTCATGTGCATCGAGCTCAGGAGGAAGATAGAGATAACGCGCAACGATCTGCTGAAGCGCGACGGGGAGAAGGTCCGTTTCCGGGCCGGCTCGGACTGCGTCGTCGTCTCCATGACGCTGCACGACCCGTACACCGGCAAGACGATCCGGTGGACGAAGTCCCGTGCCGCGACGGTGCAGATCGACCACGTCATGCCGCTCTCGTACGACTGGCAGATGGGCGCCTCGCGCTGGACGAAGGGCAAGCGCGAGGACATCGCCAACGACCCGCTCAACCTGGTCCCGGTGGACGGCCCCGCCAATGGCGCCAAGGGTGACTCGGGTCCGGCCGCCTGGCTGCCTCCGAACAGGCGGATCCGCTGCTCCTACGCGGTGCGCTTCGCGCAGGTGTCGCTGAAGTACGGCCTTCCCGTCACCGCCGCGGACAAGGCGGCCATGCTGACGCAGTGCGGTGGATGAGGGCGCCCGCGCGGTTCCCCGCCGGCTGACGGGAAGCGCGCGGGCCGTGTGCGCCGGAGTCCGGGCGGTGCCGTGCCGCCCGGCTCGTCTCAGCCGCCCAGCGCGTCCAGGTCGAGGACCTTGCCCTTGGGCGCGTCGGCCGCGACCGGCTTCTCGTAGTCGGTGAAGGTGACGGCGCCCGGGTCCTTCGGGGAGGTGCTGGTGACCTTCAGGAGGTAGGGCTTGCCCTGCGTGGCGACGTACAGCGTGTAGCGGTCCTTGCCGTCCTTCTCGTGCAGGACGATCGCCGGGGTGCCGTCGACCGTGGTGGTCGCGCCGCGGGTCGCGTCGGAGTTCACGTCCTCGGCGCCGGCCAGCACCGTGTCCAGGTCGCAGAAGCCCGCGATGTCCTTGGCGTCCTTGCCCGTCGCCGACATCTTGGTCCACTTCCCGGCCAGCATGCCCACGACCGCGTCCGTGTCGGCCTTGGACTCGCCCTTGCTCTGCGCGCGCAGGAACGCTTCGTCGTACTTCATGTAGACGGTGTCGCCGGTCTTGATCAGGTCGGCCTTGCCCTGTCCGCCCATGCCGAGCGTCCCGGCGCACTCGCCCTTCTTGTCGAGGGCCATGTCGATGTGGATCGTGCCCTTGCTCTGGTCGTCGGGCACGTCCCCCGTCATACGCAGCGAGCCGGCCCCGGTGGTGGCCTTCACGGCCCGGTCGGCGATCTCGCCGCCGGTCATCCCGGGGAACGGGCCCTTGGGCTTGTCGGAGGCGCTGTTCTGGCCGGACAGACAGCCGGTGAGTCCCGTGGTGGCCGCGGCGGTGAGGCAGAGGGCGGCGAGTACGGTGCGACGCATGGCAGTTCCTAGGGGTGAGAGACATGAGGTGGGGTGGAGGGGTGGACGCCGCGGGGGCGGCGTCCACCCGGGCCCTGAGGGCGGGGGAGGGTCAGGACGTCCTCGTCCAGTCCTGGCAGCCCGTGGTCTTGAAGTAGGCGTCCTTCGCGCTGACCGTGACGACGGCGGTTCCGGTCACGTTGTCGTTCGCCGCGATGGAGTCGATGGAGTGCAGGGCGTCCTTCGTGCGCTCCCAGTAGCACGAGTCGTCCTTGTTGCCGGGGGATCTGTACGTGCCGGGAGCGATGTCGACGCCGACCCGGTACATCCCGCCGTCGCCCTTGACGCGTGAACCGGAGGGCGAGCCCGCGGCCTTGGGGTCGACGGCCTCCCAGTCCGCGCAGTCCCTCGACGTGAAGAGCTTGTCGGTGGCCTTGACGGTCACGTAACTCGTGCCGGTGACGTTGTCGTTGGCGAGCAGGGAGTCGATCTCGCCCGAGGCGTCCTTGGCCCGCTCCCAGTAGCACATGCCGTCGGTGTTGCCGGTGGTCCGGTACGTGCCGGGCCGGATGTCCTTGCCGACCTGGTAGCTGCCGTCGCCGCCGAACGCCGGCCGGGCGGCCTTCTCCTTCTTGCCGCCCTTGCCACCCTTGCCACCCTTGCCACCCTTGTCGCCGTTGTGGCCCGTGGCGCCCCGGGCCGTGGACGCGGACGACCCCTTGCCGCCGTCCTTGGCCCCCTCGGTGCCCGCGTTCGCCGACACCACGCCGATGACGACGACGCCGATGACGGCTCCCAACGCGATCTTCCCCTTCATGCCCATGGCACGTCCCCTCCCCGGTCGACCGGATCCGCCCGCTCGGCGAATCGCTCGTTCGCTGGGTCAATAAGAGCAGAGCCTGTGAACCGAGTCAACACGATTCACGCTCGGATGTGTGTACACGCTCGTGAAGCGATGAATCCAGCGCGCCTCGGTATGCTCGACGCCACAGGGCGAGGGGTGCCGCAGACCAAGGCGCCCGCAACGCAGGCGCCGCACAGGGCAGAGGGGAGCCGGGCCGGTGCAGGAGAACGGGACAGAGGTGACCGCCGCCGGGATCGCCCGGATGGCAGGGGTCGGCCGTGCCGCCGTCAGCAATTGGCGCCGCCGCCACGCCGATTTCCCCAAACCGGTCGGCGGCACCGAGACCAGTCCCTCCTTCGCGCTCGGCGAGGTCGAGGAGTGGCTGCGCCGCCAGGGCAAGCTCGCCGAGGTGCCGCTGCGGGAACGGGTCTGGCAGCAGCTCGCCGGCCACCCCGCCGGTCCGGTCACCGCCCTCGTTCACACGGGCTGTGTCCTCGTCCTCGTCCGCGACCGGCCCACGGTCTGGAAGGAGGCGAGCTCCGGCCCCGACGAACTGCTCGCCCGACTGCTGCCCACCGCCCTGGAGCAGGTGCTCACCCCCCGCTTCGGCGCGCTCCGCAGGCCCGCCGTGCCCGTCCCGACCCCGGCGCAGCTGCTGCCGTCGGCGCCGCTCCTGCGCGCCGCCGCCGACCTCGCCGCGGACCTGGGCGCCCGCGACGCCTACGAGTTCCTGCTCGGCCGGCACCTCGACGCCAACCCGCGCCAGTACACGCTCACTCCGGGCGACCTGGCCGCCCTGATGGCCGACCTCGCCGGGCCTGCCCGCACCGTCCTCGACCCGGCCTGCGGCACCGGCGCCCTGCTGCGTGCCGTCGCCCCCGCGTCCGACCAGGAGCTGTACGGCCAGGACGACGACCCCGGCCTCGCCGCGCTCACCGCGCTGCGCCTCGCGCTGCACAGCAGGGCCGCCGTCCGCACCGCCGCCGGAGACAGCCTCAGGGCGGACGCGTTCGACAGCGTCAGGGCCGACGTGGTGCTGTGCCACCCGCCGTTCAACGAGCGCAACTGGGGCCACGACGAACTCGCCTACGACCCTCGCTGGGAGTACGGCTTCCCGGCCCGCACGGAGTCCGAACTCGCCTGGGTGCAGCACGCCCTGGCCCGTCTCGAGGACGGCGGCACCGCCGTCCTGCTGATGCCGCCCGCCGCCGCCTCCCGGCGCTCGGGCCGCCGCATCCGCGCCGATCTGCTGCGCCGCGGCGCTCTGCGCGCCGTGATCGCACTGCCGGTGGGCGCGGCGCCGCCGTACAACATCCCGCTGCACCTGTGGGTGCTGCGCCGCCCCGAGCAGGCGCCCGTGCAGCCCGAGGTGCTGCTCACCGACGCCGGCGCCCTCGCCCCCGAGGGGCGCGGCGGCCCCGACTGGCAGAGCGTGCGCAGCACCGTCCTCGACGCCTGGCGCGCGTTCGTCCGGGCCGGCACCGCACCGGAGGTGCCGGGCGTGAGCCGGTGCGTGCCCGTCATCGAACTCCTCGACGACGATGTCGACCTGGCCCCGGCCCGCCATCTCCCGCCGCCCACGGCCGGCGGCGGCGCCGAGGAGCTCACCGCCCTGCGCGCCCGCCTCGACGAGACCCTCCGCCTCACCACCGACCTCACCCCGCCCGCGGGCGACAGCGGCGGCCCGGCCCGCTGGCCGCTCACCACGATCGGCGAACTCGTCCGCGCCGGCGCCCTGGTGATGCGCACCGGCGGCAACGGCCCGCACACGCGCGTGCTCACCGACCTCGACGTCCTCTCGGGCACCGCACCCTCCGGCACGCTGCCCGAGGCCGGGGAGGAACCGGTCCTCGTCGAGGAGGGCGACGTGGTGGTGCCCGTCCTCGGCGGCGGCGCCGTCGCACGCGTCATCGACCGGGCCACCGCCGGGGCCGCCCTCGGGCGCAACCTGGCGCTGCTGCGCCCCGATCCGGCCGCGCTCGACCCCTGGTTCCTCGCCGGCTTCCTGCGCGGCACCGCCAACAACCGCCAGGCCACCAGCTATGCCTCCACCGCGACCCGTCTCGACGTGCGGCGCCTCCAGCTGCCGCGGCTGCCGCTCGATCAGCAACACCGTTACGGCGAGCGCTTCCGGGCGCTGGCCGCCTTCGAGGACGCGCTGCGCCTGGCGGGACGCCTCGGCGAACGACTTGTGCGCGGGCTGTACGACGGTCTGACGGACGGTACGGTCCCGCCGGCCTGACGCGCCGGGCGCAAGGGCCGTCGTGCGACGCTCCCACGCGACCCGCGCCGCGCCGCCCTCACGCACGCCCCGTCCGCCTTCACCGTCCGTGACGCCGCCCCGTGCCTGCGGTTCGGAACGGCAACGGTTCGGCACATCTCCGGACCATGTGTCCGAGCCGGGCTATACCCTCGGACTCCGACACTCGTACGTCCGTCCTCACCCGGTTCCAGGAGCAGTCATGTACGGCCACGGCGCGGCGCCGCGCACCCGCAGTACGGGCACGGTCATCACCCTGCGCGTGCTGTTCGCCCTCGCCGGATTCCTCACCTGTGGACTGCTCGCCTGCGTCCCGCTGTTCCGGATCGCCGTGATGCGCGGCAAATGGTGGGACTGGCTCCTGGCCTGGGTCAGTCTGCCGGTGGCCATCGTGGGCTTCGCCGTCATCGGCGCCGTCCCGGAGACCGACCCCCGCAGCGACGTGGCGCTGGCCGCCATCCTCCTCCTCGGCGCGATCAGCTGCGCGTGGTTCCTGGTCTTCGACATACGCCACCACCGAGCCCTGCCGCCCATCGGCCCCGCGCCGCACGCCACCGGCTACCAGTCGGGCTACGGCTATCCGCCCGCCGCCCCGTACGGGGTGACGCACTCGCAGACGCCGCCGTCCCCGTACACCCCCGCGCCGCCGCCGCCGCAGCCGCAGCCGCAGCCGCAGCCGCAGCCGCAGCCCCCGCAGCCGCAGCGTCCCGCGCCCGCGCGCATCGACCAGGTGCGGGCCGAGCTCGATGAACTCAGCGACTACCTGCGCAAGCACGAGGACGGCAGGTGAGCGTGGCGACCGGACGCATCGTCGCCGGCCGTTACGAACTGTCCACGCTCATCGGCCAGGGCGGCATGGGCCAGGTCTGGACGGCGTACGACCGCCGCCTGGACCGGCGCGTGGCCGTCAAGCTGCTGCGCCCCGACAAGGTCGCGGGCCAGGAAGCGGACGAACTGCGCCGCCGTTTCGTGCGGGAGTGCCGGGTCACCGCGCAGGTCGACCACCCCGGCCTGGTGACCGTGCACGACGCGGGCAGCGAGGGCGAGGAGCTCTACCTCGTCATGCAGTACGTCGACGGGGCCGACCTCGCCGACCATCTGGCCGAGCACGACCCGTACCCCTGGCAGTGGGTCGTGGCCGTGGCCGCGCAACTGTGCGCGGTGCTCTCCGCCGTGCACGCCGTGCCGATCATCCACCGCGACCTGAAGCCCCGGAACGTGATGGTCAAGCAGGACGGCACGGTCACCGTCCTCGACCTCGGTGTGGCCTCGGTGATGGACTCGGACACGACCCGTCTCACCCACACCGGCTCCCCCATCGGCTCGCCCGCCTACATGGCGCCCGAGCAGGCGATGGGCGGCGCGGTCGGCCCCTACACGGACCTGTACGCGCTCGGTGTCCTCATGCACGAACTCCTCAGCGGGGACGTGCCCTTCAGCGGTTCCACCGCGCTCGGGGTGCTGCACCGCCATCTCTACGAACCGCCGGTACCGGTCCGCCGGCTGCGCCCCGAAGTGCCCGAGGTGCTCGAATCGCTCGTCCTGAGCCTGCTCGCCAAGGACCCGCAGCACCGCCCGTCCTCCGCGCAGGAGACGTACGAGCACCTGCTCCCGCTCCTTCCGGCGCGCGGCATGCCCACGGGTGCCCCCCTCGACCCCACGCGCCCCTTCCTCCGCCCGCACGCGCCGTGGCCGGACCGCGCCCGTACCCCGGCGCCCCAGCCGCAGCCGGCACCCGCGGTCGAGAAACCCGATGTCGCGGGCGCCGTCGAGGAGGTCAAGCGCCTTCTCGGCCAGGGCCGCATCACCCAGGCCGTCGACATTCTCGGTGCGATCCTCCCGGCGGCTGCGGCCCAGCACGGCGAGCACTCGCCGGTCGTCCGCACCCTGCGCAAGCAGTACGCGGCCACCCTCATGGACGACGGCCAGTACCGGCGCGCCCTGCCCGAACTGCGCCGCCTCGCCGACGAACGCGCCACCGAGGCGGGCCAGGCCGACCCCCAGGCCCTGCGCTTCCGCTACGACGCCGCGCAGTGCCTGGAGCAGCTCGGCGAACCCGCTGCGGCGCTCGCCGAGTACCGCTCGCTGCTGCCGTACTACGAGAACCAGTACGTCGCGGGCGATCCCGAACTCGCGCACGACGTCCGCCGTCGCATCGGGCACCTGCTCCTCGCCCTCGGCGACCGCGCGGCCGCCCACGAGACCCTCGTACGGCTCCTGCACGACGTGGAGCGACTGCGGGGGCCCGGCCATCCGCTGGCCGGGGACATCCGCCGGACCCTGCAGTGGCTGGGGCAGGTGCGCGGCTGACAGGCGCACGGGGCACCCGCTCTTACGGTGCCCTGAAGGAATCTTGTGCGCCCGGAGGGATTACCTTTTCCACGCGCGGACCCGACGTCCGTCACGTTGCGTTCGTTCGAGTCATCGACCGGCATCGCACAACACCGACATCGCACAACCAGGGGTGGGGCCTTCATGTCGAGCCATCGGCTGTCCAGGAAGCGCAGATACATCGCGTGGGCCGTGACCGGGGCCGCCGTGGTCGCCGGGGCCGGGGTCGCCGCGCAGACGTCGATGGCGGCCACGACATGGCCCGCCCAGCGCACCTTCACCGGGCGCGCGTTCGACACCTGCACCGCGCCGTCGCAGGCCGCGATGAAGGCGTGGCACACCGGGTTCTACGGGGCCGCCGCCGTGTACGTGGGCGGCAAGAACCGCGGCTGCAACCAGCCCAACCTGACCGCGTCCTGGGTGAAGTCGGTCAGCTCCATCGGCTGGAAGCTCATCCCGATCTACGTCGGCGCGCAGCCGCCCTGCCAGACGAGCTCCAACCCCGAGAAGCTGACGGCCTCCACCGCCGCCTCGCTCGGCGCGAGCGACGCCTCCGACGCCGTGGCCAAGGCGTCGGCGCTCGGCATGAAGGCGGGCAGCCCGATCTACCTCGACATGGAGCCGTACGACATCACCGACAAGGCGTGCAACGACGCCGTGCTCACCTACGTGCGCGCCTTCGACAAGGGCCTGCGCGCCAAGACGTACCGCGCCGGCTTCTACGGCTTCGCGAGCTCCAGCGCCAAGGCCGTCGCCACCGCGACCGACCGCACCGATCTGCCGGGCAACCTCTGGTACGCCCTGTGGGACAAGACGTACACCACCACCACGGACTGGCCGTTCGGCTCCGGCCAGTACACGGACCACAGCCGCGGCCACCAGTACCTGGTCAACAGCAAGGAGACGCGCGGCGGTTACACGATCACGGTGGACCGGGACGCCTGGGACGGGCCGGTGGCCATCACCGGCTGACAGCGGGGCGGGTGCGGACGGTGCCGGATGCCCGGGCGAATCGTTGGCCGAATGGGTTGGCCGGAGCCTGTTCACTGCCTACTATCGATCATCGCAAGACTTTGTGCACCGTCGCACAATCTCCTGGGGAGGCTACCTTGCACCGCCGTCGCACCGCGATCGCCCTCAGCGCCGCTCTGGCCGCGGTCCCTCTCCTCAGCGCCTGCGGTGGCGCGCCGCATCCGGGCGCCGCAGCCGTCGTCGGGGGACAGCGGATCACGGTCACACAGCTGGAGAGCCGGGTGAACGAGGTGCGCGCGGCTCAGCGCGCCGCGGCCCCGGACGACACCCAGTACCAGCAGACGCTCGCCCGGACGGGCACCCTCACCCGGGACACGCTGCACAGCCTGGTCCTCGACCGGGTGCTGGACCGTGCCGCCAGGAACGCGGGCGTGCGCGCCACTCCTCAGGACGTGCAGCGGATGCGGACGACCCTGGAGCAGCAGGCGGGCGGCGCGAAGGCGCTGCAGTCGGCCTGGCTGCAGCAGTACGGGGTGGCTCCCGAGCGCATCGACGACAGCCTGCGCACCGAGGTCGAGGCGCAGAAGCTCGCCGCCGCGCTCGGCGCCGACATGAACACGACCGACGGCAAGGCCGCCTTCTGGAAGGCGATGTCCGAGGCGTCGAAGCAGCTCCGCATCGACCTGAACCCGCGCTACGGCACGTGGGACGTGGAGAAGAGCACCCGGGTGGACGCGAAGACGCCGTGGGTCAAGCAGGTCACGGGGGCGGAGACGCCGCCGCAGACGGCGTGACGCGCGCCCGGCGCTCGGGCCGGGCCTGTGGACGACCGTGGGTCTGTCGGTGACGTGGGTTACGTTCGAAGGGTGAACGCAAGCAGCCCGCACGGCGAAGGTTCGTACGGAACCTCCGCCTCCGCCGCCCCCGCACCCGACGTCGCCCCCGGTCGTGTCGTCCTGCTCACCACCAGCCACCGGGTCGCGCCCGGCCTGCTGTCCTGGCCCGCCTGGCAGGCGCTGCACGGTGCCGACCGGGTCCTGTGCGCGGACGGCGCGCACCCCCAGCTGCCCTATCTGCGCGAGGCGGGCATCACCGTCGAGGAGACCGCCCCGACCGCGCGGGAGCTGGTCGACGCCTGCGCCGGCGGTCGCACCGTGGTCGTGGTCGCGACCGGCGAGGGCGAGCCCCGCCTCACCGACGGCCTGGCCGGGCTGGCGGGCTCGGGACGGGTGCGGATGCCGGAGCTGGAGCTGCTCCCCGCGTCCTACGACCTGCCGGGCGCCCGCCTCCTCGACCTCGTGCAGGTCATGGACCGCATCCGCGCCGAGTGCCCCTGGTCGTCGCGGCAGACCCACGAGGGCCTGGCCAAGTACGGCATCGAGGAGGCGTACGAGCTGGTCGAGGCCATTGAGGAGGGCGACCGCGACGAACTGCGCGAGGAGCTGGGAGACGTCCTGCTCCAGGTCGTCTTCCACGCCCGGATAGCCGAGGAGGACCCGGACGCCCCCTTCTCCGTCGACGACGTGGCGGGCGGCATCGTCGCCAAGCTGATCCACCGTCACCCGCACGTGTTCGGCGACGAGACCGCGACGACGCCGGAAGAGGTCAAGGAGCACTGGCTGCGCACCAAGGCGGTGGAGAAGCAGCGCACATCCGTGACGGAGGGCATCCCCCTGGGCCAGCCGGGACTCGCCCTGGCGGCGAAGCTCGCCTCACGGGTGCGGACGGCGGGCCTCGACGTCCCGCTTCCCCGGGGCGAGGGGATCGGCTACGAGCTGCTCGCCCTCGCGGTGCGCGCGGAGACGGAGGGCGTGGACCCGGAGGCGGCCCTCCGGGCGGCAGGGCGGGCCTACCGGGACGCCATCCGGGCGGTGGAGAGCGGGGGCTGAGCATCGCCGCGGCCGGCGGCCGGAGTTCCCAGGGGCCGGGGGCCCTGGTCGCCCCGACCGTGCGGCAGTCCGCACCCGCCCGCCCGGCGAGGCCGGGGGCGGGGGCGGTGACCCGTGGGCCGTGCGGTCCGGCCCGCCGGATACCGTCGAGGTGTGACCACCCAGCCCCAGCCGCCCGCCCCCACCCATGGCCCGGACCCCGGACTCTTCACCTGGGAGTTCGCGGCCGACCCGTATCCCTCCTACGCCTGGCTCCGCGAGCACGCCCCCGTGCACCGGACCAGGCTGCCCAGCGGCGTGGAGGCCTGGCTGGTCACCCGATACGCCGATGCCCGGCAGGCCCTCGCCGACCAGCGGCTCAGCAAGAACCCGGCGCACCACGACGAGCCCGTCCACGCCCGGGGCAGGACCGGCATCCCGGGTGAGCGCAAGGCCGAGCTGATGACGCACCTGCTCAACATCGACCCGCCGGACCACACCCGGCTGCGCCGGCTCGTCTCCAAGGCGTTCACCCCCCGGCGCGTCGCCGAGTTCGCGCCCCGTGTGCAGGAACTGGCCGACCGGCTCATCGACGGCTTCTCGGGCCGCGGACACGCCGACCTCATCCGCGAGTTCGCCTTCCCGCTCCCCATCTACGCCATCTGCGACCTGCTCGGCGTGCCCGGCGAGGACCAGGACGACTTCCGGGACTGGGCGGGAATGATGCTGCATCTTCCCGGGGACGCGCCCCCGGACCCCCGCGGGCACGGCAAAGGCCCGCGGGGCGGGGTCGCACGCTCCGTCAAGAAGATGCGCGGATACCTCGCGGACCTCATCCACCGCAAACGCGAGGCCCTGCCCGGCACTCCGGAGCCCGGTGAGGACCTCATCTCCGGGCTCATCCGCGCCTCCGACCACGGCGAGCACCTCACCGAGAACGAGGCCGCCGCCATGGCGTTCATCCTGCTGTTCGCCGGGTTCGAGACCACCGTCAACCTCATCGGCAACGGGACGTACGCCCTCCTCACCCACCCCGGGCAGCGGGCCCGCCTCCAGGCGTCCCTGGCCCGTCACGAGCGGGACCTCCTCGCCACCGGTGTGGAGGAACTCCTGCGCTACGACGGCCCGGTGGAGATGGCGACGTGGCGGTTCGCCACGCAGCCGGTCACCATCGGAGGGCAGCACATCGCCCCCGGCGACCCCGTCCTCGTCGTCCTGGCCGCCGCGGACCGGGATCCGGAGCGGTTCGCCGACCCCGACGCCCTCGACCTCTCCCGCCGCGACAACCAGCACCTCGGATACGGGCACGGCATCCACTACTGCCTCGGCGCGCCCCTCGCGCGTCTGGAGGGACAGACCGCGCTCGCGACGCTCCTCACCCGCCTCCCGGACCTCCGACTCGCCGTGGATCCGGGCGATCTGCGCTGGCGGGGCGGGCTCATCATGCGCGGACTGCGCACGCTCCCCGTGGAGTTCGCCCCCGTGCCCGGCACCGGCCACGGCCCTGCGGGCGGCCGCTCCCGGTGACACGGCCAAAAGACCGAGGACCGCGGGAAGCTGACATTCCCTCAACTCTGTGATCTTCACGTGATCTGCGCTGCATTGACTTGTGACAGGCGTTCGAGTGCCGATACGTTCACGCAGCAACACGGCGGTGCGCCACGGCCGCCGCGTTGGTCACTGCTGTCACGTGAAAGGCAACCGCATGCTCTCCGGGACCGGTCGTCACCGTCGCCCCCGCCAGGCTCCGGCTCTCCTCGTCGCGGCGGGAGTGACCGGATCAGCGATCGCCATCCCGCTCCTCGGCGCCACCGGTGCGAGCGCGGCCAGCGGCACGACCTGGGACCGGGTCGCGGAGTGCGAGAGCGGCGGATCCTGGAGCGCCGACACCGGCAACGGCCGCTTCGGCGGACTTCAGTTGTCGCAGGGCGACTGGGACGCGTACGGCGGTCTGGACTACGCCCCGCGCCCCGACCAGGCCAGCCGCTCGCAGCAGATCGCCGTCGCCGAGAAGATCCTCGCCGACCGGGGCGTCTCGGTGTGGCCGGGCTGCGGTCTGCTCTCGGGCCTGGACAAGGACACGGCCTCCGCCCGCGTCGACACCGGGGTGGCCGGCGATGCCTCCGGCGGCGGTTCGGCGGCGGACTCCGCTGCCGACTCCGGTCTGTCCGAGTCGTCCGGCACATCCGTATCGAAGGGTTCTTCTCCGACTTACCCCTCTTCTCCCTCCTCTCCCTCTTCGTCCCCTTCCGGAGCCTCGCTCACCGATTCCGGAAAGAGTGCGGCGAATGCGGCTGAATCAGGCGATTCCGATGACTCGCTCGCCAATACGACGAAGGGCGATGACTCGGACAAGTCCGGGCAGAGTGGGGCCGCTTCGGAGAGCGAGGAATCCGAGGACCCGGGCGTGGGCCGTCATCGCGGGGACAGTGCCGACGAGGGCGCCCTGGACGGCCGTACCGGCGATGCGGCGGGCCGGCATGCCTCGCGCGACTCGTCCGACCCGCGGGACGCGGACGACGACTCGTACACCGTTCGCCCCGGGGACAGTCTCGCGGGCATTGCCGACTCGCTCGACCTCACGGGCGGGTGGAGGGCGCTGTACGACGCGAACAAGCAGACGGTCGGCATCGATCCCGACCTCATCCTCCCCGGTCAGAGCCTTGCGCTCGATGCCGACGCGACCGCTGGGCGGTCCTGAACTGCCGTCGTCTCGACGACAGTTCACGCCCCACTTCATGTGATATGTCCTGTTTGGTGAAAGTGAGAGATGGGTCTCACTCGCCCTGATCAGCTTTGAAATTCGGTGGATCGACTGCTTACGGTCATGCCGCTCGCCACAGCGGGCTCCGACGGCCGCCACGCCTAATCCTGCCAGTGGCCGCACGGGAACAGTCGTCGCGTCAAGCGCCGTAGGCAGGAGCGGGGGACCCAAGGTAAGTGCCGTGCCCGGACGTTGACCGGGGACGGCTTGGGGTGAAGCCGCGCGCCCTGACAAGCGCGGCCGGGCAACTCAACCGGCCCGAACCCGACAGCTCACCTCGCAGGCGTCGGTGAGGGGAACGAACCATGCTGTGTTCCGGCAACGGCAAGCACCGCCGCCCGTCCAAAGCCACCCGTGTCATCGCGCTCGCCGGAGTCACCGGCGCCGCCATCGCCGCCCCGCTGCTCGCGGCCGGCAACGCCTCGGCCGCCACCGCCGCCGAGTGGGACGCCGTCGCCCGGTGCGAGTCCGGCGGCAACTGGTCCATCAACACCGGCAACGGCTTCTACGGCGGCCTGCAGTTCACCAACTCGACCTGGGCCGCGTTCGGCGGCACCGCCTACGCCTCGCGTGCCGACCTGGCCACCAAGGCGCAGCAGATAGCCATCGCCGAGAAGGTCCTCGCGGGCCAGGGCAAGGGCGCCTGGCCGGTCTGCGGCAGGGGCCTGTCCAGCACTCCCTACGGCGGCGCCGTGACCGGCGGCTCGTCGAGTGCCGCCAAGGCCGCGCCCCGCCCCGCCGCGCAGCAGCAGTCCTCCCGGTCGGCCGCGCGCCCGGCCGCCCCGAAGGCCGCTCCGAAGGCCGCCGCCCCGGCCGCCTCGAAGGTCGCGAAGGTCGCGAAGGGCGACGGCGAGTACACCGTCGTCAAGGGCGACACCCTCAGCGGCATCGCCGCCGAGCACGACGTCAAGGGCGGCTGGCAGAAGCTGTTCCAGCTGAACAAGGGCGTCGTCAAGGACGCCGACCTCATCTTCCCGGGCCAGCGGCTGCACCTGAAGTGACGGTGTGAGGGCGGCCCCCGCCCCACAGGCTCCCCGCTCCGGTGCGTTTTCCCCCGAACGCTCCGGAGCGGGGCTTTTTTCCTGCGCGTCCCGTGATGTTCGCCGCCTCTTTCCCCAGGCCCTTTGTTCAGTGCAGGAACAATGTGTACCGTCACTCTGTCCACGGGACGGTCGGTCGGCTTCCGGCATCCCGGGGACGGTTAGTCTCTAGTCGCAAGGTGCCCCGCACCCTCAGCGTCACATCCACGAAGGAGATGCTCGTGCCGTCCATCGACGTCGTCGTAGCCCGGGAAATCCTGGACTCCCGAGGCAACCCCACGGTCGAGGTCGAGGTCGGCCTCGACGACGGCAGCACGGGTCGTGCCGCCGTCCCGTCCGGCGCCTCCACCGGGGCCTTCGAGGCCATCGAGCTGCGCGACGGCGACCCGAACCGCTACCAGGGCAAGGGCGTCGAGAAGGCCGTGCTCGCGGTCATCGAGCAGATCGGCCCGGAGCTGGTCGGCTACGACGCCACGGAGCAGCGCCTGATCGACCAGGCGATGTTCGACCTGGACGCCACCGACAACAAGGGCTCCCTCGGCGCCAACGCCATCCTCGGTGTCTCCCTCGCCGTCGCCCACGCCGCCTCCGAGGCCAGCGACCTGCCGCTGTTCCGCTACCTGGGCGGCCCGAACGCGCACCTGCTGCCGGTGCCGATGATGAACATCCTGAACGGCGGCTCGCACGCCGACTCCAACGTGGACATCCAGGAGTTCATGATCGCCCCGATCGGTGCGGAGTCCTTCTCCGAGGCCCTGCGCTGGGGCGCCGAGGTCTACCACACCCTCAAGAAGGTGCTGAAGAACAAGGGTCTGTCCACCGGCCTGGGCGACGAGGGCGGCTTCGCCCCGAACCTCGGCTCCAACCGCGAGGCCCTCGACCTCATCCTGGAGGCGATCAAGGAGGCCGGCTACGCCCCCGGCCAGCAGATCGCCCTCGCCCTCGACGTCGCCGCCTCCGAGTTCTACAAGGACGGCAAGTACCTCTTCGAGGGCAAGGAGCGCTCCGCCGCCGAGATGACGGAGTACTACGAGGAGCTCGTGGCGGCCTACCCGCTGGTCTCCATCGAGGACCCGCTGTTCGAGGACGACTGGGCCGGCTGGAAGGTCATCACCGACAGGCTCGGCGACAAGGTCCAGCTCGTCGGCGACGACCTGTTCGTCACCAACCCCGAGCGCCTGGCCCGCGGCATCGAGGAGGGCACCGCCAACGCCCTGCTCGTCAAGGTCAACCAGATCGGCTCGCTGACCGAGACCCTGGACGCCGTCGAGCTGGCCCAGCGCAACGGCTTCAAGTGCATGATGTCCCACCGCTCCGGCGAGACCGAGGACGTCACCATCGCCGACCTGGCCGTCGCCACCAACTGCGGCCAGATCAAGACCGGCGCCCCGGCCCGCTCCGAGCGCGTGGCCAAGTACAACCAGCTGCTGCGCATCGAGGAGATCCTCGACGACGCGGCGGTCTACGCCGGCCGCAGCGCCTTCCCGCGCTTCAAGGGCTGAGCGAGCAGGGCCACGCCTTAGCCAGTCGTCCGTACGTCCCCGTACTCGGTCCCGTACCGTGTGCGGGGACGTACGTACGTGTGAAGGGGAGGCGGGAGAGATGGCCGTGAAGGACCGCGACCGGTTCTCCACAGCGACCAGGCTGAGGCTGCTCGGCGAGCAGACGGCGGCCCGGGTCTACCGCTCCCAGAACAGACGGCAGGCCCACCGCTCCCGGCTCACCGGCCGGGCCGCCCTGCTCGCGCTCGTCCTGTGCTCGCTGATCGTGGCGCTCGCGTACCCGATGCGCCAGTACGTCTCCCAGCGCGCGGACATCGCCGACCTGGAGCGGCAGCAGGAGCAGGCCCGCCGGCGGGTCGAGCAGCTGCGCGACCTCAAGGCGCGCTGGCAGGACGACGCGTACGCGGAGCAGCAGATCCGGCAGCGGCTGCACTACGTGATGCCGGGGGAGACCGGGTACGTCGTGATCGGCCCGCGTCCCGCCGAGCAGCCGCGCACGGACCGGACGACGTCCCTGCGCCCCTGGTACGCCAACATCTGGTACGGCGTCGACACGTCCGACGCGTCGTCCGGCAAGTGAACCGAGAAAGACAGCCTGAAAGCAGCCATGGAAATCCCTCCGCCGCCCACCCCGCGCACCGAGCCCACGGACGCGGACGTCCAGTCCGTCACACAGCAGCTGGGCCGCGCGCCGCGCGGGCTGCGTGCGATCGCGCACCGGTGCCCGTGCGGGCAGCCGGACGTCGTGGAGACGGCGCCGCGGCTCCCCGACGGGACACCGTTCCCGACGACGTACTACCTGACGTGCCCGCGTGCCGCCTCGGCCATCGGCACGCTGGAGGCGAACGGCGTCATGAAGGAGATGACGGACCGGCTGGCCACCGACCCGGAGCTGGCCGCCGCCTACCGGGCCGCGCACGAGGACTACATCGCCCGTCGTGACGCCGTCGAGGTCCTCCAGGGCTTCCCGAGCGCGGGCGGCATGCCGGACCGGGTGAAGTGCCTGCACGTGCTCGTGGCGCACTCCCTGGCCGCGGGCCCGGGCGTCAACCCGCTCGGCGACGAGGCGATCGCGATGCTGCCGGAATGGTGGCGCAAGGGGCCGTGCGTGACGCCCGCGGGACCGCCGTCCGGTGAGGAGTGGCAGGTGGAGGCGTCGGACTCCGGCTGGTTCGCGTTCCGGCCCGCCGACGATGCCGCCCCCACCGGCGATGCCGCCCCCACCGCCGATGCCGAGGAGGACGGCCGGTGACCCGGGTGGCCGCCGTCGACTGCGGCACGAACTCCATCCGGCTGCTGGTCGCGGACGCGGACCCGGCGACCGGTGAACTCGTCGACCTGGACCGGCGGATGACCATCGTCCGGCTGGGCCAGGGCGTGGACCGCACCGGGCGGCTCGCGCCGGAGGCGCTCCAGCGCACCTTCGCCGCCTGCCGCGAGTACGCCGGGATCATCCACAAACACGGCGCGGAGCGGATCCGCTTCGTCGCCACCTCCGCCTCCCGTGACGCCGAGAACCGGGAGGAGTTCGTGCGCGGCGTGCTGGACATCCTCGGTGTCGAGCCCGAGGTCATCTCCGGCGAGCAGGAGGCGGAGTTCTCCTTCACGGGCGCGACCAGGGAGCTGGCCGGCCGGGAGGACCTCGAGGGGCCCTTCCTCGTCGTCGACATCGGCGGCGGGTCCACGGAGTTCGTCGTCGGCGACGACCGGGTGCGCGGCGCCCGGTCCGTCGACATCGGCTGCGTCCGCATGACCGAGCGGCACCTCGTGCGCGACGGGGCCGTGACCGACCCGCCCACCGAGGAGCAGATCGCGGCCATACGGTCCGACATCGAGGCCGCGCTCGACCTGGCGGAGCGGTCGGTGCCGCTGCGTGAGGCGCACACGCTGGTGGGGCTCGCGGGTTCGGTGACCACCGTCTCGGCGATCGCGCAGGACCTGCCGGAGTACGACTCGGCGCGGATCCACCACTCCCGCCTCTCCCACGACCGCGTGCGCGAGATCACCGAGCGGCTCCTGAGGTCCACGCACGCCGAGCGCGCGGCGATCCCCTCCATGCACCCGGGACGCGTGGACGTCATCGGCGCGGGCGCCCTCGTGCTGCTCGCCGTCATGGAGCGGACCGGGGCCGCCGAGGTCGTGGTCAGCGAGCACGACATCCTCGACGGGATCGCTCATTACGCGGCGAGCGAGGTGCTTTGACGGGCGGTGCCCGGCGGTGGGGGTGTCGGGCGGGGCGTCACAGGTTGCGGTAGACGTCGCGCCGGTCGCCCACCTTGATGACGAGGACGACGAGTTCACCATCGTTGATCTGGTAGGCGACCCGGTAGCTTTTGACCCGGAGCAGGTAGAGCCCCGACGGTCCGGTGAGTTTCTTGACGTCTGCGTCCTGGCGGTACGGGTCGTCACCGAGTGCGGTCAGCGCAGTCAGGATACGCATCGCGTCGGGCCGGCTGACGGCCCTGAGCTGCCGCTGTGCCGCCGTGGTGAACCGGAAGGCGCACTTCACGCCGCCTCGCCGTCCTGGTCGGTGAACAGATCCGCCAGCAGTTCCGCCATCGTCACTGTGGCGCCGCCCTCGGCCAGCACTGCTTCGGCTTCACGCGCCACCATCACGTCGGCTGCTTCCTCCAACGCTTCGAAGTCCGAGATCGGGACCACGGCAGCCACCGGGACCCCATTGCGAGTGATGACCGTCGGGACGCCTTGCTCGGCCCGGTTGATGTGGTCGGCGAGGTGCGCGCGGGCTTCCCGTACGGTCACGGTGTTCTCAGTCATGAGGCAGTGTACGCACCTGTGTGTACACGCGATATCCCGGTGGGACCGCCCGGTCCTTCGCCGGGCGGGCGGGTTCTCTACTCGCCGGTAGCCTCCCTTGAGCAGGTCGGATACCGTATGAGCGTGTCCGAGGGCCCCGGCGGGCCCCTCGGCACGGCGCCGGCGGAAAAGTTCGTGAAGTTCTTCACAAGGAAATCGTCCCAGCTGGGCGGCGCCATGGGCCGAATGGCCCATCCGTGGGGCTCAGTGGACCCTTGCACGTGCTCACACGAGCGAGAGTATGGGGCCGTGCGGGCCCGGATCCGGAGCCCGTGTGGATCTTCCTCAGGAGGTCGGCGCAGCTCACGCGGCCTTGACGAGTCTCCGCCCGTACGACTGTTCCGTCGGGGCGCCCTGGCCTGCGCTGCGAGGGCCGCGAACTATAGCAGATACCTGGCATGAGCTTGTGAAGGGGCGCACGAGCTTCCCCCCGCCGGCAGGTGGATACTCGATGCCATGAGCACCACGGAGCGTCCCAGGATCCTCGTAGTAGGCGGTGGGTACGTAGGCCTGTACGCAGCTCGACGCATTCTGAAGAAGATGCGCTACGGCGAGGCGACCGTCACGGTCGTCGACCCGCGCTCGTACATGACCTACCAGCCCTTCCTCCCCGAAGCCGCCGCCGGCAGCATCTCCCCCCGGCACGTCGTCGTCCCGCTGCGGCGCGTGCTGCCGAAGGCGGAGGTCCTCACCGGCCGGGTCACCAGCATCGACCAGGACCGCAAGGTCGCGCGCATCTCCCCGCTGGTCGGCGAGGCGTACGAGCTGCCCTTCGACTACCTCGTCATCGCGCTGGGCGCCGTCTCCCGCACCTTCCCGATCCCCGGCCTCGCCGAGCAGGGCATCGGCATGAAGGGCATCGAGGAGGCCATCGGCCTGCGCAACCACGTTCTCGAGCAGCTCGACAAGGCCGACTCCACGACCGACGAGGAGGTCCGCCGCAAGGCGCTCACCTTCGTCTTCGTCGGCGGTGGCTTCGCCGGCGCGGAGACCGTCGGCGAGGTCGAGGACATGGCCCGGGACGCGGCCAAGTACTACAAGAACGTGTCCCGCGACGACATGCGCTTCATCCTCGTCGACGCCGCCGACAAGATCCTTCCCGAGGTCGGCCCCAAGCTCGGCCAGTACGGCAGGGAGCACCTCGAGGGTCGCGGCGTCGAGGTCTACCTGTCGACCTCCATGGAGTCCTGCGTCGACGGCCACGTGGTGCTCAAGAACGGCCTCGAGGTCGACTCGAACACGATCGTGTGGACCGCGGGCGTCAAGCCCAACCCGGCGCTGGCCCGCTTCGGCCTGCCGCTGGGACCGCGCGGCCACGTGGACACCGAGCCCACGCTCCAGGTCAAGGGCACGGACTACATCTGGGCCGCCGGCGACAACGCCCAGGTGCCGGACCTCGTCGGCCGCAAGGCGGGCAACGAGAACGCCTGGTGCCCGCCCAACGCGCAGCACGCGCTGCGCCAGTCCAGGACCCTCGGCGACAACGTGGTGGCCGGCCTGCGGGGCTTCCCGCAGAAGGAGTACAGCCACGCCAACAAGGGCGCGGTCGCGGGCCTGGGCCTCCACAAGGGCGTCGCGATGATCGTCGTGGGCAAGATGAGGATCAAGCTGCGCGGCCGCCTGGCGTGGTACATGCACCGCACCTACCACGGCCTTGCCATGCCGACCTGGAACCGGAAGATCCGCATCTTCGCGGAGTGGACGCTGGCGCTGTTCCTCAAGCGTGAGGTCGTGGCGCTCGGCGCGATCCACGCTCCGCGCGACGAGTTCTACGAGGCCGCCAAGCCGGTCCCGGTCCCGGTCGCGGCCAAGACCGAGGAGAAGGCCAAGGCCTCCTGACCTCCGGTCACACCGCAGTCCCCGAAGGGGCCGCCCGCCATCCGTGGTGCGGGCGGCCCCTTCGGCGTACGGCGACAGGAGCCGGACCCGGTCGGTGCGAGGGGGCCGGGACCGGACGACACCCGCATTTTGCCCAGCCGTAATGCCGACGGGGGACTGCGATCCGGCCCCTCAGGTGTTTACGTGGTGTTGGACATTCCGGGACCTGTCACGGAGGTGTGCACCATGGCTGACACCGCGCGGCGGCTGAAGGGCCTCGTCGAACAGTTGCTGGGAGCCCCGCTTCCGGTGCGCGTCCGCGCCTGGGACGGCTCCGAGGCAGGGCCGCCCGAGGCGCCCGCCCTCGTCGTGCGCAACCGCCGCGCGCTGCGCCGCATCCTGTGGAAGCCCGGCGAACTGGGGCTGGTCCGTGCCTGGATCGCCGGGGACCTGGGCATCGACGGCGACCTGTACACCGCCCTGGACCTGCTGGCCGGACTCCTCTGGGACCGCGGGGAGGACGCCCGCGGCCTCGCCGAGGCGGTCCGCGACCCGGAGGTCCGCGCCGCCGTCCGCGGGCTGGCCAGGATGGCCGGCCCGCTGCCGCCGCCCCCGCCGCCCGTGGAGGAGGTCCGCCGGGCCCGCCACCTCCACACCCGGCGCAGCGACAAGCGGGCCATCAGCCACCACTACGACGTCGGGAACGACTTCTACGAGATCGTCCTGGGCCCCTCCATGGTCTATTCGTGCGCCTACTGGGACACTCCGGACGGCACCCTGGAGGACGCCCAGCGCGACAAGCTGGAACTGGTCTGCCGCAAGCTGAGCCTGAAGCCGGGTCAGCGGCTCCTCGACGTCGGCTGCGGCTGGGGCTCCATGGCCGTGCACGCCGCCCGCGAGCACGGCGTCGAGGTCGTCGGTGTCACGCTCTCCCAGGAGCAGGCCGCGTACGCCCGCAAGCGGGTCGCCGAGGAGGGGCTCGCCGACCGCGTCGAGATCCGGGTGCAGGACTACCGGGACGTCACCGACGGCCCCTTCGACGCGATCTCCTCCATCGGCATGGCCGAACATGTGGGCGCCGAGCGGTACCTGGACTACGCCCGCGGTCTGTACGCCCTGCTGAAGCCGGGCGGGCGGCTGCTCAACCACCAGATCGCCCGGCCGCCCCGGCGGGACGAATCCTCGTACGCCGTCGACCCGTTCATCGACGCGTACGTCTTCCCGGACGGCGAACTCGCCCCCATCGGCACCACGGTGACCCAGTTGGAGCGTGCCGGGTTCGAGGTCCGCGACGTCGAGTCCCTGCGTGAGCACTACGCCCTCACCCTGCGCTGCTGGGGCGCCAACCTGGAGGCCCAGTGGGTGCGGGCGCGGCGCCTCACCGGTCCGGGCCGCGCTCGCGTCTGGCGCCTCTACATGGCCGCCTCCGCCCTCGCCTTCGAGCGCAACGGCATCGGCGTCAACCAGGTCCTCGCCGTGCGGACACCGCAGCCGGGCACGTCCGGGATGCCGTTGCGCGCCCGCACCTGGAACTGACCCCCCTCGCTCCCCGCACCTGCCCGCACGACGAAGGGGCTCCGTCCGGATCACCGTCCGGACGGAGCCCCTTCGGTCTTCGCCGCTACTCCGACTTGATCGCCGTGAGCATGTTCAGGCGGGCCGCCCGCCGGGCCGGCCACAGGGCGGCCAGTACGCCGACCGCCGCCGCCAGCAGGAGGAAGAGCGCCATCCGGCCCCAGGGCAGGACCAGTTCGTAGGTCGCCAGCTTCGTGCCGAGCAGTTCACCGGCCGCCCAGCCGAAGAACACGCCCAGGCCGAGGCCGAGCACGCCGCCGAAGAGCGAGATGACCAGGGACTCCAGTCGGACCATGCGCTTGGTCGCCTTGCGGTCGAGTCCGATCGCGCGGAGCATCCCGATCTCCTGGGATCGCTCGAAGACCGACATGGCCAGGGTGTTGATGACGCCGAGGACGGCGACGATCACCGCCATGGCCAGCAGGCCGTAGAGCATGTTCAGCATCAGCGTGAAGATCTGCGCGATGCTGTTGGAGATGTCCTTCTTGTCCTGGACCAGGACGGCCGGGTTGTCGCCCAGCGCCTTCTCCAGCGTGCTCTTGGCCGAGGCGGTGGCGCCGCCCGACGTCCTGACCATCACCTGCATGTCGGACGGATCGCTCTGGTGCGGGGAGAGCGTCGCGACGTCCAGCATGATGCCGCGCATCATCTCGGTCTTCCGGTAGACGCCCGCCACCGTCAGCACCTGCTTCTTCCCGTCCTCGTACGAGACCGTGAACCGCGAACCCGCCGTCCAGTGGTGGGATCCGGCCGTGCCGTCGTCGACGACCACCCCGGTGCCGCCGACCTTGAAGGCGCCGTCCAGGACCGGCAGATCGGTCAGCGTGCCGATCGTGGCGCCGTCGACGCCGGTCAGGTACTCGGTCTCGCCGTCGATGCGCGAGGGCGCGTTGCGCAGCGGGCTGGTCGCGGTGACCCCGTCGGTCGACTTCAGCGTCTTCTCGACGTCGACGGAGAGCGGGTTGCCGTTCGCCATCGACACCACGTAGTCCGCCTTGAGCGCCGAGGCGGCCATCTTGTCGATCGCGTGCTGCAGACTTCCCGCCATCACCGTCAGACCGGTGATCAGGGTCAGGCCGATCATCAGGGCCGAGGCGGTGGCCGCGGTGCGCCGCGGGTTGCGCACCGCGTTCTGCCGGGCCAGCTTCCCCGAGACCCCGAAGACGCGCAGGACGGGTGCGGCGGCCGCGATCAGCGGGCGCGACAGCAGCGGCGTGAGGACGAAGACCCCGATCACGAGGAGCACCGCGCCGGCACCCATCGGCATCTGGCCGGCGCTGCCGTCCAGCGTGGTGGCGTACAGCACGGTGGTGACACCGGCCGCGGCGAGCAGGGCGCCGATCGTGTTCCTGACGACCAGGGACTTCGTGGTGGCCTGCGCGTGGACACTGCTCATCGCGGCGACCGGCGGGATCTTCGCCGCGCGGCGGCCCGGCAGCCAGGCGGCCAGCATCGTGATCAGGACGCCCACGGCGACGGCGGCGACGACCGTGCCCGGGGTGATCACGAGCGGCCCGTCCGGAACGGTCCCGCCGAGCTTGCCCACCAGCGACCGCAGCCCGGCGCCGATGCCGATGCCCACCACCAGCCCGGTGACGGCCGCGACCGCTCCGACCACGAACGCCTCGACGAGCACGGACCGGGTGATCTGCCGGCGGGAGGCGCCGACCGCGCGCAGCAGCGCCAGCTCCTTGGTGCGCTGGGCGACCAGCATGGTGAAGGTGTTGGCGATGATGAACGTGCCGACGAACAGTGAGATCCCCGCGAAGACCAGCAGTCCCGTGCGCATGCCGCTGGTCGCGGAGGCGATCTGCTGGGCCTGGTCGTCGGCGAGCTGCCGGCCGGTGGTGGTGGAGGCGACGTCCTTGGGCACGATCTCGTCCAGCGCGTTGCGCAGGGCGATCTGGCCGGTGCCGGGGGCGGCCTTCACGTCGATCTCGTCGTAGGCCCCGCTCTTGTGGAACAGTCGCTGGGCGGTGGCCGTGTCGAACAGGGCGAGGCTGCCGCCGGCGGCGACGTTGCCGTCGTCGGTGGTGAAGATGCCCGTGATCCTCGGGGCCAGGACGGGCCCGTCGACGGAGAGGCGCACGGTGTCGCCGACCTCGTAGCCGGCGCGCTCGGCGGTCCCGGAGTCGATGAGGACCTCGTTCTGCCCCTTGGGGGCGTGCCCGCTCACGAGCGGGTACCGGGGATCCTCGGCGCCCCAGTAGTTGCCGCCCTGGGACCGGAAGCCGCCGCCGATGAGCTTGCCGTGCTTGTCGGCGATGGCGGTGAAGCCGCTGACGACACCGATGGCGCTGTCGGCGCCCGGCGCCTCGGCGGCCCTGTCGAGAAGGGCCTGGGTGAGCTCCGGCTCCTTGCCGACCGTGTCGCCGGTGTCCTTGCGGCCCTCCGGGCGGATGGCGACGTCGACCTGGTCGAATCCCTTGGCGGAACTCTTCTGGTAGGCGTCCGAGATGGTGTTGGTGAAGACCAGGGTGCCCGACACGAACGCCACGCCGAGCATCACGGCGAGGACGGTCATGAGCAGCCTGGCCTTGTGCGCGAGCACGGTGCGCAGGGCGGTTCGGAACATTTCTCTCTGTCCAGGGCTGGGTTGTGCGACGGGTGGGGGCGGGAGGCGCGCGGGGCGGCCGACGGCCGCTCCCGGGGATGTGGCGGGCCGGGCGCGCGGGCGCACTCCCGTGCGGGCGGGCTTTCGTACGGGACGGGCGGGTTGCCGCCGGTGTCAGCTGGTGCGGCCCTTCGCGTCGAACCGCTTCATCCGGTCCAGCACCGCGTCGGCGGTCGGTTCGTGCAGCTCGTCCACGATCCGTCCGTCCGCCAGGAAGATCACCCGGTCCGCGTACGCCGCCGCGACCGGGCCGTGGGTGACCATCACCACCGTCTGCCCCAACTCCCTGACGGAGTTGCGCAGAAAGCCCAGCACCTCCGCGCCCGACCGCGAGTCCAGGTTCCCGGTGGGCTCGTCGCCGAAGATGATGTCCGGCTTGGAGGCCAGGGCCCGCGCCACCGCGACGCGCTGCTGCTGGCCGCCGGACAGCTGGGAGGGGCGGTGGCTCAGCCGGTCCGACAGACCGATCATCTGGATCACGGTGTCCAGCCACGCCTTGTCCGGCCTGCGGCCCGCGATGTCCATCGGGAGGGTGATGTTCTCCAGCGCGTTCAGCGTCGGCAGCAGGTTGAACGCCTGGAAGATGAAGCCGATCTTGTCCCGGCGCAGCTGCGTGAGCTGCTTGTCCTTCAGCGTGGCCAGCTCGACGTCGCCGATGCGCACGGAACCGGACGAGAAGGAGTCGAGGCCGGCGACACAGTGCATCAGCGTCGACTTGCCGGAGCCCGAGGGCCCCATGATGGCGGTGAACCGGGCCTGCTGGAAGTCGACGGTGACCCGGTCCAGGGCCACCACCTGGGTCTCGCCCTGACCGTAGACCTTGGACAGATCCGTGGCTCGGGCGGCCACCGAGGTGGCCCGGTCGACGAGGGGGGTGCTGGTCACGGGGTGCTCCTGTCGGGACGACATCGGTCGATGGGACGTGTCCATCGTCCCGGCCGATCCACGGCGCGGAGTCAGCCGCTGTTCCGGTTCCCGGGGCAGTCTCGGGTCGGACCGGCCGGGCCGGCGTCATACCTGGGGATGACGCCGGCCCCTGAGAAGGCTGCCGGGGGCGCTTCCGGGGAGAAAGCGGTTGCTCACCAGGTGCGGAGCGGGTCTCGATGCGCTCCTTCTGGGCGGTGAAATTCCGTCATTCCGCGTGCACGGGCTGTGGTCGCCCGAAAGGCTATTGGCAAGTGCGGATGGCCCGTACCCGCGGCTGATGCTCCCTCAGACGTCAATAAAATAAGACAACATCGGCTCACCCGGCCGCTGTTGGAGCGATGCGCCCCGATAGGCTCGGAGCCTCGATGCGGAGCCCATGGCCTGCCCGGATGGTGGAATGCAGACACGGCGAGCTTAAACCTCGCTGCCCCTCGCGGGCGTACCGGTTCGAGTCCGGTTCCGGGCACATCGCACGACACGGTGGCAGACCAGGAGAAGACGTCGGTCGGCGCCGCATCTCTTCGGTCGTTCGGGGCGCGCGGCAGGAGTTCAGGTTCAGGCGTTGTAGCCACCGTGGGCGTCCAGCACCGCGCCCGTGACGTACGACGCGGCGGGGCTCGCGAGAAAGGCGATCGCCGCGGCGATCTCTTCGGGGCGACCCGGGCGTTGCAGGGACAGCGAGCTGACCAGGGCCTTGAGGGTCTCGGGGTCCGGCCCTTCCCTGCCGCCCTCCATCAGTCCGGCTTCCACGACGTTGGCCGTGATGTCCCGGGGCCCGAGGTCCCGTGCGACCCCCATGGTGTACCTCTCGATCCCTGACTTGGTCGCCGAGTAGTCGGCAAGGCCCGGGACGCCGACCCGGGAGCCCAGTCTCGATCAGCGACCGCAGTTCGTCGGCTCGGCGCCGGGAGGCCCCGGCGTCCGTCCCCGCCCCTGGTCATGCCGTCGGGCGCTCCGCCACGAGGTAGCGCGTCCAGGGCGGCACGTCGGTGAACCGCGGCTCGGTGAACCCCACGTCACGGAGCGCACCCGTGTACTGCCGCACGTCGGCGACGGACATCGGATCATCCGGCATCTCCTGGCGTGCGCCGCCGTGGGACATCATCCTGGCCATGGCACGGGTCACCCGAGGGGTCACCGCGCCGCTCGGGAAGGCGTCCGCGATCAGCAGTCGCCCGCCGGGCCGCAGCACGCGGTACATCTGCGCCAGCGCGGTCCTCCGGTGCGCCTCGGGGATGTGGTGCATCGCGAACGTCGAGGTGACCACGTCGAATTCGCGGTCGGGCAGGTCCAGGGACTGCGCGGACGTGAGTACGAAGCGGCAGTTGGCCGCCCGGCCCGCGTGCCGGGACGCGTACTCGACCATGGGTGCCGAGGGGTCGATGCCGACCACCCGGCCACCGGACCCGACCGCGTCGGCGAGCCGCCCGGCGAAGACGCCGGGGCCGCAGCCGACGTCGAGCACCGCATCGCCGGAGCGGGCGCCGCTCGCCGCCACCAGCGTGCTGTTCAGCGCACCGCGGCGGCCGCCGAAGATCACCGTGACGAGCAGGTTGTACCGGCGCACCCACGGGATGAGGACGCCGGGCTGCTCCGGCTCCCGCGCCCCGGTGCCCGCCGTGTCGACCGCTTGCCTCTTCATGTCCCCTTCTCCTTCCGATCGCCTTGCCGACCGTCTGCGGCATCGGCCGCCGCGTCTTTCGAGGGTGTGCGGTGCCGGGGGCCGCCGTCGTCGCCCTGACGGTGGCACTCCGAGCCGACACGTCGGGCGGACCCGGCCCGGCGGCTACCTCCCCGGGAGTACCCGCGGAATGGCCCCACGGGGTGACGCGTCGGTGCACGCACCGGCGCTACCGTGCGGGGATGGGCATGCGGTGGGGCTTGCGCAGCTACGCACGGGACGCGGTGACGGCGGGTGTCGTCGCCGCGATCTCGCTGGTCGGCTCCGCGGTGGCCGTCCCCGACCGCACCGGTCTCGACCTGCTCGGACACCTCCTGGTGCTGGTGGGGGCTCTCACGCTCACCGCGAGGCACCACGCCCCGGTCGCGGTCGTGGCCGCCACGCTCGCCTGCCTGGTCGCCTACGAACTGCGCGGCTACCCGGGGGACGCGGCCGCCCTGCCCGTTCTCGTGGCGGTCTACACCGCCGTCCTCGCGGGCCACCGGCTGGTCACGGTTGCCCTGAGCACAGGCGCGTTCGTCGCGGGCACGGTCGCTCCGAGCCTCACGTCCTCCCAGGGACAGTCCGCCAGGGAGATCGTGGAGGGGCGGTTCCTGCTGGTCGGCTGGGTGGTGGCCGCAGTGATGACGGCGGAGATGCGGCGCCAGTGGAACAGCAACCTCAGGCAGGCCGAGCAGCGCGCCGCGGACGCGGAGCAGCGGGCGGCCGACGCCGAGCGGCTGCGCGAGGAGACCGCACGCCGCCGGGCGGGTGAGGAGCGGCTGCGGATCGCCCGCGAACTGCACGACTCGCTCACCCACAGCATCTCCGTGATCAAGGTGCAGGCCGGGGTGGCCGTCCACCTGGCACGCAAGCGCGGCGAGAGCGCCCCGGAAGCCCTGCTGGCCATCGAGGAGGCCGCCGGCGACGCGACCCGCGAACTCAGGGCGACCCTCGACGTGCTGCGCGCCCCCGGCGAGGCCGTCCCCGGCCGGCCCGACCCCCCGGCCACGGGGCTCGTCCTCCTGCCCGAGCTGGTGGAACGGACGAATTCCTCGGGCCTGCCCGTCACCGTGACCGTCGAGGGCAAGCGGAGGGCGCTGCACCCCGAACTCGACCGGGCCGCCTACCGGGTCGTCCAGGAGGCGCTGACGAACGCCGCCCGGCACGCCGGGCCCGCCTCGGCACGGGTCCGCCTCGACTTCCAGCCGGATTCGCTGGCCATACGCGTCGACGACGACGGCAGGGCAACCCCCGTGGCGCAGCCGGAGCCGGGCACCGGCCTGACCGGCATGCGCGAGCGGGTCACCGCACTCGGCGGGCGGCTGCACGCCGGGCCCCGGCCGGAGGGCGGGTTCACCGTCCGCGCCGAGTTCCCGCTGAACGGAGCCGATCCCGGCGGCACGCCGTGATCCGGGTTCTGCTCGTCGACGACCAGCCGCTCATCCGCGGCGGCTTCCGCGCGCTGCTGGACGCCGAGGACGACATCGAGGTCGTCGCCGAGGCCGCCGACGGGGCGGCCGGGGCCGCGCTGGCCGCCGAGCACGTTCCCGACGTGGCCCTCGTCGACGTCTCGATGCCGGTGGCGGACGGGATCGAGGCCACTCGCCGGATCGCCGCGGACCCGGCCCTGTCCGCCGTGCACGTGGTGATCCTGACGAACTACGGCGTCGACGAGTACGTCTACAGCGCGCTGCGCGCAGGCGCGAGCGGATTCCTCGTCAAGGACATCGAACCCGCCGACCTGCTCCAAGCGGTTCGGGTCGCCGCCCGCGGCGACGCGCTGCTCTCCCCGGCCATCACCCGCAAGCTCATCGCCGAGTACACGTCCCGGCCGCTGTACCCGGGCCCCGGCGCGCAGTCCCGCCTGGAGGCGCTGACCCGGCGGGAGCGCGAGGTCCTCGCCCTGGTCGGCCGTGGCCTCAGCAACGACGAGATCGCCGCCCACATGGTGATCAGCCCGTCCACGGCCAAGACTCACGTCAGCCGCGCCATGACCAAGCTCGCCGCCCGCGACCGCGCCCAACTCGTCGTGGTCGCCTACGAGTCCGGCTTGATCTCCCCCCGCGGCGCAGCCCATTAGGGACGATCACGTCGGATGTGGTGCCCGCCTGTTCGCCGTGCCCGTGAAGCATCTGCACGGACCAGAACAACTGAGTGCCGCCGAGGACAAACGCCAAGCTGAGACCGGCGGCCGAACAACCCTGCCGCTGCACGGCGGTCACCCTACGCGGACATGGCATATTCCTCCAGCAAACTCTCACTCGAATGCCTATGTGTCCATCAGCCGCAATTGTGAACGAAGTAGGCAACACTCAGCCTGTCCCGGCTCCCTTGAACCGTTCAATCGGAGGGTCCATGCTGTCCAAACGTCTCTGCGCTGCGATTGTCGCGGCGGGCCTGCTCGCCGGTACCGGCACTGCTGCGGCATCCCCCGCTCACGGTGCCCAGGCGGCCCGCTCGGTGGCAGCTCAAGCCACCACCGCCTTCTCCAACGGCAGCTTCGAGACGCCCATCGTCGCGCCGAACGTCTTCCAGACCTTCGTCCCAGGTCAGGACATGGGCCTGTGGCAGGTCGAGAGCGGCACCGTCGACCTGGTCGACAACAGCTACTGGCAGGCTGCGGAAGGCAACCAGTCCGTAGACCTCAACGGCGGCGGCCCAGGCGCCGTGTCCCAGACCTTCACGACGAAGCCCGGGACGAAGTACACCGTGACCTACGACCTCGCCGGCAACCCTGTCGTCGATCCCACATACAGTCCGCCCGTGAAGACGGGCAAGGCCCTCATCGACGGGCAGACCTTCCAGGACTTCACCTTCGACACCACAGGCAAGACCCCGACGAACATGGGGTACGTGACGCGGCAGTTCACCTTCGTGGCCAACAACACCTCCACGAAGCTGACATTCGCCGGCACCAACGTCGGATCCCACGGCCCCGTCATCGACGACGTCAGGGTCCAAAGCTGCTGCAGCTGCAGCTCCTGCAGTTAGCGCCCCTCGAAAGCGATCTCGCCCAGAGCGAGAACACGCCGAGCGTGACCGCCGCCTCGTCGGAGGCGGTGGTCACGCTCGGCGTGCAGACGACTGCTTGCGTTGCCGGCTCACCCGGTGAGCCACTCCAGGGAGGTGGCCTCTTCCGGTTCGAGTCCGGTTCCGGGCCCATCGCACGACACGGCGCCACTGCCGCCGGCTCCCGGCCCAGCTCTTCGACGGCGGCGTCTTCGGCCCGGCGCTACGGATCAGGGGTCAAGGCCCCTCCTTGGACAGCCACAGTGCCACTCCTGCGGCTGCCGCCAGTAGGCCGACGTAGACCAGAGCTGTCCGACGTGCTCGTGAGGCCCCCATGCGGGGCATCCTTCCCGTACGACCTCCAACCGCAACGTGCCCGCGATTCGGCACAGTCGATGCCGCTCTGGTCCGCTCGGCGCGATCCGACTCTGTCGCCGCGTGCGTGGCGGGAGCGAGCGGCCCCGGGATGCGGAGGCGAATAGGTCAAATGAGGGACGTTGTACAAAAGGTCATATTGTATGTCGTGTCGGGGCAATGGGCGTTGTTGATGTCTGCATAGCCTGCGGACAGATCCCCTTCTGCGGGTCGGCCGGCTTGCAGAACGACCAGGGATCGAAGGGTCCGACGGCGGACGAGGGTGCCCCAGCCGCTCCCCCGTTCCGGCTTCCACGGGCCCGATCAGGAAAGACACCAGGATCCCAGTCCGCTCGACAGAGGAGCACCATCGTGACCAAGACGACTCGCATCACCAGTGCGCTGGCAATCGCCGCCGCCGGCCTGATGCTCCTGAGCACCCCGGTCCTCGCAGAGGCAGGCGAGGCGCAGACCAACGCCGACGTCGTGCAGCTCGACCAGCAGGAGATCGCCGACCCCGCCATGTTCGACGATCAGGAGGTCGCCGACCCGTCCATGTTCGACGACGAAGAGGTCGCCGACCCGTCCATGTTCGAGGACGATGACGTCGACCCGGGCATGTTCGAGGAGCAGGAGGCGGACGACTGAGGGCGGGAGTCTCCCGCCCCGACAGCGCCGGCTGCCTCGATCAACGGCACGACGCGTCCCACCACGCCTTCGACGTGGACCGGCCCAGGTCCCGTGCGGAGAACCCCGGCGAGAGGCGGGGATCTCCCCACGGTGGTCCGGGGTGAACGGTAGGAACGCGTGCGGCGCAGCCGCGACCCAGCCCCCCGGCCGAGCGTGTCACGCGGGCACGTGCATGCGCGCCGGGGGGCCGTGGGCTCGCACCGACGTCGACACCGCCTGCCCGGGCAGGCGGTGACGCAAGACGTCGACGCCCGGGCGCGGCCGGTGCCGGCCGGTGACCGCGTACGACGAGGGGTGACCGGGCCCGGGGTGGCGCTGTCGCCCGGTCGGGTCGGCGTCGTCCGGTCAGGCGCGCAGGGCCGTCAGGGCCTGACGGCAGGCGTCGGCGGCCTGCCGGGTGGCGTCCGCGCACAGACGGCAGTGCTCATGGTGGGCGGAGTGGCGACTGCACTCCTCGTGGCTGCGTTGGCAGGCGATGAGACACGCCTCCAACTGCGCGCCCAGCAGGGCGCCGTTGGGTCCCGTCGCCCGGGTCAGGATCCGCCGCGTGGCCAGTACGGAGTCCGCGCAGTCCAGGTCGAGGGCGATGGCCGTGCCCATCGATCCGCCGTCCTGGCTCGTGGCCATGCCCGCGGCGCAGGCGGTGACGGCCTCCTCGCAGGTGGAGAGGGCGTCGATGGTGGCGGCGAGGATCTCGTTGTTCAGCGGTGACTTGGTGGTCAGGCTGTCGAGGAGTTCACGGGTCTGGAGCATGGGTTCTCCAAAGAAGGTGCGCGATCGGGATGTTCTGGGTCTTCTGACTCTTCTCGGTCTGCCGGGTGCCCGGGATCTGCCGTTCGGCGTCCGTGCCCCGCTCGTCGGGAGGGAAGGCGCCGTGTCCCTCAGGACTGGGAGATCTCGATGTGCCGCGACGTGACCGCCTGGGCCTTGGGGACGGTGACGGTCAGCACCCCGTCCGTCAGCGTTGCCGTGATCTCGTCCGTCTTCACGTCGGCCGGCAGCAGCGCCCGGTACTCGAAGCGTCCGGTGCGCCGGGTGCTGCGGCGGAGGACGCCCTCCCGCTCGCGTTCCTTGTACTCGCCGGTGATGCACAGTTCCCGCTCGCTGATCTCGACGTCGATGTCCTCGCGCTTGATCCCGGGCAGCTCCGCCTCGATCAGGTAGGCGTCGTCCCTCTCCTGCAGGTCGGCCGCCGGCGACCAGGCCCCGGCGGAAGGGGCGACCCCGGCGGCCTCCAGGAACCGGTTCATCCGCTCGAAGAGGTTCTCCACCTCGGCGGTGATCGGCTCGCCCCAGCTCAGCTCCGGGAACCACTCGAGGTGTTGGCCGGGCCGGTGATGTACGGGCAGTGTCATCGCGGTTCACCTCCGCGAAACGGCGGCATTCGGGTCATTTCCATGCTGCGCGCCTCCACCTGGCCTGGCGAATCGGGCACGTGCCGCCGTCCGGCGGGCCGCCGCCGCGGCGTGTCCCCGGCCGTCACCCTGGCCGTCTCCTCGGCCGGCCGCCCCCGTCGACGACGAGGAGGCGTCCCGTCAGTTCGGCGCGGGCCAGGCCGAACAGGTTCGTCAGCCACACCGCGGTGCGCACATGGTCGCTGACCGCGGCCGGCCGCACCCGGCTGCGGCCGTGGGCCAGCGCGGTGAAAGCGACGATCTGGTCGCCGGCGAAGCGGTCGAGCGCCGCCCCCGTGCGCAGTTCCTCCAGCAGGCGCCGCGCGGTGGCCGCCCCGATCGCCTCGGCGCGGCGCCCGGGGGCCCCGGCGCCGTCCGCCCCGAGTCGCCACCCGTCCGTCAGGTCCGCGAAGAGGGCGAGCGCGGCGCCCGGCTGGAGGGCGGTGGTGTCGTCGTACTCGTCGATGCGAGCGTCGTGTCCTGCCCGGGCCAGCACCTCGCGGGCCCCGTCCGCCATCCGCCGGGCCACCTCGCGTTCTCGCAGGTGGGAGGCGAGGGCGATGCCCCACACCGACCGGAGCGGCCCCGGCGACTGCGCGTCCAGGGGCAGGAGCGGGCCGTGCCCGCGCACCACGAGCCGCAGCACACCGCCGCCCTTCGGCGGATAGCCGGGCCGGACCGGCGTGACCTCGACCGCGAGCCCCATCCGGCCGAGCAGCGGGGCGAGGACATGCTGCAGGTGGAACGCGGAGGGCGCACGGTCCTGGAACAGCCCGCCGGTGAGGTCGACCCGGACCGGCTCGGCTGCCGTGGCGAGGACGGGCAGCAGCGCGAGCGACAGTGCGGTGGCCGACCCCGCGGTCCCCACGTCGAACGCGTACCGGCCGTGCGGCGACCCGCCGGCGGGACGGAAGGTGACGTCCCGCGAGCCGAGCACCGCCCCCTCGACCGTCCCGCCGACCAGCGTGCGGACGGCCTCGACCGCGCAGAGATGCTGATGCCGCAGCCCCGGGGACGGCCGGTGCGCCCGGACACGGCGCAGATGGACCGGGATGCCCGTCACGGCCGCGTAGGCCATGGCCTGGCGGACGATCATGCCCGATCCCGAGCAGGCGGCTCCGTCGATCTCCAGCAGAGCGTTCATGGGGTGGGCGTGCTTCCTGCCGCGGCGTGGAGGGTCCGTACCCCCATCCTCGCCCGCGCGCGGTACGGATGCCCGGTGGCGGCAAGGCGTTCGATTCTCACTGTCGACAGTTCCCCGCGCCTGGTGAGCCCCTAGGGGCCGTCGGGGTGAGCCCCGAGGGGGCCGTCGGAGTGGGGGAAACGCGCCGTGGATCAGCGGCCGGTCTCGGCCGAGTCCCAGATTGGTCATGGATGGGCGGGCCCCTCGCAGGGAATCACCCATCCGCGTAGCGTGTTGCGCGCAAGGACAGGGGAAAGATCCTCCTCAAGCAGTAGGGTCAATCCTTTGCCTACCTATTACTCTTGAGCCAAGGCCACGCAGGGTGGCCATGGAGGAGTGAAATGAGGAGCAGCAACCCGGTCTTCTCGCGACGGGGGTTCAGCCGCGACAACGGCTACGCGGGCTTCAACACCGCGCCGCAGGCCGGGGGAGCCGCCGTCGGCACGCAGGGCAACCCGTACGCGCAGAACCCTTACGCGGGCGGCAACCCCTACGCGCAGAACCCCTACTCCCAGCAGACTCAGTACGGCGCCCCGCCGCAGGCCCCGGCCGCCACCGGCCGGATGACGATGGACGACGTCGTCATGCGTTCGGCGATGACGCTCGGCACGGTCGCCGTCGGCGCCATCCTGGCCTGGACGTTGCTGCCGGTCTCGGCCTCCAGCTACGGCCTCGCGATCGGCGCCGCGCTCGTCGCGTTCGTCCTGGCGATGGTGCAGTCGTTCAAGCGCACCGCCTCGCCCGCGCTGATCCTCGGCTACGCCGCCTTCGAGGGCGTCTTCCTCGGCGTGATCAGCGAGATGTACAACTCGCAGTGGAGCGGCGCACCCTTCCAGGCCGTGCTCGGCACCATGGCGGTCTCCGGCGCGACCCTGCTCGTCTACAAGGCGGGCTGGATCCGGGTGACCGCGCGGTATGCGCGGGTCGGCATGGCCATCGCCATCGCCTTCGTCCTGGTCATGGCGGTCAACCTGCTGCTGGTCGCCTTCGGTGTCGCACCCGACGGCGGGCTGCGCAGCATGGGCCCGCTGGGCGCGCTCGTCGGCGTCGTCGCGATCCTGCTGGGCGCGTTCTTCCTGACCCTCGACTTCAAGCAGATCGAGGACGGCATCGCCTACGGCGCCCCGCGCGAGGAGGCATGGCTGGCCGCGTTCGGCCTGACCATGACGCTCGTGTGGATCTACGTCGAGATGCTCCGGCTGGTCGCCATCTTCAGCAGCAACGACTGACCGTCGGCCCCGGACAGGGAAGGGCCCGCGACCCCGCACCGGGGTTCGCGGGCCCTTCGTCGTGCGGATGCTCGGTGGCGAACGGGATGCGGTGATGCGCGCTCAGAGCAGTTTGCGCGCGGCCCTCCTCAGGTCGTACTCGTGAATGATCGCCTTGGCGTGGCCGTACGCGAGATTGTGCTCGTGCCGGAGCCAGCTGACCTTCTCCTCGAAGCAGAGAGAGGGGCCTTCGTCGACGGTACGCAGCCAGTCGGAGACTTCACGACCGGTGCAGTGGGGAATGCGGGCGAGCAGATTGCGATGGGTCTCCTGGGAGAAGACTTGGGACATCGGCGCCTCCGGACGCACTCGATGAAGCCGGTCCTTCAGGTCACGGTGCCTGAGCGTTCGCCTGTTGGCAACAGTCCCGGTACGACGCGTAGTCTCGCGGCGTGCTTGATACGACGCGTTTGACCCGGGCCGTGGATCACTTCGCCGACCGGTTGCGGGCCGCTCCGCAGAGCCGGCTGCAGCGGAGCGCGGCGGCCGAGGCACTCGCACTGGCCAGGGAGTTGGCACGCCGGGCCCAGCTCCTGGAGGACCCCTCGGCGCAGCCCCGGGAGATGCCCGACGCGGGCATGTTCGCGGCCGCCGACCAGATCACGGTCGCCGTGCACGACTTGGCGCTCGTGCTGAGGGACGAGGCGGACCTCGCGGCGGCCTTGGCGCTCGTCGAGGAGGCGCAGAAACGCGCCGGGGTCTGACGCTCCGGCGCGGGTGTGTTGAGGGATCGGGGGCGCGGTCGGTGGGCACTGTCGTGTCCGCCCGGTCCGCCGGCACCGTCCGCCGGCGCGACCACCCGCCGCCGCGGGGCTACAGGGACGCGATGACGCGGTCCGCGAGGACGTAGACGGTCTCCTCGCCGCACGCGAAGGTCAGCGCATACGCGCCCGAGAGGCTCGAACCGCCCAGCAGGACCGGGGAACGGCCGGCGCTCAGGGCCGCGGCCAGCCGCTCCGCGGTCTCGCGGTGGCCGGGGGTCAGGCACAGCGTCGTGCCGTCCGCGAAGACGTAGACGTCCAGGGTGCCCAGCGGCCCGGGGCGGACATCGGCGAGTTCGGTGCGGGCCTCGGCCAGTTCCTCGAGGCAGGCGACGGTGCGCTCGTGGTCGTTCACGACGGGGGAGGGGGCCGGTACGAAGTCGGGGTGCGAGGGGTGGCGGCGGCGGGCTGCGGCCAGCTCCGGGGAGTCTCCCGCCAGGGCTCCGTCCGGGGAGGTGCCCGCGGCGAACTCGCTCTCGTCGGCCGTCGGCTCGGCCACCGGCTCCAGGCTGTCGTGCTCCAGGCCCGCGAAGTCCGACTGGCGCGGCAGGAACAGCTCACTGTCGGGCAGGCCGAGCACGGTGGGGGCGGCGTCGGCGATGTCACGCGCCTCCTGGGCGGCCCAGAAGGCACGTGCCTCGGCGAGCTCCCGCTCCCGCTCCTCGGCGAGCGCCTCGGCCACGGCCGCGCGTATCTCTTCCGCCTCGGCGGTGGAGCGGGCGGCCGGAACCCGCCCGCGGACGTGCCCGGTGCTCCTCTCCAGGAGCTCGGTGTGCAGGGCCGTGAGCTGCCGGCGCAGCGCCCGCACGCTGCGCAGGACGGCGACGCCCACGCCCGCGGTGGCGGCCGTGGTGAGCAGCAGAGCAATCGGCATGGCGCTCACTGACGTACTCCCGTTCAAGGTCGACCCCCGACTTCCTACAACAGCTTGAAGGGCGGACTTTCCCGTTGTCAGTGCGTAACGTCACGAAACGGACAGGGGTGTGGTCCTCGGGTGTCTCTGCGCAGGGGCCCTGACCTGCGTGAATCGCCCCAGGAGGGAGATAGGTCACATCCTGGGCGAGATTGGATCACAAAACGGCCCGAAGCCCCGAGGGAACGGGCTCCGGGCCGGTCTGCGGGCCTCGCGCGAGCGCGCGAGGCCGTGGGGGCCTGCGTCAGCTGAGGCGCTCGATGATCATCGCCATGCCCTGGCCGCCGCCGACGCACATCGTCTCCAGCCCGAACTGCTTGTCGTGCCACTGGAGGGAGTTGATCAGCGTGCCGGTGATCCGGGCGCCGGTCATGCCGAAGGGGTGGCCGATGGCGATGGCGCCGCCGTTGACGTTCAGCCTGTCCAGCGGGATGCCGAGGTCGCGGTAGGAGGGGATCACCTGGGCGGCGAACGCCTCGTTGATCTCGACGAGGTCGATGTCGCCGATGGTGAGGCCGGCCCGCTGGAGGGCCTGCTTGCTGGCCTCGACGGGCCCGTAGCCCATGATCTCCGGGGACAGCCCGGACACGCCGGTGGACACGATCCGGGCCAGCGGCGTGAGCCCCAGCTCCCGCGCCTTGGTGTCGCTCATGATGACCAGCGCCGCGGCGCCGTCGTTGAGCGGGCAGCAGTTGCCGGCCGTGACCCGGCCGTCGGGGCGGAAGACGGGCTTCAGGCCGGCCACGGCCTCCATCGTGACGCCGGCACGCGGCCCGTCGTCCTTGCCGACGACCGTGCCGTCCGGGAGGGTCACCGGGGTGATCTCGCGCTCCCAGAAGCCCTTGGCGATGGCCTGCTCGGCGAGGTTCTGCGAGCGCACGCCGAACTCGTCCATCTCCTCGCGGGTGACGCCCTTGAGACGGGCCAGGTTCTCCGCGGTCTGGCCCATGGAGATGTACGGGTCGGGGACGAGGCCGTCCTCGCGGGGGTCGTGCCAGTCGGCGCCCTCGGACTCGGCGACGGTGGCGGTACGGGCCTCGGCCTCGGCGAAGAGGGGGTTGTGGGTGTCCGGGAGGCCGTCGGAGGTGCCCTTGACGCTGCGGCTGACCATCTCGACGCCCGCGGAGATGAAGACGTCGCCCTCGCCGGCCTTGATGGCGTGCAGGGCCATGCGGGAGGTCTGCAGGGAGGAGGAGCAGTAGCGGGTGATCGTGCAGCCCGGCAGGTGGTCCATCCCCATCTGCACGGCGACGATGCGGCCGAGGTTGTGGCCCTGCTCGCCGCCGGGGAGGCCGCAGCCCAGCATCAGGTCGTCGATGTCCTTCGGGTCCAGCTCGGGGACCTTGGCGAGGGCGGCCTGGATGATCGTGGCGGTGAGGTCGTCCGGGCGGAGGTCCTTGAGGGAGCCCTTGAAGGCGCGGCCGATGGGGGAACGGGCGGTCGAGACGATGACGGCTTCGGGCATCACGGCTCCATTGGACGAGGGGAGGCAGGGCTGTGAGGGAAGTTACCTGTACGTACCGTGGAGGTCACGAGCGTGGCGGTGTGACTCGGGCCGCACTTTCCAAGCGCTTGCTTTTTCCGGCTCCGATGGGACGACACCCAGGACCCCGCCCCGGCCCGGCCGCCCGGCTCCTCCGGTGCCGGGCGGCCGGGTCCTCCCGTGCCGGACACCCGGCGCCCGGACGACCGGTGGCGCCCGGCGCCCGGGCAGGGAGAGAGGGGCGAAGTCCCCGGTCAGGCCGTGGACTCCGTGGTCAGGCCGTGGACTCCGTGGCCGGGGCCGGCTCCGCCTCCGGGGTGGGCAGACGGCGGCGGCGCCTGCGCTTGAGGAGCGCCCAGGGCCCCCGCGGACCGGTCGGCATGGCGGCCGTGACCTCCGTACCCGCCTCCGACGCGGCCTCGGCCGCGGCGCGGGCCACCGGGAGGAAGCCCTCGCGGCGGGACACGTCCGGGCGCTCCTCCTCCGCCGGCCACAGGCCCAGGGTCGCGCAGACCGTCGGCAGGACCGCCATCGCCGCGGTGGCGTACCCCTCCGCGGAGGGGTGGTAGTTGTCCGGGCCGAAGAGTTCGCGCGGGTTCGCCGCGAACTCGGGGCCCAGCAGGTCGCCCAGCGACACCGTGCGGCCGCCCTGCTCGACGACCCCGATGGTCTGGGCCGCGGCCAGCTGGCGGGAGGCCCGGCGGGCCAGCCAGCGCAGGGGCTGCTGGACCGGCTCGATCGTGCCCAGGTCGGGGCAGGTGCCGACCACCACCTCCGCGCCGGCCGTGCGCAGACGCCGTACCGCCGTGGACAGATGGCGGACCGAGCGCGTCGGCGGCATGCGGTGGGTCACGTCGTTCGCACCGATCATGATCACGCAGACGTCGGGGATCCGGTCCTGGTCCTCCAGGGCGAGGGCCACCTGGCGGTCCAGATCATCTGACTGCGCCCCCGGGACCGCCACGACACGCAGCTCCACCGGGCGCTCCGCCACCGCCGCCAGACCCGACGCCAGCAGCGCGCCCGGCGTCTGCCGGTAGCGGCGCACGCCCTGTCCCACGGCCGTGGAGTCGCCGAGCATGGTCAGCCGGAGCGACGGTCCGTCCGGGGCGGTGTGTCCTGACCCGGCCTCGGGCGAGCGGGAGGGTCCCCATCCGTACAGACCCTCCGGGCTCGGCGGGTACGGGCTGTCCCCGTTGCCCACCTGGCGCTTGGCCAACTGCACCTCGGCCAGCACGAGACCGACGGTGGCCGCGCCGACCAGGCCGATCCCACCGCCGCCGTACGCCGCCCCCGCCGCGATGCGCCGGGCCACCCTCGCCCTCGACATGCTCGACATGCGTCGCCGCCACCTCCTCGTAGCCCTTCACCCTGTGCTTGCCCCGTACGCACCGTCGCCCAATCTCAACCGGACGTGAACGCCCGGCACGGCCCGCGTCCGCGGGCCGTGCCGGGGGCGGGAGCCCTTACGCTGGCGGCATCATCACGACCACATCTTTTGCAGCAACCGGAGACAACGGTGCGATTCCACGACTCGATGATCAGCCTGGTCGGCAACACCCCGCTGGTCAGGCTCAACCGCGTGACCGCCGGCATCCAGGCGACAGTCCTCGCGAAGGTCGAGTACTTCAATCCCGGCGGTTCCGTGAAGGACCGCATCGCCCTGCGCATGATCGAGGCGGCCGAGCAGAGCGGCGAGCTGAAGCCGGGAGGCACGATCGTCGAGCCGACCAGCGGGAACACGGGGGTGGGGCTGGCGATCGTGGCCCAGGAGAAGGGCTACAAGTGCATCTTCGTCTGCCCCGACAAGGTGTCCACCGACAAGATCAACGTACTGCGCGCATACGGCGCCGAAGTGGTGGTGTGCCCGACGGCGGTGGCCCCCGAACACCCTGACTCCTACTACAACGTCTCCGACCGGCTCGTCCGTGAGACTCCCGGCGCCTGGAAGCCGGACCAGTACTCCAACCCCAACAACCCCCTGTCCCACTATCACTCGACCGGCCCCGAGCTGTGGGAGCAGACGGAGGGGAAGATCACCCACTTCGTCGCCGGCGTCGGCACCGGGGGGACCATCTCCGGCACCGGGCGCTATCTGAAGGAGGTCAGCGACGGACGTGTCGAGGTCATCGGCGCCGACCCCGAGGGCTCCGTGTACTCCGGCGGGTCCGGGCGCCCGTACCTCGTCGAGGGCGTGGGTGAGGACTTCTGGCCGGACGCCTACGACCGGAGCGTCGCCGACGAGGTCGTCGCCGTGTCCGACAAGGACTCCTTCCAGATGACCCGGCGGCTGGCCAGGGAGGAGGGCCTGCTGGTCGGCGGCTCGTGCGGCATGGCGGTGGTGGCGGCGCTGCGGGTCGCGGAGCGGCTCGGGCCGGACGACGTCGTGGTGGTGCTGCTGCCGGACAGCGGGCGCGGCTACCTGAGCAAGATCTTCAACGACGAGTGGATGGCCGACTACGGCTTCCTGGAGGACACCGGCCCCAGCGCGCGGGTCGCGGACGTGCTCGACGACAAGGCGGGCGGCTCCATCCCCTCACTCGTCCACATGCACCCCGACGAGACGGTGGGACAGGCCATCGAGGTGCTGCGCGAGTACGGCGTCTCGCAGATGCCGATCGTCAAGCCGGGCGCGGGCCACCCGGACGTGATGGCCGCCGAGGTCGTGGGGTCCGTCGTGGAACGGGAGCTGCTGGACGCCCTGTTCACCAAGCGGGCCTCGCTCGACGACCCGCTGGAGAAGCACATGTCCGCGCCGCTGCCGCAGGTGGGCTCCGGCGAGCCGGTCGCGGACCTGATGTCGGTGCTCGGCAGGGCCGACGCGGCGATCGTCCTCGTCGAGGGCAAGCCGACCGGGGTGATCAGCCGGCAGGACCTGCTGGCATTCCTGGCCAAGGGCGGGAAACAGTAGCAAGCGTCCGGTGAACCGACCGTGTCGGCGGCGAACTTTCGGTGACGGGCGGGTGCGGGGCTTCGCGGAAGTGGTACGAGCGCGTCACGTGCACGCAGCACCCGCTTAACACGGGTCCGGCACATTAGTGGGTGTCGGCAGGGCCGCGGAGGTACCTCCCAGGCGTGAAGCGCTGGGGGAGGCTCTCCCCGCCCCGGTCGGCAACCGAAACGGCGCCAAGGACCTCCGGAGCGGCTCCCGGACCTCCATGGACGCCACGGACGCGCAAGCCCGGCCCTGACCCGGCCCGCGTCCCTCGCGGGGACCGCCGTCGTCCCGCCCCCCAGCTATGGGGGTGCGGCGGTCCCCGCGCACATCTCTGTCCCCGCCCGTATCCCTGTCCCCGTGCCAGTGGTCTCTGTCCCCGCGCCACCGGCCGGCGTCTTCTTCCCCCGCGTCTCCGGGCCCGGCGGTGCGGGTCAGTCCTGCCAGTCGGTGTCCTGGCCGGACCTGCGGCGGCGCCCGAAGAGGCCGGGGGTGGTGCGCACGGCCTGGAACGCGTTGACCCCGACGATGCCCACCCAGGTCACCAGCAGACCGGGCAGGTGCGCGACGCCGCCCCCGATCGCGGACAGCGGGACCGCCAGCACCAGCGACACGATGCCGAATCCGAACCGCTCCCCCCAGGAGTCCGTCGCCCGCGGGGAGCGGGCGCCCCGGGCGACGACCATCTGCTGCTCGGCCAGCCCGCGCCGCACCCGGCGGTCCACCGCACCGTCGATGCGCTGGTCCACCTTCTCCAGGAAGGATTCGACCAGCGCCGATTCGTACTCCTCGCCCAGTTCCCTGCGGGCCTGCAAGGTGGCGTCGAGTTCCTTCTTCAGGTCGGTGTCCTGTGCGTCCATACCGGTCATGCGGCCCACGGTAGGCAGTCGACGACATACGCCGCACTGGGGCTAACCCCCGTGTTACGGGGGGCGGGGAGCGGCGCATGCCCGGATTGCATATCGCCATGCAGGGGCATTGGTGTTTGAATAGCCTCCCAGCGGTGGTCCGGCTGCTCGACCGGTGCACGGAGATCTGGAGGGGGAGCACGTCATGAGCGTGACCGACAGCCCTGCCGCACGGCTGCAGGCGCTCTTCGAGGGGCACCGGCTCACGCCGACCCAGCGGCGCATCGCGCACAGCATGGTGCGACGGGCCGCCGACGTGCCGTTCCTGTCGAGCGTCGAACTGGCCGAACTGGCCGGGGTCAGCCAGCCGTCCGTCACCCGCTTCGCGGTCGCGCTCGGCTTCGACGGCTACCCGGCGCTGCGCAAGTACCTGCGCGAGGTCGCGCCCGCCGAGCAGGCGCCGTCCCCGGGCTCCCGCAACGAGTACCAGCAGGCCGTCGAGGCCGAGATCGAGAACCTGAGGCATCTGGCGGAGGTGCTGGCCGACCCGCGGCCGGTGCGGAAGGCCGGACGGATCCTCGCCGCCTCGCGCCCCCTGGCCGTCCTCGGGCTGCGGGCCGCGGCCGCCCAGGCGTACGGCTTCGCGTACTTCGCCGCCAAGGTCCACCCGGACGTCCGGCTGCTCGACGAGGGCGGCACGATGCTGCACGACCGCATGGACGCGGCGGTACGGGCGGGTGCGAGCGCCGTGCTGTGCTTCGCGCTGCCCCGGCACCCGCGCGAGGTCGTGGACGCGCTGGCATACGCGAAGGAGGCCGGGCTGACGGTGGTCACCGTCGCCGACTCCGCCTTCGCGCCGGTCGCGAAGTCCTCCGACCTGCTGCTGCCGGCGGCCGTCGGCACCGGGCTCGCCTTCGACACCGCCTGCGCGCCGATGCTGCTGGGGCGGGTCCTGCTGGAGGCGATGTGCGACGACCTGCCGGACGCCCAGGCCCGGCTGGAGGAGTTCGACACGCGGGCGGCGGCCCGGGGACTGTTCGTGGAGTAGCCCTCCCGGGCCCGGACTTCGGGCTTCGGCCCGCCGGACCCGGGTTTCCCGGAACCCGGGTTTTTTCAGGCTCGTCTCACCTTCGGCCGCTAGCCTGCGCGCGCTGAGGCGCTTCACAGGACGAGACGGGAGGCCGAACGTGGTGCGCGGAGGACAGGGTCTGGCCCGAGTGGCCGTCGTGGTACGGGCGGGAGCCGCCCCGCTGTGGTGGCTCGGGGTGTTCGCGGCGGGTGTCGGGTTGTTCGTGCCGGGAGTGACCGGACGCCGGATCGGCATCCTGGCCGGGGCCGCGCTGTTCGTCGTCGCGGCCGCCGCCGTCGCCGGCACGCGCCGCGGGCGGTACGCCGCACTCACCCGTGACGCCGCCCGGGCCGGCAGGTACGACGTGCTCCAGGACCGCGCGGTCACCGTCCGGACCTGGCGGCGCGGCCACCGGTGGTGGCTGCTCGCCGCCTTCGTCGTGGCGCTCGCCGGCTCCGCCGCGGTGCCCGCCGCCGGCGGCATGCTGCTCGCCGGGACCGGCGCCGGGTTGCGCCTGAAGGCCGCCTGGCTCGGCCGTCGGGAGCACGCCGAGGAGGTGCTGCTGTGGGTGCGCGTCGACCGGCTCGACGGCCGGGGCGGCGCGCCCGCGGGCAAGCGGGTCGAGGGCTACCGCAGCACCGGCATCGCGGCCGGCGACGCGGCCCCGGGCGGGGCGCGCCGCCGTGCCGCCGCGCCGGTGTAGCGCGCTGGGGACGGAACGGGCCGGGTCCTGAGGGTCAGACCTCCAGGTCCTCCTCGATCTTCTTCAGCTGGTGGCGGGCCATCGCCAGGTTGGCGCGCTTGGAGTCGAGGACGAGGTAGAGGAACAGGCCGTTGCCGCCGCGGCCGCTGAGCAGCCGGATCAGGTGGTACTGGTCGCTCAGCGTGATCAGGATGTCCTCGATCTGCCCCTTGAGTCCGAGGTGCTCCATGGTGCGCAGCTTGGCGCGTACGACATCGGTGTTGCCGGCGGCGGCGACCGTGAGGTCGAAGCTCTTGCTGCCGCCCATGGTGCCCAGCGCCATGCCGCTGGTGTAGTCGACGAGAGCGGCTCCGGTCGCGCCCTCGATGGAGGCGAGGGCCTCTTTCAGCGCGGTTTCGGTGTTGGCCATGTCGGAGTGTGTCCTTTCAACTTTCGGTGGTGGTGCGCACGTTCGCGGCCGAGCGTGGGCTCGCGGGGGTGCGCGCGGTGCGGGTCCGCGTGGGCGCGGACCCGGTGGTGGTCCTGGCGGTGGCCCGGGCGGCGCGGGCCTGGGCCGGCGGCTCGGCCCGTGCGGCGGCTTCGTCGACCAGCTCCCCGATACGGGTGCCGGCACGCCGGCCCTCCAGGTGCAGCCGGCCGACGTTGACGCGGTCCTGCGCCAGCAGCGTCAGGACGGCGCCGCGGCCCGCCGCGTACGTGGCCACATAGCCGTGGACACCGCGGACGAGCAGTTCGCGGAAGTCGCCCTGCCCGGTCGCGTCCGTCATCCGTGCGGCGACGCCCAGGGCGGCGGCGGTGAGTGCCGCGACCCCCTCCGGTTCGACGCCGGGGGTGTCCTGGGCGAGCACCAGCCCGTCGACGCTGGCGGCGAGGGCGCCGGTCAGCTGGGGGATGCGGGTTCTCAGTCGGCGGAGTTCGTCGAGGACCTCGGGCTCCGCGTCCATCAGGGGTCTCCTCTCGGCGGGGCGTTGCCGTTCGAGCCGGTCAAAGGGCCTCCAGCGCATCCCTCAGCCTCTTCAGCAACGTGATGTGGGGATCGGTGAAGGGCGGCAGAGCCCCCGTGGGGGCGGGGGCTTCGCCGGTGTGCGCGGGTGACGGCTGCGCGGAACCCACGCCTGCGCCCGGGCCGTGCACGGGGAGGCGCACGGGGAGGCCGGGCCGACGGGACGCCCGGCCGCGGGTACCCCCCGCAGGGCCCTCACGCCCCTCGGAGCTCCGTCAGTGCGTCCGCGTGCCCCCCGCCCGACTCCGCCACGATGTCCTCGACGGACTGCGGCGCCCGTACGACCGCGAACCGGACCCCACCGCCCCCGTCCGGCGTGTAGCCGTACACCCCCGGCCGGGGCAGTGAGTTGTACCCGTAGTGGTGCGCGAAGTAGTACGCCCCGGTGTCCAGCGCCGCGACGTGGTCGCCCTGCTCCAGCAGCGGCAGCGTGTGCGCCTGCGCCAGCAGGTCGCCGGCGAAGCACGCCGGTCCCGCCACGTCCTGCACCACCCCGGGCCCCTCCTTCGGCCGCCCCTTCGCGTCGTACGCCCGGATCCGCAGCGGCCAGGACTTCGGCGCGTACACCGTCCGCACCGCCACCTGGACCCCCGCGTGCGTCACCGCCACGGCCCGGCCGCCCGCGCGCTTGGTGTACTCCACCCGCGCCACCACCGTCCCGTTCTTCGCCAGCAGGGACCGTCCGAACTCCGTGACCAGCCCGTACCTCCCGTCGAACAGCCCCGGCACCACCTCCGCCAGCAGCCGCGCGTACTGCGCATACGTCGGGGTCGTGACGTCGGAGCCGAAGTTGACGTGCAGCCCGCCGCCGATGTCGATCGTGTCGATCTGCCGTCGTCCGGCGTGCCCGTTGATCTCCTCGGCGAGCGCGTACGCCTCCGCGATGCCCCGTGCCATCAGCGACAGCGGGACGCCCTGAGAACCGGAGTGCGCGTGCAGCCGGGTCAGCCAGGGCCGGTCGGCGTACGCGCGCAACAGCCACGCGCGCGCCCCCTCGTCGCGCAGCGCCACGCCGAACTTGGACGTGGCCGTCGCCGTGGACAGCGCCTCGATGGAACCCGCCCCGATCTGCGGATTCACCCGGATCCCCAGCGGGGAGTCCGTGTGCCCGGCGCGGACGAGGGCGTCGATCCGTGCCAGCTCCTGCGGGCTGTCCGCGTTGACCGCGACGCCCAGGGCCAGCGCCTGCCTCAGCTCCTCGGCCGTCTTGGCGGGCGAGTCCAGCACGATGTGCTCCGGCGGCACGCCGGCCGCCCGGGCCAGCGCCAGCTCCCCGGGGCTCGCCACCTCCGCGCCGATGCCCGCCTCGCGCAGCAGCCGCAGCACCGGGACGAGCGGTGTCGCCTTCACCGCGAAGGCGTGCAGCACCGGTGTGCCCGGCGCCGCCACCGCGTCGAACGCCGCCCGCAGCGCCGCCGCCGCGTCCCGGATGCCGACGACGTCCAGGAGGCCGACGACGGGGGCGCCCGGCCCCAGCAGACCCCGCTCGACCGCGCCGCGCACGGCCCGGTCCCGGCGCGCCACCCGCTCGGCGTCCGGGTGGTGCGCCGTCCCGCTCGTCCGCCCCGTTCCGCTGTCCGTCATCTCCACCGCGTCCCCGTCCCCGTGTCGCCGTCGGCGGTACCTCCTCCAGCCAAACATCCCGGCCCGTGCCCCGCTGGCGCACACCTGTATTGACTAACTCTATTCAGCGCGTCAGGATGTGAATATCGGTAGCAACAGTCCCGCGCGCCCCCCGGCCGCGTGCGACCGTCACCCAGGAGGCAGACCATGTCAGGACCCGGGCCCCGTCCAGTCCGAGCGCCGCGCGGCACGGAACCGAGCGCCCTGGGATGGCAGCAGGAGGCCGCCCTGCGGATGCTGCAGAACAACCTCGACCCCGAGGTCGCCGAGCACCCCGACAAGCTCGTGGTCTACGGCGGCACCGGCAAGGCCGCGCGCGACTGGCGCTCCTTCGACGCGATGGTCCGCACGCTGAAGACCCTCAAGCAGGACGAGACGATGCTCGTCCAGTCCGGCCGTCCCGTCGGCGTCATGCAGACCCACGAGTGGGCGCCGCGCGTCCTCATCGCCAACTCCAACCTCGTCGGCGACTGGGCCACCTGGGAGGAGTTCCGCCGCCTGGAGGCCCTCGGCCTGACCATGTACGGGCAGATGACCGCAGGTTCGTGGATCTACATCGGCACGCAGGGCATCCTCCAGGGCACCTACGAGACGTTCGCCGCCGTCGCCGCGAAGAGGTTCGGCGGCTCGCTGGCCGGAACCATCACGCTGACGGCCGGACTCGGCGGCATGGGCGGTGCCCAGCCGCTGGCCGTCACCATGAACGACGGCGTCGCGATCTGCATCGACTGCGACCCGCGCGCCATCGAGCGCCGCATCGAGCACCGGTACCTGGACGTGCGGGCCGACTCCCTGGAGCACGCCCTGAGCCTGGCCGTCGAGGCGCGCGACCAGCGCAGGCCGCTGTCCGTCGGCGTCCTCGGCAACGCAGCCGATCTCGTCCCGCAGCTCCTCGCCATGGGCGCCCCCATCGACGTCGTCACCGACCAGACCTCGGCCCACGACCCGCTGGCCTACCTGCCCTCCGGCGTCGCCTTCGAGGACATGGCCGCCTTCGCCGCCAAGGACCCGGCCGGCTTCACCACGCGCGCCCGCGCGTCCATGGCCCGGCACGTGGAGGCGATGGTCGGCTTCATGGACGCCGGAGCCGAGGTCTTCGACTACGGCAACTCGATCCGCGGCGAGGCCCGGCTCGCCGGGTACGACCGGGCCTTCGCCTTCCCGGGCTTCGTGCCCGCCTACATCCGGCCGCTGTTCTGCGAGGGCAAGGGCCCCTTCCGGTGGGCGGCGCTGTCCGGCGACCCGGCCGACATCGCCAGGACCGACCGGGCGATCCTCGAGCTGTTCCCCGAGAACGAGTCCCTCGCGCGCTGGATCAGGCTGGCCGGGGAGCGCGTGCACTTCCAGGGCCTGCCCGCCCGTATCTGCTGGCTCGGCTACGGCGAGCGGGACCGGGCCGGCGAGCGGTTCAACGACATGGTGGCGAGCGGCGAGCTGACCGCGCCGATCGTCATCGGCCGCGACCACCTCGACTGCGGGTCCGTCGCCTCGCCCTACCGCGAGACCGAGGCGATGCTCGACGGCTCCGACGCGATCGCGGACTGGCCCCTGCTCAACGCCATGGTGAACGTGGCGTCGGGCGCGTCCTGGGTGTCCATCCACCACGGCGGCGGCGTCGGCATGGGGCGGTCCCTCCACGCCGGCCAGGTGACGGTGGCCGACGGCACGAAGCTCGGCGGTGAGAAGATCCGCCGGGTGCTGACGAACGACCCGGGGATGGGCGTCATCCGGCATGTGGACGCCGGGTACGACATCGCGGAGTCGGTGGCCGAGGAGCGGGGCGTGCGGGTGCCGATGCGCGAGGGTGACGACGCGTGACCTTCCACGGCATGTGGGCCCAGCTGCTGCCGATCGGCCGCAGCTCCGCCTCCGGCGGCTACCGCCGCTTCGCCTGGACCGGTCCCGACGCCGAGTGCCGGGCCTGGTTCAAGGAGCAGGCCGAAGCCCGCGGGCTCGCCTACGAGGTCGACCGCAACGGCAACCAGTGGGCCTGGCTGGGGGACCCTGCGGAGGGCGACGCCGTCGTCACCGGATCCCATCTGGACTCGGTCCCGGACGGCGGTGCCTTCGACGGACCCCTCGGGGTCGTGTCCTCCTTCGCCGCACTCGACGAACTGCGCTCGCGGGGCGCCGACTTCGGCAGGCCGTTCGGCATCGTCAACTTCGGTGACGAGGAGGGCGCGCGGTTCGGGCTCGCCTGCGTCGGGTCGCGGCTGGCCGCCGGGCAGCTGACCCGCGAGCAGGCGCACCGGCTGACCGACGGCGACGGCGTCACCCTGCCACGGGCCATGGAGGCCGCCGGGTACGACCCCGGTGCCCTCGGACCCGATCCGGAACGGCTCGGCCGTATCGGCGCGTTCGTCGAGCTCCATGTGGAGCAGGGGCGGGCCCTCGACCTGAGCGGTGACCCGGTGGGCGTCGCCGGCGCCATCTGGCCGCACGGGCGGTGGCGGTTCGACTTCCGCGGCGAGGCCAACCACGCGGGCACCACACGGCTCGCGGACCGCCGCGACCCCATGCTGCCGTACGCCGCTGCCGTCCTCGCCGCCCGCCGTGAGGCCGAACGCGCCGGCGCCGTGGCCACCTTCGGGAAGATCGCCGTGGAGCCGGGCGGTGTCAACGCCGTGCCCTCGCTCGTCCGCGGATGGCTCGACTCCCGCGCCGCCGACCAGGCACGGCTCGACACCGTCGTCGCCGGCATCGAGACCGCGGCCCGGGAGCACGCGGAGGCCCACGGCGTCGGCCTCGACGTCGTCCGCGAGTCGTTCACCCCCGTCGTGGAGTTCGACCCCGCCCTGCGCGACGAACTGGCCCGCATCCTCGGCCGTGACGCCGGATTGTCCGTGCCCGTCCTCGGCACCGGTGCCGGACACGACGCCGGGATCCTCGCCGGGAGCGTCCCGACCGCCATGCTGTTCGTGCGCAATCCCACGGGCGTCTCCCACTCGCCGGCCGAGTTCGCCGCGGAGGACGACTGCCTGGCCGGGGTGAGCGCACTCGCCGACGTACTGGAAGGGCTGACCCGCAGGTGACGCAGACGTACTGGCTGGAACACGCCCGGCTGGGGGCCGCCGTCGAGGCGGGTGTGGTCCTGGAGGTGTCCGGCGGGCGTGTCGCCGAGGTGCGCACCGGTGCCGGCGCCCCGCCCCCCGGAGCCGAGATCCTCCGCGGGCTCACCCTCCCCGGCCTGGCGAACGCCCACTCGCACGCCTTCCACCGCGCGCTGCGCGGCACGGTCCAGGTCGGCTCCGGCACCTTCTGGACCTGGCGGGACGTCATGTACGAGGTCGCCGAGCGGCTGACTCCGGAGACGTACCACGCGCTCGCCCGTGCCGTGTACGCGGAGATGGCGCTGGCCGGGATCACCGCCGTCGGCGAGTTCCACTACGTGCACCACGCCCCCGGGGGCACCCCGTACGCCGACCCCAACGCCATGGGCGTGGCCCTCGTCGACGCCGCCGCCGAAGCCGGCATCCGCATCACCCTCCTCGACACCGCCTATCTCTCCTCCGGCTTCGGGCAGCCGCCCACCGCCCCCCAGCTCCGCTTCTCCGACGGCACCGCCGACGCCTGGGCCGAACGCTGTTCCGCTCTCGAGGACCGGGACCACGCACGGATCGGTGCGGCCGTCCATTCCGTGCGGGCCGTGCCGGCGGGAGAGCTGGCGACGGTGGCGCGCTGGGCGGAGGAGCGCGGCGCCCCGCTCCATGTGCACCTGTCCGAGCAGACGGCGGAGAACAACGCCTGCCAGGAGGCCCACGGCTGCACCCCGACCCGACTGCTCGCCGACCACGGCGTCCTCGGGCCGCGCACCACCGGCGTCCACAACACGCACCTGACGGACGAGGACATCGCGCTGATCGGCTCGACGGCCACCGGCACCTGCATGTGCCCCACCACCGAGCGGGACCTCGCGGACGGCATCGGCCCGGCCGCGGCCCTGCAGGCGGCCGGTTCGCCGCTGTCGCTCGGCTCCGACAGCCACGCCGTCATCGATCTGTTCGAAGAGGCCCGCGCGATGGAGCTGAACGAGCGGCTGCGCACCCGCACGCGCGGCCACTGGACGGCGGCGGCCCTGCTGCGGGCGGCCTCCGCCGACGGGCACGCGGCGCTCGGCTGGCAGGGCGCGGGAGTCCTGGAGCCCGGCGCGCTCGCCGACTTCACGACGATCGCGCTCGACTCGGTCAGGACCGCGGGGCCGCCTGCGCGGCTGGGCGCCGAGACCGCCGTATTCGCCGCGACGGCAGCGGACGTGCGCCATACGGTCGTGGGCGGCCGGCACATCGTGCGCGACGGGGCGCACGCCCACGTACCGGATGTGCCACGGGCGCTGGCGGACGCCGTCGAAGCCCTGCGCGCCTGACGTCCACCGCCCACCCGGCCACCCACGAGGACACCATGAGCAGCACGGTCATCACCAACATCGCCGCCCTGGTCACCAACGATCCCTCCTTCGGAGGGGGATCCCCCCGCCCGGGCACCTTCGCAGGCGCGGGGGCCTCCCCGCTCGGTCTGGTCCGGGACGCGGCCGTCGTCATCGACGGCGACCGCGTCGCCTGGACCGGTGAGTCAAGGAAAGCACCCGCCACCGACAACCGGGTCGACGCGGGCGGACGGGCGGTGATCCCCGGCTTCGTGGACTCCCACTCGCACCTCGTCTTCGCGGGAGACCGCACCGAGGAGTTCAACGCCCGCATGTCGGGCCGCGGCTACACGGCCGGAGGCATCCGTACGACGGTGGCGGCGACGCGGGCCGCGACGGACGCCGAGCTGGAGGCCAACCTCGTCCGCTACCTCGCCGAGGCCCTCCGCCAGGGCACCACCACCCTCGAGACGAAGTCCGGCTACGGCCTCACCGTCGACGACGAGGCGCGCGCCCTGCGCCTCGCCGCCGAGCACACGGACGAGGTCACCTACCTCGGCGCCCACATCGTCCCCCCGGACCACGCCGACGACCCCGCCGCCTACGTGGCGCTGGTCAGCGGTGAGATGCTCGACGCCTGCGCCCCGTACGCGCGGTGGATCGACGTCTTCTGCGAGAAGGGCGCCTTCGACGGCGACCAGGCCCGCGCGATCCTCACCGCGGGCAGGGCGAAGGGCCTGCATCCGCGCGTGCACGCCAACCAGCTGTCGTACGGCCCGGGCGTGCGGCTCGCCGTCGAGCTCGACGCGGCCAGCGCCGACCACTGCACGCACCTGACGGACGCCGATGTGGACGCGCTCGCCAACAGCCGCACGGTCGCCACCCTGCTGCCCGGCGCCGAGTTCTCGACGCGGGCGCGGTGGCCCGACGCCCGCCGCCTGCTCGACGCGGGCGTCACCGTCGCCCTGTCGACGGACTGCAACCCGGGCTCGTCCTTCACGTCCTCGGTGCCGTTCTGCATCGCCCTGGCCGTACGGGACATGGGCATGACCCCGGACGAAGCCGTGTGGTCGGCCACCGCGGGAGGGGCCCGGGCCCTGCGCCGCACGGACATCGGCCGCATCGCCCCGGGCGCGTACGCGGACCTGGCGGTCCTCGACGCGCCGAGTCACGTCCACCTGGCCTACCGCCCGGGGGTGCCCCTGGTGTCGCAGGTGTGGCGGCGGGGCGTGCGCGAGGTCTGACGGACACACGTGGGGGTCAGGACGCGCCCGCCTTCCACCGCTGGGCGTCGTCGCCCCGGTCCGGCAGCAGGAACAGGGTGTCACCGCCGTACGGCGTGACCGCGTGATCGGGGGCGATCCCCGGGCGGATCACCCCGCGGGAGTCGACCGTGAAGCGCAGGTTCCGGCCGTTGGAGCCGTAGACGGCGGAGCACTCCCAGATGCCGACCCCCCGGTAGGCGGAGCCCCGGCTGTCCAGGCAGAAGCCGGGGTCGGCGTACGACTGGAGGACGCCGCGTGCGCTGTCCACGCGCCAGCGCTGGGTGGGGGACGAGGTGCAGGGCGCCGTGACGACGTCCGTGCCCAGGTCCATGTTCCCGTCGCGGATGTCCAGGCACTGCCCGGAGGCGACGTTCACGACCTGGGCGTACGTTCCGTTCGGGGGGTGCGCCGCGGGAGGCTTCGGCTTCGGTTTCGGCGTCGGTGACGGGCTCTTCGTCCTGGAAGGCGCCGGAGCCGGCGGCCGGGCCGGCGATGTCCGCCTCGGCGTCGGGGAGGGCGACGGCGTCGTCGAGACGGTCGCCGTCACCGTCACCGCGGGCGCCGGTGGCGGGGTGCGTACGGTGCTCGCGGTCCGTGCCGGTTCGGAGCCGCCGGAGGCGAGGAGGTAGATCAGCAGGGGGGTCAGCGCCGCCGCGGTGGCCGTCGCGGCCAGCGCGGTGCGCCGCGCCGGCCACCAGCGCGCCGCCCCGGGCGCGCCGGCCGCGTTCCCCCGGTCCGTGTCGCCCACGTACGCCGTGCCGCCCCAGGGGAGCAGGCCCTCCGCCAGCGCCGTGCGCGGTGTGTCGCGCAACTGCGACAGCTCCTCGTACGCGAGGGCGCAGTGTGCGCAGAGCGTCATGTGGGCGTGCAGATCGGCGCTGTAGCGCGGGCTGCCGGGGCGTACGGACTCCTCGATCAGCCGCCGGAAGTCCTGGCAGCGCGGATTGCCGGAGGCGGCCAGCCGGGTCCTGAGCAGGGACTGGCGCAGCGACTGGAACGCGGGTTCGGTGCCGTACGCCACGTCCTGCGCGGACACGCCGAGCAGCCCGGCCGTGCGCTCCGCCGGCTGCTCCTCGACGACCCCGTACCAGACCATGCCCTGCACCCGGACCGGAAGCGCCTGGAACGCGGCGAGCATGGGCGGGACGAGACCCTCTGACCCGGCCGCGCGCAGCAGCCGCAGCAGGCCGGCGTCGAGGCGGGAGGCCCGTTCGCCGTCCGTGGCCCACGAGGCCGCCACCCGCCCCGTCAGCAGCAGGAGTTGGTGGCGCCACGGGCCGTGCGGATCGTTGCCGCGGGCGGTGTCGCGGGCGGCGAGCGTGAACGTCTGGGCGGTCAGCTGGCGGGCCGCGGTCTCGTCGACCGCGCACAGGCGTGCGTACGCGAGCACCGCGGGGCGGTGACGCGTCCGCAGCTCGCGCAGGGCCGGACACGCGCCCGGGGTGTCGGCCCGCAGCAGCTCGGTCAGCCGGGCGTCGGACACCTCGCTGTGCATACCACCGCCGGTGGCCTCGATGTCGTCGTCGTCCCGCTCCGACCGGGCCATCCCCGTGCCTCCTCGCACACTGCTCCCGCCGGCGGGCATGCCTGCGACCCAGGGGCACCGGCCGGTACGGGGTGACCATAGTGGTGGAAGGGCACCCTGGGGAAAAGGGGGTTCCCGGCGGTAACCGAAGTGCGGTGCGGCGAACGAGCGGCACCGGCGCACGAGGGCCGACGCGCCGGTGCCGCCCCATGCAACCCGGGCGGTGGGGGGTCGAGTTGCGTGGGGCGGCGCCGGATGGCGGCCCGTCACTCCTCGACGGTGAGCCCCTTCCGCAGTCTCACCAGCGTGCGGGACAGCAGCCGCGACACATGCATCTGCGAGATGCCCAGCTCGTCGCCTATCTCCGACTGCGTCATGTTGGCCACGAACCGCAGCGACAGGATCTTCCGGTCGCGCGAGGGCAGTTCGGCGATCAGGGGCTTCAACGACTCGACGTACTCGATGCCTTCGAGGCCGTGGTCCTCGTAGCCGATGCGGTCCGCGAGCGCGCTCTCGGAGTCGTCCTCCTCCGGCTGTGCGTCGAGGGAGCTCGCCGTGTAGGCGTTCGAGGCCGCCATGCCCTCGACGACCTCGTCGTTCGAGATGCCCAGGCGCTCGGCGAGTTCGGTGACCGTCGGGGCGCGGTCCAGTTGCTGGGCGAGGTCGTCGCCCGCCTTCGCCAGGTCGAGCCGGAGTTCCTGGAGCCGCCGCGGAACGCGCACGGACCAGGACGTGTCGCGGAAGAAGCGCTTGATCTCGCCGATGATCGTCGGCATCGCGAAGGTGGGGAACTCGACCCCGCGGCTGAGTTCGAAGCGGTCGATCGCCTTGATCAGGCCGATCGTGCCGACCTGGATGATGTCCTCCATGGGCTCGCTGCGCGAGCGGAAGCGGCCGGCGGCGAACTTCACCAGGGCCAGGTTGAGTTCGACGAGCGTGTTGCGGACGTACGCGTACTCGTGGGTGCCTTCTTCGAGCGACTCCAGCCGTTCGAAGAGCGTCTTGGACAGGGCCCGCGCGTCCACCGGTCCCACCTCGTCGTACGGGGGGATCTCCGGAAGTCCGGCGAGGCCCTCGGGTGCGGCGGATCCGTCGGACGGGGTGGGGTTTTTGGGGCCGGTGAGACCCTCGGGCCCGGTGGGAGCGCCACGGTCGGCGAAGGCGCCTGCGCGGTCGCGGTCCGATCGCTGTGGGGGGAGTGCCGACGTCGCCCTCTGGGTCTGCGATGCGTCGAGCCGGGATGACATGATGTCCTCCATCGTTCTCGGCATATGGCTGCCGATGCCCATACGTGCACTGCCGTGTGCGGCGCCTCCAAAGCCGGCCTGGTCGACTGGGTGTCCCTACTAGCCCTACCGGCATTCGCCGACTCACCGCAAGTGCATTCTGTGGCGAAATGCCCGAATTTGCGAGGTTGTTCGAGTGTCGGGAGACGTACGGAAGGCGTAGTGTGCGGGGGCGTCACCAACAGCCACGACGGTCGGGAGAGAGACGGCATGGACCGCGGGACGGTCGGCAGCGCACAGTCGGGCCGGCTTTTGGTCGAGGTGCGGCAAGAGGGCACGAGCGCCGTCGTGACCCCGGCGGGTGAGCTCGATCACCACACCGCCGATCTGTTGCGCGAACCGCTCGACGACTGCCTGGAGAAGGGGCTCTCACGCCTCGTCGTGGACTGTTCACGCCTGGAGTTCTGCGACTCCACCGGGCTGAACGTACTGCTCGGTGCCCGGCTGAAGGCCGAGGCCGCCGGCGGCGGGGTCCATCTGGCCGGGATGCTGCCGGTGGTGGCCCGGGTCTTCGAGATCACCGGGGCGGACGCCGTCTTCACCGTCCACGACACGCTGGACGCGGCCCTGGCCGAGTAGGGGAGGCGGCGACGGGTCCCTGCCGGATTTCCACCGTGACGGGCGCGTTACGCGCGTCACAGGTCCGGCCCGAATCCCGGGGTGTTCCGGCGATCCGGTCGGGCAGGAGACATGCTGAACATGTCGGCACCGACGCCGGAAGCCCCGACGGAAGGGGCCGGACGCGAACGGCGCGAGCAACGATCGACGGAAACACCGCCGATCTCCGTACTGAGACTTGAATCGTGAACAGGTGAATCGGTGAGGTGAAGCGCTGATGAGCACCACCCGGCCCCACTCGCCGGGCGACCGCGGCCCCGGGCGGAGCGGCGCTTCCGGAACGCCCGCCCGGGGAGCGTCCGGTGAGGGTGCCTCGTCCCGGGCGCCCGGCGAGCAGGCGCGCCCCTCGACGGGGCAGGTCCGCAGGCTGAGCCTCGAGGGGGAGAGCGGAGTCGTCCCGCTGGCGCGCGACTTCGCCCGCCAGGCGCTGTACGCGTGGGGCTGGCTGCCCTCCGCCACCGCCGACCAGCGGGCCGCCGCCGAGGATGTGCTGCTCGTCGTCTCCGAGCTCGTCACCAACGCGTGTCTGCACGCCGAGGGCCCCGACGAGCTGAGGATCGGGTGCGACAACAAGGTGCTGCGCATCGAGGTGTCCGACAAGGGCGCGGGCCAGCCCGCCCCGCGCACCCCGCACCGCGCCGGACGCCCCGGCGGCCACGGCATGTTCATCGTGCAGCGGCTCTGCCTGGACTGGGGCGTCGTGCGCACGCCCGGAACGGCCGGCAAGACCGTGTGGGCGGAGCTCGGCGCCCCCGCGTGACCGGCCCGGTGACCCCCGACCGGGGGTTACCCGCGGTTCGAACCCGTGCCCGCGCCTCACCGCGAACCTCACTTCTCGCGCGCCGGATCGCCACACATCCGGCGCGCCCTGTGTCTTCCCTCCACACGACCCCGGGCGTACCTTGACGGCCGATCTGATATGCCGTCAGGAAAGAGGGGACCGTGTCGTACCACAAACGAACCGCCGCGTTCGCGTCGGCCGCGGCCCTGGCCGGCTCGGCGGTGCTGCTGGCCGCTCCCGTGGCCAGGGCCGAGGTCGTCGACGTCAATTACCAGTGCAAGACGCCGATCGGCGACAAGAGCGCCGTCTCGCCCATCGACATCAAGGGTGTCAAGAGCGGCAGCGGCTACAAGATCACCATGTCGTGGCAGAAGGGCGTCTCCTCCAGCCCGGTCGAACTGGGCAAGGGCGCGATGAACCCGAGCGCCACCATCCAGCTGGGCGGCGCGGACAGCGGCACCATGTCGGTGTCGGGCCCGGCCAACCAGGAGGCGATTCCCGCCAACACCCCCATCAAGATCAACGACTTGAGCGGTACGTACACGCCCAGGAAGTCCGGCAAGGTCACGTTCACCGCCGGAGTGCTCACCATCAAGGCGCTCGGCACGACGACCACCTGTACGCCCGCCGACAAGCCGAAGCCGTCACTGACCCTCGACGTCACGGCCGCGGGCGGCTCCGGCTCCGGCTCCGGCTCCGGTTCGGGTGCCGGCCAGAGCGGCACGGACTCCGGCGGGCAGCTCCCGCAGACCGGCCCCGAGGACTCGGCGATCGCCCTCGGCACCCTCGGCGGCACGGTCCTGCTCTCCGGCGCGGCCGGGGTGCTGTGGCTGACGCGCCGCAACCAGGCCGTGCGCCGCTGAGGCGCACCCCGGACCCCGCCCCGAGCCACCGCCCGTCGACCAGGCGCTGCGCGCCGCCCCTTCCCGTCGGGAGCCGCCGATGCCGTACGCCCGCCACGTCCTCTGCCTCCCCCTCGCCGCCCTGAGCCTGCTGGCCACCGCCCCCGCCACCACCGCGGCCGGCGACGGCGGCTGGTCCCTCACGCCCGCGACGGGCGGCGCGGACGGACGGCCGTACGTCTACGCGGAGGGCGAGCCCGGGACGGTCCTGCAGGACGGGGTGTCGGTGCGCAACCCGGGCGGGAAGCCGCTGACCGTCCGGCTGAGCGGTGCCGACGCGGACAACACCCGGGACGGCCGCTTCACGGTCCGCACCGAGCCGGCCGACACGGGTGCCTGGATCGCCTTCGCGGGTACGACGGGCGGGCACAGGACCGCGGTGCGCACGCTGTCGCTGACGGTGCCCGCCCGCACCCGGGCCGAGGTGCCGTTCACCGTGACCGTGCCGGTGGGCGCCGCGCCCGGCGACCACCCCGGCGCGATCGTGGCGGTCGCGGGCGGCCGGACCTCGGCCGTGCGCGTCCAACTGCGCGTGCCGGGGCCCGCGTTGTCCGCGCTGACCGTGGAGCACGTGACGGTGCGCGGCGGGCGGATCGCGTACGAACTGGTCAACCGCGGTACGACCGTGCTGACCCCGCGGCTCGCGGTGCGCGCCGACGGCCTCTTCGGCCGGGTCCTCGACCGTGCCCCGCGCACCCTGCCCGTCGAACTGCTGCCGGGCCGCCGGATCCGGCTCACCGAGCCGTGGCCGCACCGCCCGGCGCTCGACGCGGTGGAGGTGCGGCTCACGGTCACGGCGGCGGGTGGGGCACACGGTTCCGGGGCCGCGTCGGCGTGGTTCGTCCCGTGGGGGACGGTGGCCGGCACCGCCGCCGGGCTGCTCACGGCCGTGGGCGCCGGTGTGGTCGTACGACGCCGCAGGCGCCGCCCGCCGGATCCCGGCGCGGACGACCGGCCGGGCAGGGACGTCGAGTTGACGGGAGCGATGACGTGAAGGGGCGTATCCCGGCGCTGGTGGCGCTGCTCGCGCTCGTCCTGGCGCCCTTGGCGGCACCGCCGGCCTGGGGCGCCGGCAGGCCGGCCGTCGAACTGTCCGCCTCCCAGGCGGGGACCGGCGGTTCGATCACCGTGACCGGCAGCGGCTGGCGGCCGAAGACGCTGCTGATGATCCTGATCTGCGGGCGGTCGGTGCCGTCCCGCGGCGTGATCGGCGGCACCAACTCCTGCGCCAACGCCGACGGCCGCGCCGTCACGACCGACGACGGCGGGAGGTTCCGGAGGAAGCTGCCGGTGGCCGAGCCGCCCGTGCCGTGCCCCTGCGTGGTGCACGTCGCCACCGTCACCGGAGCGACGGCGGACGCCGACGCGATCTTCCAGGTCGCCGGGCACCCGGTGGAGCCGCTGCCCGCCGAGTCCCCCGCCGGGCGGCTGTCGATCCTGACGGACACCCGACTGGACGGCTCCAGCGGGCTGTTGACCTGGTTCGGGGCGCCGCCGTCCCGCACGCTCGTGTTCACCGTGGGCAACGTCGGCTCCTCGACGGTGAAGGACCCCGTCTTCCGTGTGGGCACCTCCCACGGGGTGTTCGCGCCGCAGTGGGACGAGCAGCAGTGGCACGGCACCGTCGCTCCCGGCGGAAAGGCACGGATCGAACTGCCGGTGGAGCTGTCGGCGGGCGCCCACGGCGACTACACGGTCTCGCTGGAGTACGGCGGGAAGGTCCTCGCCGAACAGCCGTGGGGCGTCGGCCGCCCCTGGGGCGTGACCCTCTTCTGGATCCTGCTCTGCGTGGTCGTACCGGCGGCCGTGTTCCGCGTCGGCATGGCCGTCGTGGACCGGGCGCGGCCGCGTGGGCCCGTACGGCGGGCGGCGCACCGCCGGGGTCTGCGGCTGCCCGAACTCACCCTGCGCCTGCCGAAGCCGGGTGCCGGCCCGCCCGCCCCCTCGGCCCCTACCCGTTCGACCCTGCCGTGGTTCACCCCCGACTCGGAGCCGGGGACCGCGGCGAACGGTCGGCTCTCCGCACCGCAGGAGAACAGTCCGACGACTCCGACGAAGGGAAACACGTGAGCACGCAACGGAGAGTCCTTGCGGCAGGGGGCAGAAGCCGGAGGGCGAGCGCGGCCGGAGTGGCGCTGATGCTCGGCGGCGCGGGCATCCTGCTCGGCGTGGCCGCCGCACCGGCCCAGGCCGCCGAGGTGTCCTACCGGACCGAGTGCATCCCGCCCTCGATCTCCGGGCTGCCCCCGGTCGAGGGCACCACCAAGGTGCAGATCACCGCGCCGGCGGAGGCCGAGGTCGGCGACGAGGTGACGATCACCTGGAAGTTCGTGCAGGCGGCCTCCAAGAACCCCGACATCCTCGACCTGGAGAAGGACACGGTCAAGCCGACGGGGACGCTGAAGGCGGCCGGCGCGCAGACCGCGGACATCGCGATGGAGGGCCCGCGGTCGAACCCGCCGATCCCCAAGAACAGCGACATGAAGCTGTCCGACATGACGGGCAAGCTGAAGCTGACCACGGCCGGCGAGGTGACGCTGACGCCGGACGCGTACGACATCAACGTCAGCAAGCCGATCTCGACCGACACCAAGTGCTCCCCGAAGGAGACGGTGCCGTCGGCCGCGACCATCAAGGTGACGGACGGCGGCGGGGGTTCGGGCGGTACGACGGGCGGGCTGCCGACGGGCCTGCCCACCCTGCCCACGGGCGTGCCCACGGATCTGCCCACGGGGCTGCCGACGGGCCTGCCGACCGGCTCCTCCCCGGCGTCCCCGACGGCGAGCGCGAGTGACACCGGCGGTGGATCCGGCACCGGCGGCGGCAGCGGCGGGCAGACGGACTTCACCGGCAAGGAGGTCCAGGTCCCGTACGCCTGCAAGACGCCCATCGGCGACAAGAACGCCACCTCTCCCGTGCAGATCGACGCCAAGAAGAACGGCGGGAGTTTCGACCTCACCGTGCAGTTCAAGAAGTCGGTGATGAACAGCCCGGCGGACATCCCGAAGGACTCCGTGAAGCCGTCGATGGAGGTCGTGCTCGGCGGCGCCGACAAGGGCACCGTCCATGTCGAGGGCCCCGCGAACGCCAAGGACATCAAGTCGGGCGACCCGATCGAGATCCCGAACCTCACGGGTACGTACAAGCCGGGCGCCAGCGGGCAGTCGACGCTGTCACCGGGCGTCCTGACCATCAAGGCCCTGGGCACCACCACGACGTGCACGCCGACGAAGACGGAGGTGTCGCTGACCCTGGACACCTCGCAGCAGCCGGGCGGGGCGTCCGGCGGCTCGTCGACCGGCGGCTCGGCGTCGTCCTCGGGCACGTCCGGCGGCCTGGCACAGACAGGCGCGGAGGACCACGGCGCCCTGAAGGCGCTGGGCCTGGTGGCCGGGACGGCGATCCTGCTGGGCGGCGCGGTGTTCACGTTCCTGCCCCGGCGCGTGCGCTGACCCCTGCTGCCCGCGCGCCCCGGGCGGGGCCGGGCGCTCGGAGGGGGTCACCGCGTCACGACGCGGTGACCCCCTCCGCCGGTGCGCCCGGGGCACGGGGCCCGGATCGGCACGCGCCCTAACGGACGTCGCCCATCAGCCGCTTGACCTTGCCGCGGTACATCCACACCGCGAACCCGGCGAGCGCGGCGAGCGCCGCCTCCAGGGCCACGACGGCCGTCTTGTCGAGGTCGACGCCCGCGATGGAGAGCAGACCGGTGGTGGCGTCGCCGGCGGTCACCGCCAGGAACCAGACGCCCATCATCTGGGAGGCGTACCTCGCCGGCGCCATCTTCGTCGTCACGGACAGGCCGACCGGGGAGAGCGTCAGCTCCCCGACCGTCTGCACGAAGTAGATCGCGACCAGCCACATGGCCGCGGCCCTGTGCCCGCCGCCGGCGATCGCCAGCGGCGCGAGGAAGAGGAAGAACGACGCACCGACCAGGATCAGGCCCGAGGCGAACTTCACCGCCGTGCCCGGCTCCTTGCCGCGCCGGTTCAGCGCCAGCCACATCCAGGCGAACACCGGGGCCAGCGCCATGATCATGACCGGGTTGACCGACTGGTACCAGGAGACCGGGAAGTCCCAGCCGAAGATCGTGTTATTGGCCGACGACTCGGCGAAGAGCGACAGGGTCGAGCCGCCCTGGTCGTAGATCATCCAGAACACGGCGGCGGCCACGAAGAACCAGATGTACGCGGTCATCCGGGACTGCTCGGCGTGGTCCAGCTCCTTGTCCCGCTTGATCCGGGTGATGACCAGGACCGGGATGACCAGACCGGCGACGGTGATCGGGACCAGCAGCCAGTTCAGGGTGTAGACGCCCGAGAAGCCGACGACCGCGTAGAAGACGACCGCCACGGCCGCCCACAGGGCCGACTTGCGCAGCGTGGCGGACTTCTCCGCGGCGCTCAGCGGCGTCGGGACGTCCTTCGAGCGCTCGCTGAGGTGGCGGCCGCCCAGCAGGTACTGGCCCAGCCCGAGCGCCATACCGAGCGCGGCGAGCGCGAAGCCCAGGTGCCAGTTGACGTTCTCGCCCACGGTGCCGATGACCAGCGGCGCGGCGAAGGCGCCCAGGTTGATGCCGATGTAGAAGAGCGTGAAGCCACCGTCGCGGCGCGCGTCGTCCGGGCCGTCGTAGAGGTGGCCGACCATCGTCGAGATGTTGGCCTTCAGCAGGCCCGAGCCGATGGCGACCAGGCCGAGACCGGCGAAGAAGGTGCCGGAGGACGGCAGGGCCAGCGTGAGGTGGCCGAGCATGATGACGAAGCCCGCGACCGCGACCGTCCTGCGGGGGCCGAGGACACGGTCGGCGAACCAGCCGCCCGGCAGGGCGAGCAGGTACACGAGCGACAGGTACACCGAGTAGATCGCGGTCGCCGTGGCCGCACTCAGATGCAGGCCACCGGGAGCCACCAGATACAGCGGGAGCAGGGCCTTCATGCCGTAGTAGGAGAACCGCTCCCACATCTCGGTCATGAAGAGGGTGGCCAGTCCGCGGGGGTGGCCGAAGAAGGTCTTCTCGGAACCGGGGGTGCCCGGGCGGACCGAGTCCTTCGTCAGGCTGGACGCCATGGTCGTTCCTTGCTTGGTCGGGACGCGCCGCACGAGCGTGGCGCGCCCGGTGGGGCGGCCGGAACCGGCGGGATCGGCCGTCCCCCCACGCCCACGGAGTGCCCACCCCGGGTCTCGGGGCGGTGGACGGCGACCACCGGGATCCACGCCTCTGCACGCGTTGACGTGCGCGAGGCCCGGCACAGGTCACTTTTCAGGGCCGGCGGTGGCCGGCCCGCACACAAAAGAGACCTTCAGCGTGACGTGCCGCCAAAGGTCCCCGATGGTGCTACAGGCGTTCCGATGACGATACGCCATGACACCACCGGATATGGAAGGACTTGAGACCAGTATCACAGGCGATTCCGTGGCCACGGGCACCTATTCGAAGGTGTTCACCCGTATGGCACCCCTCGGACGCAGGCGTGGCTCCCCTCGGTGGGGGCTCACGGCGGCGCCGCGTCCTGGCAGCCGAAGGTAAGAACGCCCGCGCACCCCTCACACCTGCGATCACGCTCTTGCTCCCCACGCGGGCGGACTACCATCACTCCATGACCCGTGTACTGCTCGCCGAGGACGACGCGTCCATCTCGGAGCCGCTGGCCCGCGCCCTGCGCCGGGAGGGTTACGAGGTCGAAGTGCGCGAGGACGGACCCACCGCGCTGGACGCCGGAATGCAGGGCGGCGTGGACCTCGTCGTGCTGGACCTCGGGCTGCCCGGCATGGACGGTCTGGAAGTGGCCCGCAGGCTGCGTGCCGAGGGCCATACGGTCCCGATCCTCATCCTGACCGCGCGCGCGGACGAGGTGGACACCGTCGTGGGCCTCGACGCGGGTGCCGACGACTACGTCACCAAGCCGTTCCGGCTCGCCGAGCTGCTCGCCCGCGTCCGGGCGCTGCTGCGGCGCGGTGCCACCGAGCCCGCCCAGCCGCCGGCCACGCACGGGGTGCGCATCGACGTCGAGTCGCACCGCGCCTGGATGGGGGACGAGGAGCTGCAGCTCACCGCGAAGGAGTTCGACCTGCTGCGGGTCCTGGTCCGGGACGCGGGCCGGGTCGTCACGCGCGACCAGCTGATGCGCGAGGTCTGGGACACGACCTGGTGGTCGTCCACGAAGACCCTGGACATGCACATCTCCTGGCTGCGCAAGAAGCTGGGGGACGACGCGGCGAACCCGCGGTACATCGCGACGGTGCGGGGCGTGGGCTTCCGCTTCGAGAAGAGCTAGGGCGTGTTGCGAAAGTGGCGTCGTCCGCCCGAAGGGCGGGGCCCGCGGCGTCTGGTGCTGGGGGCACCTCCCGCGCCCTTCGGGCTGCGGGGGAGCATCGCAAGGCGGAGGGTCGTCCGCGTACTGGGCGTACGCGGGCGATCCCGACAACGCGGCGGTGGGGGCCCCTCCCGCGCGAGCGCAGCCGAGCGTGGGGGAGCCGTGCCAGGCGTCGCGGGGCAGACGGGACTTTCGCAACACGCCCTAGTGCTGTGGCCGGAAGGGTTCGCCGGCTCGCAAACCCTTCCGGCCACAGCGCCAGGCACTCCGTCGGCCCGGCCGGGTTCCCGACGGGCGCGCTCCCCACCTCGGGGTGCCGGTCCGTCCGGGGCACACTGGTCGTTGTCCAGCCATCGCCCGGAGGGCCTCGTGCGTCGTCGTCTCATCCAGTCCACCCTCGCCGTCGTCCTCGTCGTGATCGCCGTCTTCGGCATCTCCCTGGTGATCGTCGAGACGCGGACGATCGGCAACAGCGCGCAGGAGCGTGTCGACTCGGAGGCGCTGCGGCTCGCCAGCATCGTGGACAGCCGGCTCCTCGGCGCCCAGAAGGTCAAGCCCGCGCTTCTGGAGGGCCAGGTCACCGGTGACAAGTACGCGCTGATCACGATCCCCGGCCAGGCCCCCATCCAGGTCGGCGACAAGCCCGTCGGCGACGTCATCCACTCCACGGCCCAGGGGGAGGAGGGCGAGACGGTCCGGGTCGAGGAGCCGCGCTCGACCGTCACCCGCGAGGTCGGCCGCACGCTTCTGATCATCGCCCTGGTCGCGCTGCTCGCGATCATCGCCGCCATCCTGCTCGCCGTGCGCCAGGCCAACCGCCTGGCATCCCCGCTCACGGACCTCGCCGAGACCGCGGAGCGCCTCGGCTCCGGCGACCCGCGACCGCGCCACAAGCGGTACAGCGTCCCGGAACTGGACCGGGTCGCCGACGTCCTCGACGCCTCGGCGGAGCGGATCGGGCGCATGCTGACCGCCGAGCGCCGCCTCGCCGCGGACGCCTCCCACCAGCTGCGGACGCCCCTGACCGCGCTCTCCATGCGCCTGGAGGAGATCGCCCTCACCGACGACCTGGACACGGTGAAGGAGGAGGCGACCATCGCGCTGGCGCAGGTGGAGCGGCTCACCGACGTCGTGGAGCGGCTGCTGACCAACGCCCGCGACCCCCGCACCGGCTCGGCGGTCTCCTTCGACCTCGACGAGGTCATCCAGCAGCAGCTCGCCGAGTGGCGCCCCGCCTACCGCAGCGCGGGCCGCGCGATCGTCAGCTCCGGCAAACGGCACCTGCGGGCCGTGGGCACCCCCGGCGCGGTCGCCCAGGTGCTGGCGGCGTTGATCGAGAACTCACTCATGCACGGCGGGGGCACGGTCGCGCTGCGCACCCGTGTCACCGGCAACCAGGCGGTCGTGGAGGTCACGGACGAGGGCCCGGGGGTGCCGCCGGAGCTGGGCTCCCGGATCTTCGAGCGCACCATCAGCGGCCGCAACTCGACGGGCATCGGCCTGGCGGTCGCCCGCGACCTCGCGGAGGCGGACGGCGGACGGCTGGAGATGCTCCAGGCCAAGCCGGCGGTCTTCGGCCTGTTCCTGTCGCGCACGCCGCTCAAGAAGCCACAGTCCGGGGGAGGACCGGAGCAGACGGTCAGGTAGGCCGGGCAGGGGAGAAGGCGGCGTGGAGGAGCGGGAGACGGGAAGGGCGGGAAGGGGAGCCGACCGGGTGGGCGCCGGATCAGCGGTGCACGCGCTGGTCGCGACGGCGCCGGGTCGCCTCCTCGAGTATCGACTCCGCGCCCACCACCGCCTCGCGGGCCGGCAGCGTCCGGAAGACCCACGAGCGGTACGACCAGAACCGGAACAGCGTCCCGAGGCCGATGCCGACGACCTTGAAGAGATTGCGCTGCAGCGAGCTGTCCCAGCCGAATCCGTAGATCGCCGTGTAGAGCACGCCGTTCTCGATCACGAGTCCCACCGCGCTGAACACCAGGAAGAGCGTGAGCTCCCTCGTCCTGCCGGTCTTGTCGCGGTCCCGGTACGTGAAGTAGCGGAAGCCCACGTAATTGAACGCGATGGCGACCACCGTCGCGATCACGTTGGCGCGCACGGCCTGCAGGTTCGTGGTGTGCCACAGGAGATTGGAGACCGCGAAGTTCACCAGCGTGCCGAGGCCGCCGACCGCGCCGAACTTGGCGATCTCACGCACCAACTGGTCGAGCTGCCTGCGCACCCCGTCGTGGGGTTTGTCCTGCAGGCCCGTGGAACCACTGCCCATCGTGTCGCAAGCCCCCGTCGGGTCGGGTCGTGTCGGTCCGTCGCATCGGCCGGTCGGCAGGGCACGCCGAGCGGTTCCGTCAACCACGCCATGCTAACCAGCGCCAGGGACCGGCGCCCGGGGGAGCATTCATGAGGACGGGAAGAACGCCGCCGACGGGCCGGGAGGATGCCGCCACGGGGAGGGAAACCGGCCACCCTGGCTCGCCCGATACCCTGGGTGCGTGACGTTCCCGGTAGTCGGCATGGTCGGCGGGGGGCAGCTCGCTCGTATGACACACGAGGCGGGCATCCCGCTCGGCATCAGGTTCAAGCTTCTCAGTGACACTCCGCAGGACTCCGCGGCCCAGGTCGTCAACGACGTCGTCGTCGGCGACCACCGCGACCTGGACACGCTGCGTGCCTTCGCGCAGGGCTGCGACGTGATCACCTTCGACCACGAGCACGTGCCCACCGAGCACCTGCGGGCCCTGGAGGCGGACGGCATCCCCGTGCGCCCCGGCCCGGACGCGCTCGTGCACGCCCAGGACAAGGGGGTGATGCGGGCCGGGCTCGACGCGATCGGGGTGCCGTGCCCGCGCCACCGGATCGTGAGCGACCCCCAGGACGTCGCCGCCTTCGCGGCCGAGGGCGAGGGATTCCCGGTCGTCCTGAAGACGGTCCGCGGCGGCTACGACGGCAAGGGCGTGTGGGTCGTCGGGTCGGTCGAGGAGGCCGCCGAGCCGTTCCGCGCCGGAGTCCCGGTCATCGCGGAGGAGAAGGTCGACTTCGTACGGGAGCTGGCCGCCAACGTCGTACGGTCGCCGCACGGCCAGGCCGTGGCCTACCCCGTGGTCGAGTCGCGGCAGGTGAACGGCGTGTGCGACACCGTCATCGCCCCCGCCCCCGGCCTCGACGGGGACCTGGCGATGCGCGCCGAGCAGCTGGCCCTGACGATCGCCAAGGAACTCGGCGTCGTCGGCCACCTCGCGGTCGAGCTGTTCCAGACCCGCGACGGACGCGTCCTCGTCAACGAGCTGGCGATGCGCCCGCACAACTCGGGCCACTGGACCCAGGACGGGGCGGTCACCTCGCAGTTCGCCAACCACGTCCGGGCGGTCCTCGACCTGCCGCTCGGCGACCCGCGCCCGCGGGCCCCGTGGACGGTCATGGTCAACGTCCTCGGCGGCGACTACCCCGACATGTACTCCGCGTACCTGCACTGCATGGCCCGCGACCCGCGACTGAAGATCCACATGTACGGCAAGGACGTGAAACCCGGCCGCAAGGTCGGCCACGTCAACACCTACGGCGACGACCTCGACGACGTGCTGGAGCGCGCCCGTCACGCTGCCGGCTACCTGAGAGGCACCATCACCGAATGAGTCCCGTTGCAGGCATCGTCATGGGGTCCGACTCCGACTGGCCCGTCATGGAGGCGGCCGCCCAGGCCCTCGACGAGTTCGAGATCCCGTATGAGGTCGACGTCGTCTCAGCGCACCGCATGCCGCGCGAGATGATCACGTACGGCGAGCAGGCCGTGGACCGCGGTCTGAAGGTGATCATCGCGGGGGCGGGCGGTGCCGCGCACCTGCCCGGCATGCTGGCCTCGGTGACCCCCCTGCCGGTGATCGGTGTCCCCGTCCCGCTGAAGTACCTGGACGGCATGGACTCCCTCCTGTCGATCGTGCAGATGCCGGCCGGGGTGCCGGTGGCCACGGTCTCGGTGGGCGGCGCCCGCAACGCCGGTCTGCTCGCGGCCCGCATCCTGGCCGCGCACGACGAGGAACTCCTCGGCCGCATGCGGGAGTTCCAGCAGGAACTCAACGACCAGGCCACCGAGAAGGGCAAGCGGCTGCGCTCCAAGGTCGACGGATCGGCGGGCTTCGGGTTCGGCTCGGGGAAGTGACCGCGATGACCTCGCTGGACCGAGCGCGGCTGCTGCTGCGGGAGTTCCCGGTCGTCGACGGGCACAACGACCTGCCCTGGGCGCTGCGCGAGCAGGTCCGCTACGACCTCGACGCCCGCGACATCGCCACCCACCAGGACGCGCATCTGCACACCGACCTGCCGCGACTGCGCGAGGGCGGCGTCGGCGCGCAGTTCTGGTCGGTGTACGTGCGCTGCGACCTGCCCGACCCGGTGGCCGCGACGCTCGAACAGATCGACTGCGTGGGCCGGCTGATCGCCCGGCACCCCGGGGAGCTGCAACGCGCCCTGACCGCCGCCGACATGGAGGCGGCGCGCGCGGGCGGCCGGATAGCCTCGCTGATGGGCGCGGAGGGCGGCCACTCGATCGCGAACTCCCTCGGCACGCTGCGGGGGCTGTACGAGCTGGGCGTGCGGTACCTCACGCTCACCCACAACGACAACGTGGCGTGGGCGGACTCGGCGACCGACGAGCCGCGGGCCGGGGGCCTGACCGCCTTCGGCCGCGAGGTCGTCCGTGAGATGAACCGCCTCGGCATGCTCGTCGACCTCTCGCACGTGGCGGCGACGACGATGCGGGACGCCCTCGACACCACGGACGCCCCGGTGATCTTCTCCCACTCCTCCGCCCGGGCCGTGTGCGACCACCCGCGCAACATCCCCGACGACGTGCTCGAGCGTCTGCCCGCCAACGGCGGGGTGGCGATGGTGACGTTCGTGCCGAAGTTCGTGCTCCGGGCCGCGGTCGACTGGACGGCCGCGGCGGACGAGAACATGCGCGCGCACGGCTTCCACCCCCTCGACACGACGGCCGAGGCGATGAAGGTGCACCGCGCCTTCGAGGAGCGCCACCCCCGCCCGGTCGCCACGGCCGCGACGGTCGCCGACCACCTGGACCACATGCGCGAGGTGGCCGGCGTCGACCATCTGGGCATCGGCGGCGACTACGACGGCACGGCCTTCACCCCCGAGGGCCTCGACGACGTCTCCGGCTACCCGAACCTGATCGCGGAACTCCTCGACCGCGGCTGGTCGACGACCGACCTGGCCAAGCTGACCTGGCAGAACGCGGTACGGGTGCTGGGCGCCGCCGAGGACGTGGCGCGCGACCTGCGGGCCCGGCGCGGCCCGTCGAACGCGACCCTGGAGCAGCTGGACGGCTGACGCACGAAAGGGGGCACCCCGCGGGGTGCCCCCGAGTGCCGCGCCCGGCGACACCGTGCCGCGCGCTACGGCAGGTTGCGCGCCATCACGATCCGCTGGATCTGGTTCGTGCCCTCATAAATCTGCGTGATCTTCGCGTCGCGCATCATGCGCTCGACCGGGTAGTCGCGGGTGTAGCCGTAGCCGCCGAGCAGCTGGACGGCGTCCGTGGTGACCTCCATCGCCACGTCCGACGCGAAGCACTTGGCCGCGGCACCCTGGAAGGTCAGGTCGGCGTCGCCACGCTCGGACTTGGCGGCGGCCGCGTACGTCAGCTGCCGGGCCGCCTCGATCTTCATGGCCATGTCGGCGAGCATGAACTGAAGGCCCTGGAAGTCGCCGATCGGCTTGCCGAACTGCTTGCGCTCCCGGACGTAGTTCTTGGCGTAGTCGAACGCGCCCTGGGCGACGCCGAGAGCCTGGGCGGCGATGGTGATGCGGGTGTGGTCGAGGGTCGCCATCGCCGTGGCGAAGCCGGTGCCCTCCTCGCCGATCATGCGGTCGGCCGGGATGCGCACGTTGTCGAAGTAGACCTCGCGGGTGGGGGAGCCCTTGATGCCGAGCTTCTTCTCCGGGGCCCCGAAGGAGACACCCTCGTCCGACTTCTCGACGACGAACGCCGATATGCCCTTGGAGCGCTTCTCCGGGTCGGTCACCGCCATCACCGTGTAGTACTCGGAGACGCCCGCGTTGGTGATCCAGCGCTTCACGCCGTTGAGGACCCAGTGGTCACCGTCGCGCACCGCCCGCGTCCTCATGCCGGCCGCGTCGGAGCCCGCCTCCGGCTCCGAGAGGCAGTACGAGAACATCGCGTCGCCCTTGGCCAGCGGGCCCAGGTACTTCTTCTTCAGCTCCTCGGAGCCGGAGAGCATCACCGGCAGGGAGCCGAGCTTGTTCACCGCGGGGATCAGGGAGGAGGACACGCACACGCGTGCCACCTCCTCGATCACGATGACGGTGGCGAGGGCGTCGGCGCCCGCGCCGCCGTACTCCTCGGGCACGTGGACCGCGTGCAGGTCGTTCGCGACGAGGGCGTCCAGCGCCTCCTGCGGGAACCGCGCCTCCTCGTCCACCGCGGTGGCGTGCGGCGCGATCTTCGCCTCGGCCAGCGAGCGGATGGCGTCGCGGAGCATGTCGTGCTCCTCGGACGGGCGGTACAGGTCGAAGTCAGCCGATCCGGCCAAGGTCTCTCACGCTCCAAAGACACAGTGGTGCCGACGCTAATTACCGTTAAGTAACCCGAATTTTAGGGGTACGCCCACCTGAGTGATACGTGAGCTTGGCGACAGCGGGAAACGTGCCCGCTGAGGCGCCCGGCTATGCTCGGCTCGGATTCGCCGCATATCCTCTGGAGCACCCATGAGCCTCAAGATCACCGTGATCGGCACCGGCTATCTCGGCGCGACGCACGCCGCGGCCATGGCCGAGCTGGGGTTCGAGGTGATGGGACTCGACGTCGTTCCCGAGAAGATCGAGATGCTGCAGCGGGGCGAGGTCCCGATGTACGAACCCGGCCTCGGGGACCTGCTGCGCAAGCACGTCACGGGAATCGAGGGCTCCACCGGGCGGCTGCGCTTCACGATGGACTGGGCCGAGGTGGCGGACTTCGGGGACATCCACTTCGTGTGCGTGAACACCCCCCAGAAGCACGGCGAGTACGCGTGCGACATGTCGTACGTCGACGCCGCGATCGCGTCGCTGGCTCCGCATCTGAAGGCTCCCGCCCTGGTCGTCGGCAAGTCGACGGTGCCCGTCGGTTCCGCGGACCGCCTGGCCGCCTACCTCGCCGAGCACGCACCCGTCGGTGAGGACGCCGAACTGGCCTGGAACCCCGAGTTCCTGCGCGAGGGCTTCGCCGTCCAGGACACGCTGCGCCCCGACCGGATCGTGGTCGGCGTGCGCAGCGAGGGGGCCGAGAAACTGCTGCGCGAGGTGTACGCGACGCCCGTCGGCGAGGGCTCGCCCTTCATCGTCACCGACTTCCCGACCGCCGAGCTGGTGAAGGTCTCGGCGAACTCCTTCCTCGCCACCAAGATCTCCTTCATCAACGCGATGGCGGAGGTGTGCGAGGCCGCGGGAGCCGACGTGGCCATGCTGGCGGAGGCCATCGGCCACGACGACCGGATCGGCAGGAAGTTCCTGCGGGCCGGCATCGGCTTCGGCGGCGGGTGCCTCCCGAAGGACATCCGCGCCTTCATGGCGCGCGCGGGCGAGCTCGGTGCCGACCAGGCGCTGACCTTCCTGCGCGAGATCGACTCCATCAACATGCGCCGGCGCGGCCAGATGGTCGAGATGGCGCGCGAGGCGTTGGGCGGCGGCTCGTTCCTCGGCAAGCGTGTCGCGGTGCTCGGTGCGACGTTCAAGCCCGACTCCGACGACGTACGCGACTCGCCCGCGCTGAACGTCGCCGGGCAGATCCACCTCCAGGGCGGCCAGGTCACCGTCTACGACCCCAAGGGCATGGACAACGCCCGGCGGGTGTTCCCGACGCTCGGGTACGCCCGCTCGGCGCTGGAAGCGGTCCGCGGCGCCGATGTCGTGCTGCACCTCACGGAGTGGCGTGAGTTCCGTGAGCTGGACCCGGAGGTGCTGGGCAGGGCGGTCGGCTCCCGCGTGGTCCTCGACGGCCGCAACACGCTCGACCAGGATCTGTGGCGCCGGGCGGGGTGGACGTACCGGGCGATGGGCCGCCCCACCGCGTAGGTCCCAGGGGTGACGCCGGTCCGGCCGAGGCTCAGTCGGCCGGACCGGCGTCCTGCTGCATTCTGCACCACCGCGGTCGTCTGTGCCTCAGGAGTGCCCAACCACGCCGACCGGCGGTCTACTTGGCCCGGTACCGGCGCATCTTCGCGCGTGCCCCGCACACCGACATCGAGCACCAGCGCCGTCTCCCGGCCGGACTGCGGTCGTAGTACGCCCAGTGGCACTCGGGCAGTTCGCAGGCCTTGAGGCGCAGCCAGGTGCCCGCGGTGAGGGCCTCCGCGACGGCCGCCGCGACCCGGGACAGCAGGGCCCCCCGGTCGGCGGGTGCCAGGACCGCCGAGCCGTCGTGTTCGTCGACGGCCACCAGCAGGGGTGCCCGCGTGAGCAGCCGGCCCAGGGGCGTCACCTCGCGGTGCGGCGCGTGGCCCGCGTGCGCGAGGCAGACGGCGCGCAGCGACTCCCGCAGCTCGCGCACCTCGGCCAGGTCGCGCTCCGCGACGCCGAACTCGGCGCGCCCCTCGGGTGTGTCCAGGCGGTCCGCGCCCGACTCCAGGTCCAGGGTGTTGACCAGGGCCTCCACCAGCGCGAGGCCACCGGGGGCTCTGTCACTCATGTCTGCGACCTCATGCCCGCGACGTTACCTCTCGGATTTCCCCTTGCGACGTTACCCCTTATGCGGCAGCATCCAGTAACGGTTACCGGTTGGCGGCTGCTACAGGTAACACGGATGTGTCGACGTACAAGGAGGAAGTCATGGCTCTCGCCAAGCTGGGCGGCGTGGTTCTCGACTGTCCCGACCCGCGCTCGCTCGCGGGTTTCTACGCCGAGCTGCTCGGCGGCACCGTGGAGGGGGACGGCGACTGGGCCGACCTGAAGGTGCCCGGCGGCGGGTCGCTGTCGTTCCAGGCCGCGCCCGGGTACGTACCGCCGAAGTGGCCGGCCCCGGACGGCTCCCAGCAACTGCACCTGGACCTCGCCGTCGAGGACCTGGAGGCCGCCGAGAGCGGCGTCCTCGCGCTCGGTGCCCGGCCACTGGACACGGAGGACCGCTCCCGCACCTGGCGCGTCTACGCGGACCCGGCGGGGCACCCGTTCTGCCTCTGCGCCTGCTGACTGTTCCCGGGCGCATCGCCCGGGATGCGCGAAGGGCCCCGCCGAACTGCTTCGGCGGGGCCCTTCGCGGTGCGGCGGTATGCGGGAGGCGCGGGGATCAGTTGCCCGTCACCGTCACCTTCTCGTCGTTCTTCAGCTGGTTCACCAGCGTCTTGACCTTGTTCTTGTCCCACACCAGGTTGCCGCCGCTGGAGCCGGAGATCGGCATGTTCATCGACGTCCCGTCGCCGCCGGAGACGCCCTTCATCGACCAGAACATGTCGGCCAGGTCCCACAGGCTCATGTCCTTGTCGACCGTCAGCGAGTCCAGGCCCGCACCCATCGTCGGGTAGAGCCTGAAGGGGTTGAGGACCGTGGACGGGGTCGCCACCTGGTGGGCCAGCGCGGACAGGAACTTCTGCTGGTTCTTCGTGCGCTGCAGGTCGCTCGTGGCGAAGGCGTGCCGGGTACGGACGAAGGCCAGGGCCTCCTCGCCGTTCAGCGTCTGCTTGCCCGCCTGGAAGTCGGCGCCCGAGTACTTGTCCTTGAAGCCCTTGTCGATCGTGATCTCGACCCCGCCGACCGCGTCCACGATCTTCGCGAAGCCGCCGAAGCCGATCTCCGCGTAGTGGTCGATGTGCAGCCCGGTGTTGAACTCGACCGTGCGGACCAGCAGTTCGGGACCGTCCGTGGCGTACGCGGCGTTCAGCTTGGTGTGGCGGCCCGTGCCCTGGTAGATCTTGCCGGACTCGGAGCCCTTGAACGTCGGGATCTCCACGTCCGAGTCGCGGGGCAGGGAGATGAGCGTGGAACCGTTGTCGCCGGTGTGCAGGATCATCATCGTGTCCGTGCGCTTGCCCTCGGCGGACCCGGTGTGCAGCTTCTTCTTGTCGTCGGCCGACATGCCCGCGCGGCTGTCGGAGCCGACGATCAGGTAGTTGGTGCCTTCGCCGGACGCGGGCCGGTCGATGACCTTGGACAGGTCGACGTCACGGTGGAGCTTGGAGTCGGCCCAGAAGTACGTGGTCACCGAGGTCACCACCAGCGCGGTGACCAGCGTGATCGCGGTCCACTTGATCCGGCGGCGCCAGTTCGGGCGCGACCGGTAGTGGTCGAGCTCCGGGTCCGGGTCGTTGTCGTTGGGTATGAAACCGCCGCCGCGCCGGCCGCCGCCGCCGTAGACCTGGCCCGTGTTGTAGGGGCTGTCGGGGGCGCCGTACCCCTGGTCGCCGTAGGCCGGCTGCTGCGGTACCCCGCCGTACGGCGGAGCGCCCTGAGGGTCGCCGGGTCCGCGCCGGACCTGGCGCATCACACGGGCGCCCTCCGGCCGCGCGCTGGTGCTGCCGCGTCCGAAGCTGGTGCCGCGGCTGTCGTTGGACGATCCCTCGGGCCACTGGTTCATGGGCCCCAGTGTGCCGGGTGGGGCCATGTGCCTTACAAGGGCCGGTGAAGAACGGGGTCAGTGCTGTTGCCAAGCTGACACAAAGTCTCCCGGAGAAAGGTCCGGCATAAGGTGGAGGGCATGACAGACCAGGCCTCTGCCCCGGACGTCGCAGGTCCGGGCGAATCCACGGGCGATCTCCCGGGGAAGCCCACCGCGGCGTCCCGGACCACCCTCAGCCACATCATGACCCACAACGACACCAACCTGCTGGGCACGGTGCACGGTGGCGTGATCATGAAACTCGTCGACGACGCGGCGGGGGCCGTGGCCGGCCGGCACTCCGGCGGCCCGGCCGTCACCGCGTCCATGGACGAGATGGCCTTCCTGGAGCCGGTCAGGGTCGGCGACCTCGTGCATGTGAAGGCCCAGGTCAACTGGACCGGCCGCACCTCGATGGAGATCGGCGTCCGCGTCCTGGCCGAACGCTGGAACGAGTCGGCGCCGCCCACCCAGGTCGGCTCGGCGTACCTGGTCTTCGCGGCGGTCGACGCCGACGGCAAGCCCCGGCAGGTGCCGCCGGTCATACCCGAGACGGAGCGGGACAAGCGCCGCTACCAGGAGGCCCAGATCCGCCGCACCCACCGCCTGGCGCGGCGCCGCGCGATCAGGGAACTGCGGGAGAGCAGGGTGGTGGAGGGCCGCGACGACTGAGCGGCGACTGAGTGTCGACCGACGAGAAGTGAGTGGCGACGGAGCGTCGACCGACGAGAAGTGAGTGAGGGACGCGGGGCCGAGGGCGCGTGGCGGTGCCGCGCCGCTACGGGCACACCACCTGGTCCCCGGTCACCACCTCCTGCGGGCCCTTCGGCTCCGACGCCCGTACCGGCCGCACCTCCTTGAAGTCCGCGCCCGCGATCACCGTCAGCGTCGGTCCCCGGCCCGGTGTCGCGCGCAGCTCGCTGCCCGGCAGGGCCGCGGCGAGGGTCCTCGCCGAGCGGTCCCAGCGCGGGTCGTAGACGATGACCGTGCGCCGCGTCGCCCTGTTCGCGGCGTTCCCCGGCTGCCGCGTCGTCCGGAAGCCGTCGGCCGCGAGCGCGTCGTCCACCCGCTTGCCGAGTCCCTCCGTGACCGTGCCGTTCTCGATCCGCACCCGGATCTGCTGCGGGGGCACGTCCACCCGCGTCGCGGCCGGGCCCTTCTTGTCCGGGTGGGGCGGGGCGAGCGGCCTGTCGTCGCGCAGCGCCTGGAACAACGCCCCGGCCTTCGCGTCGTCCCACTTCACGGTCGAGCCGAGGTCGTTGCCCCGGTAGCCCATCTGCGCGATCGGCACGGTCGTGAACTCCGAGGAGCGCGGCGAGAAGGTCCGCATCGCCCGGCCCAGGTCGAGCAGCTGGTCCGTGCCGAAGCCACGGTCCGCCCGCACGGAGCCCAGCACCGCCCGTGTCACGTCCCGGAACCTGATCGGGTTCAGCATCATGCCCGACGACGTCGCCCGGTCGACGAGCGCCGCCAGGAACCTCTGCTGCCGCTGCATCCGGCCCAGGTCGGACGCCCCGTCGATGTGCCGGGACCGCACGTACTGAAGCGCCTGCCCGCCCTTGAGCACATGGGTGCCCGCGGGCAGGTCCAGTCCGGTGTACGGGTCCTTCAGCGGCTTCGGGGTGCACAGCCGGACACCGCCGAGGACGTCCACCGTCTTCATGAAGCTGACGAAGTCGACCTCCAGATAGTGGTCGATCTTGAGGTGCGTCATGTTCTCGATCGTGCGCACCGTCAGGTTGGGGCCGCCCTCCGCGTACGCCGCGTTCAGCTTGATCGGATGGGGGCCGTGCCGCTGCCCGGTGGTCAGGTCCGTGTGCGCCGGGGCCTGCGCGTACGAGTCGCGCGGCAGGCTCACGACGGTGGCCCGGTCCCGGTGCGCCGAGATGTGCACGATCATGACCGTGTCGGTGCAGTGGCAGGCCGTGCCGCCGAGGCGGTACGCCCGCCGCTGCGCGTTCGCGACCCTGTCGCGGCCGTCGGTGCCGACCAGCAGGATGTTCATGCCGTGGCCGGCCTCGGGGCGGTTCTTCATGTCCTTGAAGGGATCGACCCGGGCGATGCCCTCGTCGAGGCTGGTGATCACGGCGTGCCCGATGCCGGCCGACGCGAGGACGGCCACGGAGAGCGTGGTGACCGCCCGAACGGCCCAGCCGGGCCTCTTCCGCGGGGCGCGCGGTCGCTGCCCGGGGGAGCGGACCGGTGGACGGCGCGCGGGCGCGCGGGTCGGTGCGGGCACGGGGGACACCTCCGCGGGGCTGGGCGTGGGATCCGTGAGCACCGTAGGCCGATACGATCTGCGGCCCGGGGCGGCGCCCGGGCGGCGCGCACCGGTGTCCCCCGTTCGCGGTAACGTGAGGCCCCTATGAACGCGAAGTCCGACGTGCAGCTTCCCGCCGTGTCCGTGATCATGCCCGTCCTCAACGAGGAGCGGCATCTGCGCGGAGCCGTCCAAGCGATCCTCGCCCAGGAGTACGCCGGCGAGACGGAGGTCGTGATCGCCCTCGGCCCGTCCACGGACCGCACGGACGAGATCGCCGCGGAACTGGTCCGCGAGACCGCGTCCGATCCCCGCGTGCGCGTGCACACGGTCCCCAACCCGACCGGCCGCACGCCCGCCGCGCTCAACGCCGCCATCAAGGCGTCCCGCCACCCCGTCGTGGTCCGCGTCGACGGGCACGGCATGCTCTCGCCGGACTACATCGCGACCGCCGTGCGCCTCCTGGAGGAGACCGGCGCGCAGAACGTCGGCGGCATCATGCACGCCGAGGGCGAGAACGACTGGGAGCACGCGGTCGCCGCCGCGATGACCTCGAGGATCGGTGTGGGGAACGCCGCCTTCCACACGGGCGGCGAGGCCGGACCGGCCGACACGGTCTACCTCGGTGTCTTCCGGCGCGAGGCCCTGGAGCGGCAGGGCGGCTACAACGAGGAGTTCATCCGCGCCCAGGACTGGGAGCTCAACTTCCGCATCCGCGAGGCGGGCGGCCTCATCTGGTTCTCGCCGGAGCTGAGGGTGTCGTACCGCCCCCGGCCCTCGGTGCGCGCGCTCGCCAAGCAGTACAAGGACTACGGACGCTGGCGGCACGTGGTCGCCCGCTTCCACCAGGGCTCCATCAATCTGCGCTATCTTGCCCCGCCGGCCGCGGTCTGCGCGATCGCCGCGGGCATCGTGACGGGCGTCGCGCTGACCCCGTGGGGCCTCGTGGTCCCCGGCGGCTACCTCGCGGCGATCGTCCTCGGCTCCGTCCCCGCCGGCAGGGGCCTGCCGCTGAAGGCACGGCTGCAGATCCCCGTCGCTCTCGCCACCATGCACCTGTCGTGGGGCTGGGGGTTCCTGACCAGTCCCAAGGCGCTGGCGAAGAAGGTCATCGCCTCGCGCCGGCCGGCGGTCGTCGCGACGCGGTGAGGTGGGCGCGCCCGGCCGGGACCTCTCGGGCCGGGCGGCCGGGGCCCCTCCGTGGCGGAGAGGGCCCCGGGACGAGCGGTCACCAGGTGTAGTTCGGGTCCACCGTCATGCACTTCTTCGTCGCGCCGTTGAGGGCGTCCGCGGACGACGGCGTCGAGTCGTTCTCCTTGGGGGCCTCGTAGGTCGTGCCCGACCGCCAGTCGGCGCCCACGACGAGGGCGACCCCGGAGACGTCCGTCGACTTCTTCACCGAACTCATCGGGATGCCCAGCGCCTTGGCGACCCGCTGGGCGTCGCCCTTCAGGTCCGCGCTGGGATAGCGGACCACCGTCCTGTCCTCGGCCGGCGCCGCCGAGGAGTCGGTCCTGGCCTGGGTGAAGCCCTTGCCCACGAGGAGCTGGGCCACCGTGCCGGCCCGTCCCCGCACCGGCCCCAGCGTGGACGTCCGGGTGCCGTTCTGCACCTGCACGGCGATCTTGTCGTCGGTGTCCGTCGGGGCCACCGTCGCCTCCGCCACGGGCTTCTTCTTCGCGCCCTTGCCGTCCAGCGGGATGTCCTCGCGCACCAGGCGGAACAGCTGCTCCGCGTCACCCGGCTTGGGCCGCACCCGGGCACCGGCGTACACGTACGGCATCGTCGTCATCGTGATGCGGTCGGCGGGCACCTTCTTCAACTCGGTGCTCAGGTCGTAGAGCTTGGCGACCGTGCCCAGCCCCTTGTCGACGGTGAGCGCCTTGGTGGCCGTCTCCGCGAGCTTGCGCAGCTTGTCCGGGTTGCTCAGCGTGGCGTTGGTCCGCAGCTGGCGGACCAGCGCGCCCATGTACTGGTGCTGCGCCTTGGTCCGGGCGATGTCGCTGCCGTCCTCGAACCCGTACCGGGTGCGCAGCCACTGCAGGGCCTGCGTGCCCTTGATGTACGTGGTGCCCGCCGTGAGCTTCAGGCCGGAGCCGTGGCCGGAGGCCGTGTGGGAGTAGATGTTCTTGTCCACGCACACCGGGACGCCCCCGATCGCGTCGGCCATCGACACCACGCCCGCGAAGTCGACCATGAGGAAGTGGTCGATGTGGATGTCGGTGAGCTTCTCCCAGGTGGCGACCGTGCAGCCGGGGCCGCCGCGGCGCAGCGAGTCGTTCGTTATCTCCGACGCCGTGGTCGGGTAGACCTGCCCGGTCTTCGGGTCGGTGCACTTGGGGATCGTCAGCAGGGTGTCGCGCGGCATGCTGACCACGGACATGTTGCTGCGGTCCGCCGAGACGTGCAGCAGCATCTGGACGTCGGCGCGGGCCGGCCCCCCGAAGGTGTCCCTCGCGCCGCCGAGCTTCTGGTTCTCCGCGGAGTCACGCGCGTCCGACCCGAGGAGCAGGATGTTCAGCGGGGTCTGGCCCGCCGCGTTCGGCTTCGACTCGGCCGCACGGTCCTTCTCGTCGCCGATGTTGAGGTCGTCCTTCTTCAGGTTGTCGTTCAGATGCTGGTAGTAGAGATATCCGGCACCGGCGGTGCCGAGTATCACGACCGCCAGAACCGTCGCCGACCAGCGCAGGACGCGCCGTCTGCGGCGCGGGCGTTCGCCCCGGCCGCGCTGCGCCGACGGCGGACCGCCGCCGTCCTGAACGGCGTCGCCGCCGTTCTCGTACAGACTGTCGTCCCAGCCCAGTTCACCGGCGTCCCGGCCACGTGGTCGCGCCCCCTTCTTACGTACGCTGCCCTGCACCAAGTCCCTGCCCTCCCCACCCTGTGCCCGACACATGCCGGTCCGTCCCGTGGTCCCGGAGCACGCCGGGATGCGTTCTTCCGGACTGTTCGCCGTACGGTGAGACGCCCGTGGCACCCCAACGGATGTGCTGCGCGTCCCGCTGTACACACGGCGCGCCCGCCGGGTCGCACACCCGGCGGGCGCGTCCGCGTCCGGTAAGACGCACAACGGACCGGTCAGGTCATCACGTCGAGCACACTTGCTTGTCCGCCGTGGCCTTCTGAAGGTTCTCCGGCGCCTTGCTGGGCGCGGTCAACGAGACCCCGGCGCCCTTGAAGTCCTTGCCGAGGGTCAGCACGATCGCCGGCAGCCCCTGGGCGTTCTTCTCGCTCTTGCCCGGCTTCATCGCCGACGCGGGCAACCCCATGATGTCGGCCAGTTTGCGTGCCTGGTCGGCCTGGTCCGGAGCGTACTCCAGGGTCGTCCTGGCGAGGGGTGCGGCCGCGTTGCCCAGCTGGCTGGACTTGAGGACGCCCTGGTTGTTCTGCAGCCAGTCGAGAGTCGTCTGTGCGCTGCCGGCAGGCGCGCCGCCGTTGTAGATGTCGACGCGGACGTCGGAGGCGGCCGAGCGGGCCCCCTTGAGGCGGGCGGACACCGCGGCGTTCTCCTGCTTCTTCTTCTGCTTGACGTCGGTCAGCGAGACGTCGTCGTTGATCATCTGGAACAGCTGCCCGGCATCCGGCTCCCTGAGGACGACCGTCGCCTTGATCTTCTCGGCGGGGTTGTCGTCCACCGGCACCGTGGCGAAGGTGATGTTCTTGGGCGGCACCTTCTTCAGCTCCAGGGCGACGTCCTTGAGCCTGCTCACCTTGCCGATGCCGGTGTCGACGGTGAGCGCCTTGGTGGCGGCCTCCGCCAGGTCCAGCAGCTTGCCGGGGTCGGTGAGAGTGTCGCTGGAGGTCATCTTGCGGGCCAGCGCGCCGAGGAACTGCTGCTGCACCTTGATCCGGTCCAGGTCGCCCTGGTTGCCGAAGCTGTGCCGGGTGCGCACGAACGCGAGGGCCTGCTCGCCCTCGATCGTGGACTCGCCCTTGGGCAGCTTGAGGTGCGACTCCTTGTCGTTGATCGGCTTGCCCACGCAGACGTCGACGCCGCCCACCGCCGTGGTCAGCGTCTTCACCGCGTTGAAGTCGGCCATCATGAAGTGGTCGGGCGTGATGCCGGTGACCGCCTTGACCGTGCGCATCGTGCAGCCGGCGTCGCGGCCGCCCTGGCCGAAGCTCGTGTTGAAGCGGACGTGCTGCGTGCCGGGGATGACCTTGGTGGTGCCGTCGGGCTGCTTCGTCGGGCAGTCCGGGACGTCGACGATCAGGTCGCGCGGGATGCTCAGCGCCGTCGCGTTCGTCCGGTCCTTGGACACGTGCAGCAGGACGTTGGTGTCGGCGTGGCCGACGCTGTTCTTGTCGCCGTAGCCGGTGTTGCCCTTGCCGGTGCGCTTGTCGGTGCCGATGATCAGGATGTTGAAGGCGTCGTCCTTGCTGAAGCCGTTCTTCGCGGCGTCGCCGACGTCCGTCGTGCTGACGTTGTTCTCGAGGTGCTTGAGGTACAGGTAACCGGCGCCCGTGGCGGCGACCAGGACGAACGCCATGCCGCCGCCGGTCCACAGCAGGATCTTCTTCGCCTTGCCCTGCTTGGGCTGGGTACGGCCCCGGCGCCGCCCCGGCGGCTCGGCCGGTGCACCCCTGCGGCGGCGCTGCCCCGGCAGCGCGTCCGGGGCCGGCGCGTCCGGCGCGGGTCCCCGGCGGCCGGGTGCCGTGCGGCTGCCGCCCTGCGCGCGCCCCGCGGGATCTCCGCGCCGCGGTCTGGGCACGGCCGACTGCGGAGCGGAAGGACTCAGTCGCAGTTCGTATTCGCCGGTGTTCGGGTTGAGCACCCACTGGTCTGCGGGGTCCATGTTGTCCGCCCGCCCACGGCCTTGCGCGTCCACGGTTTCGAATCCTCCGTCGGGGCCACGCGGCGCCTTCCCCCTCGAGGCGCTCGGGTCTCTTCACCCGGTGCGCGAGCCCAGGTCGGAACTCGTGGGCGTGGCACCGGACCGCTCACACTATCCGCCCAGTTCGGCGTCGAGCGACGGCGGTGACACATTCCACTCCCCTACACCCGGGCAATCCGCCCCATTTCTCAGAGACTTCTTAGCTCCGGCGTCCCCGTGCTTGGTCCGTGCTTTACCCGCAGGCGTCCTGCGCGGCCGTGTTTCCGCGGAATGTGGGCGTGGGTTCGGGAGCGGGAGGCGACTTTTCGCTCGACATTCCGTCGCCGCGCGACTCCCCACCGTCACCGTAACCGGGTGATGCGGACGCCGTGGCGCTCGATTTCGCGGCCGAATCGTCCGGAAGCCGTTTCACGACCTCGACGGGCCGGTCCGCGCGCAGCCGTGTGAAGAGTTTTCCCGCGGCCGGTTGCACGAGTTGGTCCCGATTGGGGTCGGACGGGTACGAGGTGCGCGGCACCGTGAGGAACTGCACCCGTTCCGGAGGGAGCGTCCGCAGCCCGCGCACGAGGTCGTAGAGCCCGCGCAGGCTCGCCAGGCCCGGGTCCGTGGTCAGGGACGAGGTGGCCGCGTCCAGCACGGGGTAGAGCTTCGCCGGATTCAGCAGGACGCCGTCGCTGCGCACCTTGCCGAGCAGTGCGCCGAGGAAGCGCTGCTGGCGTTCCATCCGGTCCGTGTCACTGCCGTCGCCGAGGCTCTTGCGGGCGCGGACGTAGCCGAGCGCCTGCTCGCCGTCGAGCGTCACCCTGCCCGCCGGGAGCCTCACCCGGGCGTCCTTGTCGTCGATCGGCTCCTTCAGGCACACCTGGACGCCGTCGACCGCGTCGACCATCTCCTGGAAGCCGCGGAAGTCGACGACCACGTGGTGGTCGATGCGGATGTTCGTCAGCTTTTCGACGGTACGGATCGTGCAGGCCGAGCCGCCGCTCGCGAACGCGTAGTTGAACAGCGTGAACACCGGCGCGGAGCGGCTGCCGTCCGCCCTGCGGCAGCCCGGCACGTCGACCATGAGGTCGCGGGGGAGGGAGACGGCGGTGGCGCTGCGCCGGTCGGCGGCGAGGTGCAGCAGGATCACGGTGTCGGACCGCCCGGCCCCGGCATCGTGCCCGTAGCGGCCGTTGCCGTCGCCCGAGCGTGAGTCGGACCCGATGAGCAGGACGTTCTGCGCGCCGCGGACGAGCGCCGTGGGCCGCTCCTTCTCGTAGCGGGCGAGCTCGGAGGCGGCGTCGTTGTCCGCGGTGATGTTCGAGTCCAGCTTCTCGTACGCGGCCCACCCGGCGCCGGCGGCCCCGAGCGCGAGCAGGGCGAGCCCGAGCGCGGAGCGGCGCATCCAGCGCCGGCGCCGGCGGCGTATGAGGCCGGGGCCGGCGGGCGTGGCGCCGAGCGTGGGGCCGAGGGAGGGCCCGGGCAGGCGCGGGATGCCCGCCTCCGGCCGCCGTGGGGCGCCTTGGGTAGTCACTGCCGGGTCCACCCCCTTGTGGCGTACGAGCGTGTCGTGCTCTTACGACCATGACCCGGGGCGGGGGCGTGGGGCGGCCGGTGTTAGCCCGAACGGGCGGCGGGGACCGTGCGACGGACGCGTGGCCGCGGCTGTGCGCACCCACGTCTCACCGTGAGGCCCCGCGCGACCCGCCCGGCCCCGGCGGCGTCTCACCGCGCGGTGGCCGTCACCCTCTCGTTCTCGATCCGCTTGGCCAGCGCGTCCTCGTCGAGCCGTGCCAGATGGCGGCAGAGGACCACCGAGCCTCCCGTGGCCAGCGGCGCGTACAGCCCGGCGCTCAGGCCCTCCCAGGTGTCGTAGGGCAGCCCGGACAGCAGCCGGGAGCCGGGCCCGGTCAGGCCGAGCGCGGAGGCGTCCGCGCGAGCCCGCTCCACCACCTCCGCGCCCGTGTGCTCCGCCCCGGCGACGATGAGCGCCGGCTCCTCGGGCCCGGCGGGCGAGAAGGGCTGGAAGCGGTCGCCCTGGCCCGGCACCTCGACGGCGTAGTCGACGAAGCCGGCCGGGGGCTGCGGGAAGCGGCCGCCGAGGGGACGCAGGGCGAGAGCGACGCGCTCCCCGGGGCAGGCGCGTGCCGCGTCCAGAGAGTCGGGCCCGCTGACGACGACGTCGGCGGCCCCCGCGTCGCCGCCGACGTCCGCGACGGCACCCACGGACGCGCAGGCGAGCAGCCACACCGCCGTCTGCCAGTGCGCGGGCAGCAGCAGCGCGACCCGGTCGCCGGGCCCGGCGGCGAGGTCGCCCTGCAGGAGGTTGGCTGTCTTGGCCACCCAATTGGCGAAGGTGGCCACGGAGAGTTCGACGCGTTCGCCCGTGGCGTCGTCGTAGAAGGTCACCAGCGGGCGCGCGGGGTCCGCGGCGAGCGCGGATCGCAGCAGGTCGGCAGGGGTGCGGTCGGTGGCGTTCACGCGCGCAAGCGTACGCGGGGGCGGCCCGCCGGGCGGTCCGGCGGGTGGGTGACGGGCGTGGGACGGGCCACCGGTTCGGCCGACGGACCGTCAAGTCCCGGATGGACATATATGTCTGGCCATGTCCAAGATCGGGGACATGCGTGGATACCTAGCTTCCTTGATCGGTGTCGCCTGCGCGGCGGTCCTGGCCGTGCCGCCCGCCTCCCCGGCCATGGCGGCCGGGTCGGGCGCCGGGCCGGACGTTCCCGGCAGCACCCAGTCCCTCCCCCTCGTCGCCCTCACCGGCCCCCGTGGTGGCGGGGCGGTGACCGAACGGGGACTCACCCCCCGGGCCGTACGGTCCTTCTCGCTCGTCGGCGTCGTGTGGGACGACCCCAGAACGGAACTGCACGGCCGCGTGCAGATCCGTACCCGCGCCAGCGGCACGGACCGGTGGTCCGACTGGCAGGAGGTCGAGACGCACAACACCGACCACGGCCCCGACCTGGGCACGACCGAGGCGGGTTCGAGCCGGGTGCGCGGATCGACGGCACCCCTGTGGGTCGGCGACTGCGACGGCATCGAGGTGCGGGTCCGCGCCGAGCAGGACGACTCCGGCGGGACGCGCGGCCCGGGGCTTCCCGGCGGTCTGCGGGTCGAACTCGTCGACCCCGGCGCCGAGCCGGCAGGCACCTCCGCACACGGCGCGCAGGACAAGGGCTCGGCCGGGGCGCCGGGCCTCGACGCGTCCGGGACCGGGTCGGACGTGGATGCGTCGAACACCGGGTCGGGTGTGGATGCCTCCGGCACCGGGTCGGGTGCGGGCGCCTCCGGCGCCGGGTCGGGTGCGGGCGCCTCGGGCACCGGGTCGGGTGCGGGCGCCTCGAACGCCGGGTCGGGTGTGGACGCTTCGAACGCCGGGTCGGGCGCGGTGTCCGCCGCGTCCGAGGCGTCCGCCGCCAACGCCGGCCTCGCCCCCCTGGGCGCCGCGGAGATCCCGGCGCTCACGAGGAAGGCGACCAAGGAGGACCTGGCGGCGCGCCAGGTCAGCACGGGCCCCTACATCGGCCCGCGCCCGCGCATCGTCACGCGCAGCGGCTGGGGGGCCGACGAGAGCCTGCGGGAGGCGGGCTTCGTCTACACGGACACCGTGAAGGTGGCCTTCGTGCACCACACGGCCTCGGGCAACAACTACACCTGCTCCCAGGTGCCTTCGCTCATCCGCAGTATCTACCGCTACCACGTCGTGAGCAGCGGCTGGCGGGACATCGGCTACAACTTCCTCATCGACAAGTGCGGAAGCATCTACGAGGGGCGCGCGGGGGGCGTGGAGAAGGCCGTCATGGGCGCGCACACCCTCGGATTCAACGGCAACAGCACGGGAATCGCGGTGCTCGGCACCTACACCGGCAGCAATCCGACGGCCGCCGCGGTCACCGCCATCTCCAAGCTCACCGCGTGGAAGCTCGGTCTCTCCAGCATGGATCCGCGTGCCGCCACCCACCTGGTGTCCGGTGGTGGCAATCTCTACGCAAAGGGCGAGAACGTACGACTGAACGTGATCTCAGGCCATCGCGACGGGTTCGCCACGGAGTGTCCGGGAAGGCTGCTCTACGGCAAACTCGGCTCGGCCCGTGCCACCGCGGCCGCCTACCAGGGCCGTTGAGGACGGGCCGGCGCACGGCGTCGCACGGATCGCCCGCGCCTTTGACGGTCATCATCGCGCCTTGACCGGTCCTCGCAACACGGTCTGCATACACTGGCCGGCCGACGGACAGTTCGGCCGGTCCCGGCAGGAAGCAGAGACGACAGGTGACAGAAGCGATCCTCCTGGTCGGCGGCAGAGGCACCCGGCTGCGCCCGCTCACGGTGCGCACTCCGAAGCCGATGGTCCCGGCGGCCGGGGTCCCCTTCCTCACGCACCAGTTGGCGCGGGCGAGGGCGGCGGGCGTGGAGCACATCGTGCTCGCCACCTCCTATCTGGCCGAGGTCTTCGAGCCCTACTTCGGCGACGGCTCGGCCCTCGGCCTGCGACTGGAGTACGTGACGGAGGAGGAACCGCTCGGCACGGGCGGCGCCATCCGCAACGTGGCGAGCCGCCTCCGCTCCGGTCCGGGCGATCCGGTCCTGGTCTTCAACGGGGACATCCTCACGGGCCTCGACATCCGGGCCCTGGTCCGCACCCACCGGTCGACGGGCGCGGACGTCTCGCTCCATCTGACGAAGGTGACGGACCCGAGGGCGTACGGTCTGGTCCCCACCGACGGGACGGGCCGGGTGACGGCCTTCCTGGAGAAGCCGCAGACCCCGGAGGAGATCGTCACCGACCAGATCAACGCGGGGGCGTACGTCTTCCGCCGCTCGGTGATCGACGCGATCCCCGCGGGCCGTCCGGTCTCGGTCGAGCGGGAGACCTTCCCGGAGCTCCTGGCGGCCGGGGCCCATCTGCAAGGCATGGTCGACTCGACGTACTGGCTGGACCTGGGCACCCCCGCGGCCTTCGTGCGCGGCTCGGCGGACCTGGTCCTGGGCCGCGCCCCGTCCCCGGCGGTGCCCGGCCGCTGCGGCGACCGCCTGGTCCTGCCGACGGCGTCGGTCGCCACGGACGCCAAGCTGACCGGCGGCACGGTGGTCGGCGAGGGGGCCTTCGTGGGGAAGGGCGCCCGGATCTCCGGCAGCACGCTGCTGTCCGGCGCGGTCGTGGAACCGGGCGCCGTGATCACGGACTCCCTGATCGGCGCCCGCTCCCGGATCGGCGAACGCTCGGTCCTCACCGGGGCGGTCGTCGGCGACGGCGCGGTGGTGGGCGCGGACAACGAACTGCGCGACGGGGTACGGGTCTGGTGCGACGCCAGGATCCCGGCGGGTGCGGTGCGCTTCTCCTCGGACCAGTGAGGCGGAGGGGAACCCGGCCCGTCCGGACCCTCGCCCCGGTCCTGACGGGCCCTACAGCCGTCCGATGTCCCCCCGCCGCATCCGCGGGGCGCGCCGCGGGGGCGTGCACCCGCTCAAGAGGATCAACCGCGCCGCCCGGTGCCGCTGCCCCGCGTAGGGCTCCAGCAGCGACAGCATCATGGCGTCGTCCGCGTTCCGGTCCCCGGCCAGCGCGTACCCCACGATGCCCGGCAGATGCAGGTCCCCCACGGTCACCGAGTCCGCCGCCCCGTGACTGCGCTGCACGGTCTCCGCGGAGGTCCACGGCCCGATCCCCGGCACCACCTCCAGCCGCGCCTGCGCCTGGGCCGGTTCCATCCCCACGGCCTGCTCCAGCCGCGCGGCCACCCGCACCGCCCGCAGGATCGTCGACGCCCGCTTGTTGTCGACCCCGGCCCGGTGCCACTCCCAGGACGGGATCAGCGCCCAGGTCCGCGGTGCCGGCATCACATGCATCCGCCCCGGTGCGGGACCCGGCGCGGGCTCCCCGTACTTCCGTACGAGCAGCCGCCACGCCCGGTACGCCTCGTCCGTGGTGACCTTCTGTTCCAGGACCGACGGGATCAGCGACTCCAGCACCAGCCCCGTCCGCGTCAGCCGCAGCCCCGGCCTCCGGTGCCGCGTCAGCGCGACCAGCCGGTGGCGGGGCCGGAACGCGTCGGGATCGTCCGACGCGCCGAGCATCTCGGGCAGCTGGTCCAGCAGCCACTGCGCCCCGGGCCCCCACGCCTCCGCCTCGGCGACCCCGCCCCGCAGCGCGACCCGCAGGGTGCCCGGTCCCCCCGGCGTCCGGCTGGCCCGCCACACCGAGCCGTCCGGCGTCGCCCGGAACGTCGGATCCGCGGGGCCCCGCCGCAGCGGCCCGAGCACCAGTCCCAGATCCAGTGGTCCGGGCGGGGTCCACGTCCGCCGCCGTCCCGGCGCCGCGGCCGGGCGCGGCACCCCCGCGGGCACGGCGACATGCCCACCGCGCACGGTCGTACGGGTGGGGCGGGGGGCGAATCGTCCGGCCACGAATCTGGTCCTGGTGGGCTGCTGGGCTGCTGCTGCGAGGGATGCCGCTGGGAAGGTCTGCGAGGCGCCGGAGCCGCTTCCGCGGATCCGGGGCGCCTCCGAGGGTAGAGGGCGCCGGGCGCGCCTCCGAGAGGAGAGGGCGCGCACGCCGGGCACGGGCGGGCCCGTACACCGCGAGCGGCGCGACGGCGGGGCGGGCCCGTGCCCGGCGCCCGGCCGCGGCGCGCTCACCTCACCTCGATGAACGCCTCCGCGTCCCGCTCCGGCCGCGGCTTCGGCTCCCCCGCCGGATGCCCGACCGCCACGGCGCCCATCGGCTCCCAGTTCCCCGGCAGCCCCAGCACCTCGCGGACGACGTCCCGGCAGAACATCGTCGACGACACCCAGGCCGAGCCCAGCCGCTCCCCGGCGAGCGCGACGAGCAGGTTCTGCACGCCCGCCCCGGCGGCGACCACGAACATCTCCCGCTCCGCCGCGTCCCGCCGCGTGTCGCCGTAGGTGTGCGACCCGTCCATGACCATGCACGGCACGACCAGGTACGGCGCGTTGCGCAGCACGTCCCCGCGCCGGACGCGCCTGGCGATCGACTCCTCGCTCTTGCCGTCCCGCCGCAGATCGGCGATCCAGGCGTCCCGCATCGCGTCCAGCAGCCGGGTGCGCGACGCGCCGGACTCCAGGAGCACGAACCGCCACGGCGTCGTGTGGTGCGGCGCCGGCGCGGTCACCGCGGCGGCCACCGCGCGGCGGACGGCACCGGGATCGACGGGCTCGTCGGTGAACGACCGGACCGTACGCCGCTGGGTCACCGCCTCCCGTACCGCCTCGGACGTGCCCAGCCGGAACATGTCGTCACGCGCGTCGCGCACCATCGCCCGCGCCCCCTCCGCGTCGCCGTCGTCCACCACGTGCGACAGTCCCCGCACGACGGCGACGGGCAGCCCGGCGGCCTTGCCCTTGACCAGATCCCCCGCGGCCGCCAGTTCGTCGGCCGTGGCGACGACGGTCGCGCTCAGCGGGTTGCCGTGCGCGTCCGTACCGCCGCGCAGGTCGTCGAGGACCCGCACGCCCGCGGCGCCGATGGCGACATCGGTGAGCCCGGTCCGCCACGGCCGCCCGGAGGTGTCCGTGACGATCACGCCGACGCCGACACCGAGTGCGTCCCGCAGCCCGTCCCGGACGGCCCGAGCCGACGCGTCGGGGTCCTCGGGGAGCAACAGCACCGTCCCGGCGGGGGTGTTGGAGGCGTCGACCCCGCCGGCGGCCATGACCAGCCCCTGCCGGTTCTCGACGATCCTGAGCGGTCCGCGGCGGGCCACCACCCGCACGGTCTCGCCGTCGATGGCGGCCTCCCGGTCGGCCGCCCGGACCACGCGCCCCTCCGCCTTCGACACGATCTTCGAGGTGACGAGCAGCACGTCCCCGTCGACGAGCCGTGGCTCGCAGGCCGCGATCAGCTTGGCGAGGTCGTCGCCGGGGCGGACTTCGGGGAGACCGGGCAGCGCCCAGACCCGGTAACCGGCAGGTGCCGCGGCGCCGGCCGGCTCCTCGGGGGGAAGCCCGTTCACGAGGCCCGCACCTCCTCCGCCAGCGCCAGCGCCTCGCGGGCCATCCGGGCCGTGGCCTCCAGATCGGTCATCATCAACGGCACCGCGCGGCAGCGGATGCCCGCGGCCTCCACGCGATCCACGGCGGCCGCGTCCACCGTGTCGACGAGCCAGCCGTCCAGCAGCCCCGAGCCGTAGTGCTCGGCCACCGCGGCGGCCGTGGACTCGACGCCGACGGCCGCGAGCACCTTGTCGGCCATGCCCCGCACCGGCGCGTCGCCGACGAGGGGGGACAGCCCCACCACCGGCACCCCGGCGTCCGCGATGGCCTCCCGGATTCCGGGCACCGCGAGGATGGTGCCGATGGACACCACCGGGTTGGAGGGCGGGAAGAGCACGACGTCCGCCTCGGCGATGGCCTCCAGGACGCCCGGGGCCGGCTTCGCCTGCTCGGCGCCCACCGGCACGACGGCCTCGGCGGGGACGGAGGCCCTCAGCCGCACCCAGTACTCCTGGAAGTGGATCGCCTTCCGCTCGCCGGGGCCCGCGGCGGAGTCGCCCTCCGGCAGGGTGACGGCCACATGCGTCTCGACGCGGTCGTCGGACATGGGGATGAGCCGTACGCCCGGCTTCCAGCGGTCGCACAGCGCCTCGGTGACGGCGCTGAGCGGATAGCCCGCGCTCATCATCTGCGTCCGCACGATGTGTGTGGCGAAGTCGCGGTCGCCGAGCCCGAACCACTCCGGTCCGACGCCGTACGCCGCGAGTTCCTCCTTGAGGTGGAAGGTCTCGTCGGCGCGGCCCCAGCCCTGCTCCTCGTTGATGCCGCCGCCGAGGGTGTACATCACCGTGTCGAGGTCCGGGCAGACCTTCAGCCCGAAGAGGTGGATGTCGTCACCGGTGTTGCCGATGACCGTGATGTCCGCGTCGGGCACGGCCCGCTTCAGACCCCGCAGAAACCGGGCACCGCCGATACCGCCTGCCAGAACCACAATGCGCATGGGAGCCAGTCTTGCAGGCGGATACGACAACGTGTGCCGTGATGGTGCGCTACCGCGCCTTCCCCCTCCCGCCCGTGATGGCCGCGCGACCGCGCCCTCCTGTCCCGCGCCGCGCACCTCCGTGCCCGTGCCCGTGCCCCCGTGCCCCCGTGCCCCAGTGCCAGTGCCAGTGCCAGTGCCCGTGCCCCAGGGCCTTTGCGCCCGCGCTCGCGCTCGTGCCCGTGCCCCGTGCCCCGCGCTCCGCGCCGTCGGGTGCGCGGCACCGCTCAGGCCGTGACCGGGTTCGCCGTGCCGCGCTCCGCCGTGCCGTGCTCCGCCGCGCAGGCGCCGGCGACGCTCCGTCCGGCCGGGCGGAGGGGGGACTCGGCGAGCATCGGCATCTCCGTCAGGCCCGGGTGGTAGACGTGCAGGCTGACCGCCGGTTCCAGCGAGTCGTTCACCACTTCGTGTACGTACCCCGGCGCGAACACGCGCTGCGCCCCCGCACCCAACGCGCGGGTGCCGCGCTCCGTGCGCTCGGTGAGCGCGCCGCGCAGGACGGTCAGTACGCCGGACGAGCGCCCGTGGTCGTGCGGCCCGCTGCCCTGCCCGGGGACCCAGGACAGCAGCCACACCTCGTAGCCGGGGCCGGTGCGCAGCCGGTGGTACCAGCGGGACGCCGCGTCGTACCGCACGAGGTGCTCCCACTGGGAGGGGTCGGCGGCGATCGAGCGGGCGAGGCCCGCGAACTCGGCCACCGTGGCCGGGTGCTCGCGCGGCGGCTGGAGCAGATGCGGTACCTCGAGGATGTCGCCGGCGATCTGGAGGTCGCTGTCGCTGTTCATGGGGTGCGGGGTTCCTCGGCGGGAGTGCGGCGGTGGCTGGACGTCGCGCGCCGTCCGCTCGGGTCACGAGCGGGGCGGCGCAGGCCCCGGCAGGGGCGAGGGGAACAACGGCCGAGTCGCGTGGACTCGAAGGCGGCCGGAGCGGGTGGGTCAGCGCTCAACAGCCGGAACGGCAACAGCTACAGCGAGCACGGGCAGCACCGTGGGACCCGGTCGAGCGGGTCGAGGTGAGTGCCGGATTCGCGAGCATGCCCACTAGGACATCGGCTCACACCTCGGCCTGTCAACTTGACGTCCGGGATGTGGGAGCCGGTTCACCCCATCCGGTTCATCCCGGTGGCGAAAGGTTTGTTCGGCCGGTCCCGGGGACACATGGCGCACAACCGGGCGCACGGGCCCCGTTGCGATCTCGTGATCCGAATGTGATCCGGTTCGCTTCGCCGCTCGTGCCGGAACGAGATCGATTCCGTGGACGTCCTTCTCTGTAAGTCGTCGGCGCGCGCTGGGGCCCCTGCTGCGCGTCTGGGTTTATGCCGATTTGAACACTTTCCGCATAGCCTTGGTTCCGCAGAGTGAATAAGGGGCCCAATAGCAGATCTCGGCTTGACTGGCCCGGATCGGCACACTTGTAATTTCACTCGTGTCGTTCAGCCGGATTCGGTAACGGCTACATCACGGGGACGCGAAAGACAGACGAGGGGCGCACATGACCGAGCTGGTGCAGCAACTGCTGGTCGACGACGCGGACGAGGAACTCGGCTGGCAGGAGCGCGCGCTGTGCGCCCAGACCGACCCCGAGTCCTTCTTTCCCGAGAAGGGCGGCTCCACCCGCGAGGCCAAGAAGGTCTGCCTCGCCTGTGAGGTCCGCTCGGAGTGCCTCGAATACGCACTTGCCAACGACGAGCGGTTCGGCATCTGGGGCGGTCTGTCCGAGCGTGAGCGCCGTCGGCTGAAGAAGGCCGCCGTCTGACGCCGCGTTGTCCGGAAAGTGGCGTTCTGGGTGTCTTGAGGCAGGCGCACCCGTGCGCGGTGGCCGGTCGGCCCGGCAAGCGATGAAAAGGCACACACTCTTACGTAACGAACGGCCCGGCGCAGGTGGTCTGTCCACAGGCGGCGGGCCGTGATCTTGTCCAGCCGTTAGTGTGGGCCTCCGTCCGAGACGCACCGCTGCCCCTGCGGGCACAGGCGTCCACCGCAGTCCATCGAACCGGGGCCCGTACCTCGATGTCCGTCCACAGCCATTCGGCGGTCCAACGCGACACCGCCACCGCGCCGTTCGAGCAGCCCGGCCCGGCGCTGCTAGATCCGACCCGCCCGCCCGAGTTCCCGCGCCACGTGGTCACCGCGGTGCTCGTCTCCCACGACGGCGCCCGCTGGCTGCCCGACGCGCTCGCCGGGCTGTTCGGCCAGGAGCGCCCCGTGCAGAACGCGGTGGCGGCCGACACCGGCAGCGGGGACGACTCCGCCCAGCTGCTGACCGACGCCCTGGGCGCCGACCGCGTGCTCCACCTCGCCCGGCGCACCGGTTTCGGCCAGGCCGTCGACGAGGCGGGGCGCAGCGCGGCCGTGCTGACCCCGGACGACCTGCCCTACCTCAGGCGCCCGAGCGGCTGGGACCCCGTCACCCGCACCTGGCGGGACGAGGCGTACGACATGCCGGAGCTGCCGTACGGCGAGCCGGTGCAGTGGCTGTGGCTCCTGCATGACGACTGCGCTCCCGAACCGGACGCCCTCGCCGAGCTGTTGCGCGTCGTGGAGCAGGAGCACGAGCTGGGCCACGAGGTCGCCGTCGTCGGCCCCAAGCTCCGCGGCTGGTACGACCGCCGGCAGCTGCTCGAGGTCGGCGTCACCATCGCCAACTCCGGCCGCCGCTGGACCGGCCTGGACCGCCGCGAACAGGACCAGGGCCAGCACGACCACGTCCGCCCGGTGCTGTCCGTGTCCACGGCCGGCATGCTCGTCCGGCGCGACGTCTTCGAGCAGCTCGGCGGGTTCGACCGGCACCTGCCGCTGATGCGCGACGACGTCGACCTGTGCTGGCGCGCGCAGGCCGCCGGCCACCGCGTCCTGATCGCCCCCGAGGCAGTCGTGCGGCACGCCGAGGCCGCCTCACGCGAGCGCCGCACCGTCGACTGCGTGGGCCGCACCACCGCCTCCCCGCACAAGGTGGACAAGGCGGGGGCCGTCTACACCCTCCTCGTCAACGCACGGACGGCACAGCTGCCCTGGGTCCTGCTTCGCCTGGTGCTGGGCACCCTGCTGCGCACGGTGGCGTACCTGGTCGGCAAGGTGCCGGGACAGGCCCTGGACGAGGTGCGCGGCCTGCTGGGCACCCTGCTGCGACCGGAGCGGATCATCGCCGGGCGGCGCACGCGCGGCCGTCCGCAGGTCGACAAGGGCGAGCTGCGCCCGCTGTTCCCGCCGCCCGGAGCGACCGTCCGTGCCACCGTCGAGCAGGTCGCGAGCAGCCTGGTGGGCCGCTCCGACCCCGAGGTCTCCTCGGCCGGCCGGCACGGCGGGGCCGTGGAGTCCGGACCCGGCGGCGACGACGCCGACTTCCTGGAGGTCGAGCAGTTCGGCCGGCTCAAGCGCATCGCCCGCAAGCCCGGACCGATGCTCTTCGTCGTCCTCCTGCTCGTCTCCCTCGCCGCCTGCCGGACCCTGCTCGGCGGGGGCGCGCTGGCAGGCGGCGCGCTGCTGCCCGCGCCCGCCGACTCCTCCGAGCTGTGGTCGCGGTATCTCGACGCCTGGCATCCGGTCGGCGCGGGCGGCACGCAGTCCGCGCCGCCCTATCTCGCACTCGTCGCCCTGCTCGCGAGCACCCTGTTCGGCTCCACGGGACTCGCGGTCACGGTGCTGCTCGTCTGCTCGGTGCCGCTGGCCGGGCTCACCGCGTACTTCGCGTCGCGCCCGCTCGTGGAGTCGCGGCTGCTGCGCGCCTGGGCCTCCGTCGCCTACGCCTTCCTGCCCGCCACCACCGGAGCCCTCGCGGGCGGCCGCATCGGGACCGCGGTCCTCGCGGTCCTGCTGCCGCTCATCGCCCGCGCGGGCGTCGCGGCCGCCGGACTCGCCCATGCGCCGGGCACCCGCGGCAGCTGGCGCGCGACCTGGGCCTACGCCCTGCTGCTGACGGTCACCACCGCCTTCACCCCGATCGTGTGGCCGATCGCCCTCATCCTCGGCCTGGCGCTGCTCGCCGTGCGCAGGAACGACCTCCCCGCCTACGGGCTGCGCTTCCTCGTCCAGATGGGCACCCCGCTGCTGGTGCTGGCCCCCTGGTCGCTGTCGCTGCTTCCGTTCGGCTTCTTCAAGGAGGCGGGACTCGACTACGGCAAGAGCGCCGCCTCCGCCACCGACCTGCTCGGCGCGAGCCCGGGCGGGCCGGGCACCGTCAGCGGGCTGATCCTCGTCGGCGTCGTCCTCGCCGCGCTGGCCGCCCTGCTGCGCACCGAGCGCCAGGGGGGCGTCCGGACGGCGTGGGCGGTCGCCCTGGTGGGGCTCGTCCTCGCGGTCCTGTCCAACCGTTCCACCTGGGCCGGGCCCGCGACCCTCGTCTACGGGATCGCGCTTCTCGCGGCGGCCGTGATCGGCGCGGACGGCGCCCGCACCCGCGTGGCCGAGCAGAGCTTCGGATGGCGCCAGCCGGTCGCCGCGCTCATCGCGTTCGCGTCCGCGGCCGGCCCGCTGCTCATCGCCGCCGGATGGATGATCCGCGGCGCCGACAACCCCCTGGAGCGGCGCGATCCCGTGCAGGTGCCCGCGTTCGTCGCCGAGGAGGGCGGCACCAGCGACCAGGCCCGCACCCTCGTCCTCGACGGGTCCTCCACCGCGCGCGTGGGCTACACCCTGGTCCGCGGCTCCGGCGCCCGCCTCGGTGACGGGGAACTCGCCGCGGAGGGCGGCGAGAACAGGCAGCTCGACAAGGTCGTCGCCAACCTGGTGGCGGGCTCGGGAGCCGACCAGGCCGACGAACTCGGCGGTTTCGCCGTGCGCTACGTCCTCGTCCGCAGGGGCGCGCCCCGCGAGATCAGCCGCGTCCTGGACGCCACGCCCGGCCTGAGCCGGCTCAGCCAGCAGGACGGAAGCGCCCTGTGGCGGGTGGACCGGCAGGTCTCCCGCGCCGCGATCGTCCGCGGCTCCGCCGCACCGCAGCCGGTCGCCGCCGGCCCCGTCGAGGTGCACACCGAGATCCCGTCCGGCGCCGAGGGCCGTGTCCTGAGGATCGCCGACTCCGCCGACGCGGGCTGGACCGCCACCCTGGACGGCAGGCCGCTCACCGGCACCACGGTCGACGGCTGGGCCCAGGGCTTCGAACTGCCGGCCTCCGGCGGGAGGCTGGACCTCACGTACGACACGCCGTTCGGCCACACCGCCTGGCTGTGGGCGCAGGGCGCGCTCGCCGTCGTCCTCGTGGTGCTCGCGCTGCCCGGCCGCCGCCGCGACGTCGACGACGACCTCCCGGAGGAGCGTGCCCTGCCCGCGCAGGACACCGCCGGCGAGGGCCGCCGTGCCCGTCGCCTGCGCGCCCAGGCCGAGGCCGAGGAGGACGGCCAGGACGGCGGCGCTCCGCCTCCCGTTCCGGAGGAGGCCCCGGCACCCGCCGCCGTCCCGCAGCAGCCGGAGTACGGCGCGTGGGACACGACGGCGTACCAGGGCGCCGACTACGGCACCTACGGCGGCGAGCAGTACCAGGGAGCCGAGGAGTATCCGCCGGGCGCCTACCAGCAGCAGCCGTACCAGGCGGACCCCTATCAGCCGGACCCCTACCAGGCGGACCCCTACCAGGGCGCCCAGTACGACCCGTACGGCTACGGATCCGCGGCGCCCTACGACCCGACGTACACCCAGGGGTACGGCACGCCGTACGACCCGGCGCACGGCACCGACAGTGAGCGCCCCGACGGGAGCCAGCAGTGAACCGCACGACCCTGTCCCTGATCGCCGGCGCGACCGCGCTCGCCGCCGTCACCGGATTCGCCGCGCTCGCCGCACCGGACGCCTCCGGCAGCGGCACGACGGGCACGGCCGCCCGGCTGCCCGTGGAGCAGACCCGGCTGCTGTGCCCCGAGCCGAGCACCTCCGACCTCGCCGAGACGTCGTACACGTCCTTCACACCCGTCGCGGAGAACACCGGCGGCAGCGGCAAGGCCGAACTCGTCGCGGCGGGCACGCCGTCCGCGGGCGGCACCGGCGGCACCGGCGGCAAGAACGGCAAGAACGGCAAGGACAAGAAGCAGTCCGACGCGCCGACCGTGACACCCAAGGCGCCCGGCACGCCGGTCACCGGCGACAGCTCGGGCCCCGACACGCCGGCGCTCCTCGGCACCGCCACGGGCCGGTTCGCGCCCGGCTGGACGGTCCAGGAGACCACCCAGGTCGCCGCGGGCACCGGCCGAGGGCTGCTCGGCACCAACTGCACCGCCCCGGACACCGAGTTCTGGTTCGCGGGTGCCGCCACCACCGCCTCCCGCACCGACTACGTGCACCTGACCAATCCGGACGACTCCGCCGCGGTCGTCGACATCGAGCTGTACGGGAAGGACGGCGCCCTGAAGTCGACGGTCGCCGACGGCATCACGGTCCCGCCGCACTCCAGCGAACCGGTCCTGCTGTCCACGACCACCGACGCGCAGGAGGCGGGCGTCACGGTCCACGTGAGCGTCCGCAGCGGCCGCGTCGCCGCCGCCGTGCAGGCCCTCGACGACAAGCTGGGCGGCGACTGGCTGGCCGCCTCCACGGACCCGGCGGGCTCGCTGGTGATGCCCGGCATCCCCAAGGACGCCACGGACGTCCGTCTGTTCGTCTTCATGCCCGGCGACGCCGACGCCGACCTCAAGGTGCGCCTGGCCTCGCCCTCCGGGGAGATCACCCCGGCGGGGAACGAGACGCTGCACGTGAAGTCCCACATGACCGCCACCGCCGACCTCCACGACGTCACGCGCGGCGAGGCGGGCTCCCTGGTGCTCATGCCCACCGGTACGGCGGTCCCCGTGGTGGCGGCGTTGCAGGTGGTGCGGGGCAAGGGCGACAAGCAGGAGTCCGCCTTCATCCCGGCCACCGCCGCGATCGGCACGCGCGCGTCGGCCGTCGGCAACAGCGCCAAGGAGACCACGCTCTCGCTGAGCGCGCCGGCCGGCACGGCCACCGCCAAGGTCACCGCGTCCGCGGGCAGCGAGGGCGGCACGGCGGTGACGAAGGAGTTCACGATCAAGGGCGGCACGACACAGGACGTGGACGTGCCCGTACCGAGCGGCCTCAAGGGGACGTACGCGCTCACCGTCGAGTGGGTCTCCGGAGGGCCCCTCTACGGCGCCCGCACCCTCCGGGCGGCGAGCGACAGCGGCGTCGCCGCGTTCACGGTGCAGAGCCTCCCTGACGACCGGGGGACGGTGGCGGTGCCGGAGGCCGACCAGGACCTGTCGGTGCTGCTGAAGAAGTGACGGCCGCCAGGGGCGGACTCGTCCGCCCCCCCCGCGGCGTCCCGCCCGGATCAGTCCTCGCCGTAGCGCGGGTCGACCGTCTCCGGAGTGAGCCCCAGCAGCTCCGCCACCTGCTCCACGACGACCTCGTGGACCAGGGCCGCCCGCTCGTCATGACCCTTCGTGCGGATCTCCACCGGGCGGCGGTAGACGACCACGCGCGCCCGGCGGCCGTCACGCGCCGGGATCGTGCCGCCCAGGGGCACCGCCTCGTCGCTCCACAGCCGGCCGGGACCGTCGAGGCGCGGCACCTCCAGGACCAGGAAATCGATGTCGGAGAGCTGCGGCCAGCGCCGCTCCAGGCGCTCGACGGAGTCCTGCACGAGGTCCGCGAACGCCTCGGCGCGGCTCGCGGCGAGGGGCACCTGCGGCGGCGCGATGGGGCCGCGCATGCCTCTGCCGTGACGGTCACGACGGCGGGGACCGGGTGCTGCGGCGCGGGGCGGTACGGGCTTGTCCATCACAACGAAGCGTAGTCCCCGCGGGGGCGCCGCGCCCGGCCCGCACGGCCGCCGCGCCCTCTTGAGCGGCGCGACGTCCAACCGGCTCGCCGTGGCCGTGCCGCGGGATGTCTGCGACGACCGTGCGGCATGTCGCCAGATGACCATTCCGGCCAAGCTTGGGCTCGATTCCGTATCTCTCCCGGACCGCCGACCTCATGAAAAATGATGGGCTTTGTACCAAGTGGTGACCGGTTTCAGGTCGGCACCGCATCCCTTCCCGAGGCGTCCGCGCAGGTCAGCCTGAGGGGTTCGGAGGGGTGTGTGGGGCGATTCACAGCACGACACGGTGGAGTGACCTGGGGGAGAGTCGTCGCGGCCCGCTCAAGAGTGCGGTACCGTCCAACGTCGTGAGCCCTGTACGTCGCTGTTCGCGCACCGCTTGCGGCCGACCCGCCGTCGCGACGCTGACGTACGTCTACGCCGACTCGACCGCGGTCCTCGGCCCGCTCGCCACCTATGCGGAGCCCCACTGCTACGACCTGTGCGCCGAGCATTCCGAGCGCCTGACCGCGCCGCGCGGCTGGGAGGTCGTCCGGCTCCTGGACGGCTCGGCTCCCGCGCGCCCCAGCGGTGACGACCTGGAGGCCCTCGCCAACGCGGTGCGCGAGGCGGCCCGTCCACAGCAGCGCACGGCCGGCGCGGGCGGCGGCAGCGCCCGCACCGCGGACCCGATGGAGGTCGCCCGCCGCGGCCATCTGCGGGTGCTGCGCTCGCCGGACAACTGAGCCACCGCGCCCACCGGCCCGGCAGTTTTCCGTTCCCGCTTCGTCGGATCTTGCACGCCCATTGACGTGGCGTTGTTGCGGACACGACCATTCCGTCACTCGTTGAGAAATCATTTTCCGCATGACGGAAATCGGGGAGGCGTCCGTGTACGTCCAGCAACTCGAACCCGTCGCCGACTCGCTCGGCCTGTCCGCCCTCGTCGCGGCCCTTCCCCTGCTGATCGTCCTGGTGCTGCTCGGGGGCGTCCGCATGAAGGCCCACCATGCCGGCCTCATCGGTCTTCTGGCCGCCGCCCTGGTCGCCTGGCTCGCGTACCGCATGCCGCTCGGCCAGACGCTCTCCAGCGCCGCCCAGGGAGCCGTCTTCGGTCTCTTCCCCATCCTGTGGATCGTCGTCAACGCCCTGTGGGTCTACCGGATGACCGTCCGCACCCGGCACTTCGACATCCTGCGCCGCTCGTTCGGGCGCCTGTCCGACGACCCGCGCATCCAGGCCCTCGTCGTCGCGTTCTGCTTCGGCGCGCTGCTGGAAGCCCTCGCGGGCTTCGGGGCTCCGGTCGCGATCTGCTCGGTGATGCTGGTCGCCCTCGGCTTCGACCCGGTCCGCGCCGCCGTCGTCGCCCTGGTCGCCAACACCGCACCCGTCGCCTTCGGCGCCATGGGCACGCCGGTCGTGACGCTCGCCCAGGTCACCGGTCTTCCGCTGGACTCCGTCGCCTCCGTGGTGGGCCGTCAGACCCCGCTGCTCGCCCTGGTCGTGCCCCTCGTGCTCGTCGGCCTGGTGGACGGGCGGCGCGGGCTGCGGGAGACCTGGGTGCCCGCGCTGGTGTGCGGAACCGCGTTCGCGGCCGCCCAGTTCGCCGCCTCCAACTACGTCTCCGCGCAACTCGCCGACATCGGCGCCTCCCTGGTCGGCGCCGGCGCCCTCGTCGCCGTGCCCCACGCGCGCAAGCCCGCCGCCGAGTCCGTGCGGGTCGCGGTCCTGACCGGCGCGCGCAGCGAGGACCTGGACCAGGAGGACCCGCGCCCCGAAGTGCTGCGCGCCTACGCCCCGTACGCCCTGATCGTCGCCGTCTTCTCCGTCGCCCAGATCCCCGCCGTGAAGGACTGGCTGGCCGGGGCGACCCGCACCTTCGACTGGCCCTTCCTGAACGTCGCCGCGCCGAACGGCAAGCCCGTCGGTGCCAACGTCTTCACCTGGCCCATCGTGTCCACCGGCGGCACACTCGTGCTGCTCGCCGGGGTGGGCACGGCCCTCGTGCTCGGTGTGCGCGCGGGTGTGGCGGCCAGGGAATGGGCGGCCACGGTGCACGAGTTGAGGTACGCGATCCTCACCGTGACGTCCGTCCTGGCGCTCGCCTACGTGATGAACCTCTCCGGACAGGCGGCCACGATCGGCCACTTCGTGGCGGCGGCCGGCGCCGGACTGGCCTTCCTGTCCCCGGTGCTCGGCTGGTTCGGGGTGGCGGTCTCCGGGTCGGACACCTCGGCCAACGCCCTCTTCGGCGCCCTCCAGGTCAGCGCCGCCCACGAGTCGGGCCTGTCGCCCGAACTGCTCGCCGCGGCCAACAGCTCGGGAGGCGTCCTCGGAAAGATGATCTCTCCGCAGAACCTCACCATCGCCTGCGCGGCGGTCGGTCTCGCCGGCCGTGAGGGGGACCTGCTGCGCAAGGTACTGCCGTGGAGCCTGGGCCTGTTGCTGGTGATGTGCCTGATCGTGGTGGGACAGAGCTCTCCGGTCCTGGACTGGATGCTTCCGTGAGCCCTCGGTCGCACCAGGTAGGTTGAGCTCATCCTTGAGACCTCAGGAGGGTTGGTCGTGGCTGCTGATCTGTCGCAGATCGTGAAGGCGTACGACGTACGCGGGGTGGTCCCGGACCAGTGGGACGAGCCGCTGGCCGAGCTCTTCGGCGCCGCCTTCGTGCAGGTGACCGGCGCGGAGGCGATCGTGATCGGCCACGACATGCGGCCCTCGTCGCCGGGCCTGTCCCGCGCCTTCGCCCGCGGGGCGGCGGGCCGCGGCGCCGACGTCACAGAGATCGGCCTGTGCTCGACGGACCAGCTGTACTACGCGTCGGGCGCGTTCGGCCTGCCCGGCGCGATGTTCACCGCCTCGCACAACCCGGCGAAGTACAACGGCATCAAGATGTGCCGGGCCGGCGCCGCCCCGGTCGGCCAGGACACGGGGCTCGCGGAGATCCGGGCGCTGGCCGAGCAGTGGCTGGACACGGGCGCCCCGGAGGCCGTGGGGACACCGGGAACGATCAGCCGGCGCGACACACTGGAGGACTACGCGGCCCACCTGCGCTCCCTCGTCGACCTGAGCTCCGTCCGGCCGCTGAAAGTCGTCGTCGACGCCGGCAACGGCATGGGCGGGCACACCGTGCCGACCGTCTTCGCCGGGCTGCCCGTCGACCTGGTCCCGATGTACTTCGAGCTCGACGGCACCTTCCCGAACCACGAGGCCAATCCCCTCGACCCCAAGAACGTCGTCGACCTGCAGAAGCGGGTGCGCGAGGAGCACGCGGACCTCGGCATCGCCTTCGACGGGGACGCCGACCGCTGCTTCGTCGTCGACGAGAACGGCGACCCCGTATCTCCCTCCGCGATCACGGCCCTGGTGGCCGCCCGCGAGCTGGCCAGGCACGGCGGCAAGGGCACCGTCATCCACAACCTGATCACCTCGTGGTCGGTGCCCGAGGTCGTCCGCGAGAACGGCGGCACGCCGGTGCGCACCCGCGTGGGCCACTCCTTCATCAAGGGTGAGATGGCGCGCACCGGCGCGATCTTCGGCGGCGAGCACTCCGCGCACTACTACTTCAAGGACTTCTGGAACGCCGACACGGGCATGCTGGCCGCTCTCCACGTCCTGGCGGCCCTCGGCGGCCAGGACGGCCCGCTGTCGCAGCTGGTCGCCGAGTACGACCGCTACGCCAGCTCCGGCGAGATCAACTCCACGGTCGACGACCAGAAGGGCCGTCTCGCCGCGATCAAGGCCGCCTACGAGGGCCGCGAGGGCCTGGCACTGGACGAGCTGGACGGCCTGACCGTCTCGTCCGCCGACTGGTGGTTCAACGTCCGCCCGTCCAACACGGAACCGCTGCTGCGGCTGAACGCGGAGGCGAAGGACGAGGCGACCATGACGAAGATCCGCGACGAGGCGCTGGGGATCATCCGCGGCTGAGGCCGGACGCGCGGGGTCCGGGCGCGCCGGATGCCCGGGCGGACCGGATGCCCGGGCGGACCGGGTGTCCGCGCGGGCCGGGTGTCCGGGTGCTCCAGGTGCCCGGGTGGCCGGGCGGACCGGATGCCCGGGAGCTCCAGGTGCCCGGGTGGCCGGGAGCGAGAGCACCCCGCCCGCCCTCCGAGCCCGCGCGCCCGTCCCCCGCGCGCCTTGCCCAACCCCCACATGCCGCACCCCGCGGCGGTACTCTGACCAGGCCAAGTGCACCCGCCCCGAAGGGACCCCTCATGCCGCTCGAAGCCGGCCTCCTGGAGATCCTCGCCTGCCCGGCGTGCCACGCCCCCCTCGAGGAGGAGGAGAGTGAGCTGATCTGCACCGGCCAGGACTGCGGTCTCGCCTACCCCGTCCGGGACGGCATTCCGGTCCTGCTCGTCGACGAGGCCCGCCGCCCGGCGTGACGACCCCCGGCGATCGGAGACTGCCGCCCATGCTCGACGAATCGCTGCTCGACGACCCCGAGGCGTTGTCGCGGGCCGACCGCCGCGCGCTGCTCCGCGGGGCCGCCGAGGCCAGCGCCCGGGTCCGTACCGCCGTGCGGTTCGCCGCGGAGGCGGGGATCAACGACCTGAAACCGGAGGGCCGTCCCCGCTCCGTCCTCATCGCGGGCCCCGGCACCGCCTCGACGGGCGTCGCCGAGCTGCTCGGCACCCTCGCCGGCGCCGCCTGCCCGGTCACCCGCATCCACCCCACCGGCGTCGCGCCGGCGCCCGGGGCCCTGCGCTGGGAACTCCCCGGCTGGGCCGGCCCCGTGGACCTCCTGCTGATCGCCAGCCCCGACGGCGCCGAACCGGGCCTGTCGATCCTGGTCGAGCAGGCGTACCGGCGCGGCTGCAGCGTCGTCGCCGTGGCCCCCGCCCGGTCCCCGATCACGGACGCGGTGGCGGGCGCCCACGGACTGTTCGTCCCGATGGCGGCCGCCCCGTACGAGCAGGAGGAACCGCTGGCCGCCTCCGCCCCCGGCGTCCTGTGGGCCCTGCTCACCCCGCTGCTCGCCCTCCTCGACCGCGCGGGGCTGCTGTCCGCACCGCCCGACACCCTGGAGAAGGTCGCCGACCGCCTGGACCGGGTCGCCGAGCGCTGCGGTCCCGCCATCGCGACCTACGGCAACCCCGCCAAGACCCTGGCCGCCGAGCTGGCCGAGGCGCTCCCGGTGATCTGGACGGAGGGAGTCTCCGCCGCGCCGGCCGGCCGCCGCTTCGCCGCCGCGCTCGCGGAACTGGCCGGACGCCCCGCGCTCACCGCCGAACTGCCCGAGGCGCTCGCCTCGCACAGCGTCCTGCTGTCCGGCGCACTCGCCGCCGGAGCCGACCCCGACGACTTCTTCCGCGACCGCGTCGAGGAGGCGCAGGCCCTCCACGCGCGCGTGGTGCTGCTGCGCGACCGCCCGATCGGCGGCCTGAGCGCGGCGCCCGCCGCCCGCGAGCTGGCCCTCGGCCACGACACGGCGATCAGCGAACTCGAACCGGAGGACGGCGGCGAACTGGAGACCCTCGCCGAGCTGATCGCCATCACGGATTTCGCCGCCGTTTACGTGGCGCTCGCTTCGGGGGCCTGATCTTGGCTCACGACATCCGGCCGGCGGGCCGCTGACCGCGTACGTACGGAGAAAAGACACCCATGGACCGCCTCGACAACACCATCCGCCCCTACGCCTGGGGTTCGACCACGGCCATCCCCCGGCTGCTCGGCGCGGAGCCGACCGGTGAGCCGCAGGCGGAGATGTGGATGGGAGCGCACCCGGGCGCACCCTCGCGCACCCCGCGCGGCCCCCTCGACAAGGTGATCGACCAGGCCCCGGAACGCGAGCTGGGGGACCGGGCCGTCGCCAGGTTCGGCCCGCGGCTGCCGTTCCTGCTGAAGATCCTCGCCGCCGGCGCCCCCCTCTCCCTCCAGGTGCACCCCGACCTGGAGCAGGCCAGGGAGGGCTACCAGGACGAGGAGCGCCGCGGCATCCCGATCGACGCGCCCCACCGCAACTACAAGGACACCAACCACAAGCCCGAACTGATCTGCGCCCTCACCGAGTTCGACGGCCTGTGCGGCTTCCGCGAGCCCGGTGCCGCCGCCGACCTGCTCGCCGGCCTCGGCGTCGACTCCCTGAAGCCCTACGTCGACGTGCTGCACGCACACCCCGAGGAGGCCGCCCTGCGGGAGGTCCTCACGGCCGTGCTGACCGCCGACCCCGAGGACATGGCCCGCACGGTGACCGAGGCCGCGGCGGCCTGCGCCCGCCTCGGCGGCGCCTACGCCCCCTACGCCGGCATCGCCCACCACCACCCCGGCGATCCCGGCGTGATCGCGGCCATGCTGCTCAACCATGTCCGGCTCCAGCCCGGCGAGGCACTCTTCCTCGGCGCCGGCGTCCCGCACGCCTACCTGAACGGCCTCGGCGTCGAGATCATGGCCAACTCCGACAACGTGCTGCGCTGCGGCCTGACCCCCAAGCACGTCGACGTCCCCGAACTGCTGCGCATCGTCCGCTTCGAGGCCGGCGACCCCAACGTTCTGCGCCCCGAGGCGTCGTCCGACGGGGAAGAGGTCTACGACACCCCGATCGACGAGTTCCGCCTGTCCCGGTACGTCCTGCCGGAGGGCGCCGCCGTACGCGACCTCACGCGTTCCGCTCCGCAGATCCTGCTGTGCACGGCGGGCACCGTGCGCGTGGGGGAACACGTGCTCGGTCCCGGCGGGTCGGTCTTCGTACCGGCGGACGAGAAGGCCGGGGTGTCCGGTGACGGCACGGTCTTCCGGGCCACGGTCAACGCCTGATCCCGGCCCCGCACCGGCCGGGGACCCTCGCTCCACCGGTCCGGCGCACCGCCGCCGGGCCCGGCTGCAACAATGGCCCACTGGCAAAGGACGGGCAAAGCACCGGACGGCGTACACATGTGCGACGCGCGGCGCGGACGGCTAGGAAGGGACACGCGAACACATGAGCGCGTCAGGCGGCACCAAGGCGATCGTGGCGGCACTCGGAGCCAACCTCGCGATCGCGGCATCGAAGTTCGTGGCGTTCGCCTTCAGCGGCTCGTCGTCGATGCTCGCCGAGGGCGTCCACTCCGTCGCCGACTCGGGCAACCAGTTCCTGCTGCTGGTCGGCGGCAAGCGCGCCCAGCGCGAGGCGACCCCGCAGCACCCCTTCGGCTACGGCCGCGAGCGCTTCATCTACGCCTTCCTCGTGTCGATCGTCCTGTTCTCGGTCGGCGGCATGTTCGCGATCTACGAGGGCTACGAGAAGATCCTGCACCCGCACGAACTGGAACACTGGTACTGGCCGGTGGGCGTCCTCGCCTTCGCGATCATCGCCGAGGGCTTCTCCTTCCGCACCGCCATCAAGGAGTCCAACGACCTGCGCGGCAAGCAGTCCTGGATGCAGTTCATCCGCCGCGCCAAGGCGCCCGAGCTGCCCGTCGTCCTCCTGGAGGACTTCGGCGCGCTCATCGGCCTGGTCCTCGCGCTCGGCGGCGTCGGCCTCGCGCTCCTCACCGGCGACGGCGTCTGGGACGGCATCGGCACCGTATGCATCGGTGTGCTCCTCGTTCTGATCGCCCTCGTCCTCGCCGCCGAGACCAAGTCCCTGCTGCTCGGCGAGGCCGCGGGCGCGGAGGAGGTCGAGAAGATCCAGGCCGCCGCCGTCGACGGCGACATGGTCACCGGCATCATCCACATGCGCACCCTCCACCTGGGCCCCGAGGAACTGCTGGTAGCCGCCAAGATCGCGGTGCGGCACGACGAGACGGCCGCCGAGGTCGCCACCGCCATCGACGCGGCCGAGGCCCGCATCCGCGCCGCCGTTCCCATCGCCCGCGTCATCTACCTGGAGCCGGACATCTACAGCGAGGTCGAGGCCGCCAAGGGCCCCGACCGCGAGGCGACGCCAGGCGGCCCGGCCCGGACGACCGGGCACTGACCACGCCCCCGCATGCCCGGGACCTGCCCCACGAGCGCGAGAACGAGGGGCGGACCGGGGCGGACGGCCGTCCCGGGCGACCGCCCGGGACACCGGTGTTCCTCCCGGGAATCCGACCGAAAGCGACCGGATGTCGCCGGAGGCGGACTGGGGAGCCTGCGGCCGTCCGGTGTAGCTTGGGACGGAGCCAGACGTCGCTGCTGATGGCGGTCGGGCGGTCCGCTACGGGCCGGCCGAGGGAGAGAGGGCCTCCGACGGACTGCGCTGCGCGCACGTGGGCATGCCTGTGTCCTCTTTCGGGCACCCCTGTGCCCGCCGCCGCGCAGACCAGCCGTACCCACCCTCGACCCACACCCCGAGGAGCAGCTCGTCATGACGACTGTCGAGAACCGACAGGACTTCAAGGTCGCCGACCTCTCCCTGGCCGAGTTCGGCCGCAAGGAGATCACCCTCGCCGAGCACGAGATGCCCGGACTGATGGCGATCCGCAAGGAGTACGCCGAGGCGCAGCCCCTGGCCGGCGCCCGCGTCACCGGCTCCCTGCACATGACCGTCCAGACCGCGGTCCTCATCGAGACCCTGGTTGCCCTCGGCGCTCAGGTCCGCTGGGCGTCCTGCAACATCTTCTCCACCCAGGACCACGCGGCCGCCGCCATCGCCGTCGGCCCGGACGGCACGCCCGACAACCCCCAGGGCATCCCCGTCTTCGCCTGGAAGGGCGAGACGCTGGAGGAGTACTGGTGGTGCACGGAGCAGGCGCTGACCTGGCCGGACAGCCCCACCGGCGGCCCGAACATGATCCTCGACGACGGCGGTGACGCCACCCTCCTGGTCCACAAGGGCGTCGAGTACGAGAAGGACGGCAAGGTCCCGGCGGTCGAGACCGCCGAGTCCGACGAACACCGCGTCATCCTCCAGCTGCTGCACCGCACCCTGGACGAGAGCCCCCAGAAATGGACCCAGCTGGCGTCCGAGATCCGTGGTGTGACCGAGGAGACCACGACCGGGGTTCACCGTCTGTACGAGATGCAGCGCGAGGGCTCGCTGCTGTTCCCGGCGATCAATGTGAACGACGCGGTGACCAAGTCGAAGTTCGACAACAAGTACGGTTGCCGTCACTCGTTGATCGACGGTATCAACCGTGCGACCGACACCCTCATCGGTGGCAAGACCGCGGTGGTGTGCGGGTACGGCGATGTGGGCAAGGGCTGTGCGGAGTCGCTGCGCGGCCAGGGTGCCCGGGTGATCGTCACGGAGATCGACCCGATCTGTGCGCTGCAGGCGGCCATGGACGGTTACCAGGTGACGACGCTGGACGAGGTCGTGGACAAGGCTGACATCTTCGTCACCACGACGGGCAACAAGGACATCATCATGGCTGCCGACATGGCCAGGATGAAGCACCAGGCGATCGTGGGGAACATCGGGCACTTCGACAACGAGATCGACATGGCGGGGCTGGCGAAGGTTCCGGGTGTCGTCAAGGACGAGGTGAAGCCGCAGGTCCACACCTGGACCTTCCCCGACGGCAAGAAGATCATCGTGTTGTCCGAGGGCCGGCTGCTGAACCTGGGCAATGCGACGGGTCATCCGTCGTTCGTGATGTCCAACTCCTTCGCGGACCAGACGCTGGCCCAGATCGAGCTGTTCACCAAGCCCGATACGTATCCGACGGGTGTGTACACGCTGCCCAAGCACCTGGACGAGAAGGTGGCCCGTCTGCATCTGGACGCGCTCGGTGTGAAGCTGACCAGGCTCCGCCCCGAGCAGGCGGCGTACATCGGCGTCGACGTCGAGGGCCCGTACAAGTCGGACCACTACCGCTACTGAGCACGCACGGCACCACCGTGCACGCGCACGGTCGGCCGCCGTCGCCCGCGCGCCCGCCGCGCACTCCGCGGTGAGCGCGCCCGTGCACTGAGACGCCCCTCAGCAGCAGGTCCCGAGGCAGGCCCCCGCACCCCCGTGTCGGGGGCCTGCCCCTGTGGCCGGACCAGGCACACCGGCCCGACCAGTCCGTCACGACCCAGGACGTCCATGCCCCGCGGCCGATATTCGCTTCACGACCCGCACGACCACACCCTCCTCGCCGAAGAGCACTTCCAGTGCGCGCCCGGTCCCTCCGGCTGGCGCTACGTCTCGCAAGTGACCACCCCTTCCGGTGACCACGCCGGTTCCGTCGACCTCGCGCTCGACGAACTCGGCCGTCCCGTCCGGCTCGAACTGCACGCCGCCGGCTGGCAGGTGCGAGGCGCCGCCCTCGAGGGCGTCACCTGGGTCCGCACGGATCCCACCGGTGCCCGCGCCACCGAGGGCAACGTCCGCGCCCACGCCTTCACCGGCACCTCCCCGGCGTTCCTCGTCGCCACCGCCCGTCTCCTCCGCCTCACCCCGTCTTCCGCGGCGACGCGCGTACGCCTCGTCGCCTTCACGGACCCGGTCCTCGCCCCCCGTACCGTGGACCAGTCCTGGGCCCTGATCGAAAGAGAAGCACACCCCACTGACAACGCCCCCCTGATCGTGGACGAATACCAGGTCACAGCCCTGGACACCGGAGAGCGGCACAGCGTCCACATCGCCGGTGACGTGGTGCTCGCGGCACCCGGGATCGAGCTGGAAGACCTGGAGTCACCGCCGTCGGTGTTCACCTGACGGAGAGGGGGGAGAGGGGGAGCACGCGCCGGCGGCCGGCGCCCCGCCTGCCTCGCCGACGGACCCGGCGGTCACGCGGGCGGCAGGCAAGCCCCGCGCACGGCCCGGCAGGGAAGCCCCGCGCACGGCAAGTACAACGGCAAGTACAGGGGAGCTACGCGGGCGGCGCGAACCCGGTGGCGGGACGGTCCGGCGTCTTCGCAGGCCCCGCGGCCGGTTGCGGGGCCTGCGGCGCGACGGGCACCGACGTCCGGGACCCCGCGAACGCCTCGGGCGGAACGGGCGCCCCCGGCAGATCCTCCGGGGCGTTCGAGCCGGGCGGCGACCATGGACTTCCACCGGCGCGCGGAGCGGTGCCCTGCTGAGGGGCCGGAGCGTGCCCGCCCGGAATCCAGGGTCCCTGGTGACTCGCCCCCACGGCCCCGCCCCCGCCCGAGCCGCCGAACGCCCGCCGTGCCTCCCGCGCCTGCCGTTCCTGCACCACCCCCGCCAGATATGCGGCCGGCGGCACCCCGGGGGGCGCGGGCGTCCCCGTGCGCGCCGCGAGATCGGCGGCGAGACGTTCCGCCATCGCCCGGCCCACCTGCGGATCCAGCTGGTGCATCCGCGTCAGGTACTGCCGTATCGCCAGCCACAGCCCGTTCGGAACCGCCGAAAGGTCCAGTCCGGCGAACCGCCCGGCCAGCCAGGGCGGCGGCGGAGGCACAAAGCCCGTACGGCCGGCCGGCACCCGTTCCCTGACCACCAGCGTGCCCGCGAACACGTCACCGAGCCGCCGTCCCCGTGCCGACACCAGTGAGGCGATGCACGCGACCACCCCGAACGTCATCAGGATCTCGACCACGCCCACCGCACCCCGGACCAGCGCGTGCCGGAACCGGATCGGCCCGCCGTCGTCGCGCACCACGCGCAGTCCACAGGCCAGCTTCCCCAGCGAACGGCCGTGGCTCAGCGTCTCCACTGCTATGGGCCCGCCCACGAGGACGAGAAGGAAGGCCGCGATGGACACGGCCGTCTGCGCGGCCTCGTCCATCCCGGACGTGGACACCGCCAGAGCGATCATGACGACCACGTAGACGACCACGTCCACCACGAGGTCGAGCAGCACGGCCAGCGCCCGGCTCGGCAGCTTCGCGGGGCGCAGCTCCAGCGCCACCGCCTCGCCCGTCACTAGCTCACTCACGCCCGCCGTCCTTCCCCTCACCCACCCCGGGATACGCCAGTCTGCCAAGCTGAGCACACATCGTGCCGCCGTGCGACAAGCCGGCACGCAGTACGAGAGGACGAGGAGCGGCCCATCCCATGGACCTCGACGTGTTCGTGTCCGCCCACCGAGCCGAGTGGGACCGCCTCGAGGCCCTGCTGCGCCGCAGGCGCCGGCTCACCGGAGCCGAGGCCGACGAACTCGTCGCGCTGTACCAGCGCACCGCCACTCATCTGTCCGTGATCCAGTCCAGCGCGCCCGATCCCCAGATCACCGGGCGCCTCAGCCGGCTGGTGGCACGCGCGCGCAGCGCCGTGACAGGCACCCGCCGCGCCTCCTGGCACGATGTCGCACGCTTCTTCGCGCACGGCTTCCCCGCCGCGGTCTACCGTTCGCGCCGCTGGTGGACACCCGCCGCATTGCTCTCCACGGTGACGGCTGTGCTGCTGGGGTGGTGGATCGGCACCCACCCGGAGGTCCAGTCCGCGATCGCGGCCCCGGGCGCGCTGCGCGACATGACGCGCCCCGGCGGTGAGTACGAGACGTACTACTCCAGCCATCCCGCCGCCGCCTTCGCCGCGCAGGTCTGGACGAACAACGCCCAGGCCGCGGCGATGTGCCTGGTCCTCGGCGTCTTCCTGGGCCTCCCGGTCCTGTGGATCCTCTTCGAGAACATGCTGAACCTGGGAGTGGGCATCGGCCTCATGTCCTCGGCGGGCCGCCTCGACACCTTCCTGGGGCTGATCCTCCCGCACGGTCTCCTGGAACTGACGGCCGTCTTCGTGGCCGCCGGCACCGGTCTGCGGCTCGGCTGGACCGTCATCGACCCCGGTCCCCGCTCCCGCCGTACCGCCCTCGCCGAGGAGGGCCGTGCCGCGCTGGGCATCGCGATCGGTCTTGCCCTGGTCCTGTTCGTCTCGGGCGTCATCGAGGCCTTTGTGACCCCCTCCGGCCTCCCGACCTGGGCTCGGATCGGCGTGGGCGTCGTCGCCGAGCTGGCTTTTCTCGCCTATGTCTACGTCCTAGGAGGCCACGCGGCCCGGGCCGGCGACACGGGCGACGTGGAGGCGGCAGAACGCAGTGCGACGGTTCCGACGGCTGCATGACGGTGGGACAATGAAGGGGAACGGGTAGAAGAGGCCGAGGAGGCCTCCGGGACATGTGCATCCCGAGACGGAGTCCCGGATGTGCGTGTCGCCGCCTGGGCCTGCTACTCTCCTCTTCGCCCCACAAGAGCCGTTGACACGGGTCGGGTGGGGAGGTAGATTCGAACAGTTGCCTGGAACTGGGATTGACCAGTAGGTGACGGTGAGTGTCTGTCTGCTTCCGGGACACAGATCCCGAGGAGCCCCTCCCGATGAACGAGAAATCGACGCCGCACAGTCGGCGTTGAGAGTTCTGATAAAGTCGGGACCGCCGGAAAGGGAAACGCGAAAGCGAAGACCTGGAAAGCACCGAGGAAATCGGGTCGAGAAAGATCTGATAGAGTCGGAAACACCGAAGGGAAGCGCCCGGAGGAAAGCCGCGAGAGTGTTCTTGTGGTGAGTACGAAGGAAGCGTCCGTTCCTTGA
>NZ_JBIAFD010000012.1:0-226566 GCF_042869095.1 Streptomyces sp. NPDC007264
TCGCCTCGCGCCATGACTGACGGCCTATCAAGAACGAGCCCCCGCGCGCAGGCGATCTACCGAACTCCTGATCCGAACTCCAGACAGGACCTAGTAGACGCCGCACATGCCGTCGATCGAGACCTCCTCGATCAGGGCGTCGGCCTCGATCAGTTCCTCGGTGGCCGTCTCCGCGGCCACGGCGTTCCCGGCGGGGTCGGTGGGCGGATTCTTCTGTTCGGGCATGCGGCCCTCCATGGGGAGAGCTCCGGCGTGATCCACCGGAGAGTGAGGTGGGTGGGGAGGCAGGCGGCAAGGGGCTGCGGATCTGGTCCGGGGCCGGCCGACTGCTCGCAGAGTATCGGCACAGTGTGCCAAAAGAAACCCCCGGGTCGCCGGTGGCCGGTCATGCCGAGTTGCGTTCCCGCCGGACTTCCGCTTCGATCAACTGCGCATGAGGGAGATGCACCCGTCGTCCTGGACACGGACGCTCCGGTGAGCCCACCGCTCCCGCGTCCGAGCCGCCCTGCCCCAGCCCTCGAGCGTCCCCCCGATGTGCTCGTCGTCGGGGGAGGAGCGGCCGGGGCCGTCCTCGCCGCCCGGCTCAGCGAGGACCCCGACCGTGCCGTCCTGCTCCTGGAGGCCGGACCGGTTCCGGCCACCGCCGCCGACTTCGGCCCCGAGCTGCTGGACGCCCGTCGCGTTCCCGGCGCCCGCCCCGACGGGCCCGGCACCTGCCGCTACCCGGTCCACCTCACCCCCGACCGCCCCTGGGCCGTGGTCCGGGGCCGGATCCTCGGCGGCTCCACGACGGTGAACGGCGGCTACTTCATCCGCGCCCGCCGCCAGGACTTCGACCGCTGGGCCGCGGACGGCTGTCCCGCCTGGGCCCACGACCGCGTCCTGCCACTGCTGCGCGCGCTCGAGCGCGACCTCGACCTCGGCGCCGGTCCCGTCCACGGCGACCGCGGTCCCACGGCGATCCGCCGCACCGGCTGGGGCCATCCGGCCGCCGCAGCGTTCCGCGCCGCCGCGCGCACCACCGGCCATCGGGACGACCCCGACAAGAACGACTGGGACGCCCCGCCCGGTATCGGCCCCGTGCCGACCGACTGCGTGGACGGCGTCCGCCGCAACACCGCCCTGAACTACCTGACGCCCGAGGCCCGGTCGCGCCCCAACCTCGAGGTCCGCGGGAACGCCGTCGTCGTGCGGGTCGTGGTCGAGCGCCACCGGGCCACCGGCGTGCTCCTCGCCGACGGCACGGCGGTCCGCGCCGGCGAGGTCGTCCTGAGCGCAGGCGCCATCGCCTCCGCCCATCTGCTGCTCCTCTCCGGCATCGGCCCACGCGCCGACCTGGAGCGGATCGGCGTCCCGGCGCTGCGTGACGCCCCCGCGGTGGGCGCGGCCGTCAGCGACCACCCGCAGGTCGTCCTCGACTGGACCCCCGTGCCCGACCTTCCGCCGCCCGGCGACACCTGGCTCGGCGCCTGCCTCCACGTCGCCTCCGGCGTGGGGAAGTCCGGCGCGGCGGACGGGCCGGGCGACATCGAGGTGCTGCAGTCCCTGGTCCCCATGGCCGGACTGACCGGCGGCCGGGACCGGGTTCCCGGCGAGCCGCTCCCGTTCATGGTGGCCGCACAGGCACCCGGCCGTGCCGGACGGCTGCGCGCCACGTCCGCCGATCCCCGCCGACCGCCCCTGATCGACCTCGGCCTGCTGCGGAGCCCCGACGACAGGGCCCGACTGCGCGCGGCCGTCCGCTCCGCGACGGCCGTCCTCGGCGCCGCCCCGCTGCGCGAGCTGGGCCGGGTGGGGCCGGCCGGGCCGGCGCCGGACGTCCTGGACGACGACGGGGCGCTCGACCGGTGGCTGTGGGAGAACCTGGGCACGGCCCAGCACACCTGCGGCACCGTCCCGATGGGACCCGACGACGACCCGCGCGGGGCCGCCGTCGACCAGTACGGCCGAGTCCACGGCATCGCGGCGCTCCGGGTCGCCGACACCTCGATCCTGCCCGACGCCCCGCTGCGCGGTCCGGCCGCCACCGCCGTCCAGATCGGCGAGCTCGTCGCCGACGCGATGCGGCGCGACCTCGCCTAGGGCGTGGGGAGCCCTGGGGGCTCCCCGGGGCGTGGTTCGAGAGCAGGGTCGTCCGCCCGCAGGGCGCTGTCGGGGGCGTCCACTGCGTGCGGACACCCGTGTCCGCAGCCGGACCGTCGAGGGGAGGGCGCGCGGTCAGCGGCTTTCCTGGCCCGGCGGGACCGGACCGTCCGGGATCAGCCCCTGGGCGAGTCGCCGGAAGGTCGAGTCGATCAGCAGGGTCAGGGACTGGCTGTCGTCGGCCAGCCAGTGTTCGTAGGCGGTCATCGCCGCCGCCAGCGCGGTGTAACCGACCAGACGCGGCAACAGATCGTCGGGGGCGCGTCCGGAACGTTCCGCGACGAAGTCCGTGACGATGGTCCGCCAGGCCGTGTAGCGCACGGCGGCGTCCGCCTGGAGCGTCGGCACGCTGAGGATCAGTTCCATGCGCTGCCGGTGCCACGGCACGACCGCCGGATCGAAGCGGTTGAACGCGACGACGGCCTCCCGCAGCGCGTCCATCACGGAGGCGTCTCGATCCGCTGCCTCCAGCAGGGCGCGCAGCTCAGCGAGATGCTCCTCGAAGTCGCCCCACACCAGATCGTTCTTGGAGGAGAAGTACCGGAAGAAGGTCCGTCGGCCGATGCCCGCCGCCGCCGCGATGTCGTCCACGGTGGTCTCGTCGAAGCCCTGGCGTGCGAAGAGCTGGAAGCCGATCCGCTCCAGGTCGCTCCGGGAGGTGGACCGGGGGCGTCCGCCTCGCCCGGGGGAACGCGGGCTGTCATCGCCGGAGGGTGCGGGTTCCGCTGTCCTGGTGGCCTGGTCCACGGATCCCCCACTTCGTCGACGGCGTTCCTTCCGCCCCACCTCGGTGTCACCACCTTACGGGTACCGCCCCTGCGGTCGAACCGGGCGGTGGCCCGGGGTTCGACGGGGCGATCGACGCCTGCCGGGGGTGCTCGATCCGGAGTGCGGAGCGCGCGGTACCGGCACCGCACCGACACAGGGCAGGGCAGACTTACATGTTGTGTGTAATATGCGCGAGCGAGGTGGTCCGGGACGGCCGCAGGCAGGGACGGAGCCGAAGTTGCACACTGGACACGAGGGCGAGCGGCAGCGCTGCCGCGGTCCGGCGAAGGCGCCCGGGACCCTGCGGAGCCGCAACCGTCTCGCATGCCCGCAGCACCTGACGCGGATCGCCCGGATGTCGCGGAACCCGACCCGCGGGGCAAGGCCGGGAGAGCCGGTTCTGGTGATCCGCCGGTCTTCCCGGTGCCGAGCCGGGGTCGGTCGGGGGCGAGGCTCCCGGATGATGCGTTGTCCACTCTGGATGTTGCATGTAATGTGCAGTCTATTCGAGACTCAATGAGGAGGTCTCTGCCTGTGAGTTCCCTACAGGCCCCTGCGAACGGCGCCACCGGAGGTGCGGACGTGGTCCCCGACTCCGGCAGCCCGTTCTGGGACGAATCCATCGAGACGCTGCCGAGACAAGAGCTCCGGCGGTTCCAGGAACGCCGGATCGCAGACATGGTGTCCCGTGTCTACGAGATGTCGGGCCTCGTCCGTGAGAAGTGGCAGGCGGCGGGCGTCACACCCGCCGACATCACTTCGATCGACGATTACCGCACCCTCGTCCCGGTGATGGACCAGGACGACATCCGCAGCTACCGGCACCGCCGGCAGGATCCGTTCGGCGGCCTCCTGACCAGGCCCGCGGAAGAGCTGACGGTCGTCGGGACGACGTCGGGGACCACCGGCCGTCCCACGCCGCTGCCCTACCTGGACCAGAACCCGACGCGCTGGGGGCAGGCGCGCGACATGTGGATGATCGGTGTCCGGCCCGGCGAGCACGTCGTACGCCCGCTGTTCGTCTTCCGCGGCGGGCACTTCGCCGACGGCTCCCTCGACTTCGGGTGCGTCCCGATCTACGTCGACCACAGCCCGCTGGAGGTGCCGTCGATCGTCGAGGCCGTGCAGCGCTTCCAGGCGACCGGGCTCTTCCTGCTCAGCGCTCCCCTGATCAACGGCATCGACGAGTACTGCCGCTCGCAGGCACTGGATCCGCGGACCGTGTTCGCCAGCTGCCGCAGCGCGGTCTTCGGGGGCGAACCGCTCAGCGACCGCACGAGGTCCCTGGTCGAGTCCTGGGGTGTCGAGCTCTTCGAGATGTCGAGCGTCGGGGACATCTGCCCGACCATGGAGTGCTCCGAGCACCAGGGCATGCACCTGTGGGAGGACCTCGCCCTGCTGGAACTGCTGGACCCGGCGACCGGGGAGCTCCTCCCGGAGGACGCCACCCACGGTGAGATGGTGGTCACCTCCATCTCGGACCCGGCCACGGCCCTGGTGCGCTTCCGCACCGGCGACATCGCCACCGTCGACCGCGGGACCTGTCGCTGCGGCCGGACCCACGTCCGCGTCAAGCCGATGGGGCGTGCGAAGGACGGCGTCGTCGTCGCGGGCAGGCACATCCTGCCGATCTCGGTCTGGGGAGCCGTCGAAGCGTGCCGGGACACCGAGCGCGGCCTGTTCCAGATCGTGCGCGCCTCACCCACCATGGACGAGCTGAACCTGAGGGTTGGGTCGAGCGGGCCCGAGGAGCGGTTCCCCGCCGTCGCCGCGGAGATCGAGCGTCGCATCACCGCTGAGCTGGGAGTTCCCTGCGCCGTCGAGGTCGTGCCCGATGAGCGCCTGCTGAGACTCGGTCCGCCGCACAAGATCCCGAGGGTTGTCCACGCATGAGCACGTCAGTATTCGAGAACGAACCCGTCGCCAAGACCGTCCAGACGGTCGGGTCGGGCTACTCGATCGTCGGCCGGGTCTGGGCCGACGACAAGGCCGAGTGGTTCCCGCTCAGCGAGCGGACCGCCACCGCGGCGATCCCGGCCGCCACCGAGGTGCTGGCAGGCCTCGGCCTCAGCGCCGGGAACGTGGTCTGCTTCGTCTCGCGCTTCTGCGAGGTCGTGCAGTTCGCCGCCCTCGAAAGAGCGGCACAGGCCATGGGCCTGGTGGCCTGCCACACGGAGGCCACGCCGTTCGACGCCAACCGCCTCGCGGTCTACCTGGAGCATCTGCCGGTGGCCGCCGTGATCGGCCTGGGCGCGGAGATCCTGGACAACCTCGAGGTCGAGCTGACCTCGCTGCTCTCCTCCGGGACCGTCGTGGTCGCCAGGGCGAGCGCGGTCGAACGGCTGACGGACCTGGGTGTCCGCACACGGCGGATGGAGTTCGTCGGGCCGACCGTCGCGATGGAGTGCGACGAGCACGACGGACTCCACCTCGACACCTCCGTGTGGGCCTACACGGCCGACCCGGACGGCCGCGTCACGGTCGCGCCGGCCGACACCAGGAACGCGCGCGAGGCCGCGGTGCGCACCGACATCCGCGGCGCGCTGGTGTCCGAGCCGTGCCGGTGCGGCCGAGCGGGTCTGCGGCTCGTGGAGACGCCCGGTCCGGAACGGGAAGAAGGAGGCAGCAGGTGACGACTTCCTGGCTGACCCTGGCGGATGTCGTCCGGGAGCACGGCAGGCGCTTCCCGCACCGACTCGCCACTGTCGACGGCGAGCGCCGCAGCGACTACCCCGAGCTGGACCGCCGTACGACCCGACTGGCCAACGCACTGGCCGACCTGGGTGTGCGCGAGGGGGACGCGATCCTCTGGCTGGGACAGAACAGCGTCCGCGTCCTGGAACTGCTCGTGGCGGCGTCGAAGCTCGGGGCCGTGCTCTACCCGGTGAACTGGCGGCTGAGCGCGGCCGAACTGACCGCGATCGAGCTCGACCTGGACCCCGCCGTGGTCTTCTACCAGCTCGAAGAGATCCACGAGGCGACCCAGGCCGTTCGCGACCGGCTCGCCACCAGGGACAACTGGTTCTGCCACGATCAGGACAGCGGCAGGGCCTACGAGGCGCTGGTGGAGGCCGGCTCACCGGTCGACGCCGAGGCTGCGATCAGTCCTGCGGCGCCCCTGCTGGGCATCTTCACCGCGGCCTTCGAGGGCAAGCCGCGCGCCGCCCTGCTGACCAGCGAGAACCTCATCCTGCAGGCCCTGGTCAACGCCTATGTGCGGGAGGTCACGCACGAGGACGTTTTCCTGGTGTCGGGCCCGTTGTTCCACATGGGCATCTACATGGAGATGCTGCCCGTCCTGCTGTTCGGCGGCGTGAACGTGTTCGTGCGGCGCGTCGACGCGGAGGAGATCTGCCGGCTCGTCGAGCGGGAGAGGTGCACGCTCGCCTATCTCTTCGGACTGACCCAGACCCAGATCCTCGAGGTGAACGCCGACCGGCGCTACGACCTGTCGAGCCTGCGCTCGGCGATCGGTCCTGACGGCTGGTTCGACCACGCCCGGCAGGACACGAGTCCGTTCGCGCGCGCCTGGGGCGGCTACGGCCAGACCGAGACCAGCGGCCTGGTCACCTTCGCCGCGATGGGCCCGGATCCCCGAGGGCGTGGTGGCCGCAGTTCACCGCTGGCCCAGGTGAGGATCATCGACATCGAGGGAGGTGAGGCGGGAGTCGGCGAGGTCGGCGAGATCGCGGTCCGCGGCCCGGTGGTCATGAGCGGCTACCGTGGAGCGGAGCAGAGGACCGCTCGCGGCTTCCGTCTCACCGGCGATCTCGGCCGCCGCGAGGAGGACGGTTCGATCACCTTCATAGGGCCCAAGCGCCAGATGATCAAGTCGGGCAACGAGAACATCTACCCGGCCGAGGTCGAGAGCTGTATCCGCGGTCTGCACGGCGTCCAGGACGTGGCCATCATCGGTGTGCCCGACCCGCGCCTGATGCAGGCGGTCAAGGCCGTGATCGTCGCCGCTCCGGACAGCGGGGTCGACGCCGAGGCCGTGGACAGGCACTGCCTGGCCCACATCGCGCCCTTCAAGCGGCCGCGGCACGTCGAGTTCGCCGAGTCGCTGCCCAAGGCCGACGGCGCCACCGACTACCGCGAACTGGACCGGCTCTACGGTGGCGGCGGGTACCCGTCCTCACTCGCCGGTCCCGCGTCCAACGGCGTCCCACGTGACTGACGCCGCGTTCCCCACCGACCCCGTCCCATCTCCTGGGGAGAGTCCCAATGCCTGATGCCGTGATCGTCAGCGCCGTACGCACCCCGATCGGTACCGCGCGCAAGGGGACCCTGGCGGCCACGTCGGGTGAGCGGCTGGCCACGCACGTGGTGCGGGAAGCCGTACGCCGCGCGGGTGTGGCCCCGGAACTGGTCGACGACGTGATCCTGGCCGAGGCGCTCTACGGAGGGGGCGACCTGGCCCGTTACGCCGCGGTGGCCGCGGGGCTGCGGTCGGCTCCCGGGATGGCGGTGAACCGGCACTGTGCCGGCGGCCTGTCGGCCGTCGCCGCGGCCGCGGCCGGCATTCGGTCCGGTATGGACCGGGCGGTCGTTGCCGGGGGCGTGCAGTCGTCCTCGACCGCGCCGAAGCTGACCTGGCCGGTACTGCCGGATTCGGATCTGGACCCGTACCGGATGCCGCCGACCTTCCCGTACACCGAGCACGCGACCGACGACGTGTCCCTGTCCGTGGGGTGGAGTACCGCCGTCGAGGTGGGTATCACCCGCCGGGAGATGGACGAGTGGGCGCTCCGCTCCCACCGGCGGGCGGTGCGGGCGATCGACGCGGGGGTGTTCGCCGACGAGATCGCCCCGCTGAAGGTGACCCGCGCGGACGGATCGGTCGTCGAGTTCGCCTCCGACGAGCATCCGCGCCGAGACACCGATCTGGCCGGTCTCGCCGGCCTGAAGCCACTGCATCCGGAGATCGCGGACTTCTCCATCACCGCGGGCAACGCCAGCGGCGTCAACGACGCGGCGGCCGCCCTGACCGTGGTCAGTGACGCCTTCGCCGCCGAGCACGGCCTCGAACCGCTTGCGGTGATCCGCGCGTGGGCAAGCGCGGGAACCGACCCGGGCCGGACCGGGATGGCGGCGGTGGAGGTGATCCCGCGGGTCCTGGCCAGGGCGGGGATCACGGCCCGGGACGTGGCGGTCTGGGAGATCAACGAGGCGTTCGCCTCGGTCCCCGTCGCCGCCTGCCGCGTGCTCGGCCTCGATGAGGAGAAGGTCAACCCCTACGGAAGCGGATGCAGCCTCGGCCACCCCGTCGGGGCCTCCGGAGCGCGCATGCTGACGACGCTGACCCACCACCTGCGGCGTGCCGGCTCCGGGATCGCCGTGGCGGCGATGTGCGCCGGCGGCGGCCAGGCCGGCGCCGTCGTCATCGAAGCCGTCTGACCCCCACAATCCGGAAAGAGACACATTCCATGGAACTGAGCGGTTCTGTCGCGCTGGTCACCGGAGGCGGTGGCGGCTTCGGCTCGGCCACGGTCACCCGGCTGGTGGAGCGGGGAGCCCGTGTCGTGGTCGCCGATCTCGACGAGGCCAAGGGCGAGGCACTGGCCGACGAACTCGGCGACGCGGTGCGTTTCGTGCGCACCGACGTCACCGATGACGACTCCGTGCGGGCGGTGATCGCGGCGGCGGAGGACCTCGGACCGCTCCGCGTCGCGGTGGTCGTCCACGGCGGGCCCGTGGCGGGGCGGCGGATCGTCGACCGCGCCGGTGCCGCCTGCCCCGCCGGCGCGTTCGAGCGCACCGTGAGCGTGTTCCTCACCGGTACGTACCGCGTCCTCAGCCTGGCCGCCGAGTCGATGGCGAGGAACGAGCCGCTGGAGTCGGGGCAACGAGGGGTCGTGATCACCACCGCCAGCATCGCGGGGTACGAGGGGCAGGCGGGCCAGTCCGACTACGCGGCCGCCAAGGGCGGTGTCATCGGCCTCAATCTGACCGCCGCGCGCGACCTGGCCCCGCTGGGCATCCGGGTCATGTGCATCGCGCCGGGCACTTTCTTCACCCCGGCCTACGGCATGACCGAGGAGGAGGCCGAGGCCCGCTTCGGACCCGCCGTCCCCAACCCGCGCAGGATGGGGCGCACCGACGAGTACGCCCGCCTCGCGGTGGCGATCGCGGAGAACGACTACCTCAACGGTGAGGTGATCCGCATCGACGGTGCGCAGAGGTTCGGCGTCAAATAGCCGTGGCCGACATGCTCCGCCCGGATCACGGAATCGCGGATCGCCCGCCCCGCCCTGCCCGTTCGACGCTTGAACCAGAAGGAAGCCACCACGCAATGCCTGATCCGACGACCTTCGACATCGCCTCCGTCGCCGCCGTCTCCGACGGGCAGGTGTGCACGTCCCTCGACGGCCACGTACTGACTGTCACGATCAACCGCCCCCGGCAGCGCAACGCGATCAACCAGGCCGTGTGCCGGGGCGTGGGCACGGCGCTCGCCGCCGCAGACGCGTCGAACGACGTGCGCGCGGTCGTACTGACGGGCGCCGGGGACGCGGCGTTCTCCGCGGGAGCCGACCTGAAGGCCCTCGCGGCGGGCGAGGACGTCATCCCGGCTGGTGAGCCGTGGCAGACATGGGGGCTGGCCGGCCTGGTCGGTCAGGTGGTGAGCGTGCCGGTGATCGCCGCGGTCAACGGCGCGGCGCTCGGCGGGGGCGCCGAGATCGCGCTCGCCTGCGACCTGATCGTGGCGGGAGAGTCGGCGGTGTTCGGCCTGCCCGAGGTGCAGCGGGGCATGGTCGCCGGCGCCGGCGGTGCTTTCCGCCTCGTCCAGCAGCTTCCTGGCCGGGTCGCGCTGCAGATGCTGATGACCGGTGAGCCGATCACCTCCGGCCGAGCACAGGCGATGGGCCTGGTCAACGAAGTCGTCGCGGACCGCGAGACCCTCACGGCGGCGCAGGCGCTCGCCGGCCGGATCGCCCGCAACGCGCCGCTCGCCGTCCGGGCGGCCAAGCGGATCGCCCTGGGCATCGAGGGCAGCGACCGGCCCGCGGACCGCGAGCACTGGGAAAGGACCGGGCGCGAGGTGGCCGCGGTGATGCTGAGCGAGGACGCCGCGGAAGGGCCGCGAGCGTTCGCGGAGAAGCGGCCCCCGGTCTTCGTGGGCCGGTGATCTGCTCGGGACCGACCGAGTTCCGGCTCGCCCCTCCTTGCCGCCCGTATCTCTCCCGCCCGGTTGCCCGCAGGGGGAGGTGCGGGCGGCTACGGGTGCTGCTCCACGACCCTGGGCGCCGTGACGTCGGCGGCGAGGGGGCCGCGGTCGCCGCCCGCGGCGGACCCCGTTCTGGAAGGATTGCGGCGGCGGGCTCCGTGTCCATGGCAGAACATTTTTTATGTAACATCTTGACAAGCCGACGAATGAGAAGGTGTGGCATTGAGCGAGTCGACCGAGCCGGCGCTTGGCTTGCCCCCGATCAACGGTGGGGAGCGGCTCCACGATCGGGTCGCCACGACGATCCGTGACGCCATCCTCGCCGGAAAGCTGGCGCCGGGGTCGCGGCTGAGCGTCCCGGAGCTCTCCCGGCAGCTGCAGGTGAGCCGGACCCCCGCGCGTGAGGCCCTGTTCCTGCTGCAGGCCGAGGGCCTGGTGTCCGTCACACCGCGCCGCGGAGCGGTGGTGCTGTCCGGCAAGCCCGCCGATCTCGTGGAACTCTTCGAGTACCGTGAGGGCCTCGAGGGCATGGCGGCCCGACTTGCCGCCCAGCGCATGAGCGACGCCGAGAAGGACGACCTCCGCGCGGCCTTCGACGCCCACGCGAACTCGGTCGCGGCCTCGGACGTCTCCGGACACCTCGAACACGACCGCCGTTTCCACGAGGTGTTCATCGCCGGTTCGAGGAACCGCAGGATCACCGAGGAGCTCGCCCGCCTCCGGTCGCAGGTCACGCTGCTGACGGCCAAGATGTCCGCGGAAGAGGGTGCCCTCGACCATGTGGTCGAGGCACACCGGGCGATCATGGACGGGATTCTGTCGGGCGACGGGCGCCGCGCCGAGAAGGCCGCGCGGGTCCACGTCCGTGCCATTCTGGACTTCTACGAGCACCACGGTGAATAGCCGCGTGAGCGGCACCGGGGCTGCCGGAGTCAGCCCCGCGGCGGTACGAACCGGTCACGCAGGGCGGTCTTGATCACCTTGCCCGCCGCCGTCCGGGGCAGCTCGTCCGTGAGGACGAGGTGTTCCGGCGCCTTCTGTATCGCCAGGCCCGCGGACACGACGAAGTCCCGCAGTGCGGCGCTGTCGATCCGCGGGCCCCTGGAGACGACGAAGGCGCAGGCGCGCTGACCCATCACGGGGTCGGGTACGCCGACGACCGCCACGTCCGCGATACCGGGGTGCTCCCGCAGGACCTCCTCGACCTCCAGGGCGCTGATGTTCTCCCCGCCCCGGACGATGATGTCCTTGGCCCGGCCGGTGATGCGCAGGCGTCCGGCCTCGTCGAACGCGCCGAGGTCTCCGGTGCGGAAGAGTCCGTCGGGCGTGAAGGACCCCTCGTTGAGGGACGGGTCCGCATAGCCGAGGAACATCTCCGGGCCGGCCGCGAGTACGTGCCCTGACACCCCTGCCGGCACGTCGGCGCCGTTGTCGTCGACGATCCGCAGGGCGATGTGCGGCAGGGGGGATCCGTCGCTTGCCGCCGCGCCGGCGTCGGTGTCGTCCGGCCGGGTGCAGGTGACGGTCGGTACCTCCGACAGCCCGTAGACGCGCAGCACCTTCACACCCACTTCGGCGGCCGCCCGCATCAGGGTCGCCGGTATGTCGGCGCCGCCGCACCGGACCATGCGGAAGCTGCGGAGCCGGTGCCGCGCGTCGGGCAGCGCGAACATCTGCTGGAGGAAGGGTGTGGCCAGCACCGAGTAGGTGCACCCGAACCGCTCGATCAGCTCCACGGCGGCCTCGGCGCGCCAGCGCGTCTGCAGCACGACCGTGCACCCCATGGTGAGCGGGGTGACGACACCGTTGAGCAGTCCGGTGATGTGGGAGAGCGGCGACGGCATGAAGAAGACGTCGTCCGGGGTGAGGCCGAGGACCTCCCGCATGGACGCGGCCTCGTAGAGCAGCGCGGCCTCGGAGTGCAGCGCGCCCTTCGGGCGTGACTCCGTTCCCGAGGTGTACACCACCGCGGCGATCTCGTCCCGGCGCGCCGGCCGGTGCGGCGGGTTCCCGGATCCGGCGGCGTGCACCGCCGCCCGGTCACCGACGGACACCGGGAGGACGGCGTCCGGGCGGTCCAGGGAGGCGGCCACCTCGTCGGCCATCGCCTCGAAGGCGAATCCCTCACCGGTGTCCCGCGGCACGACCAGGACGCGCGCCTTGGTCTGGGCGCAGATGAAGGACACCTCGGAGCGCCGGAAGATGGGGACCACCGGCACGGTGACGGCCCCGATCTCCCGCGTCGCGAAGAACAGCGCCACGGCTTCCACGCAGTTGGGGAGCTGCCAGGCCACCGTGTCACCCGGCGCCACACCGCGGGTGCGGAGCAGGGCCACCCAGCTCCGCACCATGGCTGCGAGCTCCGCATAGGTGACCGCTTGCCGGTCGTCGACCACCGCGAGCTTTCCGGGCGCGCGCGTGACCGCGGCGCGCAGCAGGTCGCTCGCTGTCGCGGACGGCAGCAGATCCGCCCACGCCGAATCGGAGGGCAACTGAGGCCGAGTTACATGTAGCATGCTGGAAAAGTAGCACAGCATCTTCCTTGCGCATGGGCGTATGGCGTGGCAGCTGGAGGGATGTGGGGAGGTGACGGAACCTCTCCCTCCTGCTAGATTGCATGTTGCATGTAACATGGAGGAGGAGTTGGGATGGAAAGGCCGGATCGGACAGTCCGTTACGAGGTCAGGGGCGGCGTCGCCTGGATCGTCATGGACCGCGTCCGGAAGAGGAACGCCCAGAGCGTCCCGATGACCTACGAGCTCAACGAGGCGTTCGACCGCGCAGCTCAGGACCGGGAGGTCAAGGTCGTGGTGCTTGCCGCCGACGGGCCTCACTTCTCCGCGGGCCACGACATCAGCGACCCCGCACGGTACGACGAGCCCGGGCACTGCGTCAGCACCTGGGCCGGCTGGGAGGCGCCGGGCGCCGAGGGCAGGCTGGCCCGGGAGCACGAGATCTACTTCGACATGTGCAAGCGCTGGCGGGACTTCGCCAAGCCGACCATCGCCGCGGTGCAGGGCAAGTGCATCGGCGGCGGCCTCATGCTCGCCTGGGTCTGCGACCTGATCGTCGCGGCGGAGGACGCGTTCTTCCTCGACCCGGTGGTCGACTTCGGCGTCGGTGGCGTGGAGTGGCTGGCCCACCCCTGGGAGCTGGGCCCGCGCAAGGCCAAGGAACTCCTGATGACCGCGGAGTCGTGGACGGCCCGGCAGGCCGAGGCAGCCGGCATGGTGAACCACGTGGTCCCGGCCGATGAACTGGAGGCCTTCACCCAGCGACTGGCCGAGAAGATCGCGAGCAAGCCGCAGCTCGCGGTGAAACTGGTGAAGCAGGCGATCAACGCGGCGGTGGACGCGCAGGGCCAGTGGAACGCCATGCAGACCGCCTTCGGGCTGCACCAGCTGGCTCACACCCACAACATGCTGATGTTCGGCGAGCCGATGGACCCGGCGGGAATCCCCGCCAAGGTGCGCGCCTCGATGACTGCGGCGGCGAAGGACAGCTGAGATGGACCTGAATCTGACCGGTGCCGAGCGGAGCTTCTACGAGGAAGCCCATGCGTGGCTGTCCGAGAACATCCCGCAGGGAAGCTACGCGCCCCCGGGAGACGCCGAGGCGGTGGCGTGCAGCCGGGCCTGGGACCGCCGGCTCCACGAGGCCGGATGGTCCGTGCTGACCTGGCCGAAGGAGTACGGCGGGCGGGAAGCCACCATCATGGAGTGGCTGCTCTTCGAGGACGCCTACCACAAGCTGGGCGGCCCCTACAGGCTGTCCCAGAACGGGATCTCGCTGCTCGCGCCCACCGTGATGGAGTACGGCACCGAGCAGCAGAAGAAGGACATCCTGCTGCCGATGGCCAAGGGCGAGGTGATCTGGGCGCAGGCATGGTCCGAGCCCCAGTCCGGCAGCGACCTGGCCTCCCTGACCTCGCGGGCCGAGGCGGTGCCCGGCGGATTCCGGCTCAACGGGCACAAGATCTGGAGCTCTCACTCGCCGTCCGCGGACTGGGGCTTCGGACTGTTCCGCACCGGAGAACCGGGACAGCGCCACAAGGGCCTGACCTACCTGCTCTTCCCGCTGTCGTCCGCCGGCATCACCGTCACGCCGATCCGCCGTATGGACGGGCACGCCAGCTTCGGCGAGATCCGGTTCGAGGACGTCTTCGTGCCCGCCGACCAGGTGCTCGGCGCGGTGGGGGAGGGCTGGCGGGTCGCCATGGCCACGACCGGGTCCGAGCGGGGCTTCGCCCTGCGCAGCCCGGGCCGCTTCGTCAGCGCGGCCGACCGGCTGCTCGAACTCGTCGACGCGGAGTTCGCGGCCTCCTACCCCGACCTGGCCGACCGGGCCGTCCAGTGCTGGCAGGACGCACAGGCCTTCCGCTACCGGGTCCTGTCGAGCACGGCACGGGTCCTGCACGGAGAGTCCCTGGGCGTGGAATCCAGCTATGACAAGCTGTTCTGGTCCGAGCTGGACACCAAGCTCAGCGGGCTCGCGCTCGACATCCTCCACGCCACCTCCACCCCGGCCTCGGACCAGCGTCTGAGCAGGTGGCTGGAGGCCTACGTCACCGCGCTTCCAGGGACGATCTGGGGCGGGACCAACGAAATCCAACGAAACCTGTTGGCGCAGCGCGCGCACGGACTGCCGAGGAGCTACTGATGGACTTCTACCCCGACCCCGACCATCGGGAGATGGCGGACGCGGTGGCCCAGGTGCTGGCGCGCGAGTTCTCCGTCGACCACCTGCGGGAGACCGAGTCCTTCGCGCAGCTGCGCGAAGGACTGTGGTCGACCCTGGCGGAGCAAGGGCTGTTCGGCACGCTCGTGCCCGAGACGAGCGGTGGCCTGGGCCTCGGGTGGAACGCGGCGGCCGGGCTGCTCCGCGAGATCGGCCGCGCCGCCGTCCCCGGTCCCTTCGTGGACACGGTCTGCGTGGCGCCCGCCGTGCTGCGCGCCGCCGGTGGCACCGAGGCCGCCGACCTGCTGGAGAAGATCGGCGAAGGCTCGGTCACGGTCGGTGTGGTCGACGAATCGGGACTCGTCGCGGACGCCTCGTCGCTCGACCTGGTGCTGGTGCCCGAGAAGGACCGCGTGGTGGCGGTCACCCCGGGCCACGCCTTCGTCCCCCTCCCCACGCTCGACACCGCGCTGCCGTGCCACCGGCTGCGCGAGCGCTCCGGCCTGTCCACCGTCTTCGAGGCCCCGGCGGCCGCCGACCCGCGCGCCGTGGCCCGGAACGCCGGGGCACTGGCCACCGCGGCCGCCCTGAACGGGGTGACCGCCAAACTCATCGACCTCACCCGCGACTACGTCGCCCAGCGCGAGCAGTTCGGCCGTGTGATCGGCGGGTACCAGGCCGTCCAGCACGCCCTGGTCGACGCCGCGCTCCTCGCCACCTTCGCGGCGCCGGTCGTCGACGCCGCGGCCTGGGAGCTGGAGAACGGAGTCGGCACGGCGACCCGCACCGTGGCGCACGCCAAGGCGGCCGCCGCCCATGCCGCCACGGCGGCCGGCCGGGTCGGCCTGCAGCTGCACGGCGCGATCGGCTACACCTGGGAGTACGACCTCCAGCACTGGTTCAAGCGCGCGATGACCCTCGGCGCCCAGTGGGGCAACGAAGCGGTCCACCGCGCCACCCTCCGCCGAACCCTGCTCTCCCGAGGCGGCGTCCCGATCCCCGGCGGCACAGCGGCCGAGCGCGGGACGGAGGTGCCGGCATGACCGTCACCGGCTTCTCCCACGTCAACGTCAACTGCGCCGACCGGGACGCGTCGCTGCCGTTCTACGCCGACGTCATCGGACTGCCGGTGGCCAAGGTGTTCCCCGAGCGCCAGGACACCGGCGCCCTTGTCGGGCTGAAGCCGCCGCACTCCAACCGGGTGGCGGTGCTGTCCCCGGGCAGGGCCGAGGCGTCGATCGAACTGATCGAGTGGCGCCTCCCCGACACCCCGTGCGACCCCGCCGTCGCCGAGGGCGAACGACTGGCCGGCATCGCCGAACTCGTGGTCACCGTGCCGGACCCGGCGGCCGTTCGCCGGCGGGCCGAGCAGGCGGGCCACCTGGTGCTCCCCGCCGAGGACCCTTCGCAGCTGCTGGTGCGCAGCCCGGAAGGGGGCTGGGTACGGGTACGAGCCGGTGACCGGGTGCTCCTGGCCGGAGCCGTCGTCGACGTCGTCGACCTCGACGCGTCGGTCCGGTCCTACGCCGAAGGGCTCGGGCTGACCGCGGGTCCGGTCACCGAGGTCAGGGACGGCGCCGGAGCGCCGTACCGCTCGGTGGATCTCGACGTACCGGCAGCCGGTGCCGCCTTCACCATCACGGTGCGCATGTTCGACGACCGCCGCACGGGTGCGGCACCGCAGCGCCGTGCCGACACCGTCGGGTTCCGCCGGCTGGCCTTCTTCGACAAGGAGGTCGAGGCGTCCTACCGGCGCGCCATGGACCTGGGCGGCCGACCCGTCAGCCCTCCCGAGTTCTTCGAGTTCGGATCCCTCACCGCCCACGCGGCGCTGTGGTTCGACACCGACGACGTACTGGTGGAGGTCCTGACCTTCGTCAAGCGAGGGGAAGCATGACCACGCCCGCCGACGAGCTCGCCGCCTTCCTGCGGCGCGCCCTTCCCCAGCACCGCTCCCGCTGGGGTGACGACACCGGTTTCGAGGCGAAGCTGGCCTGGCAGCGACTGTTGAACACCGAGCGGTGGGTCGCGCCGAGCTGGCCCGTGGAACACGGCGGACGCGGGCTCGACGTGGCGACGTCGCTCGAATGCGCCGAGGTGCTGGCCGCGTCCGGCGCTCCCGGGATCGCGGGCGTCTTCGGCGTGCTCAACGTCGGGCCCACCCTGGTGCAGTGGGGCAACGCCGCCCAGCAGGCGCACCTGCCGAAGATCCTGGACGGCACGGAGATCTGGTGCCAGGGCTTCAGCGAACCCGACGCGGGCTCCGACCTGGCCGCGCTGCAGACCCGGGCGGAGCTCCACGGCGACGAGTTCGTGATCGACGGCCAGAAGATCTGGACCTCGCACGGGATGCGCGCCGACCACATCCAACTGCTGGTCCGCACCGACCGGACGGTCGGGAAGCACCAGGGCATCTCGGTGCTCCTGGTACCGCTGACCGCCGAAGGCGTCGAACGCCGGCCGATCCGCCAGATCAACGGCGAAGCCGAGTTCGCCGAGATCTACTTCAGCGGCGTCCGAGTGCCGCGCGACGCCCTGCTCGGACCGCTGAACCAGGGCTGGAACGTCACGATGACCACCCTCGGCCATGAACGGGCCGGACTGGTCAACTACGCCTCCCAGCTGGAACGCGAGGTCGAGGAGGTGATCCGGGCGTGGCGCCCCGGCCCCGGACGGCAGCCGCTCGACGCCGTCAGAGCCGACGAACTCGTCAAGCGCTACGTCGAGAGCCGGGTCCTGGGCGCACTCGGCCGCCGCTCGCTGGAGTCGATCAGGACCACGGGCCGGCCGGGGCCGGAGCAGTCCATCATCAAGATCGAGTGGAGTCTGCTGTCGCAGCGCCTGGCCGACACGGCCATCACCCTCGCCGGACTGGACGGCGTCGCAGGGACCGGCAACCCGCGGGCGCACCGGTACCTCACCGAGCGGGCGGCCACCATCGCCGGGGGCACCACCGAGATCCTGACCACCGTGGTGGCCCAGCGCGTGCTGGGGCTCCCGCGATGAGCGGCCGGCCCGCCGGGGCAAGCAGAAAGGGCGGCTTTGCCCATGACCGATCTCACCGATGAGCTCGACGAGTACGCCGTCGCGGTCCGGTCGTTCCTGAGCGGAGCGGCACCGACGGACCTCGCGCACTCCGACACCGCCTGGGCGGCTGCCGGGACGCGAGAGCTCTGGAAGCGGATGTCGGACCAGCTGGGGGCCGCGGGCCTGCTCGTACCCGAGCGGCTGGGCGGCCAGGGCGGCGACCTGACCGTCGCGGCCGTGGTCCTGGAAGAACTCGGCGCGGCACAGTGCCGTTCCCCCTTCCTCGTGTCGGGGGTGCTCGCAGCCACGGCGCTCCTGGCGTGCGAGGGTTCGGCGGAGGCCGAGAGCCGACTGGCCGCGATGGCGGCCGGCGATCTCCTGGCGGCCGTCGCGTTCTCCGCCCGGCCCGACGGAGATACGGCGCTTGCGGCCGTCACCGTATCGGGGACCGAGGGCGGCCGGGCCGTCTCGGGGCATGTGGGGCCGGTGCTCGACGCCGACCTGGCCGATCTGCTCCTCGTGGTCGCGCAGGTCGACGGCCGTCAGGCCCTCCTCGCGGTCGACCTCGACGCACCGCAGGTCGCGCGGTCCGCGGTCGCGTTGCTCGACCTGACCAGATCCTGTGCCGACGTCGTACTGACCGACGCTCCGGCCCGGGTGCTGCATCCCGACTTCGCACCCCACACCGAGGCGCTGCGCGACCTGGCCCACGCCGCGCTCGCCGCGGAGATGGCCGGAGCGGCGCGGCAGGCCACCCGCCTGGCCGTCGACCACGCCTCGGTACGCACGCAGTTCGGGGTCAGGATCGGATCGACCCAGGCCGTGCAGAGGCTCTGCGTCGACATGTACCGCACCGCCGAGGGAGCTGGCGCGATCGCCAGAGCGGCGTGCGCGGCCCTCGCGTCGCAGGACCAGGACGCCTCGCGGCTGGCCCGCGTCGCCAAGGCGTACACCAGCGCCCACTGCCCCGAGGCCGCCGAGGCGTGCGTTCAGGTGCATGGTGGTATGGGGTTCGCCTGGGAGCAGCCGGCTCACCTCTACCTCAGACGCCTGCGATGCGACGCCGAGCTGTTCGGGGACGCGGTCCACCACCGCGCTCGGCTGGCCGTCGATCTCGGACTGGCCGCATCGGCATGACCGCAGTATTTCCGGCGCCGCCCGTGCGGGCACCCGAACCCGCCGGAGGATCCGCATCACCGGGAACCCGGCGGACTCCCGCCGGCCGACGCCCCCGAAGCAGTCGGGCCGGGGCAGCGGCTGCTTGATCCCGCCGCCGCCCCCGACGGAGGTCTCTGTGCCGGCCGGGCCGCGTCACCCGGCGGAGGACGGTCCGACCACCACCGGTCCGCCGCGCGCCGAGCCGGCGGCCTGAACGACGCGCAGGCGCGGACCTGTGCCCCGCACGGCGTCGCCGACGCTGCTGTCGACAAGACCGCGGCCACCAGGAAGCAGGGGCCGCGAACATCTACACCGGAGAAGAACACGACATGAGTCACGTCATGAGCGTCCTCGGGCCCGTCGAGGGCGAGGACCTGGGAACCGTCCTGATGCACGAGCACCTGACCGGCGGCGGCACGTCCGACCCCGTCGCGCAGGCGGCCCAGCGGGACTCGATCGAGCCGACGGCGATCGCGGTCGTCGAGGCCGTCAAGCAGCGCGGCGTCGGTACCTTCGTCGACCCCTGCACGCCGGAGATCGGCCGTGACCCGGTGCTGCTGCGCGAGGTCTCCGAACGCACGGGAGTGAACATCATCGTCGCGACGGGGTTCCACTGCGGGGTCGACCACGAGCCCGACTGGCTGGAGACGGGCACCGAGGACGCCCTCACCGAGAGGTTCGTCTCCGAGATCGTGGAAGGCATCGGCGACAGCGGAGTACGGGCCGGAGTGATCAAGGTCGGTACGCCCGCCGGAAACTGGCACGGAGTCTGGGAGTCGGCGGTCCGCGCTGCCGGGCGGGCCCAGAAGGAGACCGGTGTCGCCGTCATCACCCACACCAGCGGGTCGGGGGGCGACCATCAGCTCGAACTCCTGAAGGAAGGCGGCGCCGATCCCGGCCGGGTACTGATCGGTCACGTCGACCACCGGCATTCCACGCCGGCGTACCTGCTCAAGTTGATCAAGCAGGGTGCCACGATCGGCTTCGACCGGGTGGGCCTGACCGTCTTCCTTCCCGACGAGCTGCGTGCCGGACTGGCGATCGGCATGGTCCGCTCCGGGCACGTCGACCGGCTGGTCATCTCCATGGACTCGGTGGCCGTGTGGCTCGGCAAGGAGTCGCCGTACCTCAAGGGCGCGCCGGCGCCCATGACCTACCTCTTCGACGATTTCCTGCCGCGGCTGCGCGAGATGGGCCTGACCGCCGAGGAGGAGGAGCAGATCTTCCGCCGCACGCCGCGCAGGCTGCTCTGCGGCGACTGAGCCCCGACGGCCGATGCCGCGGGGAGCGGCACGGCCGTCCCGGATGCGCCCGGAAGAGACGAAGACAGAGGAGTCACCATGAGCTTGAGGATCGTTGTCACTGTGAAGTATGTGCCCGACGCCACGGGCGACCGGCATTTCGCCGATGACCTGACCGTCGATCGTGACGATGTGGACGGGCTGCTCTCCGAGCTGGACGAGTATGCGGTCGAGCAGGCGCTGCGGATCGCGGAGAGTGCCGACGACGCCGAGGTCACTGTTTTGACGGTGGGTCCGGAGGATGCCAGGGACGCGCTGCGCAAGGCGTTGTCGATGGGTGCGGACAAGGCGGTCCATGTGGAGGACGAGGACCTGCACGGGACGGACGCGATCGGTACCTCGCTGGTGCTGGCCAAGGCGATCGAGAAGGCCGGTTACGACCTGGTGGTGTCGGGGATGGCGTCGACGGACGGCACGATGGGTGTGGTGCCGGCGTTGCTGGCGGAGCGTCTGGGTGTGCCGCAGGTGACGCTGCTGTCGGAGGTTTCTGTCGAGGACGGTGTGGTCAAGGGCCGCCGCGACGGTGATGCGGCCTCCGAGCGGCTGGAGGCGCGGCTTCCGGCGGTGGTGTCGGTGACCGACCAGTCGGGTGAGGCGCGGTATCCGTCCTTCAAGGGCATCATGGCGGCGAAGAAGAAGCCGGTGGAGTCCTGGGATCTGTCCGACCTCGGTCTGGAGGCGGAGGAGGTCGGTCTCGAGGGTGCCTGGAGCGTGGTGGAGTCCGTGGCTCAGCGGCCGGCGCGTTCCGCGGGCACGATCGTCAAGGACGAGGGCGAGGGCGGCAGGCAGCTCGCTGAGTTCCTCGCGAGCCAGAAGTTCATCTAGGGCTCATCGGCCTGACCGTTCCTCAGATTCGTCATCCGCAAGGAGATCCATCCCATGGCTGAAGTTCTCGTCTATGTCGACCACGTGGACGGTGCCGTCCGCAAGCCCACTCTGGAGCTGCTGACCCTGGCCCGTCGTATCGGTGAGCCGGTCGCGCTGGCTCTGGGCTCCGGCGCCGCCGGGGCCGTGCCCGTGCTCGCCGAGCACGGCGCTACGCGGGCCCTGGTCGACGAGGCGCCCGAGTACGCCGACTACCTGGTCGTGCCCAAGGTGGACGCCCTCCAGGAGGCGGTCGCGCGGGTGTCCCCGACCGCCGTTCTCGTCCCGTCCTCCGCGGAGGGCAAGGAGATCGCCGCCCGCCTGGCGCTGCGCATCGGCTCGGGCGTCATCACCGACGCCGTCGACCTGGAGGCCGGCGACGAGGGGCCGGTGGCCACGCAGTCGGCGTTCGCCGCGTCGTTCACCACCAAGTCCCGCGTCTCCAAGGGCACTCCGGTCATCACGGTCAAGCCCAACAGCGCGGCGGTGGAGGCCGCCCCCGCCGCGGGCGCGGTGGAGTTGCTGGAGGTGTCCTTCTCGGCGCAGGCGACGGGGACGAGGGTGACCGGCCGTACGCCGCGGGAGTCGACCGGGCGTCCGGAGCTGACCGAGGCCGCGATCGTCGTCTCCGGCGGCCGGGGTGTGGGCGGTGCGGAGGACTTCCGGCTGATCGAGGCGCTGGCCGACTCCCTGGGCGCGGCGGTGGGTGCGTCCCGTGCCGCTGTGGACGCGGGTTGGTACCCGCACACCAACCAGGTCGGCCAGACCGGCAAGTCCGTCTCGCCGCAGTTGTACATCGCCAACGGCATCTCCGGCGCCATCCAGCACCGGGCCGGCATGCAGACGTCCAAGACGATCGTGGCGGTCAACAAGGACGCCGAGGCGCCGATCTTCGACCTCGTCGACTACGGCGTCGTCGGTGACCTCTTCGACGTCGTCCCGCAGCTCACCGAGGAGATCAAGGCCCGCAAGGGCTGACCGCTCCAGGACCGTCGGGGCCCTCGCATCCGGGGTTCCGGCCGCCGACCCGGCACGTGTCGTGTCGCCCGCCCGGCCGCAACGCGGTGCCGGGGCGGTGCCGGAGATCACCGGGATGCGATCCGAGCCTGCCCTCACCACGCGCGGTGCTCTCACCGGCGGGCCGGCAGAACCATGTCCGAGGAGAAGGTGCAGATGACCATTGGCACGGCTCATACGGCCGACGGGGACAGCGTGCTGGTCCGTCATGAACGGGCGGTCGCCGTCATCAGTTTCAACCGTCCGCGTGTGCTCAACGCGATGACCCTGGGGATGGCGCGCGCCTATGCGGGGGCCCTGCGGGAGGCCGACGCCGATCCGGCGGTGCGGGCCGTCGTGGTCACCGGTGAGGGGCGCGGCTTCTGCGCCGGCGCGGACCTGTCCGTCCTGGGCGGGGGTGCGGAGGAGATACGCCGCTTCCTGCCGCCGCGGGAGGACCTGCCGGACCTGGCGCTGCGGCTGCGCAAGCCGGTGGTCGCGGCGGTCAACGGCCCGGTGGCGGGTATCGGATTCGCCTACCTGCTGGGCAGCGACATCCGCTACGCCGCTTCGGACGCGTCGATCAGCACCAGCTTCGCCCGGATGGGGCTGGTGGCCGAGTACGGGGTGTCGTGGCTGCTGCCCCGGGTGATCGGCACTCCGCACGCCATGGACCTGCTGCTGTCCGGCCGGACCGTCGGCGCGACCGAGGCCGCCCGGATCGGCCTGGTCCACCACGTCACCGACCCCGGGGAGCTACTGGCCCGGGCCGTCGACCACGCGGCGGAACTGGCCGCCGCCTGCTCACCGGCGTCGCTGGCCGCCATCAAGGCCCAGGTCTACGCCGACCTGGAGCGGACCCGCACCGAGGCGCTGGCCGGCGCCCTGACCCGGATGGACGCCAGCTTCGACGGGCCCGACCTCACCGAGGCGCTGGCCGCCCGTGCCGAAAGGCGCCCGCCCGTCTTTCCGCCGCTCTCCCCGCGGTAGTCCGCACCCGATCCCCCCATTCCCTTCCGAAGGAGTCCGACGCATGCCGACGCCCCGCCGAGCCGGAGCCGACAACACCGCCCTGGACACCGCGTCCTTGCTGCTGCGCGCCGTACTGGGACCGATGCTCTTCGCACACGGCTGGAACAAGGTGAAAGGCCCCGGCGGAATCGAGGGCACCACCGGATGGTTCGAGTCCCTGGGGCTGCGGCCCGCGTCACTGCACGCACGGGTGGCCGCGGCCACCGAGATGGCAGCCGGCGCGGGGCTCGCCCTGGGCGCGGCCAATCCGCTGCCGGCCGCCGCCGCGGTCGGCCTGATGGCGGTGGCCGCCCGCACCGACCACCGCGGCAAGGGCTTCTTCGTCTTCAAGGGCGGCTGGGAGTACACCGCTGTGGCGGGCGGGACGGCGGTGGCGCTGGCAGCCCTCGGACACGGCCGTTACTCGGTCGACGGCCTGCTGGGGCGCCGCGGCCGGGGCGTACGCCCGGCGCTGGCCGCCGCCGGACTCGGAGGGCTGGGCGCCGCTGCCCTGCTGAAGCTCTGCTACCGGCCGGACGACAAGCCCGCCGAGGACACGGCGGACGCCGCGACCGCACGCACGGTCACCGACTGAACCCCACCGCGCAGACGAGGCCCGGGCGGCGAACTGTCGCGCCCTCGCACTCGCCGCCCGGCCCGGGGGCGCCGCCCGAGGAGAACGGGCACGCGCGGATACTCGAAGGCTCGGACCCCGACACAGAACGCAGACAACGGAGAAGAAATGCAGCTGAACAACACCGCGGCCATCGTCACCGGCGGGGCGTCCGGCCTCGGCAGGGCGACCGCGGCGGCCCTCGCGGAGCAGGGGGCGAGGGTCTTCGCCCTCGACCTCGCCACAAGCATCGAGAAGGCTCCGGTCGTCGACGGCATCACCTATGTCGCCACCGACGTGACCAACGGCGACGAGGTGCGGGCGGCCGTCGGGACGGCCGCCGAAAGCGGCGTACCCCTGCGTACGGTCGTCAACTGCGCCGGAATCGGCCCCTCCATGCGAGTCCTCGGCAAGAAGGGCGTCCATGACCTCGACCTCTACGCCAAGGTCGTCCAGGTCAACCTGATCGGCACCTTCACCGTTCTCGCCGTCGCCGCCGAGGCGATCTCCCGGACCGAGGCCGACGAGAACGGCCAGCGCGGTGTGGTGATCAATACCGCCTCGGTCGCCGCCTTCGAGGGGCAGATCGGCCAGGTGGCGTACTCCTCTTCCAAAGGCGGGGTGGTCGGCCTGACCCTGCCTGCCGCCCGCGACCTCGCGCAGTACGGCATCCGGGTGTGCACGATCGCCCCGGGCATCGTGGAGACGCCGATGCTGGCCACGGTCTCCGAGGAGTTCCGGGCAAATCTGGCCGCCGGTGTGCCTTTCCCCCGCCGTCTCGCCCGGCCGGACGAGTACGCTCAACTGGCCCTGTCGATCATTGCCCACGACTACCTCAACGGCGAGACGATCCGCATGGACGGCGCCCTGCGCATGGCGCCGCGCTGACCGCCGTCCCGGTGGAACGGACGGCCGGTGCCCGATATCCGGGTCCGCCGTCCGCAGCGCGTCCGGCGAGGTTCACCGTGCCGCACCGCGGGCCCGGATCCGGACGGTTCTGGATCCGGACGGTTCTCGGTGTTCGGCTCGATGGTGATTCCCGGAAGGAAGGACTGTGATGACGGTGGCCCGGATTCCCGGCACGGAGCAGTGGTGAGCGGCGGGCAGCGGGCAGTTCACCCGCGGCATGGGACGCATGATCCGACGATCGGCACACCGCCGCGGACACCCGGCTCCGTGCGCCGCACCAGCAGCATCGACATGCTCCGCCCGGAAGGCGTGCTCGGGCACCTCCTGCTGCGGGGTGCGGGGCGGGACCTGTACACGGCTCCGGACGGATCGACGGCGGTGATCGGCGAAGCCGGGGCCGCCCTCGAGGTCGCCTTCCTCGACGGCCGCAAGGTGACAGCGGTGACCGCCGCCCCGGACGTCCCCGGTCTCGACGGCCTGGTCGGCGTTCCCGCCGCCTCGGGCTTCAGGCGCAGGGTCGGCGAGTTGGCGCCCGGAGAGGTGGCCGCCGGTTCGTTGCTGCACCTGCTGCTCGACGACGTGCCCGGTGCGGCCCTGGTCTCCGGCTACGCGGTGGGGGCGGCCGGTGCGGGCGATCCGGTCGGACGGGCCGGCTACCGGCAGGTGGCGGATCTGTGTGCCGGCTTTCGTGTCGGCGGCACCATCATGGCGGAGGTGGCGGTCGGCAGACGGCCGCCCGTGGTGACCGGCCCGTGCGCGCCCTCGCTGGACCGTCCGGACGACCCGCTGACCTGGCACGACCTCGATCCGCTCCCGCCGCACGGGATGCGTCGGCGCCGCCGCCTCGATGTGGCGGGTGGGGAGGTGATCACCGTGAACTCCTTCTTCCGCGACAGCCATGTCAGCGCCGAAGGGCTGGAAACCGTCATCCACGAGTACGAGGTGCACGCCACCGTGCGGCCGGACAGCTGGGTGGTACTGGAGGCGGTGGCCACGGCGCGGGTGCTGCCGTGGCTGGAGTGTCCGGCCGCGGTGGGCAGCGCGGGCCGACTGGCCGGGCGGAGCCTCGTCGACGTCCGCGACGCCGTGCGCGAAGAGTTCCGCGGGATCTCCACCTGCACCCACCTCAACGACCAGTTGCGCTCGCTCGGCGACGTGATGACGCTTGCGAGAGCCCTGGAACGCTGACCGGTCCCCGCGCCGCGGGGCCGCCGCCGAGGGGACGACCCCGGCGGTCGGGTCCGGGAGCGCGGAAGTACGTCGATATCCTGGGCGTCTCGGGACGAACGCGGGTCACCGGCGACCGTACGGGAGTTGCCCGCGCAGGCGAGGACGAGGGAGGCGACGCCGGTGGCGACCGGATCCGAGGAACGTGAGCGGATCATCGATGCCGCGTACCGGTGTCTCGCGGCGAGCAACGGGGGAAGCGTCTCCGTCAACGACATCCTCAAGGCCGCCGGCCTGTCGACCCGCGCCTTCTACCGGCACTTCGACTCCAAGGACGGCCTCCTGCTGGCCATGTTCCGCCGGGACAGCGAGCGGGTGCTCAGCGAACTGCAGAGCGCGGCGGCCCGTGCCTCCACGCCGCCGGAGGCCCTGCGGGTGTGGATCGAGGTGACGCTGCGGCTGACGTCCCAGGCGCAGCGCCGCAAGCATGTTCAGGTCATGACGTCCGAGGAAGCGCAGCGTGCCACCGGGTACGCCGTCGAGCGGGAGCGTTTCGGGGCGGCCCAGACGGCGGCGATCGCGCAGATCCTGCACCGGGGGCGCGAGGACGGCTCGTTCCCCCTGACCGATCCGGAGACCGATGCCTGGGCGATCCGCGCAGTGCTCTTCCAGGCGCTCGATGAGCAGATGAGGCGCTCGGCCTCGGTGAGTGCGGCGGACGTGGCGGCACAGGTGGTCGAATTCGCGTTCCGGGCCCTGGGGGCGGCGGGGGGACGTGCCCCGGAGGGCACCGCGCAGAAGGGCTGAGCTCCCGGGTACCGCTGCGACGCCTCAGTGCGGTGTCGAGCGGTGTACCACCGAGATGAGAACGCCACTTTCAACGCCTCCGGCGGTTCAGTGGCGCCACGGACAACGTCCGGGTGCGGTCCCGGCCCCGACCGCACCCGCCGATCGAGCGGATAACGCCCGCAGTCTGCGGTGATTTCGCACCTTCGTGGCTCCGTCTCGCCCGGAAGGGGTGTTGACAAGGGGTGGCCCTGTGCGGATGATGCTGAAAACGGCATTTTCAAAGAGGCTCGGTCTGTGACACGACCGCCGAATGCCGACCGCCGTGGGATTCGGATCCCGACGAGCGCGACGGGCCCGCACTGCTTCGGCGCCGGACCGCACCCGTGACCGGCCGCCGTACACCCGTCGCCCACACACATCACCGTAGGGGAAGCATCATGGAAACAATCTGGGCCAACTCGGGCGACTCCCACTTCCTGGAGCCCGACGACCTGTGGCGCACCAACCTGCCCAAGCGGCTTGCCGACCTGGTGCCGAGGTCGGAGAAGGACCCCGACGGGCAGTGGGAGACCGTGCACATCGACGGGATGTCCTTCCGGCGCAAGCTGCCGAACCCCAAGCTCCAGGAGTTCTACGAGGCGAGCCACCGCGCCCCGGGCGCCCATGACATCTCCAAGCGCATCCCCGACCTGGACCAGGAAGGCATCTGGGCCGAGTTGGTCTTCCCCTCCCTGGGGATGTGGAGTTCCTCCTTCCGTACACCTGAGGTGCTTCGTGAGGCCCTGCGGGTGAGCAACGACTGGGCCTGGGACACCATCGAGAAGGCCTCGCCGCGGCTGGTCACCACCGCCCAGGTCTCCACGCTCGACATCGACGACGCGGTCGCCGAGCTGGAGCGGGTGGCGGCCATGGGCTACCGGGCGATCTTCATGCCCACCGCTCCGCACCCGCTCCAGAAGGACTACAACCGGGACGAGTGGGAGCCGTTCTGGGCGGCGGCAGAGGCGGCCGGCATCGTGCTGGCCTTCCACATCGGCACCGACCCGATCGACCTCAGCTCCGGCGGGGCGGTGGGCCAGACCTTCCGCGGTCCCGGCGGCGCGGTGCTGAACTACACCGAGACCACCTACGGCGGCCAGCGCGTGGTCACCAAGCTGGTCGCCTCCGGCGCCCTCGACCGGCACCCGAACCTGAAGGTCCTGATCGCCGAGGGCGGCGCCACCTGGGTGCCCTTCATCGCCGACCGGATCGAGGAGGGCTACCGTCAGCACGCCATGGCGGTGCGCCCGAAGCTGAAGCGCTCGCCGCGCGAGATCATCTACTCGCAGGTGTACGCCTCCTTCCAGCACGACCGGTCGGCGATCGGCGCCATGACGGCGATGGGCTACGACAAGGTCATGTGGGGCAGCGACTACCCCCACATGGAGGGGACCTACGGGCACACGCAGGAGACGCTGCACGGGCTCTTCGACGGGGTGGACCCGAAGGTCAGGGAACGCATCACGGTCGGTGCCTTCAACGAACTGTTCCCCGGTGTGCCGGCAGTGCCGGCCGCGGCCTGACAGGCATGGTCCCCAACGGTGCCGAGGACGGGTGGCTGAACCATGTCTGACCTGATGTACGACTCGCCCCTGGAGTTCATGCAGGAGGCGAGACTCTCCGGCGAGTGCGTGGCGCAGTCGGTGATCCCGCGGGGCGACGGCACCTATGTGTGTGCCTGCTCCTGCGAGCAGTGGGAGACCATCGCACCCGGCCGGGAGGAGGGCCTGCGTCTCGCCCGCCGGCACACCGGCTCGGGACAGGCCCCGAACCAGTAGGCCGGAAGAGCGTTCGGTCGCCCGCAACCGTGCGGCCGAACGCTCGGCCGGTCGAGTCGGACAGGTCCCCCGCAAACTGCGGGACCCCCCTTTTGTCCCCCATCCACATGATCAAAATGCCAGGGAGAATGGCTGAAGTGGACATTGCAGCACGGGATGTCGCCATCGTCGGGGTGGGCGCCACGCCGTACTACCGGCGCGGCGGGTCCGCACCCCGGACGATCACCGAACTGGCCGGCAAGGCGATCCTCGCCGCCTGCGAGGACGCCGGCCTGTCGGTGAAGGACATCGACGGGTTCGCCTACTACTCGAGCGCGGGCGCGGGATACGGGCAGAAGCTGGACACCGCCGTGTTCATGGAGACGCTCGGAATCCCCGAGGTGTCCTTCACCGCCACTCTCACCTCGGGCGGCGGCGGATCGGCCGGGGCGATCGGCCTGGCCCGGGCCGCCATCGTGGCCGGCGACGCCACCCACGTGGTGACCGTCATGGCGCTCCAGCAGGACAAGCACCGTCTGGGCAGCGTGTTCGCCCAGGCACCGCCGGACCCGCTGGGCTCGTTCCTCCAGCCTTCCGGGCTGTCCGGCCCTGGCCATCTGATGTCGGTCCTCACCCGGCGCCACATGCACCTCTACGGAACGCGGCGTGAGGCGTTCGCCGAAGTGGCGATCTCCACCCGGCTCAACGCGCTGAACCGCCCGAAGGCCCGGATGCGCACGCCGCTGACCTCGGACGACTACTTCTCCGCCCGGATGATCGCCGAACCGCTGTGCCTGTACGACTTCTGCCTGGAGACCGAGGGCGCGGTCGCGGTGATCACCACGAGTCTCGACCGTGCCCGCGACCTGCGGCAGAAGCCCGTGCCGGTGGTCGCCGCGGCGCACGGCGGGCACCGGGACTGGGGCCGGGCGTTCGGCTGGATGGGCATGCCGGACGAGTACTTCGCCTCGTCCGGTCACAAGCCGATCGCCGACCGGCTCTACACGCAGGCGGGCATCGGCCCCGCCGACATCGACGTGGCTCTGCTGTACGACCACTTCACACCGCTGGTGGTGATGCAGTTGGAGGACTACGGATTCTGCGCCAAGGGCGAGGGCGGAGCGTTCGTGGAGAGCGGCGCCATTCGGTACGAGGGCGGATCGACACCCGTCAACACACACGGTGGGCAACTGTCCGAGGCGTACATCATCGGAATGACCCACATCCTGGAAGCCGTGGAGCAGATGCGGGGAACAGCGATCAATCAGGTCCGGGACGCCGAACTGGCACTGGTCACCGGCGGCCCCGCCCACCTGCCGGTCAGCGGCCTGATCCTGGGGCGTGACGCGTGAGCGCGGTACGGGCACAGGCGCTTCCGGGCGACAGGGTGCACATCACCACCGACTCGGCCACCGAGCCGTTCTGGCAGGCCGCCAAGGAGCGCCGGCTCGTGGCGTGCGAGTGCGCCGACTGCGGGCACTTCCGGATGCCGCCGACGCCGTTCTGCCCGGAATGCCAGTCGACCGCCGTCGACTGGGTGCGCCTGTCCGGTCAGGGCGAGGTCTACAGCTTCACGGTCATACACGGCTTCCCGGGGCTGCCGGACGTGACGATGGTGGCGGCGGTGGTCGACCTGCCCGACGCGCCCGGCGCGCGGCTGGTCTCCAACATCATCGATGTCGACCCGGCGGACGTCCGCATCGGGATGCGGTTGGCGGTCGACTTCTGGCCCATCGCGGACGGCTGGCAGCTCCCGGTGTTCCGGGCCGTGGAGCCGGCCGAGCAGCGCTGAGCCGACGGGAAGGACCGCCTGTCCGCCCCCGGATCAGGACCCCACGGCCTGCAGGGCCTCGTCCCGGGACGCCCCTGCCGCCAGCAGAGGGCGCATCCGCATGACGATGCGCGGAAGCCCCGCTCCCAGTACGGCCGTGAGGCGGCCCTGCCGCCCGGCCCCTGCCGGGGCCCTGTGCATGGGTATGTGTTTCGGAGGATGCGTCGGCCGGACCGGCCGATCGCACGGCACCGGTGTCCGCAGCGATCAGCATCCGCTCCCTCGGTCGGAACGCCCGCAGGCTGCCGTACGGTCGCTGACGCGGCAGAGCGGAGGGTAGACCAACCGTGCGGTGCCTCCGTGCCGACGGAAGTCCGCGCTCGCGTGAACGCCCCGTCCGCCGGCTCGTCGCCGTAGCCGGAGTACCGGGGCGGCCACCGGGCGCTTTGCTTGGCGCTAGCATGTAGCCGTGAGCGAGGCCGAGGTCATCGACGGCAAGAAGGCGGAGGGGGACGGCTGGACCCGCCGCCGCAGTCGTATTGCCCTCGAGATCGAGCACATAGCCATCGGTCTCTTCGCCGAGCGGGGCTACGCCAACGTCACCGTCACCGAGGTCGCCGAGGCCGCGGGAGTCTCTCGCCGTACGGTCACGCGGTACTTCCCGCTCAAGGAGGACCTGCTGCTGGCACTGCCGCGTCGGCGTCGCGCCAGCCAGCTCAAGGCCATGTCCGCGCTGGCGGACGATCCGGATCCGCTCGACGCGATGTTCGAGGTGTTCAAGTCGCTCGCGGTGGTCGCCGCCGACGAGATGGGCCACTTCGCGAGCTGGAGCAGGGCGATGCAGTTCGTCCCCGAGCTCCACGAGAAGGCCTACGGGGGCAGGGAACTGGCGGACCGCCTTGCCGAGTGGGTTGCCAAGTCGCTGAATGTCGGGCTGCTGGACGATCCGCGCCCTCTCGTGCTTTCCGCGGCCCTGGTGGCCGCTGTCGAAGGCGCGACCCACTACTGGTTCAACCGCGGTGCGGTGGACGACTGGCAGACGTTGCTGACCCAGGTCCAGGACGCGCTGCGTGACGGCTTCAAGCCGAGGGGCGAAGCGCCTCGCGGAGCCTCCGCCTGAGAGCTCCGCGCCTAGTGCTGTGACCGGGTGTTCCGCCTGATTTCGTCGGCGTGGCCGATGTGCGCCGATCGCCGTACAGCGGTTGATTCGGACAACTTCCGTGCGTAGCCGACGTGGTGATCGTTCTACGAAGCGCCACGTCTCAGGCCGCCGATGACAGAGCCCACCCGCCCACCCGCCGACCTCGGACTGTTCTGACGCGGTGCCGACGGGCGGTTTTGTGCGCCCATGTCCCGTGGCACGCCGGATCGGGTGCGCGGTTTGTCGGATTTCCTCTCCCCTCAAGGGCTAGACGCCGCCTTCTGGCGAGGTTACTGTCCCTTCAGTAAATTGACACATTGAGTCAATCCTTGGCGGTGAAAATGCTATGCCCACAACAGCCCGAGTCTTGACAGATCACACGATCATGGGTAAGGGGTCCGTGGCCGAGGCCGGCGACCGGTTCGACCGGGTCCGCCGGACGGCCAAGGTGGTCAAGGTCCAGGAGCCCGACCGCTGGTACTGGATGGTTCTCGACCACGATCTGATCCGCGACTGTCTGCAGAAGCCGCAGGTCTTCTCCAGCTGCGTCCTCTCGCCGCTCACCCCCGAGCCGCCGTACAAGATGATCCCCATCCAGCTCGACCCGCCGGAGCACACGCCGTGGCGGCAGATGCTCGCCCGTTTCTTCAGCCCCAAGCGGATGAGCGAGATGCGTCCCGACCTCGAGGCCCGCTGTCGCAAGCTGATCGCCGCGATCGCCGCGAAAGGCGAGTGCGACGTCCTGGAGGACTTCGCACTGCCCTTCACCACCTCCGTGTTCCTCGATCTGATGGGGCTTCCGGTCGAGGAGCTGCCGAATTTCCTGGTCTGGGAGAACCAGATCATCGCCCCGGACGAGAACGGGCAGTGCGACCCGGCCCGCCAGGAAGCCGGCGCGCTCAGCGCGATGCGGTACTTCGCCCAGGAGATCCCGCGCCGCCGCGCCGACCCCTCGCCCACCCCGGGCCTGCTGACCGACATGCTCGACTGGGAGTTCGACGGGCAGAAGCCGTCGGACGAGGCGCTCGTGAACTGCTCCCTGCTGCTGTTCATGGCGGGGCTCGACACGGTCGCCTCCAGCCTGTCGTACATGCTGTACCACCTGGCCACCCAGCCGAAGGACCGCGAGCATGTGGCCCGGCTCGTCGTGAACGGTGAGCCCACCGAGGACGTCGTCGAAGAACTGCTGCGCTACTACGCGGTCGCCGAGATCGGCCGCAAGGTGACGCAGGACTACGAGCTCGACGGCCACCAGCTGCGGGAAGGCGACCTGATCCTGTTCCCGCTGGTCTCGGCCAACCGCGACCACACGTTCATCAGCGACGGCGAGAAGGTCAGCTTCGACCGCCCCGACGCCGCCCCGCACCTGACCTTCGGCGCCGGTCCGCACCGGTGCCTGGGCTCTCACCTCGCCCGCATCGAACTGAACGTGGCACTCACGGAGTGGCACCGCGCCCTGGCCGACTACCGGGTCAAGGACGGCGCCGAGGTCACCGCCTACTACGCCAACGTGCACGGGCTGCTGGGACTCCCGGTCGAGGTCCGGCCGAGCAACTCCCTCTGAACGCCGGTCGTCCGGCGGGCCCCCTCCCCACCCATCCCCCGCTGCCCAGCAAGCCAGCCATACGGAAAGACAAAGATGTCCGACATTGACCGTACCCCGCCGAAGGTTCACCTTCACATCAACGGCGAGCGCCTCGAGGCCGGAGCCGGCGGGTTCTACGACCACATCAGCCCGGTGACGGGCCAGGTGGACGCGCAGATCCCGCTGGCCGACAAGCAGGAGGTCGACGCCGCCGTGGACGCGGCGCACCAGGCGTACCAGTCCTGGCGCAAGGTCGCCCCGGCGGCCCGCCGCGCCATGCTGCACAAGCTGGCCGACCTGCTGGACGAGAACGCCGTCGAGTTCGCCCGCCTCGGCGCCCTCGACAACGGCACCCCCGTCACGATAGGCACCCCCTTCGCCGCGACCTGCTCGGAGTGGACCCGCTACTACGCAGGCTGGGCGGACAAGATCCAGGGCGACCTGACCGGGAACCCGGTCTGCGACGGCGAGCTCGGCTACACCCTGGCCCAGCCCTACGGCGTGGTGGGCATCATCATCACCTGGAACGGCCCGCTGATCTCGCTCGCCATGAAGATTCCGGCAGCGGTCGCCGCGGGCAACACCGTGGTCGTCAAGCCGTCAGAGCTGACCCCGTTCGCCGGCGAGCTGTTCATGGACCTCGTCGAGGAGGCCGGCTTCCCGCCGGGAGTGATCAACCTGCTTCCCGGCACCGCCGAGGCGGGCGCCCAGCTGGTGACCCATCCGCTGGTCAAGAAGGTCAGTTTCACCGGCGGACCGGTGACGGCCACCAGGATCCTCCAGAGCTGCGCCGAGACGATGAAGCCGGCCGTGCTCGAACTCGGCGGCAAGTCGGCGAACATCGTCTTCGACGACGCCGACCTCGACTCCGCCTGCGCGATCGCGACCACCTTCTCCCTCTCGCTCCTGACCGGCCAGGGCTGCGCCTACGCCACCCGCCTCCTGGTGCAGGACACCGTCCACGACGAGGTCGTCGCCCGGGTCAAGGCGATCGCGGAGTCGATCGCGATCGGCGACCCGTTCGACCCCGCGGTCTTCACCGGACCGGTCGTCAACGAGGCCGCACTCACCCGGATCCTCGGCGTCATCGAGAAGGCCGAGGCCGACGGCGCCACCCTGATCACCGGCGGCGAGCGCATCGGCGGTGAACTCGCCGACGGCTACTACATCCAGCCGACCGTCTTCACCGACGTCGACCCCGACTCCGACCTCGCGCAGAACGAGGTCTTCGGCCCGGTGCTGGCCATCTTCAAGTTCAGCACCGAGGAGGAGGCGCTGGCGATCGCCAACAACACCCGCTACGGGCTGTCCTCCTACGTCCAGACCAAGGACCTGAACCGAGCCACCCGGCTGGCGGCCGAACTCGACGCCGGCGAGACCCTCGTCAACGGCGCCCAGAACCTGAAGATCGGCCGGCCCTTCGGAGGCTTCGGGCTGTCGGGCATGGGCAAGGAAGGCGGCCGGCAGGGCATCGAGGAGTTCCTGCGCGTCAAGGCCGTCGGCATCGCGATGTCCGTCTGACCGTCCGTCACCGAAGCACACAGGAGAAGACCAATGTCAGGATCTCTGGAAGGCCGCGTCGCCTTCATCACCGGCGTCGCACGGGGCCAGGGCCGGGCCCACGCCGTAAGGCTCGCTCGCGAGGGTGCCGACATCATCGGCATCGACATCTGCGAGGACATCCCGTCGATGAACTACCCGTGCGCCACCCCCCAGGAGCTCGCCGAGACCGTCGCGCTCGTCGAGAAGGAGGGGCGCCGGATGATCGGCCGCAAGGCCGACGTGCGCGATGCGCAGGCGGTCAAGGCGGCCGTCGACGAGGGAGTCGAGGCGTTCGGGCGCATCGACATCGTCATCGCCAACGCCGGCATCATCCGCCTGGGCGACGTGCAGGACCCCGTGCGCGAGTGGCAGGACACCATCGACATCCTGCTCACCGGCACCTTCAACACGGTGCAGGCGGCACTGCCCACGCTCCGCGCGGGCAACCGCGGCGGTTCCATCGTGATCACCAGCTCCAGTGCGGGTCTGAAGGGCACCGGCAGCGACGAGCCCAGCTCGCAGGCGTACACGGCCGCCAAGCGCGGCCTGGTCGGCTACATGCAGGTCCTCGCCAACCAGTACGCGCCGGAGATGATCAGGGTCAACACGATCCACCCGACCGGTGTCGCCAGCGGCATGACCATGAACGAGGCCATGGCCAGGATGATGGCCAGGCCCGACTCCAACATGTCGGCCATGCAGAACGCCCTGCCGATCGAGATCCTCCAGCCGGAGGACATCGCGAACGCGGTCGCCTACCTGGTCTCCGACGAGGCCAGGTTCATCACCGGTACCCAGTGGGCCCTGGACGCGGGCTTCTCCGTCCGGTGACGACTCGCAGCATGCGGTCGGCACCCCGCACACGGGGTGCCGACCGTGCAGTGCGGCGGCGCTCCGCCGCGATCGAGCTCTTCTTCAGCGCCTGTGGAGGACGCCGATGACCCACGTCATCACCCAGGCCTGCTGCAACGACGCCGGCTGCGTGGCCGCGTGTCCGGTGAACTGCATCCACCCGACACCCGACGAGCCGGACTACCTCGACGCCGAGATGCTCTACGTCGATCCGGACGCCTGCATCGACTGCGGCGCCTGCGCCGACGTGTGCCCGGTGGGCGCGGTGACCGCGGACTTCGAACTCGAACCCGGGGACGAGCCCTTCCTGGAGCTCAACCGGCGCTGGTACGCCGACCCGCGGCACCGCGCGGCCGCGGCGTCGGCCCGTCCGGCGGCGCCCGAGCCGTCCGACGGCGAGGCCTCCGGCCCCCTCACGGTCGCCGTCGTGGGGACCGGACCGGCGGCCCAGTACCTCGTTGAGGAACTGGCGACCACCCGCGGCCTGCAGGCGGAGATCACCGTCTTCGAGCGGCTGATGACGCCCGGTGGCCTGGTCCGCTTCGGTGTCGCCCCGGACCACCGAGGCCCCAAGAAGATGGCCGACAGGCTCGGGCGCGCGCTGCGCCGCCCGGGGGTGACGGTTCGCCTCGGGGTCGAGGTCGGCTCCGACATCGGTATCGAGGACCTGCTGGCGGCCCATCACGCCGTGGTCATGGCGGTCGGCGCCGCCGGCGAACGCAGCCTCGGCATTCCGGGGGAGCAGCTGCCCGGAAGTCATACCGCTGGGGAGCTGGTGGGCTGGTACAACGGCCATCCCGACCGGTTCGGCCAGACCTTCGACCTCTCCGCGCGGCGGGCGGTCGTGGTCGGAAACGGCAACGTCGCCCTCGACGTCGCCCGTGTCCTGCTGTCCGCTCCGGCCTCCCTGACGCGTACCGACGTGCCCGCGAACGTCCTGGAGGCACTGGAGGCCGGAAACATCCGCGAGGTACTGGTGCTCGGCCGGCGCGGGCCGGACGCCGCGGCCTTCTCCGCGGGTGAACTGCTGGGGCTGGAGAGGCACAGCGCTCTGACGGTGACCGCGCAGCGGCTCGAGCCGTCCTCCGACACCCTGGGCGAGCCCGCGGGTTTCAAGGTCGAGCGCCTGCGTGCCCTGCCCGGCACCGCGCCGCAGCAGGGGCGCCACCTGGGCCTGCGGTTCTGGTCGGCGCCCGTCCGGATCCTCGGTGAGGACCGCGTGGAGGCGATCCGCGTGGCCGACCCCCGCACGGGCGAGACCGAGGACGTCCCGTGCGGCCTGGTCGTGCGTGCCATCGGCTACCGCGGCCGACCCGTGCCGGGACTCCCCTTCGACGAGGAGCGCGGGGTGGTACCCAACGACGCCGGCCGCGTCCTGGACACCGCCACCGGTCGACGCGTCGCCGGTGCCTACGTCGCAGGATGGATCAAGCGGGGTGCCAAGGGCGGCATCGGTGCCAACAAGATGTGCGCCAAGGAGACGGCCGCGGGGATCGTGGCAGATTTCCTCGCCGGGAGGCTGCCCACTCCGCAGACGCCGGGGACCGGCTCAGGGCCGGGCCTCGGCCTGAAGGCGTGGGAGGCGATCGACGCCCACGAGCGGGCCGCGGGCCGAGCCGCCGGCCGCCCGCGCGTCAAGATCGCCGACCCCGAGGAGCTTCGTCGTGTCGCCCTGGAGCGAGGGCACCGGCCGTGAGCATCTCTCTCGCCGCCGCCCGCGAACGGCGGCGGCCGACACACCCGATACCCGCGACAACGCGAAGAAATGAGGAGAAGGCAATGAAGATCACGGTGGACAGGAACAAGTGCTCCGGGCACGCCCGATGCAATGCGGTGGCTCCGGAACTGTTCGAACTCGACGACGCCGGCTATGTGACTCTCGAGGAGAGCGAGGTGCCGCCGCACCTGGAGGCGCAGGCACGCCGGGGGGTCATGGCCTGCCCTGAGAGGGCCGTCTCCCTTTCCTGAAGCGAGGCCCTGGTGAAGCCGTCGGGGCAGCGTCAAGGTGCCGCGGGACGGGGTGCGGCCGACCTCAGGCCGGCTTGCGCCACACGGAGATGTGTTTCGCGGAGTCCTGGGTGAACGGTGCCCCGGCCCAGTCCGCGACGCGCCGTTCCAGCTCGAGCCCCGCGATCCGTGCCATCAGGTCGAGCTCCGCCGGCCAGGCGTACCGGTGCCGGGAGGCGTCACGGCGGTAGCGGCCGTCGTCGCCGTCGCGGGTCAGGTGGTGCGAGACCAGAATCTGCTCGACCAGGTCGAAGGTGTCGAAGCCGAGGTGCCGTTCGGAGACGTCGAACGGCACCGCCGCCTGCCCGGGCGGCAGGAACCTCAGCGGCGGCACGTTCAGCTCGACGACGAAGCGGCCACCGGGCGTCAGATGACGTGCGGCGTTGCGGAAGCACTCGACCTGCTCGTCCTGCGTGAGCAGGTTCGAGATGGTGTTGTAGACGAGGTAGACCAGGGTGAACTCGCCGGGCACGACGGTCGTGGCCATGTCCCCGATGGTGACCGGGAGGGTGTCCTCGTCGGCCTTGCGCCGCAGGACCGCAGCCATGTGCTCGGACAGTTCGACGCCCGCCACCGGCACGCCCCGTTCCCGCAGCGGGATGCCCACCCGTCCGGTCCCGATGGCGAACTCCAGTGCCCGGCCGTCTCCCGCGAGGTCGGCGAGGAAGGCGACCGTCGGTCCGAGGACGGCGGCCGAGGACATCTCGGTCTCCTCGGCGTCGTAGCGGTCGGCGGTCGCACGCGTCCACAACTCACTGCTCGTCACGGGTGGCCACTGTGCCGCGCGCTGATCGGTGCTGTCGACGCATTTACCGCGCACGGCCGCACCGCCGCACCGCCGCGCCGTCGCGCCGTCGTGGGCGCGATCAGCAGAACAACGTGACATTGTATGCTGGGCCGGTGGACCGGACGCACGAAGGAACCGCAATGCCTCATCTGAAACTGCAGGCGGTCTCGGTCCAGACCCACCTGCGCGATCAGGTCGCCAACGCGCTTCGCGCAGCGCTCATCGCCGGCGAACTCCGCCCCGGTGTCGTCTACTCCGCCCCCGCCCTGGCGGCGGAACTGGGCGTCTCCGCGACGCCGGTCCGCGAGGCCATGCTGGACCTGGCCCGGGAGGGCCTGGTCGAGGCGGTCCGCAACAAGGGGTTCCGGATCACCGAGATGACCGACCGGGACCTCGACGAGTTCACCGACATCCGCACCCTGATCGAGGTCCCCACCGTCGGCCGGGTCACCGAGACGGCGAGCGCCGAGCATCTCCACGCCCTTCGTCCGCTGGCGCAGCGGATCGTGGCGGCGGCCCAGGCGCACGACGTTCTCGGGTATCTGGAGGCCGATCACCGATTCCACCTCGAACTGCTGTCGCTCGCCGGCAACCAGCACCTCGTCGAGGTGGTCGCCGATCTGCGCAAGCGGTCACGTCTGTACGGACTGGGCCACTTGGACGAGTCGGGGCGGCTGGTGGCCTCCGCCCGGGAGCACATCGAGCTCCTCGACCTCATGCTGGCCGGTGAGGCGCGTGAGGCCGAGAACTGCATGCGCCGCCACCTCGCCCACGTCCGCACCCTGTGGGCGGACGGAGAAGCGGACGGAAGGGCGAACGCAAAAGCGGACAGCCGAGCGGACGGACGAGGGGACGGACGAGGGGACGGACGAGGGGACGGACGAGGGGACGGACGAGGGGACGGCGGAGACCGTGAGCCCGCTCTGCGGCTCGGCGGGGAGCGGCGGTAGGGCGCGGGCATGACGCCGCACACCGGCTTCCGCGGAGGGTCCACGGGCCACCCGTGCAGCCGTGCACCGGGCGGCCGACGTCCGCACGGCGGTGCTCAGCGCCCGGGTGCGCCCACGCGCAGTCCGTCCATGACGAGGTCCAGGAGCCGGGTGGCGCGCGGCCGCCAGTCCTCGTGGGGGTCGATCTGCCACAGGCCGGCGATGGCGAGGATGAAGTCGTCCGCGGTGACGCCCGGGCGTATGGTGCCGGCCTCCTCGCCGGCGCGGAGCAGGAGGTCGGCCGCGGCGATCACCGGGGCGTGTCCCGGCTTCGCCTGGGCACCCGGTGCGCCGGTGACCAGGCGGATCGCGTCCGCCAGGCCGGCCTTCGCCATGGCGAACTCGGCGAGGCGGTCCATCCACTCGCGCAGCGCCCGGTCGGGCTCACGGCAGGCCAGCAACTGGGCCGCGCTGTCGGCGACCTGCTGCATCTCATGGCGGTAGATCTCGAGGACGAGTGCCTCGCGATTGGGAAAGTTGCGGTAGAAGGTGCCCTGCCCGACGCCCGCTTTCTTGGCGATCACGCTCAGCGGCGCCTCCGCGCACTGCGTCAGCTCGCTCAGCGCCACCTCCAGGATCCGCTCGCGGTTGCGTTGCGCGTCCGAGCGCAGGGGTGTGCCCATTTTCCGCTGCACTCGTCCTCCTCCCGGGCCCGTGGCCGAACCCGTTCTTGCTAACCGGACAGCTGTCCGTTAGGTTTCTCGGTAGCGGACAACTGTCCGGTCCAGGTCCACCATAGGGCGGACACGACCGGCGTGGGCAGCCGGGTGGCCGTCACCGTCGGCGCTCCTTCCCCGCATTCTGCATGTCCGCGACGCACCATCGCCACGTACAGCGCCGTCTCCTTGTCTCCTGACTCGTCTGCCGGCCGGACCGTCCCCGCGACGCGTTCCGGATACGCGAAAGAAGGCTGATCATGGCCCCATCGACGTCCAGCGCCATCACCTTGAACATCAACGGCGAGAAGTACACGCTGTCCGTCGACCACCGCACCACGCTGCTCGACGCCCTGCGCGAGCGCCTCGATCTGACCGGTACCAAGAAGGGCTGCGACCAGGGACAGTGCGGTGCCTGCACGGTTCTGCTCGACGGACGCCGGGCCGTGTCCTGCCTGCAGTTCGCCGTGGCGGCCGAGGGACGTGAGATCACCACCGTCGAAGGTGTGGCCGAGGGCGACCGGCTGCATCCGGTGCAGCAGGCGTTCCTCGACCTCGACGGGTACCAGTGCGGCTACTGCACGCCGGGACAGATCTGTTCGGCCGTCGCCGTGATCGAGGAACACGCGGCGGGCTGGCCGAGCGCCGTCACCGACGACGTCCGGCCCGAGGCAGGACCCCCACCACTGACCGCGGACGAGATCCGGGAGCGGATGAGCGGCAACCTGTGCCGCTGCGGCGCCTACGTGTCGATCGTCCAGGCGATCGAGCGGGCGGCCGCGACGGTGTCCGAAGCCGAGGAGGCCGTGGCATGAGGGAGTTCGACTACCACAGGGCGTCCGACGTCGCCGGCGCGGTCGCGCTGCTCGGCACCGACCCGGACGCACGCTTCCTGGGCGGCGGCACCAACCTCGTCGACCTGATGAAGAGCGGCGTGGAGCGACCCGCCCGGCTCGTCGACGTGCGCGAACTTCCCCTGGACCGGATCGAGTCGACGCAGGACGGCGGGCTGCGCATCGGCGCGACCGTCACCAACAGCGACCTCGCCGCCCACCCCGACGTGCGCCGCCGCTACCCGGCCCTGACCCAGGCCGTGCTGGCCGGCGCCTCCGGACAACTGCGCAACATGGCCACGCTCGGAGGGAACCTCCTCCAGCGCACCCGCTGCGGCTACTTCGCCGACGTGACGAAACCGTGCAACAAGCGCGTACCCGGCAGCGGTTGTCCCGCCATCGAGGGCGAGCACCACAACCACGCGATCCTGGGCGCCTCCGACCACTGCGTGGCCGTCCACCCCTCGGACATGGGCGTGGCGCTCACGGCCCTCGACGCGGTCGTCTCGTACGAAACGGCCGACGGGCCAGGCGAGTTGCCGCTCACCGAGTTCTATCTGCCCGTGGGCACCACCCCCCACCTGGAGACCGCCCTGCCGGCCGGGGCGTTGATCACAGGCGTCACCCTGCCGCCCGCCCCGGTCGCCGCCCGCTCGCGCTACCGGAAGGTGCGGGAGCGAGCCTCGTACGCGTTCGCGATCGGCTCGCTCGCCGCCGCGCTGGAGGTCAGGGACGGCGTCGTGCACGACGTGCGCCTGGCCCTCGGGGCGGTCGCCTCCCGGCCGTGGCGGGCCCGCACGGCCGAGCGGATGCTGACCGGGGCACCGGCCGCAGGCGAGAGCTTCGCCGCCGCGGCGGACGCCGAACTGGCGGCGGCCCGGCCGCTGCCCCACAACGGATACAAGGTGAGACTGATGCGCAACCTCATGGTGGCCGTGCTGACCGAACTCGCCGAGGAGGCCGCCCGATGACCACGGCCACGACCGGGACGGCCAGGGGCGCCGTGGGCACCGCCCACACCCGCGTGGAGGGCCGCGACAAGGTCACCGGGGCGGCCCGCTACGCGGGGGAGATCCCCTTCGCCGACCTCGCCCACGGCTGGCTGGCGCTCTCCACCGTCGCCCGCGGCCGCATCCGCTCGATGGAGACCGACGCGGTCCTCGGGATGCCCGGCGTGCTCACGGTCCTGCACCACCGGAACGCCCCACGCGTCGACATGGACCACGCCGGCCTGCTGGGGGTTCCGCCGGACCCGACCGCCGCCCTCTTCCAGCACGACCGGGTGCCGCACGTGGGCTGGCCGGTGGCGCTGGTCGTCGCCGAGACGTCCGAGCAGGCCAGGGAGGCCGCCGAAGCGCTCGTGGTGCACTACGACGAGGAGCCGCACGACATCGCCTTCTCGGCCGCACGCCCGGACAGCCACCCGGGGGACGGCTTCATGCCGGCGGTGACGGAGAAGGGCGACCTGGAGTCGCAACTCGCCGCGTCCGCCGTCGTCGTGGACGCCCGGTACACCACGCCGGAAGAGCACCACAGCATGATGGAGCCCCATGCGGCGACGGCCCGCTGGGACGGCGGCCGGCTGGACGTCATGGACTCCAACCAGGGCAGCACATGGGTCGCGGACGAGCTCGTGAAGATGTTCTCGCTCGACCCCGCCTCCGTGCGGGTGCGCTCCGAACACGTCGGCGGCGGCTTCGGCAGCAAGGGGCTGCGCGCCCACCAGGTGGCCGCCGTGATGGCCGCGACGGCGCTCCAGCGGCCGGTCCGGGTCGTCCTGACCCGCCGCCAGATGTTCTCGCTCGCCGGCTACCGCAGTCCCACGGCCCAGCGGATCCGGCTCGGCGCCGACGCCGACGGGCGGCTGCGCGCGTTGGAGCACAGTTCGCTGAGCCTCACCTCGACCGTGTACCAGTTCGTCGAACCCAGCGCCGGGGTGGCGCGGGTGATGTACGACGCCGACGCCCACCACACGGCCAACCGGGTCGTCCGGCTCGACGTGCCCACACCGACGTTCATGCGCGCGCCGGGGGAGGCTCCCGGGTCGTTCGCGCTGGAGGCGGCACTCGACGAACTCGCCGAGCGGTGCCGCGTCGACCCGATCGAACTGCGCGCCCGCAACGAGCCCGAGCGGGGGCCCGTGTCCGGACTGCCGTTCAGCGGGCGCAATCTGATGGCCTGTTTCCGGGAAGGCGCCCGCAGGTTCGGCTGGGCGGACCGGGATCCGCGTCCCGGCCTGCGCCGTGAGGGGCGCTGGCTGCTCGGCACGGGCACGGCGGCGGCCTCCTTCCCCTCCGGAGCCGGACCGTCCACGGCCACCATGACGGCGGAGGCGGACGGCACCTTCACCGTGCGGATCGCCGCCTCCGACATCGGCACCGGGGCGCGGACGGCGCTCACCCTCGTCGCCGCCGACGCCCTCGACGTGGCGCCGGACCGCGTCCGCGTGCACATCGGGGACAGCGACTTCGGACCGGCGATGATCGCGGGCGGTTCCATGGGCACCCGCTCCTGGGCGTGGGCCGTCACGGCCGCGGCCGGCGAACTGCGCGAGCGGCTCGCCCCGGGCGCCGACGTCCCGCCCGAGGGCATCACGGTGCGGTCGGACACCTCCGCCGCCGTCCAGGGCCTCGCACAGAAGGAACGCCACTCCTTCGGAGCGCAGTTCGCCGAGGTCGCCGTGGACGTCACCACCGGCGAGGTGCGCGTCCGCCGCATGCTCGGCATCTTCGCGGCGGGCAGGATCGTCAATCCGCTCACCGCGCGCAGCCAGCTCGTCGGCGGCATGACCTGGGGCATCTCCATGGCCCTGCACGAGGAGGCGGTCAGGGACCGGGCCTCGGGCGGCCATGTCGGCGCCGACCTCGCCGGCTACCACGTCGCCACGCACGCCGACGTGCCCCTCGTCGAGGCGGACTGGATCGACGACCAGGACCCGGAGGACCCGGTCGGGATCAAGGGCGTCGGGGAGATCGGCATCGTGGGCGCCGCGGCGGCGATCGCCAACGCGGTCTGGCACGCGACGGGCGTCCGCCACCGGAACCTGCCGATCCGGCCGGACCGTGTCCTGGAGCCGGATGCGGAGGCCCCGCATGCTTGACATGGCCGAGGAGCTGAGCCGCTGGGCGGACGAGGGCCGGGACTTCGCCGTCGCCACCGTCGTCTCCGTCGGCGGCAGCGCGCCGCGCGGTCCCGGCGCGGCCCTCGCCGTCGACGCGGAGGGCACGGTCATCGGCTCGGTCTCCGGCGGCTGCGTGGAAGGAGCGGTGTACGACCTGTGCCTCCAGGCGCTGCGGGACGACGAGCCCGTTCTGGAACGGTTCGGCTACAGCGACGAGGACGCCTTCGCGGTCGGGCTGACCTGCGGCGGGATCATCGACATCCTGATCACGCCGGTCCGGGCGGAAGCGCCTGTGCGGGCCGTGTTCCGATCGGCGCTGTCGGCCGCCGCTCGGGACGAGCCCGCGGCTCTCGCCCAGGTGGTACGGGGCCCGGCCGGCCTGCTCGGCAGGGCCCTGCTCGTACGCCCCGAGGGTACGTGGGAAGGGGGTCTGGGCGGCCACGAGGAACTGGACCGGACGGCGGCGGCCGAGGCCCGGGCCATGCTGGACACCGGTCGCACCGGCACGGTCGCCGTCTCCGAGGACGGCTCGCACTGCCCCGGCGGGCTCACGCTGTTCGTCGCGTCGAACGTGCCACCGCCTCGCATGATCGTCTTCGGGGCGATCGACTTCGCGGCGGCGCTCGTGCGCGTGGGAAAGTTCCTCGGCCACCACGTGACCGTGTGCGACGCCCGCCCCGTCTTCGCCACCCGGGCCCGCTTCCCCGAGGCCGACGAGATCGTGGTCGACTGGCCGCACCGCTATCTGCGGCGCACCGCGACCGACGGGCGCACGGTCCTGTGCGTGCTCACCCACGACGCCAAGTTCGATGTGCCACTGCTGAGGGAGGCCCTGCGGATGCCGGTCGCCTTCGTCGGGGCGATGGGTTCCCGCCGCACCCACCGGGACCGCGACCGGCGGCTGCGCGAGGCCGGTGTGAGCGAGCGGGAGCTTGCCCGGCTGAGGTCGCCGATCGGCCTCGACCTCGGTGCCCGTACGCCCGAGGAGACCGCCCTGTCGATCGCGGCGGAGATCGTCGCGCTGCGACGCGGAGGGACGGGCGTACCGCTGACCGGCTCGCGGACCCCGATCCACCCTGACCGCGAGGAGCGGGCCGACGCCGTGGCCGCGTGAGGGGCCGGCGAGCGGCGGCCCCGGGGCGCCGCACGTTCCCCGGGGCCCGGGGCTCCGTACACCGGCGGGGCCGGACACCACGTGTCCGGCCCCGCCCGCGCGGCCCCCCGCGCCACCCCTCCCCGCGCCACCGCCCGCGCCACCGCCGGCGCGGTGGCCGCCGCGTGCCCGCCCGTGGGGCGGCCGCGGGGTCAGCCGTCGGTCTCGGCCCCGGTCGGCAGGGGCGGCTCCGCGGCGATGCGCGCCCACTCCTCGTCGGTGAGGATCCGGGACCGGAGCAGGAAGCGCACCCCCTCGGGGGCTTCGAGGGAGAAGCCGCCGCCCCGGCCCGGGACCACGTCGACGGTGAGATGGGTGTGCCGCCAGTACGCGTACTGGTCGGCACTCATCCAGAACGGTGTGTCCCCGGCGACGTGTCCGAGCAGGACGTCACCGCCGCCGACCCGGAACTCGCCGCGCGGGTAGCACATGGGCGCACTGCCGTCGCAGCAGCCTCCGGACTGGTGGAACATCAACGGGCCGTGACGGTCCGTCAGCCTCCGCACCAGGTCCTCGGCGGCGGCGGTCAGCTCGACCCGTGTCGCCCGCGTGCCCATCAGAAGAATCCGAGCTTCTGTTCCGAGTAGCTCACCAGCAGGTTCTTGGTCTGCTGGTAGTGGTCGAGCATCATCTTGTGCGTCTCGCGGCCGATGCCGGAGCCCTTGTAGCCGCCGAAGGCCGCGTGCGCGGGGTAGGCGTGGTAGCAGTTGGTCCACACACGACCGGCCTTGATCTCGCGGCCGAGCCGGTAGGCGAGGTTGCCGTTGCGGCTCCACACGCCCGCGCCGAGACCGTAGAGGGTGTCGTTCGCGATCTTGGCGGCCTCTTCGGGGGAGTCGAAGGTGGTGACCGAGACGACCGGGCCGAAGATCTCCTCCTGGAAGATCCGCATGTCGTTGGTGCCCTTGAAGACGGTCGGCTCGATGTAGTAGCCGCCCTCCAGGCCCTGGACGCTGCGCCGGGAGCCGCCGGTGAGCAGCTCGGCGCCCTCCTGCTTGCCGATGTCGATGTAGGACAGGATCTTCTCGAACTGGTCGTTGCTGGCCTGGGCGCCGATCATGGTCTCCGGGTCGAGCGGGTTGCCGCCCTTGATGGCCCGGGTGCGCTCCAGGGCGCGGGACATGAACTCGTCGTAGATCGAGGAGGCGATCAGCGCCCGGGAGGGGCAGGTGCACACCTCGCCCTGGTTGACCGCGAACATCACGAAGCCCTCGACCGCCTTGTCCAGGTAGGCGTCGTCGGCGTCCATGACGTCGGCGAGGAAGATGTTCGGGCTCTTGCCGCCCAGCTCCAGGGTGACCGGGATGATGTTCTCGGACGCGTACTGCATGATCAGCCGGCCGGTGGTGGTCTCACCGGTGAAGGCGATCTTGGCGATGCGCGGGCTGGAGGCCAGCGGCTTGCCGGCCTCGACGCCGAAGCCGTTGACCACGTTGAGCACACCGGGCGGCAGCAGGTCGGCGATCAGCTCGATGACCACCAGGAGGCTGACCGGGGTCTGCTCGGCCGGCTTGATGATCACGCAGTTGCCCGCCGCGAGGGCCGGGGCGAGCTTCCACGCGGCCATCAGGATGGGGAAGTTCCACGGGATGATCTGGCCGACCACGCCCAGCGGCTCGTGGAAGTGGTAGGCGACGGTGTCCTCGTCGATCTCGCCGACGGTGCCCTCCTGGCCGCGCACCACGCCCGCGAAATAGCGGAAGTGGTCGACCGCGAGCGGGATGTCGACGTTCAGGGTCTCGCGGATCGGCTTGCCGTTCTCCCAGGTCTCCGCAACGGCGATCTTCTCGAGGTTCTGCTCGATGCGGTCCGCGATCCGGTTGAGGAGGTTGGCCCGCTCCGCGACGGACGTGCGGCCCCAGCGGTCGGCCGCGGCGTGGGCGGCGTCCAGGGCCAGTTCGATGTCGGCGGCGGACGAACGGGCCACTTCGCAGAACACCTTGCCGTCCACCGGCGACGGGTTCTCGAAGTACTGGCCCTCGACGGGGGCGACCCAGTCTCCGCCGATGAAGTTGTCGTAGCGGCGGGCGAAGCTGACGACGCTGCCTTCTGATCCGGGCTGCGCGTACACCATGGCGGCTCTCCTCGGTGGATGGCGAGTGCGGGGGACGGCGGGCGGGGCCGCCGTGATGCCGCCCACTCTGACTCCGGGAGGTTGGCGCGAGGTTGGTGCCGCGGTCACACGGGGCGCAGCCATAGGGGACGCGGTCACACGGGACGCAGCCATACGGGGCGCGCAGCCATACGAGGCGCGGTCATACGGGGCGCGGCCATACAAGGCGCGGCCACACGGGGCGCGGCCACATGGGGTGCGGTGCGGCCCCGGCCCCGGCGGCGCGCGCCGGGCGATTCCGGTGCGGTCAGGCGCGCAGCGCGGTGCTCAGCCGGCCGACCGCGATCGGACGGCGCTTGTCGTCCGGGGCCAGCAGGCGCAGCGCGTGCTCGTGCACCTCCGCGTCGTACGGGGCGCTCTCCCCGTACCGCAGGGCGGCCTCGGGCCCGGAGCTGGCCAGCACGGCCTCTCGCACGGCGACCTCCAGATGGGCGCGCCATTCGAGGATGCCGGGAGCCTCCGAGCGGGGCAGCAGCGGGCCCCGGTAGTGCCGCAGGGCGGTCGCGATGTCGCCGTTCGCCAAGGCGCGCAGCACGTCGACGGCGTCGCAGGCGACGGGCGCGGTCAGGGCGTAGCGGCGGGGCGCGACGCCGCCGCCGAGGGCCCGGCGGAGATGGGAGACCTCCGCCTTGAAGGTGGACGCCGTGACGGGGCGGTCGCCGTACAGGGCGTCCCGGAGCCGCTCGGACGTGAAGCCGCCGGGTTCCAGCGCGAGCAGCGTGAGGATCTCCAGCTGGCGGGGGCGCAGGGGCAGCGGGACGCCGCCGCGTTCGGCCCGCTCCGCGCCCAGCACGGTCAGCCGTACCGGGGCGAGGTCCGACGAGCGCTGTGCGGGCATCTCCGTACGGAGCCTGCTCTCGATGGCGGACACCAGCGTACGCACCGTGGACATGGCCAGCGGATGCGAACGGTCCCAGCTGGTGGACAGGTCCAGCACGCCCAGAACCCGGCCGTCCGGAGCGCGCACGGGCGCGCAGTAGCAGACCCAGCCGTGCAGGGCCGTCACCAGGTGCTCGGCGGAGAAGATCATGCTGGGGCGGCCCGTGCGCAGGGCCAGGGACAGGGCGTTGGTGCCCATCGCCGCCTCGTCCCAGCGGCCGCCGGGAGCGAAGTTGACCCGCTCCGCACGGCGTCGCATGGTCTGTCCGCCGCAGGTCCACAGGATGGTGCCCGACTCGTCGGTGACGGCGGTGACGAACCCGGCGTCGTCGGCGATGCTGTGCAGTTCGCCGGAGAGGTCGTCGACCGGTCGGCGCAGCGGTGAGGCGGCCCACCGCTGGGCGACCGAGCGCCCGTCGGAGGCCGGGGCGCTGTCCCGGTCGGGATCCACGCTGCTCAGGGAGCGCACCCACGACTCGGAGACCTCCGGCCGGAGCGCCCCGCCGTCGGGCGACCGCCGGGCCTTCTTCAGATGCGGTACCCAGCGGGACCACTCGTCCTCCAGTGTGGCCCTGCGCCGCCGGAGGTCACTGCGCTGTGACATGTGCTTCCCTGCCGTCGTACCGGGACGATCGCTCATTGTCCGTCAGGACCGTGCCGAGCGCACCTGTCCGATCGGACGGGGAACCCCCTCCGGACGGACGGGTGGCGCACCCGGGCCCGCGCGCCTACCTTGGCCCCTCATGGACGACAGTTATCGGACACGTGAGCGCTAAAATCAAGGTCGCACACGCCGTGCGGACTTCACGCAAGGCAACGGGCTCGGGAGGTCGCATGTCGCTAGCGCCAGGCGTCATGGCGACCGGCGGCGGGGATCCCACCGCCGAGTGGAGCCGTGACGAGTACCAGTGCGAGCTGGTGGGGCCGCAGCCGGCGGGCGGCGGGCCCGCGGACCGGTCCACGCGGCTGGCCAAGTTCCACGTCCCCGAGATCGTCTTCGGCCCGGGCTCGCTCGCCGAACTCGGGCACTGTGCGCTGCGGCTCGGCGCCCGCAGGCCGTTCCTCGTCACCGACCCCGGGCTGATCGAGGCGGGCTGGGTCGACGAGGCGGTCGGCCATCTGCGGCGGGTGGGCCTGCGGCCCGTGGTGTGGCACGACGTCACGCCCAACCCGAAGGACCGCGAGGTGGAGGCCGGTTTCCAGCGGTACGCGGAGAGCGGCAGCGACGTCATCGTGGGCGTGGGCGGCGGTTCCGTCATCGACGCCGCCAAGGGCGTGGCGATCCTGTCCGGCAACGGCGGGCGCATCCTCGACTACGAGGGCGTGGACGAGGTCGTGCAGCCGATTCCCCCCACCGTGATGGTGCCCTCCACGTCGGGCACCGGCGCGGACGTGTCGCAGTTCGCCGTCATCACCGACACCACCGAACACATCAAGATCACCATCGTCAGCCGCACCCTGGTGCCGGAGATCTCGGTCATCGACCCGCGGCTGCTGACGACCATGCCGGACTGGCTGAACGCGGCGACCGGCCTGGACGCGCTGACGCACGCCATCGAGGCGTTCGTGTCCCGCGCGCACAACCCGCTGACCGACACGCACGCCCTGCACGCGGTCCGGCTGATCACCCAGAACCTGGTGCGCACCCAGGTGCTGCCCAAGGACTTCGGGGCGCGGCTCGCCATGGCCCAGGCGTCCCTGGAGGCCGGGATGGCCTTCACCAACGCGATCCTGGGCGCGACCCACGCCATGAGCCACCAGGTCGGCGGCCTGCTGGACGCCCCGCACGGCGTGGTCAACGGAGTGCTGCTGCCGCACGTCATCCGGTTCAACGCGCAGGCGTGGCCGGAGCGTTTCGTGGCACTGGGCGAGGCGGCCGGCATCCCCACCCAGGGGGTTCCCCCGCACGAGGTGGCGGTGCGCCTCGCCGAGCTGGTGCGGGCTCTGGCCGACGACATCGGCGTGCCCAAGGGACTGGCCAGTCTGGGCGTCGCCGACTCCGACGTGCCCGTGCTGGCCCGTACCACGCTGAGGGACGCCTGCATGGCCACCAACCCCCGCCACGTCGACGTCCGCGACGTCGAGACGCTGTTCCGCGAGGCGCTGTGAAGCGCTTCGGACGCCCGGTGGGACGAGCCGCATGACCGTGCCCGAACCGTCCCCGCGCACCGCCGACCTGGGGGTGCTCACCGGCCTGCGGTCCGGCAAGCGGTCGTTCTACCCGGCGTACGTGCGCTCCACCGAGCGCCTGGAGCACACCGTGGAGGCGCTGGACGGCATCTCACGCGCCCTGGTCCGCACCGCGGAGGGGCCGCGGGCCCTGGTCGAGGCGGTCGTGCGGACCGCGGCCGACCACCTGCAGGCGCGCTGGCTGCTGCTGGCCGTCGCGGACGGCGCGCTGCGCGCCGCCCGCCCGCGGTTCCTGCTGTACGCCGACGACGTGCTGATCGACGACGAGACGCGGCTGCCCGCCGAGGTGCGAGGGCATCTGCGGGTGCTGCGCACCCGGCCGTGGGAGGCTGCCACGTCGGCCGACGACCGGGCCTGGGTGCGGGCCCCGATGACCCTGGACGACGAACCCGTCGGCGGGATCGCCGCGCAGCCCGGCGCCGGGGTCGAGGTGGCCGACACCGACCTCGCGATCCTGCGCGTCCTGGCCAACCAGGCCGCCGTGGCGCTGCACCACACGTACCTCTTCCACGCGGCGACCACGCTGCGCGGGCGCACCGAGGAACTGTCGGAGGCCGCCGAGCGCCAGGCCCGGGACCTCGCCGCGCGCAACGCGGAACTGGCGCAGACGCAGGCGCGGCTGTTCGACGTGATGCAGCACCAGGCCCTCGACGACGAACGGCACCGCATCGCCCGTGAGCTGCACGACAGCGTCGCACAGTACGTGCTCAGCGCGGGCATGACCGTGGAGGTGTGCCGGGCCGAGCTGGAGTCCATGGGCGGCCGTGCGGCGGAGATCGCCGGACGGCTCGCCGACGCCAAGGACCTGAGCCGGCAGGCGGTGGAACGGCTGCGCGCCTCGATCTACGCGCTCCACCACTCCTCGCACGAGCCGACCGGACCGCTCCCGGTCATGCTGGAACGGCTCTCCACGGTGCACCTGCCGACCGCCCTGGACGTCCGCGTGTCCGTCCGGGGCACCCCGGTGCCGCTGCCGCCGCAGGCCGAGCAGTCCGTGCTGCGGCTGACCGGCGAGGCGCTGTTCAACTCCGCCACGCACGGCAAGGCGGGCCGGGCGCTGGTGCGGCTGCGGTACCTGCCGGACGCCGTCACGCTGAGCGTGTCCGACGACGGCACCGGAGACCCCGCGCAGCTGCGGCGGGCGCTGGCACTCTCCCGGGCCGCCGATCTGTCGGGGCGCCACCGGGGACTCGCGAACATGGTCGCCAGGGCGGAGGAGCTCGGCGGCACCCTGTCCATCCGCCGCTCGGGCATGGGCGGCGTCCTGCTGCGGGTGCGCATCCCGCTGCCGGTGCGAGTCGATCAGGAGGCAGCCGATGACCGCTGAACAGGACATCACCACCCCCGTGGGGACCCTGCGGATCGTCCTGGTGGACGACCACGCGATCGTCCGGCACGGGCTGCGGTCGATCCTGGACCGCGAGAGCGACCTGGAGGTGGTGGGCGAGGCCAGCACGGCCGCCGAGGCGGAGGCCGTCGTGGACCGGCTGCGCCCGGCGATCGTGCTGCTGGACCTGAAGCTGTCCACCGGCGCCGACACGGAGGGCCTCGACCTGTGCGCCCGGCTGACGCGCCGTGACCCGGGTCTCGCGGTGCTGGTGCTCACCACGTTCCTGGACGACAGCCTGGTGGTGGCCGCGATCCAGCACGGTGCGCGCGGCTACGTCGTCAAGGACGTGGACACCACCGAACTGCTGCGCGCCATCCGCGCCGTGGCCCGCAACGAGAGCGCCTTCGACTCGCACGCGGCCGCCGCGATGGTGCGGTCGATGCGCGTGCAGCCGGAGCAGCAGCCCAGGTTCACCGAGCGCGAGGTGGAGGTGCTGCAGCTGCTGGCACGTGGCCTGAGCAACCGGGACATCGGCGGGGAGCTGTACATCTCGGAGACCACGGTGAAGTTCCACGTGCGCAACATCATGCGCAAGATGGACGCGGGCAGCCGTGCGGAGGTCGTCTACGAGGCCAGCAAGATGGGCGTCATCTGACGCCCGTCCCGGGGGCCGCGCCGAAGGGCCGCCCGCGGGTGCCGAAGGGCCGCCCGGCAGGTCGTCCGGCAGGTCGTCCGGAGGGTCGTCCGGAGAGTCATCCGGCAGGTCGTCCGGCGTCGATCACCAGCCAGCCCCCGTGGTGGTCGCCCACCGTGGCGGGCAGGCCCGTGCCGTGCCCCAGGGCCGCGAGCGCGCCCCGGTCGAAGGAGCGGACGTGCCCGTAGGCGGCGGTCGGCTCGTCCTCGTACGGCACCGCCACCACCACCCGGCGCCGGGCCAGCCGCAGGGCCTCCCGTACGACGGCCTCGCCGTGTTCCGGATCCAGGTGCTCCAGGACGTGGATGACGGTGACGGTGTCCACCGAGCGGTCGGGCAGCGGCACCCGCGCCGCGTCGCAGGCGAGCGTGTCCAGCCGCACGTCCCGCGTGCGGGCCACCGCGGACAGCAGCCGCATGGTGCCCCCCGCCAGATCGGAGGCGATGACGGTGTTCTGCGGGCGCCCGGCGAGGAGCAGGGGCAGGAAGCCGAAGCAGGATCCCATGTCGAGCACGCTGCCCGCGCCGACGAGGTCCAGGGTGCGGCGGTAGACGGGGGCGAAGCCCGCGATCGACGAGTGTGCGGCCGCGGCCGGCCGGCGCCAGCACTCCCGGATCCGGGTGAGCGTGTTGTCGTAGAAGGTGGCCCACGCGGGCAGGGGACCGTCCACGCAGGAGCGTACGACGCCGGTGAAGACCCGCTCGAAGACATCGCTCCCGGACAGCCAGCCGGGCGCGAACAACTCCTCGGCGAGGAGCCCGGCCAGATCGTTGTCCAACTGGTCGGGCCGCAGCCAGTGGCCCAGTTCGACGCGTCGCCCGCGGCGGCGCAGCCGGAAGTGCTCGGTCCGCACGACCGGCGCCTGGGCGGTGCCGTCGGCGAGCGCCTGCTCGCGCAGCACGCGGACCAGGTGATCGGCGTACCGGCCGGGCGCATGGGGTGCGAGCGGGTCGATACGGCGAGCGGCGACGGCGATACGGAGGCTGGGCACGCTCACGACGGCGGCTCCACCGGGGCCGGGGGAGGGGGAACGGCGGTGGTCATCGCCCGGTCGCCTCCTCCGCCATCCGGTGCGCCGTGCGCTGCAGTCCCGCGAGGTCGGCGACCACCTGCACGCGGTCGCAGTACTCGGCGTAGCGCGGCAGGTCGCACGACCCCAGGCCCCAGGAGTACCGGGGTTCGGGAGTGAGCCAGATCGTCTCCCGCACCCTGCGGGTGATCTCCTCGAAGGCGCGCAGCCCCGGGGGGTTGCCGTTGCCGCGTCCGTCGCCCAGCACCAGCAGGGTGGTGCGCCTGCCCAGGGCGGGGGCGTGCTCGGCCAGCAGCAGCTCGAAGGTCCTGCCGTAGTCGGAGTTCGCGTCCACGTCGAGCAGGCCGCCGGCCGGCAGGCCGTCGAAGACCAGGCCCAGCGCCCGCTCCAGCGGGTGCTCGGTGAACAGTTCGGTGATCTCGGTCGGGTCGTCGACGAAGGCGAACGAGCGGACCTGCCCGAACAGCGACTGCAGCCCGTGCACCAGGTGCAGGGTGAAGCGGGCGGTCGCCCGCACCGAGAGCGACACGTCCACCAGGACCACCAGACGGGGCCGGTCCTCGGCGCGGGTGACGGTGACGGGCCGGAACGGCACGCCGTCGTAGCGCATGTTGCGGCGCATGGTGCGGCCGGGATGGACGCGTCCCCGAGGGGTGATGCGTTTGCGGCTGGTCAGCGCGCCGTGGAGGGAGCGGCCGATCCGGCGCAGTGTCTCCTCCAGCCGGGTGCGTTCGTCCTCGTCGACGCTCTCCACGCGCGCCCGCTCGGCGATCCGGGCGGACTCCACGGCCACCGACTGCAGTTCCGCCAGCCGGTCGAGGTGCCGCTTCAGCAGTTCGGGCAGATTCTCGACGACTCCGGCCGGCCGGCGGCGCAGGGCCTTCGGGCCGCTTCCGTCGGCATCGTCGGCGTCCGCCGCGAGCAGACCGAGCAGGGCGTCCTGCCGGGCCACGGTCAGCTCGGTGTCGATGCGGTGCCCGGTCGCCGCGGCCAGCTGCCCGGGGACGCCGGCGCCGTGCAGCCGCTCGGTCTCCAGCTGGACGGACGGGCCGCGGCCCGAGGGGTCGGTGCCGCCGTCCTCGGACAGCACGATCTCGTCGGTCATCGAGGCCAGGTCGATCTTGTTGGCCTCCTGGTGCAGGTTGTACTGCTGGGCCAGGTCCTGCTGGTCGAAGAAGTCGCGGATGTCGGCCGGCTTGCCGTGGCTGTGCCCCTGCTGCGGGGTCTCGGACGGCTCGTCGGAGACGGTGTACGACTCCAGCTCGCCCGTGTCCGCCAGGTCGTCGTGCTCATGACTGTGACCGTGGCCGTCGGCATCCCCGGCCACCGGACGCAGCGAGAAGAACGCGTCGAAGAGTTCGTCGAACAGCTCCTCGTCCCGGCGGTCCTTGACCAGCGTCATGCGCAGCGCCTCACGCAGCGTCCGGCGGCGGCCCAGCACCCCGGGCTGGGCCGCCGCCCGCATCGCGTCCATGGCCTCCGACACGGACACGCGCAGCCCGAACAACCGCAGCACCCGTACGAATCGGTGCACACCGGCTTCCATACTCCGTCTCCCCTGTCCCGTGTCAGTCGGTGCGCCGCCGGGCGATGGCGGCGAAGGCGCGGGCACCCTGCCCGGCACCCGGCGCGGAGCGGCGCGTCGGGCCGGACCCCGGTGCCCCGTAGTAGCCCTCGTCGTGCCGGCCCTGCTGGTCCATGGCCGCCCGCACCGCGCGCCCGTCCGCCGCGTCGGGCGGCTCGTGCCGCTCGGGCGGCTCGTGCCGCTCGTGCCGCTCGGGCCCATGGTCGTGGTGGTGCCCGCCCGGCCGGTGGGGGTGGTGATGATGCCCGTGCCCGTCGTGGTGGTGGCCCGGCTCGGGCAGCTCGCGGTTGGGGTCGACGAGCCGCGGCAGGACGTCCAGCGCGCGGTGCAGGTCGCGCTCGTACTTGAGGACGACATTGGCCGTGTCGGCCAGCACCTCGGGGGCGAGCTCCTCCACGCCGAGGACGGCCAGGGTGCGGGCCCAGTCCACGGTCTCGGAGATGCTGGGGTTCTTGCGCAGCTCCAGCTCGCGCAGCCCGCGCACCACCTCCACCAGATGGCGGGCGGTCGCCTCGGGCAGCCCGGTGTCCTTGGAGCGCAGGATCTCCAGCTCCCGCCCGGCGTCGGGATAGTCGAGGAAGAGATGCAGACAGCGCCGTTTGAGCGCGGCCGACAGATCGCGGGTGTTGTTGGAGGTCAGCACGACGTACGGCGCCGTCTTCGCGGTGTACGTGCCGATCTCGGGCACCGACACCTGGTACTCGGCCAGGCACTCGAGGAGCACGGCCTCCAGCGCCTCGTCCGCACGGTCCACCTCGTCGATGAGCAGAACCGCGGGCTCCTCGCCGCGGACGGCGTCCAGCAGCGGGCGCGGCGCGAGGAACCGGTCGGAGAAGAACACGCTGTCCTCCTCCTCGATCCGCCGGACCGCGGACGCCAGGTCGGGCGCGTCGGCGGTCAGATCGCCGATCTTGTCCCGCAGCATCTGCGTGTACAGCAACTGCTTGCCGTAGTCCCACTCGTACAGGGCGCGGCTCTCGTCCTGGCCCTCGTAGCACTGCAGGCGCAGCAGCCGGCGCCCGGTGACGGCGGCGAGGGTCTTGGCCAGTTCGGTCTTGCCGACGCCGGCCGGGCCCTCCAGGAGCACCGGCTTGTCCAGCCGGGTCAGCAGGAACACGGTCGTGGCGAGCCGGCGGTCGGCGATGTAGCCGTGGTCGGCGAAACGCTCGGTGACGTCCTCGACCGAGGCGAACGCGGCGGGGTGGTCGGGTGTGGCGGGCACGGGTCCTCCGTCGGGGAGACGGGGGCGGGGAGCGGCGACTTCGGCACCGGTCCCCGCCCCCGGGCGGGAAGGGCTCAGCTGAGCAGGTCGTCCAGGTCGCCGGTCATGCAGTGCTCGACGACGGGCCGGACCGTGTCGAACGTGCACTCCTTGGCGTTGCCGGGGGTGCAGGCGTCACCGAGGACGTGGTTCGTGATGCGGTCGACGTCGGCGGCGTCGCCCGTGATCACCTTGGCCTGCTCGTAGAACTTCGTCGGGCCCTGGCCCAGCCGGTTCTTGGAGTACGTGTCCTGCCTGACGTCCACGAACTTCTCCGGGATGCCGACGTCGCGCAGCAGCCGGATGCCGGCCGCGAGCGCCGCCTCGGCGGCCTTGACCTTCGACATGCCGTGCGTGTCCACGCCCATCACCTCGGCGATGTCCGCGAACCGCTCGTAGTGGGCCGGCATGTTGAACGCCCACACGCGCGGCAACGCGATGGCGTTGTTGAGCCCGTGGTGGGTGTCGTAGAACGCGCTGACCGCGTGCGAGACGGAGTGGATGATGCCGAGGCCACCGGAGTTGAAGGCCTGCGCCGCGATGTACTGCGCGTACATCATCCCCTCGCGCCCGGCCAGGTCCTGGCCGTTCCACACCGCCTGCCGCAGATGCTGAGCGGTCAGCCGGATGGCGTGCAGCGCGTTGCCCAGCGACGGCTGGAAGTTCAGCCGCGACACGTACGGCTCGGAGGCGTGCGCGAGCACGTCGAAACCGCACTGCGCCGTGTAGTCGAGCGGGCAGTCGTAGTACAGCGTCGGGTCGTCGATCGCCAGCGTGGCCACCGACGCGTCGTCGAAGGCCACGTACTTGTGGGGGTTGTCGGGGTCGGTCGTGGTGTCGGTGATGACGTACGCCCATGACGTCTCCGACCCCGTGCCCGCCGTGGTGGACACCGCGATGTGCGGGGGGTTCTTGGGGTTCTCGGACTTGTTGAAGCCCTCGAAGTCGTTGACGTTGCGGCCGTCGTGGGCCACCGAGATGCGGGCGCCCTTGCAGGCGTCGTGCGAGGAGCCGCCCCCGATGGAGACGAACGAGTCGCACCTGTTCTCCTGGTACAGCGCCACGGCGTCCATGACGTTGTAGTCCTTGGGGTTCGACTCGACCTTGTCGTACAGGACGACCTCGAGACCGTGGTACTTCATCGACTCGACGATCTTGTGCACGGTGTCGCTGCCGCGCAGCCCCGTGGTCATCACCAGCGTGCGCCCGAAGCCCAGCTTCTTGGCCTCCGGGCCGATCAGTTCGTGCGCACCCGGCCCGAGGAGAGCCCGGGGGAAGGGGTGGAACTCCTTGATGGGGAACGGCTTGAGAAGTTCTTCGACCTGCATGATCGCGACTGTCCTCTCCGCGCGGTGAAGCGCGTGTACTGCGACGGCTGCTCCGTGGCCGGCGGCGCAGAGATCCGGGTGGAGCACGGACGCGCCGGAAGTTGGCGGCGTGCATCACCCTCGGGGAAGGCACCGCACGGCGACACCGGCCGCTCGGGCGGCAGGCGGACGCGGACGCAGGGGACGCGACCTGCCCGATCGGAGGGGGTGCCGGGCGGTGACCGGCCGCGGTCCGCGCGCCCTGTCCGACCGGACAGGGCGAGGGCGGCCGAAAGCAGGGCGAGACACGGGGCCGCCCGGCCTAGCGTCGAGTGCTGTCCGGCCCGCGTGCCGCGGCCCGGAAACCCTCACCCTTCCCTCGCTCCAGGAGGACTGCCATGCATGCCGTACAGAACGACACCCGTGCCGTCGAGCAGGACGACACCGTCGTGGCGACCGCGGACGACATGACCGAGGAGGTTCTCGTCGAGGAGGTCTCCATCGACGGCATGTGCGGCGTCTACTAGGGCCACCGGACATGCCCTCGCCGTTCGACACCGCCCGGCCCTACCGGCTCAGTCCCGGCGTCGCGTTGCGCCCCGAACCCTTCGGGGCGCTGGCCTACCACTTCGGCAACCGCCGGCTGTCGTTCCTCAAGGCACCCGAGCTCGTCGAGCTGGTGCGCGGCCTGGGCGGCCACGGCAGCGTGCGCGAGGCGCTGGCCGGCGTGCCGGAGGGACGCCGGGACGCCCTCCGGCGCGCGCTGGCCTCGCTGGCCGCCGCCGAGATGATCACCCCCAGCGAACCGAGTGAACCGAGTGAACCCAGTGAACCCAGTGAACCCAGTGGAGCGGAGCCGCAGCGGTGACCGTCACGCATGAAGCCACGCCTGTCCCCGCCCTCGTCGAGCAGTTCAAGGGCGGACTGCACGCCCCGATCTGCCTGACCTGGGAGTGGACGTACGCGTGCAACCTCTCCTGTGCGCACTGCCTGTCCTCGTCCGGGCGGCGCGACCCGGCTGAGCTGTCCACGGACGAGATCAAGTCCGTGATCGACGAACTCCGGCGCATGCAGGTGTTCTACGTCAACGTCGGCGGCGGTGAGCCCACCGTCCGCCCCGACTTCTGGGAGCTGCTCGACTACGCGGTCGCCCACCAGGTCGGCGTGAAGTTCTCCACCAACGGACTGCGGCTGACGCCCGAACGCGCCCGGCAACTGGCCGGCACCGACTACGTCGACGTGCAGATCTCCCTGGACGGCGCGACCCGCGAGGTCAACGACGCGGTGCGCGGCCCGGGTTCCTACGACATGGCGGTGCGGGCGATGGAGAACCTCGCGGCCGCCGGCTTCCGGGACTTCAAGATCTCGGTCGTGGCGACCCGTCACAACGTGCCGCAACTCGACGACTTCGCGGCACTGGCGGACCGGTACGGGGCCCGGCTGCGCATCACCCGGCTGCGGCCGTCCGGCCGGGGCGCCGACGTGTGGGACGAACTGCACCCCACCGCGGAGCAGCAGCGTGAGATCTACACCTGGCTCGTCGACCACGGCGAGAAGGTGCTCACCGGCGACTCGTTCTTCCACCTCAACGCGCTCGGCTCCCAGCCGCTGCCCGGACTCAACCTGTGCGGAGCCGGGCGTGTGGTGTGCCTGATCGATCCGGTGGGCGACGTGTACGCCTGCCCGTTCGCCATCCACGACGCGTTCCGGGCGGGCACCGTCCGCGCGCCGGGAGGCTTCGAGCGGGTGTGGCGGGACTCCGAGCTGTTCACCGGCCTGCGCCGGCCCGCCGCCGCGGGTGCCTGCGCCGGCTGCTCCGCGTACGACGCCTGCCAGGGCGGCTGCATGGCCGCGAAGTTCTTCACCGGCCTGCCGCTCGACGGACCCGACCCGGAGTGCGTCCGCGGCCACGGCGCCGCCGCGCTCGCGGGCGGCGACCGGTCCGCGCTTCCCCGCCAGGGCAACGACCACTCCCACCGCACCGTGTCGCTGGGCATGCCCGCCGTCCGGAACCTCCTCCGGCCACCGCTGGGAGCCGCCCCCGTCCCGGACCGCTTCTGCGACGAGAGCCCCCTGGCCGGCCTGGAACCGATGTGACCGGCCGGACGACCGCACCGCCGGCCCCGGCACACGACACGGCCGGCCCACGACACGAAAGAGGACGAAGATGAGCGGGTGGATCGAGACGGTCGCCGAGGCCCAGCGGCGAGCGAGGAAGCGGCTGCCGAAGTCCGTCTACAGCGCGCTGCTCGCCGGCTCCGAGAAGGGCGTCTCCTACGACGACAACACCACGGCCTTCACCGAGCTCGGCCTCGCCCCGCACGTGGCGGGGCTGCCGGCCGAGCGCGACCAGTCCACGACCGTCATGGGGCAGCAGATCGCCCTGCCGGTGATCATCTCCCCGACCGGCGTGCAGGCCGTGCACCCGGACGGAGAGGTGGCCGTCGCACGCGCCGCCGCGGCGCGGGGCACCGCGATGGGCCTCAGCTCGTTCGCCAGCAAGCCGCTGAGGGACGTCGCGGCCGCCAACCCGAGGACGTTCTTCCAGATGTACTGGATGGGCACCAAGGACGCGATGCAGCGGCGGATCGAGTACGCCCGAGAGGCGGGGGCCGAGGGACTGATCGTGACCCTCGACTGGTCCTTCTCCTACGGCCGCGACTGGGGCAGCCCGGCGATCCCCGAGCGGCTCGACCTCAAGGCCATGGCGCGGTTCGCCCCCGAGGCGCTGGCCCGCCCGCGCTGGCTGTGGGACTTCGTGAAGTCCCGCAGCCTCCCCGACCTGACGACACCGAACCTCGCCGAGGCCGGCCAGGACGCGCCGACGTTCTTCGGCGCCTACGGCGCATGGATGCAGACACCACCGCCCTCCTGGGACGACGTGCGCTGGCTGCGCGAACAGTGGGACGGGCCGTTCCTGCTCAAGGGCGTCTGCCGCGTGGACGACGCCCGCCGCGCGGTCGACGCGGGCGTCACCGCGATCTCCGTGTCCAACCACGGCGGCAACAACCTCGACGCGACCCCGGCACCGATCCGCGCCCTGCCCGCGATCGCCGCCGCGGTCGGCGACCAGGTCGAACTGCTCCTCGACGGCGGCGTCCGCCGCGGCAGCGACGTGGTCAAGGCACTGGCGCTCGGGGCCCGGGCGGTGATGATCGGCCGCGCCTGTCTGTGGGGTCTGGCGGCGGGCGGCCAGAGCGGAGTGGAGAACGTCCTCGACGTCCTCAGCCGAGGCATCGACTCGGCCCTGCTCGGTCTGGGGCGCTCGTCCGTCCACGAACTGACCCCGGACGACGTGGTCGTCCCGCCGGGCTTCACCCGCACCCTCGGCGCGGCCTCCCGCACCCCGGGGACGGTGTGACATGCGGCCCGAGGCCCTGACGGGCGATGCGCCGTGACCGCGGCGAGGCGTCTCGCGGACCTGGGCTGGCCGGACCTGGAGGGCCGCCGCCCCCTGGTGCTGCTGCCCCTCGGCTCCTGCGAGCAGCACGGCCCGCACCTGCCGCTGGACACCGACTCGGCGGTGGCCTCGGCCGTGGCCGAGCGGGCCGCGGCCCGGCTGCCGGGCGAACCGGACGTCGTGATCGCACCGCCCCAGCCCTACGGCGCCAGCGGTGAACACGAGGGCTTCCCCGGCACGGTGTCCATCGGGCACACCGCGCTGCGACTGCTGCTGACCGAGACCGGCCGCTCGCTGCTGCGCTGGGCGGGCCGTCTGCTGGTGGTCAACGGCCACGGAGGCAATCTGGCCGGGCTGGCCGACGCCGTGCGCACACTGCGCGGCGAGAGCCGCGACGTGGCCTGGTGGCCGTGCCTGCCCCCGGGCTGCGACGCCCACGCGGGCCGCACCGAGACCTCCCTGATGCTGCGGCTGCGGCCTTCGGCCGTGCGCGGCGACAGGGCCGCCACCGGACCCACCGAGCCGGTCCACCTGCTGATGGACCGGCTGGTCGCCGAGTCCGTACACGGGGTCAGCCCCTCCGGGGTCCTCGGCGATCCGGCGGGGGCCACGCCCACCGAGGGCGAACGGCTCCTCGACGGGATGGCCGACCGGCTGGCCTCCGACATCCGCGCCTGGCAGGTCTCCCCGCGGGGCCGGCTCGGCGTGTCCGGGCGGCGCCCGGTCACCGCCCGGACGGGGGACGGACGGTGACCGGGCGCCGGGTCGCCGTCGTCACCGGCGCCGCCCGCGGCATCGGCGCCGCGACCGTCCGGCACCTGGCCCGCGACGGCTGGGCCGTCGTCGCCGTCGACCGCTGCGCCGCCGACCCCGACGTGCCCTATCCGCTCGCCGAGCCGCACCGACTCGACGCGCTGGCCGAGGAGTTCGCCGACGTCCGCACCGTCCGGGCGGACGTCCGGGACGCGGCCGCGCTGGGCTCGGCCGTCGCGCTGGCCGAGAGCGAGTTCGGCGGGCTCGACGCCGCCGTGGCCGCGGCGGCGGTGATCGTCGGCGGGGCACCGGTGTGGGAGCACACCGACACGCAGTGGCGCACGCTGCTCGACGTGGACGTCCTGGGCGTGGCCCACCTGGCGCGCGCCGCAGTGCCCGCGCTGCTGCGCCGGCCGTGGCCGCGCAGCGGCCGGTTCGTCGCCCTCGCCTCGGCCGCCGCGCACCGCGGGCTGTGGGGCCTGGGCGCCTACTGCGCCGCCAAGCACGCGGTGGTCGGACTCGTGCGCGGCCTGGCCTGCGACCTGCGGGACACCGGCGTGGGCGCCGTCGCCGTGTCCCCGGGCTCCACCCGCACCGACATGCTGCGGGCCACGGCCGGTCTGTACGGCCTGCCCGGCATCGACACGCTCGCCGAACAGCAGCTCACCGGGCGCCCGCTGGAACCGGAGGAGGTGGCCGACGTGGTGGCCTGGGCCTGCTCGGCACGATCCTTCGCCGTCACCGGGTCGGTACTGCACGCAGACGGGGGGTTCACGGCATGACACGGCTCACGCGACACACGGGGGAGGGCACCCCGCAGCCGGGCGCGCTGCCGTCCCCGCCCGCCGACCGGCTGCCCGACGGGTTCGCGGTCGAACTCGCCGCCGACACCCGTCGCTCGCGCGACGGCCACCTGATGCTCGGCGGCTCGCCTCCCCGGCTGCTGCGCCTCCAGGCAGCGGCGGTCCGGCTGCTGCGGGACGGCGGGTTCGTCGTCACGGACGCCGGCAGCGCCGCACTCGCCCGCCGGCTCCTGGACGCGGGCGTCGCACACCCCCGCCCCCCGCTGCCACCGGTCCGCGACACCACGATCGCGATCCCGGTGCGCGACCGGGCCGACCAGCTCGACGGACTGCTGGCCGCGCTGCGCGCCGATCCGGCCACCGTGGCCCTGCCGGTCCTGGTCGTGGACGACGGCTCCCGCGACCCGGACGCCCTCGCCCGGGTGGCCCGGCGGCACGGCGCCCGGCTGCTCGTCCACCCGCACAACCTGGGCCCCGCCGCCGCCCGCAACACCGCGCTGCGCCACGCCCGCACCGCGTACGTCGCGTTCTGCGACTCCGACGTCGTGCCCGAACGGGGCTGGCTCGCGCCGCTGCTGGCACAGTTCGGCGACCCGGCGGTGGCCCTCGCCGCCCCCAGGGTGGTCGCCCTCCCGGTCCCCGGGCCGGGGCGCCTGGACCGCTACGAGCAGGTCCGCTCGCCGCTCGACATGGGGCCGCGGGAGGGTCCGGTCGTGCCGGTCTCGATGCTCGCCTACGTCCCGAGCGCGACCATCGTGGTCCGCCGCTGCGCGGTCGGCGCCGGGTTCGCCCCCGGCATGCGGGTGGGGGAGGACGTCGACCTGTGCATGCGGCTGCACGAGGCGGGCTGGCGGCTGCGCTACGTCCCCGCCGTCCGCGTGGGCCACCGGCACCGCACCGACCTGCGCGGCTGGCTCGCCCAGCGGGCCGGGTACGGCACCGGCGCCGCCGACCTGGCGCTGCGTCACCCCGGCCGGGTGCCGCCGCTGTACGCCGCTCCCTGGTCGCTCGCCGCCTGCGCGCTGCTCCTGCGGGGCAGACCGCTGCCCGCGGCCGCGGCGCTGGCACTGACGGCGGCGACCGCCGTACGGGTGGCGCGGCGCATGCCCGACGCCGACGCCCCCGCGCGGGCCGGGACCCTGCTGGCGCTCGCCGCGCTGCGCGGCACCGCCGAGCAACTGCTGCGCTGCGCCACCCGGCACCACTGGCCCCTCGCCGTGGCGGCCGCGGCCACCAGTCGCCGGGCCCGCCGGGTCCTGGCTGTTGCTGTCCTCGCCGAGGGACTGGCCGACCACCGCCGCTCGGGCACCTCGCTGGGACCTCTCACCCACACGGCGATCCGGCGCCTGGACGACCTGGCCTACGGCTGGGGCGTGTGGCAGGGCGCCCTGCGGCGCGGCACCGCCGCTCCGCTGGTTCCCCGCCTCGCCCTGCCGCTGCGCCACCGCGCGGGCCGCCGTCCCGTACGGCGCCCCTGGGAGCCCCACCCCGTGGCGCCGACCTCGCACCCGTCCGCCACGCCCACTGCGGAGACCTGGTGACGGCCGTACCGCCCCGCTGTGACCGCAGTGCCGCCCCGCTCCCCGAGGAGCGGACCCGTCGAGAGGCAGACCCGTCGCCCGGCCCGCACCCTCGGAGGAAACCGCGCGTCGATCGTCCGGCGGCGTGTCGATCGCGCCCGGCAGGGGACTCGTGGGGCGTGTCGTCGCCGTACGGAGGAGCCGATGACCCTCGACATCCGCCGGCCGCTCCCACGGGGCCCGGCCTGGATCCCGCCGGGCGTGTACGAGCCGCAGCAGGACACCTGGCTGCTGGCCCGGGCGATACGCCGTGAGGGGATCACCACCGGCACCGACGTCCTCGACCTGGGCACCGGCAGCGGGGTCCTGGCGCTGGAGGCCGCGCGGCTGGGCGCGCGCGTGACCGCGGTCGACATCTCCTGGCGGGCGGTGCTCACCACCCGGGTGAACGCCCTGCTCAGCGGGCAGAGCATCAGCGTCCGCCGCGGTGACCTCGCCACGGCCGTGGCCGGTGCCTCGTTCGACCTGGTGGTCAGCAACCCGCCGTACGTACCGTCCCCCGTCGGCGGGTCCCCGCGCGGTGCCGCGCGGGCCTGGGACGCCGGCTGGGACGGGCGTCTGCTGCTGGACCGCGTCTGCGACGCCGCGACGGCGCTGCTGCGCCCCCAGGGCTCCCTGCTGGTGGTGCACTCCGGGCTGTGCGGGGTGGAGGACACCCTGTCCCGGCTGTCCGGGGCAGGTCTCGTCCCCACGGTCGCGGACCGCGTCCTGATCCCTTTCGGCCGGGTGCTGAGGTCCCGGCTGCCCTGGCTGCGGCAGCGCGGTCTGCCCGCCGACGACATGGTGGAGGAACTGGTGGTCGTCCGTGCCGTACGAGCGTGAACGCATCTGCCGCATCCGTGCCGACCGGGACGGCCCGTTGCTGGTGGAGGGGCCGGTGGAGATCGTCGGTCCCGACGGCGAGGCCGTCGTGAGCCGACGGTTCGTCGTGGCGGTGTGCACCTGCCGCCGCAGCCGTACGTATCCGTGGTGCGACACCAGCCACCGGCGCCGCCGCAGGGCCGGGGACGAGCGGAACCCGGCCCGGGGGGAGACGCGCGAGTGACGACCGGCCGAGTCGAACCGCGCAGGGAGAGCCCGCCGCTGCCCCTCGCCAGGGGTCCGCTGTCGGGCGCCGTGCTCGGCGCGCTGCGCGACGGGGGCGCCCCGACGTCGCCCGCGCCGGTGGCGGACGGCGATCCCTACGGTGAGGACCTGCAGTTGGCGCTGTACGTGCTGTACGAACTGCACTACCAGGGGTTCGAGGGGGTCGACGACGACCGGGAGTGGGATCCCGCGCTCCTCGCCTTCCGCCGCGTCCTGGAGGACCGGTTCCTGCACGCCCTGCGTGCCGACGTCCCCACCGACGCCGGGGTGCGGGAGGCGCTGGACGGACTGCAGGTCGAACCGGCCGACGACGAGGGCACCGGGGTGAGCCACTTCCTGCGGAACGAGGGCCGGCTGGGCCACCTGCGGGAGTACGCCGTGCTGCGGTCGCTGTACCACCTCAAGGAGGCCGACCCGCACGCCTGGGTGATCCCGCGGCTGCACGGCAGGGCCAAGGCGGCCATGGCGGCCGTGGAGTTCGACGAGTTCGGGGCCGGACGGGCCGACGAGATCCACGCCGCCCTCTTCGCCGACCTGATGGAGGAACTGGGGCTCACCACGGCCTACGGGCACTACCTGGAGGCCGCGCCCGCGGAGATGCTCGCCACGGTCAACCTGATGTCCCTGTTCGGCCTCCACCGGAGTCTGCGCGGGGCCCTGGCGGGCCACTTCGCGGCCGTCGAGGTCACCTCGTCCCCCGGGTCGCGCCGACTGGCCGAGGCGCTGCGCCGAGCCGGCGCGGGCGGGGCCGCCGCGCGCTTCTACGACGAGCACGTGGTGGCCGACGCGGTGCACGAGCAGGTCGTACGCCACGACGTGGTCGGGGGGCTGCTGGAGAGCGAACCCGGCCTGGCGGAGGACGTCGTCCTCGGCATCCGGGCCACGGGCTTCCTCGAGGACCGGCTCGCCGCCCGGCTCCTGGACGCCTGGCGCGGTGGGCGCTCCGCCCTGCGCACCACCCCGGTGCCGTCGCGCTGACGGCGGCCGCACGACGCCGCACGACCGTACGCGGACGGGGAACACGACGCTGCCGCGGCCGGGCGCCGTACTCATCCGGACAGGTGCACCGGCGACGGCGCGGGAGTGTTTCGCGGAGCCGGGGTACTCGCCCGGCGCCCCGAAGGCAATGCATGACGGCGAGCGGTCGGCGAGCACCGCAGAAGGAGGCGTTCCGTGGAGCGGGACCGGGAGGAGCGGCCCGACGACGGCACGGACGGGGAGAGCCGGCCGCCCGGACCGCCGGCGGCCGCGGCCCGCCGGCCCGGAGAGCGGCTCGCCGACGCGGCGGACGGACGGCTGCCCGTGCTGGACGGCGGCGGCCGGCTGCTGCGCAAGGCGTTCCCCGAGCACTGGTCGTTCCTGCTCGGTGAGATCGCGCTCTACAGCCTGATCGTCCTCGTCCTCACCGGTGTGTGGCTGACCTTCTTCTTCCATCCGGAGATGCGCGAGGTCGTCTACGACGGACGGTACGTGCCGCTGCGCGGCATCCGCATGTCGGCGGCGTTCGACTCGACCCTGCAGATCAGCTTCGATGTGCGGGGCGGCCTCCTCATCCGGCAGATGCACCACTGGGCGGCCCTGGTCTTCGTCGCCGCGATCGGCCTGCACCTGCTGCGGATCTTCTTCACGGGGGCCTTCCGCAGGCCCCGCGAGATCAACTGGGTCATCGGGGTCACCCTGTTCCTGATCGCCCTCGCGGAGGGTTTCGCCGGCTACTCGCTCCCCGACGACCTGCTCTCCGGAACGGGTCTGCGCATCGCGCAGGGCATCATGCTGTCCCTGCCCGTCGTGGGGACGTACGTGAGCATGTTCGTGTTCGGGTCCCAGTTCCCCGGCGAGGACTTCATCAGCCGCCTGTACGGCCTGCACATCCTCCTGCTGCCCGGGGCGCTGATCGGTCTGGTCACCGTGCACCTGATCCTCGTGTTCCATCTGAAGCACACCCAGTGGCGCGGACCGGGCCGGACGAACGGGAACGCGGTGGGCAAGCCGCTCCACCCGCAGTTCACGGCGTCCTCGACGGGCCTGGCCTGCACCGTCTTCGGTGTGACGGCACTCCTCGGGGGGCTCGCCCAGATCAACCCGGTGTGGACGTACGGTCCCTACCGGCCGGACCAGGCGTCGACCGGCTCACAGCCCGACTGGTACGTCGGCTTCCTGGAGGGCGCGCTCCGGCTCGTACCGCCCTGGGAGACGAACGTCGCCGGGCACACGTTCATGTGGAACGTCCTGCTGCCGGCCGTCGTCCTGCCGGCCCTGCTGTTCCTCGTGCTGTACGCCTACCCGTTCGTCGAGCAGCGGCTGACCGGCGAATGGCGTGAGGAACGCCACCAGTGCGACCGGCCGCGGGACCGTCCGGTGCGCACCGGACTCGGCGTCGCCGGCATCACTTTCTACGGTGTCCTGCTGCTGGCCGGCGGCAACGACATCATCGCGGACACCTTCCGGGTCTCCCTGAACGCGCTGACCTGGATCCTGCGCGTCTCCCTGACCGTGGCTCCGGTCCTGGCCTTCCTGCTCACCCGGCGGCTGTGCCACGCCCTGCTGGAGGCCGAGCAGCGGCGCCTGAGCGAGGGGGAGGAGACCGGGGAGGTGCGCCAGACCGTGGAAGGGGGCTACGAGAGCGGCCACCGGCCCGTCAGCCGGTTCCGGCCCGGAGCACCCAGGAAGCCGCTCACTCCCCGCGAGTCGCGTACTGGAACGCCATCCCGAGAACGCCCCGGCCCAGTACGCCGACGCCGATGAGGAACAGCCACAGCCCGTAGACCACGCCGAGTGCGGCGACGGCGAACCCGAGCGCCGTGATCACGGGCCAGGAGCTGTGCGCGGGGAAGAACTCCAGGGGCCCGGATCCGTCCGCCACTTCGGCGTCCGTACGGTCCTGGGGGCGGCGCCCCCGGCGCCGGTACTGCACCGCGCAGAAGAAGGACACCAGGGCGGCCATGCCGAAGGCGATGATCAGTACCGCCGTACCGGCCGGTTCGCCCGACCACACGCCGTACAGCGCGGCGGACGCCCCGAAGAAGAGGGCGACGCCGCCGAAGAGCAGTGCCTCGATCTTCACCGCAGTCCCTCCTCCAGCGAGTGCCGCACGGTCTCGGGGTGGTGCAGGTCGAAGGCCGGCGACTCGGACCGCACGCGCGGCAGGGCCACGAAGTTGTGGCGCGGCGGCGGGCAGGACGTCGCCCACTCGAGTGCGCGGCCGAATCCCCAGGGATCGTCCGACGAGACGCGTTCACCGTGCCGGGCGGTGTGCCAGACGTTGTACAGGAACGGCAGCGTGGAGACCCCGAGCAGGAACGCCCCCACGGACGACAGCGTGTTGAGCAGGGTGAAGCCGTCGGCCGGGAGGTAGTTCGCGAAGCGGCGCGGCATGCCCTCGGCGCCGAGCCAGTGCTGCACCAGGAAGGTCAGCTGGAAGCCGGGGAACAGCAGCCAGAAGTGCAAGCGGCCCAGCCGCTCGTCCAGCATCCTCCCGGTGAACTTCGGCCACCAGAAGTAGAAGCCGGCGAACATCGCGAAGACCACGGTGCCGAAGAGCACGTAGTGCAGATGCGCCACGATGAAGTACGAGTCGGTGACGTGGAAGTCGAGCGGCGGGGCGGCGATGAGGACGCCGCTGAGCCCGCCCAGGAGGAACGACACGAGGAATCCGAGCGCCCACAGCATCGGTGTCTCGAACGACAGCGACCCCCGGTGCATCGTGCCGATCCACGCGAAGAACTTCAGCCCGGTGGGCACTGCGATCAGGAACGACGTCAGGGAGAAGAACGGCAGCAGCACGGCCCCGGTGGCGAACATGTGGTGCGCCCATACGACGGCCGAGAGCATGGTGATCGCGATCGTCGCGCCGATCATCGGCAGGTAGCCGAACTGCGGCTTGCGCGAGAAGACGGGGATGATCTCCGACACGACCCCGAAGAAGGGCAGCGCGACGATGTAGACCTCCGGGTGGCCGAAGAACCAGAACAGGTGCTGCCACAGCAGGGCGCCGCCGTTCGCGGCGTCGAAGATGTGCGCCCCGAACTTGCGGTCCGCCTCCAGGCCGAGCAGCGCCGCCGTGAGGACGGGGAACGCGGGCAGCACCAGGATCGAGGTGAACAGGACGTTCCAGGTGAAGATCGGCATCCGGAACATCGTCATCCCGGGGGCCCGCAGACACAGGATCGTGGAGATGAAGTTGACCGCGCCGAGCGTCGTCGAGACGCCCGTCACCACCAGGCCCATCACCCACAGGTCGCCACCGGCACCGGGGGAGTGGTACGCGCTGTTCAGCGGGGCGTAGGCGAACCAGCCGAACGAAGCGGCCCCGCCGGGCACCACGAATCCCGACACGACCATCAGTCCGCCGAAGAGGTACATCCAGTACGACAGGGCGTTCAGGCGCGGGAACGCCACATCCGGGGCGCCGATCTGCAGCGGCATCACCGCGTTGGCGAACCCGGCGAACATGGGCGTCGCGAAGAGCAGCATCATCACCGTGCCGTGCACCGTGAACAGCTGGTTGTAGACGTCCTGGGACATGAACTGCAGCCCGGGACGGGCCAGTTCCGCCCGCATTCCCAGGGCCAGCAGACCGGCGAGGAGGAAGAAGCAGAAGGCCGTGACCATGTACAGACGACCGATCACCTTGTGATCGGTCGTCGTGCTCCAGCTCAGCAGCGCCCGGCCGAGCGAGGACATCGGAGCGGTCTTCCGCCGGGCAGCGGGCGATTCCTTCGTCAGTTCCGTCATCGTCCTCCTCCACGGGCCGTCGCCCCGCGCGGCCGCGGGTCGCTCGCGTGGGCCGGACGGCAGGCGAGCGCAGCGCGGGTGCCCCGGTCGCCCTGCGGGAAACCGGTCCGGACGAAGAAGGAGCGGGGGGCCGGTCCTCGGCGCCGGCGCCGGTGTGGATCATGACCGTTCGCCGTGACGGTATCGCCGAGCTCCCCGCGGACGCCGTCGCGCCACGCCTGCGGGGGCAGGGTTCACGCGGTGGGCCGGGGCGGACGCACACGGCGGGGGCGCGCCGGACCCCATGGCGTGTTCCTCCGACCGGCAGGGGTATCCGAGGCCCATGACTCCGATCTCTGTGGAAACGATCGCCTCGGGTGCCGCGTGGGGCGTGATCGGCGCCTTCGTCGGCGGCCTTCTCGTCGCCGGTGCCCTGGTGTGGGCCGTCCGGCTCGGCATCAGGGTGCGCCGCCGGGAACCGGCGCCGCCGCGCCGCGCCGACCACCCCACCGTGCCGCCCTCCGGGCCGGTCGGGGCGTCCCGGGAGATGAGGGAGCCGAACGAGGTGCCGCGCACGGCGGACGGGAGCGCACGCCTCACCCCGCACGAGTTGGACGCCAGCGGAAGCAGGCGCAGCGAGAACCAGGACCGTCCCCGCTGGAGCCCGGGATCCAGCGGCTCCTTCGGCGGCGGCGGTCCGGGTGCGACCTGATCCGCCGGTCTTCGAGCGCCTGTCCGGACGCGAACTCCTCGGGTACACCGGCCGGCTGCGGCGGACGGGTCACGGCACGGGCGAGCGGGTCAGGAACGCGGCCCGCGGACCTGCCCGGCGCGCTCGGCCGCGTTCTTCTCCTTGATGCGGGCCGCTTCCTTGCGGACCCCCGCCTGGGTGGCGCGCTCCTTCTCCAGCCACTGGGGCGGGTCCTGCTTCAGCGCCTCGATCTGCTCGGTGGTCAGCGCCTCCGTGACGCCGCCGCGCGCGAGGCCCGCGATCGAGACGCCCAGCTTCGCCGCGACCACCGGACGGGGGTGCGGGCCGTTGCGTCGCAGTTCCCGCAGCCACTCCGGCGGAGCGGCCTGGAGTTCGTTCAGTTCGGCGCGCGAGACGGCGCCCTCCTGGAACTCGGCGGGGGTGGCGGGGAGGTACACGCCCAGCTTCTTCGCCGCGGTCGCGGGCTTCATCGTCTGGGTGGTCGGGTGCGACGTCATGCTGTCAAGACTATCGGCCGTGTCGGGGACCCCCGACCACGCACGGTAGCCTGGTGGCGTGACAGGCTCGGCAGCATCCCCGTCGTTCCGGCTCGCCTACGTCCCCGGGGTGACGCCCGCCAAGTGGGTGCGCATCTGGAACGAGCGCCTGCCCCACGTCCCGCTGACGCTCCTCCAGGTGCCGGTCGCCGAGGCGTCCGGAGCACTGCGCGACGGAGCGGCGGACGCCGGGCTGGTGAGGCTGCCGGTCGACCGCACGGTCTTCAGCGCGATCCCCCTCTACACGGAGACGACGGTGGTCGTGGTCCCCAAGGACCATGTCGTGACCGCGGCGGACGAGGTGTCCCTCGGGGATCTCGCCGACGACGTCGTGTTCCACCCGCTCGACGACGTCCTCGGCTGGGAGCAGCCGCCCGGGAGGCCCGCGGTCGAGCGCCCCGTCACCACGGCGGACGCCGTGGAACTCGTGGCGGCGGGCGTGGGCCTCCTTGTCGTCCCCCAGTCGCTGGCGCGCCTGCACCATCGCCGCGACCTCACGTACCGGCCGGTGGTGGACGCCCCGCAGTCGAGCGTCGCCCTGTCCTGGCCGGAGGAGGCGACCACCGACCTGGTCGAGGACTTCATCGGGATCGTCCGCGGGCGGACGGTCAACAGCACACGGGGCCGTGCGCCGGCCGGTACCGCCCCCGCGCAGTCGCAGCGCGGGCGCCCGGACGCGACGGAGACCGGGCGCAAGCCCGCGGCGGGGAAGACGACGGGCAAGAAGACCACGACGGGCAAGACCACGGCGGGCAGGAGCACGGCGGGCGGGAGCACACGGAGCGGTTCGGGCGCCGCCAAGGGCGGTCGGCGCGGCAGGCCTCGCCGCCGGTCGTAGCCGCGGGCCGGCGGGCCGTGCGAGACGGGGGCCGGAGCCCCAGTCTGGAGGTATCGGTCCCGGACCCGGAGGGTGCGATGAACACCATGCACGCGGTACGAGGGCACCGGCGCGGCGGCCCGGAACAGCTGACGTACGAGGTCGCGCCGCGCCCGGTGGCGGGCGGGGGAGAGGTGCTGGTCGCCGTCCGCTCCGCTTCGATCACCCTGGGCGAGCTGGACTGGGACGCGACCTGGACCGACCGCTTGGACGGCGACGGAAGCCTCCGAGTGCCGGTCATCCCCTCCAAGGAGATGTCCGGGGTCGTCGCCGAGGTGGGCCCGGGGGTGACGGACTGGGCTGTGGGCGACGAGGTGTACGGGCTGATCCCGTTCACCCGGGACGGGGCGGCCGCGGAGTTCACCACGGTTCCCGCGGCCGTGCTCGCCGCCAAGCCGCCGAGCCTCGACCACGACCACGCGGCGGCCCTGCCGCTCGCCGGGCTCACGGCGTGGCAGGGCCTGGTCCGGCACGGGGGGCTGCGGCCCGGCTCCCGCGTGCTGGTGCACGGCGGCTCGGGCGGCGTCGGTTCCCTCGCGGTGCAGATCGGGGTGGCGCTGGGCGCCTCCGTCATCGCGACAGCCACGGCGGAGGGCGCCGACTTCGTCCGTGCCCTGGGGGCCGACCAGGTCGTCGACTACCGTCTGCAGCGCTTCGAGGACCACGTCAGGGACGTCGACCTGGTCCTCGACACGGTGGGCGGGGACACCCAGGAGCGTTCCTGGCAGGTGCTGCGCCCCGGCGGTGTCCTGGTGAGCGTCGTCGCCCCACCGGACGCCTCGAAGGAGGGCGGCGTGTTCTTCGTCGTCGAGCCCGACCGGGCCGGCCTGGAGGAGCTGTCCCGGCTGGTCGCCGACGGCAGGCTGGTCCCGCGCGTGGACCGCGTGGTGCCGCTGGAGCTGGCCGCGCGGGCGTACGCGGCCCTGGAGGAGAGGCACCGGCGCGGGAAGATCGTGATCGAGGTCTCGTGACCGCGCCGGCCGCAGGCGGGCCCGCCGACTACGACGACGCGGCGGCCGAGTCCGCCAGCCAGGCGTAGGCGGCGCGGGCCGTGAACTCCTCCTGCCCGCCGCGCAGCAGCAGCCCCGCGGCCGCGAACGCCGGGTCGTCGGCCTGGGCGGCCACGTACGGGATCGCGATGCACCGCATCCCGGCGGCGTGCGCGGCGGCGGCCCCCGGCGCCGCGTCCTCCAGCACCACACAGTCGGCGCTGGGCGCACCGAGGCGGCGGGCGGCCTCCAGGAAGACGTCCGGGGCCGGTTTGCCGTGCGTGACCTCGTCGGCCGAGACCGCCGCCGTGAACCAGGACGCGAGTCCCGTGCCCGCCAGGATCGCCTCGACGGCCTCCGGTGAGGAGCCCGAGGCCACCGCCATCGGAACCTGCTCGCCGGCCAGCAGTTCCACGAGCTTCCGCATCTCCGGGTACACCGGAGTGGAGGCACGGGCCAGGTCCAGGTAGTGGCGGTTGGCCCTGGCGAGCAGCGTCTCCAGCGGGGTGTCGATGCCGTAGCGCTCCTTCCACAGCGCGAGCGTCTCCCGCGTGCTGATGCCCACGTAGCGCTGGTGCTCCGCCCAGGTGAAGCCGGTGACGCCGTGCTCGGCGAGGATCTGTCGTCCCACCTCGAAGTAGTTGGGCTCGCTGTCCACGAGGGTTCCGTCGAGATCGAAGATGACCGCGGTGGTACCGAGGGTGCTCATGAGGTCAAGGATGCCAAGGAGGCGGAGGGCCCGGCCCCGGACGGCTCACGGCCCCGGCCCGCGTCCGCCGCGTCGGCGGCCCCAACCTGACCCCTTTTGGTCTAGACCTGCGCTACCGTCGTCCCGGCATGCGTCGGCGAGAGGGGACGGCAGTGGCGAGCGGCGGCGGACGGCGGCGGGCGTACATCGGCTCGTTCACGGCGGCCGGAGGGCGCGGCGTCCTCACGGCGGCCGTGGACCCGGACACCGGTGCGCTCACCGTGCTCGGCGCCGTGGACGGCGTACCCGACCCGTCGTACCTCGCGGTGTCCGGGGACATGCTGTACGCGGTCAGCGAGACGGCCGACGGCGCGCTCGCCGCGTACCGCCTCGGCGGCGCCACACCCGAACTCGTGGGCGCGCCCGTGCCCGTCGGCGGCAGCGGGCCCACGCACCTGAGCGTGCACGCAGGCCACGTCCTGACCGCCAACTACGGCTCGGGCAGTGTCACCGTCGTCCCGCTGCGGAGCGACGGCGCGGTGGCGGACGGTCCTTCCGCCGTCCTGCGGCACCGGGGGTCGGGGCCGGTCCCGCAGCGCCAGCAGCGACCGCACGCCCATCAGGTGCAGCCCGACCCGAGCGGGCGGTGGATCGTCAGCGTCGACCTCGGCACGGACTCGGTCCGTGTGTGCGTGCTGGAGGGCGGTGCGCTGCGGCCGCACCGCGAGATCGCGCTGCGCCCCGGCGGCGGGCCGCGCCACCTGGCCTTCCACCCGGACGGGGACCGCGCCTACGTCCTCAACGAGCTGACGCCGACCGTCACCGTCTGCCGCTGGGACGCCGACAGCGGCGTCCTGACGCCGGTCGCCGAGAAGCCCGTGCTGCCGGACCCGCCCGCGGGCGACGCCTATCCCTCGGGGATCGTCGCCTCGCCCGACGGGCACGTCGTGTGGACCGCCACGCGCGGCGCGGACGTGCTCTCCGTGCTCGCGGTCGAGGGCGACGCACTGAAGCCGGTGGCCACGGTGCCGTGCGGGGGCGCCTGGCCGCGCGCGATCACCTTCTCGGACGGTTTTCTGTACGCAGCCAACGAACGCTCGGGGGATGTGACCTGGTTCGCCGTGGACCCGGGGTCGGGGGTGCCGCGGCGGGGCGGATCGGTGCAGGCGCCGGCGGCTTCCTGTGTCGTCCTCGGCTGACCCGGACGCCGCGGGACGTCCCCGTGATGAGAGCCGTCGGAGCGGGCACGTGCAGGCGGCAGGCCACACGCAAGGAGCTCGGCCGGGAAACCCCGGCCGAGCTCCTGCACGGACCGCCCACGACCTGACCGATACGACCCCGTGGCGCGACGACCGCCGGAACCGCCGAGCCGGCCTCGGGCCCTGCGGCGGCGGTCGCGCGGCTCAGTGGGCCGGCGTTCCCTGAGGCTGCTGCGGGGCGATGCCCAGCGCCGTCGTGTACTTGGCGAGGGCCAGCTTGCCGATCGCCGGGTAGGGGCCGAGGGGCTCGGCCGCGTCGCAGCCCGCCTCCTTGGCGGCCGCCTCCAGCAGTTCCGCGTCCAGTTCCGGACCGATCAGGTAGGGCGCGAGCGCCAGTTGCTGGGAGCCCGAGGAGCGCAGCTGCTCCGCGACGGCCGTGATCGAGCCCTCCTGGTCCAGCGCCGCCGCCATCACCGGCACGGCGAGCCGCGCGGCCAGCAGCATGCCCGTGATCCCGGCCGCCTGCACGGCCTCCTCGCCGCCCACCGAGGCGAGGATGATGCCGTCCGCGGCCGTCGCCACGGTGAACAGCCGGGCACGGTCGGCGCGCGCCAGGCCGCCCTCGGACAGGCGCACATGAAGGGCCTCGGCGAGCAGCGGGTGCGGGCCGAGCGCATCGGTCAGATCGGCCGCGACGCGGCTGTCCATGACGGCCTGGCGGATCCGGCGCAGCAGCGCGCTGTCCGGACCGGCCAGCAGCGGCACCACGACGGCGACCGGGCCCTCGGGCTCCTTGACCTCCACGCCGGCGGCGACGGCCTGTTCGTAGCGCTCGGTGCGCTCCTCGGCCGTCTTGGTGAGAACGGACTGCAGGGAGGGGAACTCGGAGCCGTCCCCGTCCAGGTATCCGATCCGGGCGTCGAGGCCGGGCAGCTCGGAACGCGCGATGCTCACGACCTCCTCGGCGAGGCTGCGCGTGGTGGTGCTGGGCGTGCCCGGCACCGCGAGGACGAGCGCGGGCGCGCCTTCGGGAGCCGCCAGGGGTTCCGGGCGGCGGTGCCGGCCGGGCTGGCGGGGTCGCGGCATTCGTACTGGCAGGCCGGATGCGGGCCCAGTGGGGGAGCTCATGGCGCCGCATGCTACTGGCTTTCTGGGCTCCCTTGTTCGGTGAGGGTGCGGGTGAGCGGTATCCGTCCTGTTTTGTCTGATGAGTTACGTGCCGATGAGATGTGATCGGTACCGTCTGACTCTTCTGTCGTGTGCGGGGAGCAACGCCTCTCTCCCGGCAAGGGGGGTCACTCGCCCTTTTCGGACATCACGTTCAGCAGTTGTCCGTCGCGCGGGAGTTCGAGCGCGTCGTCCGCGAGTGCGAGCGCGATGCGTACGGCGCCGTGCAGCGGGTCGCCCTCCGCGGGGAGGACACGGGCGTGCGGCAGCACTCGCGCCAACTCCTCCCGCAGCGGCGCCACGAGCACCTCTCCCGTCCTGAACAGACCCCCCGTGAGGGCGACCAGGGGTTCACCCGCGGCGGGGCACACGGCGGCCGCGGACTCGGCCATGTTCCGGGCGGCCGCGCGCAGGATTCCGGCCGCGACCGGGTCCTCGGCCGCGCAGCCGGCCACCTCGGGGGCGAACGAGGCGAGCACCGCGGGCCGGTCGGCGCGCGGGTAGACCTTCCCGGGCAGCCCGGCGACCGGCCCGAACACCGCCTCCGCCCGCCGCAGCAGGCGGTCCGAACCGCCGGGTCGTCCGTCGTGGGCGCGCAGCGCCGCCTCCAGCCCCGCCCGGCCGATCCACGCGCCGCCCCCGCAGTCGCCCAGCAGATGGCCCCAGCCGTCCGCCCGGCGCCAGCTCCCGAGGTCCGTGCCGAGCGCGATCAGACCGGTCCCCGCGGCGATCACCGCTCCGGGACGCGCGCCCAGCGCGCCCGTGTAGGCGGTGACGGCGTCCGCGGCCAGCGCCACCCTGCGCACGCCGAACTCACGGGCCAGCGCCGAAGGAAGCTCCGCTCGCAGCCGGTCGCCCAGTGAGGCGAGTCCGGCCGCCCCGATCGCGACCGCACACAGCCGGGGATCACCGGCGTCGCCCAGCAACCGCCGTGCCATCGGCAGGAGTTGCGCCAGCAGATGGCCGGCGTCGATGCCGTGGGCACCCGTGCGGACCGGCTCCCCGGACAGGGCCGGGGACGTAGCGGCCGAGGCCGGACCACCGCGCGGCGCGAGCACGACCCGTAGACCGGAACCTCCGGAGTCCACGGCGAGGACGGCCTCCGGCACCCGCCCCGACGCCTCCGCCACCGGTTCGCCCACGAGCACCGGCCGCCTCACGGCAGTCACCGTTCCACCGGCTGCGGCCCCTGCCGGATCAGCAGGTCGTCGGCCCGGCCGGACGCCGGCACGCCCCGCTCCTCGATCACTGGATGCAACGGGCTTCCCTTCTGCCCAGGGGCCGACCGCGCGGTCCGCCGGACCGGCCCGACGGCCTCGACGAGGAGTGAAGAGTAGCGCCGGGGGCGGCGTCCGTGCGCGGGGCCTGCTGCGTTCGTGCGGGGCACCGGTGTGTGCCAGTAGGGTGACGCGTTGTGGCACCACGACCCTTGTATGAACTTGTCGAAGCGGGCTGGGCGAAGGCTCTGGAACCCGCGGCCGAACGTATCGCCGCGATGGGGGACTTCCTCCGGGCCGAGATAGCGGCAGGTCGGACCTACCTTCCCTCCGGAGCGAACGTCCTGCGGGCCTTCCAGCAGCCCTTCGACGACGTACGCGTCCTGATCGTCGGTCAGGATCCCTACCCCACCCCGGGCATGGCCATCGGGTTGAGTTTCGCGGTGGCGCCCGAGGTGCGCTCGCTGCCCGGCAGCCTGGAGAACATCTTCCGGGAGATGCACTCCGACTTGGGGCTGCCCAGGCCGTCCAACGGCGATCTGACGCCATGGGCGCGGCAGGGCGTGCTGCTGCTCAACAGGGCGCTGACCACGGCCCCGCGCAAGCCGGGCGCGCACCGGGGCAAGGGCTGGGAAGAGGTCACCGAGCAGGCCATCCGGGCGCTGGCGGCGCGTGGCAAGCCGCTGGTGTCCATCCTGTGGGGGCGTGACGCGCGTAATCTGCGGCCGTTGCTGGGGGATCTTCCGGCGATCGAGTCCGCCCATCCGTCGCCGATGTCGGCGGACCGCGGTTTCTTCGGTTCACGTCCGTTCAGCCGGGCCAACGACCTGCTGACCCGGCAGGGGGCGCAGCCGGTGGACTGGCGCCTGCCGTAGCGTCTGCAGGCCGGAGCCCGCCGTGGCGGCGGGCTCCGCCGCGTCCGCGTCTCCTCGGCCGGGCATCCGGCGGGTCGGGATCATCGCCGCACACGAGCCGGTGGGCGCACGTCGGCTGCGTCCACCCGGCCGAGCCGCCGAGCTCGACGCCGAGCCGTGTGCGCTCCCGGCGATCCCGCCCCCGGCTCTGGTCGCTATGTCCGGTCGGGAGCCAACCGCCATGAAATGCGGTGCAGCTGACGGCCGTTCTTTTTACCGGCTCAGTGGCTCAGTCACTGACCCACCTCTTGTACTGATCGGTAGGTGTGCCCCATCCTCGGTACGCCGGTCGCCCGCCCAGCGCGCTGCGGCGGCAGTCGGTCCTGTGTGACGTTCGTCCTGCACCGCTTACGGGAGGTCCCGTGTTTCCCCTGCGTCTTCGTGTCTCCGCAGCCGGCTGCGCGCTGGTTCTGGGAGCGTCGGCGGCGCTGCTCTCGAGCAGCACCGCCGTTGCGGCCCCGTCGAAGCCGGTCGTCCGAGAGAGCCCGGCCCGGGATGCGGTCCGCTCCGCAGGGGCCGCCACGTCCGTGAGCCCGTTCGCCGAACCGGGTTTCGCCGCCGACTGCACCTGGCACGAGTTCGGGGAGGGGGAGCAGCCGCCGTTGTGGCTGATGTTCACCGACCCGCTGTGCGTGGAGTACAGCAAGCGGGACATCACCGTCGACGACGGAGGGGCCCTGCGGTTCCTGGTGGCCGAACCCTCCCGGTTCGCCATCGCCATGCTGACCTGCCACTACTACCAGAAGGACCACTGGAGCGTGCAGTCCACCCAGGGCGCGACGCCGTGGGTGACGTGGGACGGCCAGTACTGGTGGGACAAGGCCGCGAGACGAGCCGGAGCACGCCTGACCAACTTCCGCATCGACGGACACACCGTGGGCATCGGAGACGCGGTCGCCGCTCTGGAACCGGTCTTCCCCGACGTCGCCCGCGCGCTGAGCGATTACGGTCAGGCCGCCGGCGAGACCGGACTGACCGTGTCCCTGCCGTACGACCTGCGCTGCGCACTGGCCGGGTGAGTCACCATGACCGGACCCGACCGGAGATCCATCCTCAAGGCACTCGTCGCCACGCTCGCAGGACTGTCCGTCGGCGGTCTGGACACACCCGTGGCCGCCGCCGCATCCGAGAGCTGGACGACACAGACCCTCGAGGCGTTCGCCGACACCCTGATCCCGGGCCAGCGCCGCTTTTCCGGTGACGTGGTGGTCGCCGGTGCGGTCACCGGCCCCGGTGCGGTGCAGGCCGGTGTCGTCTCCCTCCTCGAGTCGCCCCAACTGCCGGTGGCACCGCTGCTGCCGGCGATCGCGGCGCTGCTCGACGCCCGCGCCGTCGCCTATGCCGCACTCCGGCTGATCTGGCTGTCACCCACGCGCCCGCCTTTCGTGGGCCTGTCGTTCTCCGACCGCACCGCCCTGGTCGGCGGCCTGTTCGGCCCCGACGACCCGGACCGGCCGATCTGGCAGGTGATGAGCCTGCTGGTGGGGCTGGCGTTCGACACCGCCGGACAGCAGGACACCGTCGAGGCCCTCGGCCAGGGCCATCCGGGACTGACGTGGCTGCGCTTCCCCCAGCCGGACCCCGACGGCCTCTGGCGATTCCCCGAGTACTCCTACGGCCGCCCGCTCGCGGAACTCCACCCGAACACGACCGCTTCCGGGAGCCCGGCATGACGGCGCAGACCACGGACGTCCTGGTGATCGGCAGCGGCTTCGGCGGCGCGATCCCGGCCTACTACCTCGCGGCGGGCGGAGCCCGCGTCACCGTTCTGGAGCGGGGCCCGCGCGCGGCCGCCGCCGACTTCACGCATTCGATGCGCCTGGGCACCTACAACAAGATCGTGGACGTGATCCGCGGCGACGGAGTGGCGGTGGTCGCAGGCAACTGCGTCGGCGGCGGGAGCGTCGTCTACTTCGCCGCCTCACTGCGCGCACCGTCCTTCGTCTTCGAGCGCCACGGCAGCCTCGGCCGCCGGCTGTGGCCGGCCGCCCTGACCCGGGGCGCCCTCGACCCCTGGTACGACCGGGTCGAGGAGGCACTGCCGGTCACTCGGACCGACTGGCCGGACGTGTCCTATGCGGGCGGGGTCCTGGCCGCCGCCTGCCGACGGGCCGGGCACACCTGCAATCCCGTGCCGGTGGCGGTCGACACCACCACCTGTACCAACTGCAACTGGATGCTCTCCGGCTGCCGTTTCGACGCCAAACGCTCCCTGCTGCTCAACTACCTGCCGGCGGCGGAGGCCCACGGCGCGGACATCCGCCCGCTGCACGAGGTGCAGACCATCACCCCGTCGCCGCTGTCCGGCTATCGCTACGCCGTCGGCTACACCGTCCTGGACCCCGACGACTACAGCTGCACCGCGCAGGCCGACGTCATCCACGCCAAGGTCGTCGTCCTCGCCGCCGGCGCCGTGGGCACGCCCGTGATCCTCCAGCGCTCCGCGCTCCTCCTGGGGGGCATCCCGGCCGCCGTGGGGCGCTACTTCTCCGGCAACGGCGACCGCGTCAGCGTCGCCGACATCGTCGAGGACAAGGCGCGCTCCCTGCTGGGGCTGTCACGTCCCGACGGTTCCGCCTACCAGGGGCTGCCCGTGGGCCGGCCCATCACCGCCGCCACCTACGACCACCTGGACCCGACCGCCCCGGAGTACAGCCGCTTCACCCTCCAGCAGATCTACTTCCCCCCGCTGACCAACATGCTGGCGCAGAGCGCCGGGTCACCGGCCTGGTTCGGCATCGAGAAGCGGAACATGCGGGCCCGGTGGCGTTCCTGGCTCACCCTGCTGGCCATGACCGAGGACGACAACGAGGGCACCTTCGGGGCCGTCCCGCTCACCGGCAGCTTCACCCGGCTTGCGCCAGGGCTCGGACTGGGCACGATGACCTACCAGCCCACCTCCCGTACCCGCCGGGCATGGGACCGGGCCGACACCGCACTGCGGGACATCCTGGAGAAGGACGGCCTGTCCCGGGTCCGGCCGTGGAGCGAGGACGTGTCCGGGACCGTCACGGCCCACCCGCTCGGCTCGGCACGGATCGGCGACGATCCCGCCACCAGTGCGCTCACCGACGGCCATGAGCTACGCGGCCACAGCGGACTGTTCGTCACCGACGGCGCCGCCGTCCCCACCTCCCTGACCGTCAACCCCTCACTGACCATCGCGGCCCTGGCCGAACGTGCCGTCGCCACGATCGCCACCCGCGCCGCCGACGCCGGGGTCACGCTCCGCCGCGACATTCCGCTGCCCGGCCGCTGACGGACTGCTGCGAGGACCCCACCCCGGACAACGGGGTGCAGGACGGGCGAACCATGGCTTCGCGGCATGTGAAGCCCATCACCGAAGGGATCGACATGGCAATCTCCCGTCGCAGGCTCCTGACCGCTGCCGGAGTGGCTGTGGTGGCCGCGGCCATCGACGTCGGAAGTCTGAGCGCCGTCGCCGGTGCCGTATCGCCGCCGCTCGGCACCGGTGCGGCATTCGGGCTCACCACCCTGGACCAGACGGTGCAGATCGGTCCCGACCTGGGCATGGGGTACCACGACGTGGCGGCCGGCCCCGGCGAACCGCACATCATCCGCAACGACTTCAGCCTCACCGCCACGCCGCAGGTCACCCGATCGCTGATCGCCTTCGCCCAGATGTCCGACCTGCACATCGTCGACGACCAGTCCCCGCTGCGCATCGAGTGCCTCGACCGGCTCGCGGACTACGGACCTCCGCACTACAACTCCTACCCGACCGAATCGGCGTACCGCGCGCACGAGTTCCTCTCGACACAGACGACCGACGCGATGTGCCGAGCCGTCCGGCAGGTCCTCCGGAGTCCGCGGACGAGCACACCGCTGGCCTTCACCGTCGTCACCGGTGACGCGGTCGACAACTGCCAGTACAACGAGTCGCGGTGGTACGTCGACCTGCTCGACGGCAACACGGTGCACCCGGACTCCGGCGACCTGACCACGGACGAGAGCGTGGCGAGCGGCCGGTTCGGGACGGACACCCACTACTGGCATCCGGAGGCACGGCAGACCCCGCCCGACAACAACGCGCTCCACGGCTTTCCGGTCGTGAGCGGTCTGCTGAAGGACGCCCGCAGACCGTTCGCGGCGACCGGCCTGGGCATGCCCTGGTACGCCGCCTACGGCAACCACGACGGGCTCGTCCAGGGCAACGTCCCGATCGACATCCTCCCCTTCGACCCGCTCAAGAGCATCGCCACCGGCTCCACCAAACTGACGGAGGTCGAGGGGGTCCCGGACGTCTTCGACAACACCGCGACGTACTACCTGAACCTGTTGAAGGACATCCTGACGGGCGAATTCACCCTCCAGACCGCCCACGTGACGAAGGACCCGTCCCGGCGGCTGCTCACGCGGAGCGACTTCATCACCGAACACTTCAACACCACCGGTGCCCCCCGCGGGCACGGGTTCACGTCCGGCAGCGACCGGGCGTACTACGCGATTCCCTCGGGGCCGGACGACATGTTCCAGTTCCTGGTGCTGGACACGACCAACATCGGCGGCGGCGCCAACGGCGCCATCGACAAGGACCAGTGGAACTGGCTGAACGACCAGCTCCGGGCCAACAGCTCACGCTACGAACTCGACGACTCCGACGGCAGCCGGGCCAGGACGGTCGTCGACCAGCCCGGCGTGACCGACAAATTCATCGTCATCTGCTGCCACCACACGCTCGATTCCATGGACAACACGGACAGCGGGTCCCCGTACGGCGGCACGGAACTCCGCAACCTGCTGCTGCGCTTCCCGAACGTGATACTCATGGTCGACGGGCACACGCACACCAACAACATCTGGGCCCACAAGGCTTCCTGGCCGTCCGCCATCGGCAACGGCTTCTGGGAGGTGAACACGGCCTCGCACATCGACTGGCCCATCCAGAGCCGGATCTTCGAGATCGCCGAAGGCGACGGCATCCTGTCGATCTTCACGACCATGGTCGACTCCGACGCACCGCTGTCGTGCAACGGGGACACCAGCACCCCCGCCGCACTCGCCTCGCTGGGACGCGAGCTGGCGGCCAACGACCTCCAGGCGGTGGCGGCCGGCATCGGCAAGCGCCGTGGAACAGCGGACGCCCGCAACACACAGCTGCTTCTCCCCGTCCCCTTCTCCCTGCCCGCCGGACGCGGCACGCCGCTTCCGAGCGCCGGCTGGCCGGTGGTTCAGCAAGGGGCGAGCGGTGAGCGGGTCAGGACCGCGCAATACCTGCTCAACGCCTGGGGGGCCACGCTGAGCGCGGACGGGTCCTTCGGCCCGCTCACCGGCAGCGAGGTGCGGTCCTTCCAGTCCAGCCGCGGTCTGTCCGCCGACGGGATCGTCGGACCCGCCACCTGGCGGGCCCTCGGCGTGGTGATGCAGCAGGGCGGCAGCGGGCCCGCGGTGACGGCGTTGCAGCGCCAGCTCAACGCCCACGGGACCGCGCTGAGCGTGGACAGCTCCTTCGGTTCGGCCACCGACAGCGCGGTGCGGTCCTTCCAGTCCGCACACGGCCTGCCGGCCGACGGGGTCGTCGCGTCCACCACCTGGCAGACGCTGACCGCGCTGTGACGCCGGATCGCCCTCTCATACGACGGTGGTGCCGGGGGCGTCACGGAGTGCTGCCGGTGCGCAGTTGTCCACGGTCGGGCGTCGCCTCAGCCGATCACCGCCGCTCGTACACACAGCACGTCCGGCAGATGGGAGGCGAGTTGCCACCAGTTGTCGCCGTCGTCCGCCGACGCGTACACCTCGCCGTTGCGGTTGCCGAAGTACACGCCCGCCGGGTCCGCGTCGTCCGTGCACAGGGCGTCGCGCAGCACCGTGCCGTAGTGGTCCTCGCGCGGCAGGCCCGCCGTGAGCGCCTCCCACGTCGCGCCCGCGTCCGCCGTGCGGAAGACGCGGCACCGGCGGTCGGCCGGGACACGGTCCGAGTCCGCGGTGATCGGGAAGACGTACGCCGTGTCCCCGCGGTGCGGATGGGCGGCCACGGCGAACCCGAACGTCGACGGCAGCCCCTCACCGATGTCCGTCCAGTGGGCGCCCGCGTCGTCGCTTCGGTACACCCCCCAGTGGTTCTGCAGATACAGCCGGTCCGGGTTCGCCGCGTCCCGGGCGACCTTGTGCACGCACTGGCCGAACTCCGGGTTCGGGTCGGGCAGGAACACCGCGGAGACACCGGAGTTGGACGGCTCCCAGGTGGCACCCCCGTCCCGGGTCCGGAACACCCCGGCCGTCGACACGGCGACCGTCACCGCTCTCGGATCCCGCTCGTCGGTGAGCACGGTGTGCAGACCCTCGCCCCCGCCGCCCGGCACCCACTTGTCGCGCGTCGGATGCTCCCACAGCGGGCGGACGAGCTCGAAGCTCTCGCCCCGGTCCTCGGAGCGGTAGAGCGCGGCAGGTTCCGTGCCCGCGTACACCACGTCCGGCTCGGCGGCAGCCGGGTGCAGCTGCCATACGCGCTCCAGCGAAGCGCCCGTGTCCTTGGGGAACCGGACGGCGGGCTGCGCCGGCTCGGTCCAGGTGCGGCCCAGGTCGTCGGAATGGAACACGGACGGCCCCCAGTGCGAGCTGTCCCCTCCGGCCAGCAGACGCGGGGTGTCGCCCCTGGTGTCGATGGCGACCGAGTAGACGGCCTGCGCGTTGAAGCACGGACTGTCGTCGAACTTCCAGGCGCCGCCACGTCGTCGTGCGATGAACAGTCCCTTGCGCGTGCCCACGGTGAGCAGTACCTCGGCCATGCCGACCACCTCCGAAACGCCGTTGTTCCAGACACGGGCCAGTCTGCACCCCGGCACTGACAGTCACCCCCACATGCGTCTTCCATGCAGGTCAGGGCCGTGTTGCCAAGGATCGGCGGGAGATGCCGCGAGGCGGGACCGGTCGGCCGGACCGGCGGCGCCCGGGCTCGGACGCACGGGCGTCCGGCCGGTTGACGGACGTCACATGAGCACGGGCCCGCCGGCTCGCGTATGGGAGGGCGGCCGGGCGTGTGCCCGCGTGAGGAGGATGGCATCGATGAGACGGCCGGCATCGGTGACGGCGTTCCGCGGCCCCGCGGTGTGGCTGTGGCAGTGGCGGCGCAATCCGCTGCGCCGCCGCAGCGATGTGCTGGAGGCGTGGCTCGTGCTCGCGGTCTGGGTCCTGATCGTGGTCGGCGGCGTGCTGACGGGACGGACGGCGACGGACGCGGTGGAGCGCGGGATGGCCCGGGAGCGGGCCGAGTGGCGCCCGGTCGTGGCCCTGCTCAGCCAGGACGCGCCGCGGGCGGCCGCCGCGGCGGTGTCCCGTCCGGCACGGGTGTGGGCGAAGGTGCGCTGGACCGGGACGGACGGCTCGCCGCACTCCGGCCTGGCGCGCGTCGCCGCCGGCAGCCCGACGGGCACGGCCGTCACCGTGTGGACCGACCGTGACGGGTTTCTGGTGTCACGGCCCGCGACCGCGTCCGAGGCCCGGACGCGTGCGGCCGCGGTCGGCGCGCTGGTGGGAGCGGGCGTGGCGGCGGTCCCCTTCGTGGGCGGGCGGATCGTTCGCGGCCGCCTGGAGCGGCACCGCATGGCGCAGTGGGACGAGGCATGGGCGCGCTTCGGGCCGACGCGGGGGCACAAGACGGGCTGACGCGGTCGCGCGGGCGGGTCACCCGACGGGAACGCCGGGCTCCCGGACACCCGGCCGGGCCCGGCCGCCGACGGCACCGGGCTGCGGCCGATGGCACCGGCTTGCGGCCGAGACGGCACCGGCCTGCGGCCGACGGCAGCGGATCGACGTCCGCGGTGCCGCCCGGGACGTTCGGTCCCCGGCGGGGGCCGTTCGACCCCGTGCACGGCGCCGCGCCGGGCGCGAGCCTCGTCGAGGCGGGTCACCGCGGTGGTGGCATCTCCGTCCGGGGCGACCGGGCGGGGGCACCGCGGAGCGGCGGGCGTGTCCGGCAGGGGACGGGCGCGTCCGCCGGAGCATCGGCGGACGCACGCCGAGGGCCGCCCCGTCTCTCACCGCGCCGCAGCCGTACGGTGGCCCGGACCCGTCCGCACCGAGCCGCCCGCACCGGCGCACCGGCGACTCCCGGCGCGCACCGCCTCGGCCCCGGGCGCGTTCTCACTCCGGAGGGCGGCCCGTCACCGGTGGCGGCGCCGCATCGCTCCCGGGTCTGCCCGCCGGATCGGCGTCCGGCGTCCACGCGGCCGTGAGCAGGGACGCCGTGGCCACCGAGGTGTACAGGAACGCCGCGACCCACGCCCGCGCATACGCCTCAGGATCGGCCGCGCGCAGACGGCCGAGCGGATCGTGCCGCCGGTCCGCCGCGGCCCGCGCCAGGGCCCGTACGCAGTCGGCCCCCGTCGCCAGGCCCACGGTCCGCAGCCGGCGCGGGAGGCCGCCGTCGCCGGCGACCGCGACGACGGCACGCCCGCCCGCGACCGCCCGCTCCACGAGCCGCCGCACCAGGTCCAGCTCGGTGGGGAGCGCGGGGGGAGCGGAGGGAGCGGCGGCCCCGGTGACCGTCGTGTCCGCGGGCGGCAGATGCGTCCGGTTGAGCCGGCGCAGGCCCAGATCCACGCGGAACGTCTCCCCGCCGGCGTCCCGCCAGGCCGCCGCCAGCACGCGTATGCCCTGCGGCCGGTCGGGCGCCGGACGGGCCACGACCCTCAGGCGCAGCCCGTGGGCCCCGGCGAGCAGCAGCAGGTTCTCGGCGTACGGCAGTTCGGGGCGTTCGTCCGGGGCCAGGAGCCGCACGATGGGGCCGTCGTCCACGACGAACCCCTCCGGCGTCATCGTCCCGGAGAGGAAGAGCAGGTCACCGCCCGCCGTCCGGTCCTGGGCGGGAAGGGCGGCCCACTCCAGCGCGGCGGTCACCTGCCGGCCCGGAGACCGCCTCCACAGCGCGTCGAGCGGCTCCTCGTACCAGTCGGCGCCCGCGGCCCGTACCGAACGGACCGTCCCGCCACCGCCGATCCGGCCGTCCGGGGAAACGGTCGCGTCGGTGAGGATCGCACCGCCACCGTCGCCCAGTTCGCGCAGGGTGAGGGCGCATCCACCGGGCAGGGAGGCACCCGCCGCCTGCGGCACCCGGTCGGCGCCGCCGGGCGCGACGTCGGACAGGGAGCGGAAGGCGCCGTGCCGGGTGAGGGCGTACGCGACCGCTCCCGCGTACCCCGACGCCGTGACCACCGGTTCGGTGAACAGCCCGTACAGCCGCAGCGACCCGGGCGACGCGTAGGCACGGCGTGCCGTTCCGACGACGGACCGGTCGGGCGTCGCACCGAGCCGGTGCACCACCGTCAGCAACTCCGCGAGGTCCGCGGAGAGTTCCGAGAGGCGGAACGCCGGGTCCTGGGAGGCGGCCTCCCCGAGCCGTCGGGCGACGCGCACGGCCGCGGCCGAGGCCCGGTGCAGACCGGCGACCCGTGCGGAGTGCGCGGTGTGCAGCAGCGTGGTGCGGTGCACGGCGCCGCAGCCGGTGACTCCCGCGGCCACCACGTCGCACGCGGCGGTGCGCAGGGCGAGTGCGGCGGCGGACTGCCGCGGCGTCAGGAGCAGTGCTCCGGCTTCTCCGGCAGGTGGCGTGGACCCCCTCCTGCCCGCGTCCCCGTCGGGCTCCGCCGTCTTCGGTTCCGTCGCGCCCGGTTCCGCGGCCTCCGGCCCCGTCGTCCCCGGTTCCCCGGCCGCCGGTTCGCCCTCCGGCCCCGGCGGGTCCGGTTCCTCCGCCAGCGGTGCCAGCGTGAGGACCGCCGCCCGGTGCAGACACGCCGGTGCCAGCAGACAGCAGCACACCGCCGCGTCGGACGAGGCGACCACCCCCGACGTGGTGGTCAGCGTGACCGTGGTCGAGTCGTCGACGTGCACCACCACGCCCGTGTCCACCGCCCGCACCGTCCAGTTCGCCGCCTTGGCCGCGGCGGCGTCGACGCGTTTGCGCAACCGCGTGGGCAGCAGCTCCAGAGCGGCGGCGGCCACGTCCGCCGTCACCGGGGGAAGCGCGGTCACCGGTGCCCACCTCCCATCCGTTCGCCCACCCAGCGGGCCAGTTCCAGCGGGCTGAGCGCCGCCACCGGCATGCCCGCGGCCACCAACCGCCCGGCCACGCCCGCCGAGTAGCGTGGCCGCCCCCGGTCGTCCAGTGACGCGCAGCCCAGGACATGGCAGCCCGCGTCGACCAGCGCCCGGACCTCGCCCAGCAGCGGCCCGACGGGGCCTCCCTCCTCGAAGTCGCTGATCACGACGACGAGAGTGCGGGAGGGCACGGTCACCAGCGAGCGCGCGTGCCGCAGCCCCCGCGCGATGCTCGTCCCGCCGCCGACCCGGACCTCCAGCAGCAGCCCGAGCGGATCGTCGACCTGGTCCGTGAGATCGATGACCTCGGTCGAGAACGCCACGAAGTGCGTGCTCAGCGCCGGCACCCCCGCGACCACGGACGCGGTCAGCGCCGCCCAGATCGTGGACGCCTCCATCGACCCGGACACGTCGACGACCAGCACCAGCCGCCAGTCCGCCGCCTTGCGGGACCGGGTGCGGAACACGGGCCGTTCCGGCAGCACCGTCACGGCCCCCGTGCCCGGATCCCGGCGGGCGGTGGCGAGATTCGCCCGGACGGTACGCGCCAGGTCCAGCGGGCCCCCCGGTCTGCGGCTGGGGCGCGGACGGGCCGGACCGGTGAGCGCGGGCCGCAGCCGGGCGGCGAGGGTGTCCGTCAGCTCGCGCACCAGCCGCGCCACCAACGGCCGCAACCGGGCGAGCTGCTGCTCGGGCATGCCGCCCGCGTACGACAGGACCGTGCGCAGCAGTTCCACGGAGGGCCGTGCCGCCGCCGGGTCCATCTCCAGCAGGGCGTCGGCCCGCCCCGCGTCCGCCGCCGCGGCCAGCACCTCCTCGCGCACCCCCGGCCCGAACAACGCCGCCAGCTCCCGGGACCAGCTGCGCACGTCCGGGTACGGGGGTTCGCCGCCCCCGCCCGCGCCGACGCCCTCCTGACCGCGGGAGCCTTCGCCCCTCCCGCTGCCGTACAGCTCGTCCAGCGCCGAGGCGATCCGCCCCGCCCGCCCGGTCAGCTCCCGGGCCCGGCCCAGGAGGAGGCGCCACCTCTCACCCGGGGCGAGACCTCGCGGCCCCGCGGGTGCCGTCCGTGCCAGCGGCGCCGCCGGTCCCGGCGCCCGCGGCGCGGCGGCGGCCGGTTCACGGTCCGCGGGCGCCGTCGGCCGGGCGTCCCGCCCCGGTGCCGGTGCACGGCCGGCTGCCGCCGCAGGGCCGTCGGTGCCTGCTGCCGTCGCGGGCCGGTCGGTGCCCGCCACGGGTACGGCCCATCCGGCCGCCGCGAGCGCCTCGCGTCCCGCCAGATCCGCCGCGGCCGTCAGCGCCAGCGATCCGGGCGCCGCGACCGGATCCGGCAGCGTACCGACCGCGGCGCCCGTGCGGTCCTCCACGGCCGCCAGCATCCGTGAGCGCGCCGCCGGGGACAGGACGTCGAAGCCGGCGCGCAGGGCGGGGAGGCGGTCGAGGAAGGACCGGTCGTCGAGGGACTCGATCCGTTCCACGAGCGGGTCCAGCGCCTGCCCCGTCTCCAGCAGCGGGCCCGCCGCCAGCAGGGTGCCGCGCAGGAACTCCGCCAGATCGGTCCGGAGTTCGGGTGTCGCCGCCGCGTCCACCCGCGAGGCCAGCCGCGCGCCGAAGCCGACGGCGTCCCGCTGGCCCAGCAGCGCGCGCGCGGCGCCCGCGGCGCCCCGGATCGACGGGGTCCCCTCCGCGTCCAGCCGCGCCAGCGCATCGGCAAGGCGCAGTCCCCCGCCCGCCCCGTCGACACGGGTGGCGAGGTCCACCAGGGCCCGCGCGTCGGCCGGATCGGTGGATCCCGCCAGCCCGTCGAGCGCGCGCACCCCCGCCGCACCGAGCTGCTCGGCGGCGGCCCGCACACGCTCCGCCTCCCAGTCCGAGGGCAGCCCCGGCACATGCCCGGCGGCCAGGCGGCTCAACAGGTCGAGTCCGTCCAGCAGTTCGGGCAGGGTACCGGTCGCGGGGAGGAGCTCGGCGGCCTCCGTGAGACGTTCGGCGGCGAGCGTCGGCAGGGCGCAGCGGGCCGCGTCCGCGAGCCCGGCGATCACCTGGGCCGCGGTCGGTCCGCCGTCGCGCCGCTCGGTGGCCCGCCGCCGGCCGAGGACCCCGGTGGCGGCCTGCTCCAGGGTCACCCCGTGCACGCCCGCGACATCGAGCATCGCCGCGGTCGACGGCGTCCATCGGACGGCCCACCGGGTGGTGAGCGCGGACGACTCGCCCACCCCCGTGACGCCGGTCTCCTCGCCGTAGGGGATGCCGCAGACGGCCATGCGGCGCAGACAGACCTCGCGCCGCCGGTCCGGTGCGGAACGGAGCGGGTCGAGCCGGAGTTCGCGCCGCTCCGGGGCGGCGGGGGACGGCAGGGACAGCTCCGCGAGCAGAGCCTCGACCGCCGGGCCGAGGCCGGATCTGGGGGTGCCGGGCGCGAGACGGCCCTGCCGGTCGCCGACGAGGACGCGCTCCATGACGGTGGCCACCGCCCGGCCCCTGCCCAGGAGCTGTCCCTGGGTGAGGACGGTCTGCACCGCCTCGACCAGCTCTCCGCGCCCCGCGGCGGGCAGGCCGCGCAGCGCCGCGAGGTCCCGGGCGACCCGGACCACTTCCCGGGCGTCGGCGGGGCCGCTGGGATGCCCGGCGTCCCGCACCCCGGCACAGATCCGTACGGCCGTCCGGGTCAGCAGGTCGTCCAGCCGCTCAGGATCCCCGCCGGCGCGGAACACGCCGCGCTGCCATTCCGGGTCCCGGATGCCCGCCGGGTATCCGGAGCGCTCGTCGAGCAGGGCGTACGAGTACGGCACCAGGGACGTCGTCACCCGGTGATGCGGCTCGCCGGCCTCGGGGGCCCCGGCGGCCCCGGTCACGGTCGACGGAGGCTCCTGCGGGGCCGTCCCGGCGGCCCGGGCGGCGACCGGCTCCGCCGCGCCCACCAGTGCCGGCGCGTGGAACGCACCGATGACCGCAGCCGTGCGCCGGCCGGGCCATTCGGCCAGCCGACGCCGCATGGCGGCCTCCCGGCGCAGATCGCCGGCGCTCACCTGCCCGGTGTCGGTGCGCAGCGCCCAGCCGACGAGCAGGGCGGCCCGGCGCAGTTCCTCCGCCGTGGCGCCGGGTGCGCACGACTCGACGAGCCGTGCCCACAGGTCGTCCTCCGCGCCGCCGCCGGCCCGCGCCCGCAGGGCCGCGGTCAGCCGCCCCGACGTGGCACACGCCCCGTTCGCGTCGGTGGGCGCGCATCCGGCGGGACCGTCCGTCCCCCGTCGCGAGAGCGACAGATCGAACGGAACCACGGGCACGCCCGCCTCCCGAGCCCACCGGATCGCCGCCAGCTCCGGCGAGAACTCGGCGAAGGGCAGGAACACCAGCCCGCCGTCCTCCCCGCAGCCCGCGAGCGCCACCGGGGGAACGGTCGCCGGATCCGCGAGATGTTCCAGCCACGGCGCGAACTCCTCCGGCAGCTCCACGAACACCACCTCAGGAGCGGCCTCGGCCAGCATCGCCGGGACGGCGGCCGCCAGCGCGGGGGAGTGGTGGCGCACGCCGATCAGGAAGGGCGCACGGCACCGCGCCAGGGCCTCACCCGCCGCCGCGGGAGCCTCCTCCGAGGGCGGGCCTCCGGCCCCCGGCTCCCCGGCCGCGGCGCCGCCGTCAGCCGAGCTCATCGCGCAGCTCCCACAACGTCCGCCACAGCGCGGCCCCCTGCTCGGCGCGCCGCCGCACCGGCCCGTCCCAGTAGCCCAGCAGCCGGGCGTGGTCGGCCGGGTCGTCCTTGCGCACCGTGCCGAGCAGATGCCCAGGCAGCGTGCGTACGACATCGCGGCCGTCTCCCAGATAGGCCGCGCCGAGTCCCATGGACGTGGCCACCTGCACCGCCTCCGCCGTCGACATGACCGTGGTGGGACGCTCCACCTCCCAGCCCTCCGCGCTCCGCCCCGACCGCAGGTCCCGGAACGCGGTGACCAGGGCCTGCAGGACCGTGTCGTCCACGGAGAATCCGGCGCCGGAGCGCTCCAGCGCCGCCGTGGCCCGGCTGCGCACCAGCTCCGTCTCCGCGTCCAGGTCGTCGATCGGGCCGACCGTCTCGAAGTTGAAGCGCCGCTTGAGCGCCGCGGACATCTCGGACACGCCCCGGTCGCGCAGGTTGGCCGTGGCGATCAGGGCGAAGCCGGGCACCGCGTGCACCACGCCGCCGTCCTCCTCCTGGCCCGCCAACTCGGGTACCGAGATGCGCCGTTCGGACAGCAGCGAGACCAGCGCGTCCTGCACCTCGGGCAGACAGCGGGTGACCTCCTCGACCCGGGCGACCGCGCCCCGCTCCATCGCGGTGAGCACGGGAGACGGCACCAGGGCCTCGCGGCTCGGGCCCTTGGCGAGCAGCATCGCGTAGTTCCAGCCGTAGCGGAGCTGGTCCTCAGTGGTGCCCGCGGTGCCCTGCACCGTGAGGGTGCTGGTGCCGCACACCGCGGCCGCCAGCAGCTCGGAGAGCATCGACTTGGCCGTGCCCGGCTCGCCGACCAGCAGCAGGCCGCGCTCCCCGGCGAGCGTCACCACACAGCGCTCCACGAGCGCCCGGTCTCCCACGAACTTCCGTGACACGACACAGCGCCGACCGTCCGGACCGGTCAGCTCCTCGCCGTCCGAACCGCACACGAACGTCACCACGGCGCGCGGGCTCAGCCGCCAGCGGGGCGGCCGCGGCCCGTCGTCGTACGCCGCGAGGAACTCCAGTTCCCGCGCGTAGCGGTCCTCGGGCAGCTCGATCTGCCGCATGCTCATCGGTTGCCCCCGCTCCTGGCGCGCCGGGCGCCCCGCCCCGCGAACTCCTCGAACGCCGGCGCGTCCCCTTCCACGACCCTGCGCCAGGCGTGCGCGAACAGTTCGGGCACCGGGCGGTCCGGCACCACCACCCCGTGCCCCGGCGGCAGCAGCGGCGTCTTCCAGCTCTCGACGGGCAGCTGCGGCGCCTTGGCCTCCAGCCAGCCGCCCGGCAGGAACTGCGTGCGCCCGGCGCGGGCCCGCTTCGCCTCCACCACCAGTCCGGTGGCGGCCAGCTCCGCCCTGGCTCTCTTCAGGCGGGCGGGTTTCCAGCCGGTCCAGGCCGCCTGGTTGCGGTCCGTCGGATCGGGCAGCGCGAGCAGCATCAGGTAGATCCCCGCCGCGTCCTGCGACAGCCCGAACCGCTGCGCCGCCTCGGCGACCAGCTCAGGCGCGCTGTGCGCCGGGTCCTGCGCGGCACCGGACGGGCCGTCCGCGGCGACCAGCGCGGTGAAGCCGTCGCTCAGCAGCGTCCGCAGCGCCCGCAGTTCCGCGGTCGGCCGGCCCACCGCGGCGAGCAGCTTCAGCGCGGGATGGTCGGGCCCGCCGTCCTCGGCCAGGACGGCCGAGGACCGCACCCACACCGTGTCCGACGTCTGCCCGTGAGCCATCGGTGCGAGCACGATCGCCGAGCCGGCGCGCACCAGCCCGTCCGGGCCCGCGCCGCCCTGTTCGGGCAGCCCGAACGCCTCCCGGATGCGGCCCGACGTGGCCTTCCAGTCGAGGTCCCAGGTGACCTGGAGGTCGAGCAGCAGCCCCGGGTCGGCGAGCCGCTCGCGCAGGACGTCCAGGGTGCCCGGCAGCACGGGCCGCAGCGGATCCCCGTACGGCAGCCGGTAGGCGAGCCAGCCGAGCATGGTGACGTACGCGGCGAGGTCCCGGCCGGTCAGCAGCGCCTGCGGATCCACCGCCTCGATGCCGTCGTCGTACCGCTGCTCGGTGCGACCCGTCAGCTCCGGACGCAGGGCGGGGTTGAGGACCGAGTCGAGTATGCGGCCCGGACCGATCTCGGCGACCACCCGCGCGACCAGCTCCGGCGGAGCGGCCAGGCGCTTGCCCCACCGCTCGATCCACAGTGCCGCCAACGGCTCCAGGTCGAAGCCCCCGTCCCACAGCCGCCGCACGTCCTCGGGATCGCGGGGCAGCAGCGCGGCGAGGCACGCCTGCCGCTCGGACAGCGTCAGTTCGGCCAGTGCGCCGCGCGCCGCCTGTGCCTCCGCGCTCTTCGCGTCCAGCGGCCGCAGGAAGTCCGCGGACAGCAGGCCCTCCCTGCCGTACGCCGTGATTCCCGGCAGGCCGAGCAGCAGCAGGGCAGCGGTCACCGCGCCGATGCCGACCCGGTCGGCGAAGTCCCGTGCCTGCTCGGGCCGGTACGGCAGCGGGCCCCGCTCCCGCACGAGCGCGACGAGCCGGCGCAGCGACGGCGCCCACGCGCCGTCGTCCGTGGTGCCCCGCACCTGCGAGTCGACGAGGGCGAGACCCTCCCAGGGACCGAAGGCACCGGCCGGGTCGTGCTCCACGGCGTTCCAGTACGCGTCGTCGCCGTCGACCTTCTGGCAGGACAGGATCAGCAGCCGTCGCGCCCCCCGGACCAGCAGCTCGCCGATCCGCTCCGGACGCTCGGAGCGCGACGCCTTCAGCAGCACCGCCCGCAGCCGGCCGCGCGGATCCACGACCACCGGGTCGTCGCCCACCGACAGCACCGCGTCGAGGAATTCGAGCAGGGCGGCGCGCTGCGTGTCGTCCGTCGCCGGAGAGGCCGCACGCAGCCCGAGCGCGACCATGCCCGGCCCGATCAGCGTCGGCCAGTCCACGGCCGTGCCGGCCGGAGGGACCTTCCCCGCCGGGGTGTCCGGACCGAACGCCCACCGCAGCGCGCGGAAGTGGTCCATCGCCTTGGTGGTCCGGTCCTGTTGCCCGTAGGAGTAGCCGTAGTGGTACTGGCGGCCGCACAGCGCCTGCATCGCCTGGCGCAGCACATGGTCGTAGGCGTGGCGGGTCTCCTCGGTGTCCTGCGGTGCCGTCGCCGCGCGCCGTGCACGCTCGGCGAGGTCGGCGATCCGGCGGGCGCAGCGGGCGGTCTCCTCCACCAGCCCGGCCACGCCCCGGGCCAGCCGCTCGTCCGTCACGCCGGGCAGCAGCCGGGCCACGGCCTCGGCCGGAGTCTCGCCGTCGCGGACGGCGTCCAGCAGAGCCGCGGCGTCCCCGTCGGTGAGGGCCCGCAGCGCGGCGGAACCCCGCTCGTCACGCGGACGCAGCGCATGCCAGTACCACACGGGCGGCACCAGGGGCGTGCCGGCCGCGTGGGCGCCGCCGGGCCGGCCCTCCCGGATGTGGGCCACGGCCACGCCCTCCGTGTCGTACAGGCCGATGGGCGTGTGGTTCCAGCGTGGCCGTACGGGGTGGACGAGGGCACCGCCCGGCATCCGCAGGGGCGGCACGGGGACGCCCTCGCCCGTGGCGGGGCTCCGCGTCCCGTCGACGGAACAGGCGGTCCACGTGCCGGACTTCTCGTCGTGCGTCACCCACCAGCCGAGCAGCCCGTCCTTGCAGCCGAACGGCGAGCCTTCCAGACCGGGGCGCGCCGGCAGCAGACGGCACTCCGACGGGGCCAGCCGCACGCCCGGCCGGGCCGCGGCGAGCGCGGAGTCGAAGAAGGCCGGCACCGACGCCCGGCCGCGCTTCGCCGACGCCGGGTCGTACGCGTACCAGTTCCCCTCGTGCAGCACCCAGTACGAGATGCCGTCCGAGGCCACCTCGCGGTGCTGCTCGGCGAACGAGGTGTCCCCGGCGTGCACCGGGCGGCCGCCGAAGCAGCGGCCGCCGTCGGGCAGTTCCAGCGACACGGGCTCGCTGCCGTACCACCCGGCGGGCAGCCCGATCGGGGTGAACACGTCGGCGGGCCGGCCCGACCAGGACGCCCGCCGTTCCGGTCCGTACCCGGACGCGATCAGCCACTGCCCGTCCACGAACCGCACGGTGGGCTCGCCGTGGTGCGGTCCCTCGGACGGCAGGGTCAGCACCCGCGCGTCGAGGACGGCGTCCGGGCCGACCAGCGCCACCCGGGTGCCGACGCGGACGATCAGCGCGGGCGAGGCGTCCGCGCACTGGTACCAGGCGTCGTCCGGATGCGGGTGGTGCTGCCGCGTCGTGGGGCCGGCCGTGCCGAAGGTGCCGAGGGCCTCCTCCAGCGCGGGCCAGCCCAGTTCGTCGAGGATGCCGGTGCGCAGCGTGCGGCCCAGCACCGGGGCGGGGTCGAAGCCGGTGATCCGGTCCACCGCGTCCGGAGCCGTGGCGAGCACCGCGGGGGCCGAGAAGCGGGTCACCCTGGTCAGCAGGTCGGCGAGGCCCGGCAGCCCCATCGGGCGCGTGACGTCCTCGGCGCGGTCCGCAAACCAGCCGGCCAACACGGTGCGGAGCACGGGGTGCGCGGCGAGCCGCTTCAGCCGGGTCGAGGGACCGGCCCCGGGCCCGTCCATGAGGGCGAGACGCTCGACGCCCTTGCGGAGCAGGGGGACCAACCGGGGGTCCGCCGCGACGGCGGCCAGGTCCCGGCCGCCCTCGCTGTCGTCGGCGAGCCAGTACTGCAGCTCCAACTCGTCGGCCCTCGGGTCGGGGTCGGCCACCGCGACGCCCGCCGCCAGCGCGGTGTCGAGCAGATCGAGGTCGACCGCCCTGTGGTACCCGGACTCGCGCAACAGGCGCACCGGGCGGCCGTCGGCCATCAGCCGCGGCGCCAGCCGTTCCATCAGGGCGAGCTCCTGCGGCAGCCGCCGCTTCGGGCGCCAGCCGCGCTGACGGTGCGCCGCCCACGCGGTCAGCCAGTCGGCTGCGTCCACCGTGCCGTCCAGCAGCAGATCGATCGCCCCGCACCGGTCCAGGAGGGCGAGCCAGGCAGCGTCGAACTCCTCCTGGTGCTCGCCCGTCGTGGTCGGCAGCAGCGCGAGCAGCCGCTCCCGGACCCCCCGGTCGTCATGGGCCAGTTCCGCCAGCACGGGCAGCGCGGCCTTCCAGAAGCCGGCCGCGGTGCGGTTCATGACACCGGAGTGGATGATCTCGGCGAGCAGGGCCCGTTCCTCGGCATGCGCGTCGAGTCCTGCGGCCCTGGCCAGTCGGCGCAGGTCCTCCAGCATGCCCGCGTAGGGGGCGATCCCGGCCGCGCAGCGCTGCAGCGACAGGGTGCGGAACTGCTCGTACGCCTCCTTCCCCGACAGCCGCGCGGCCAGGCCCTTGGCGTGGTCGCGCAGTGCCTTGCCGCTGAGGGCGCCGGCACCCGCGAACTCCAGGAACACCTCCCGCAGCCGCTCCTCGTCCACCGGCAGCGCGTGCCGCTGCTCGGCGGCACGGGCCTTGCCGAAGAACGACGCGGCGTGCTGACGCGACTCGGCCGCCAGGAACAGCCGCGCCACGTGTTCGTAGTAGGTCGGCAGGAAGTGCGGCACCGAGCGGTCCAGGCGCGCGCCGATCTCGTCGAAGCCGTCCTTGGCGTGCCCGGGCCTGGTGGCCACCAGGCGGGCCAGGCGCTCCATCTCCTTGACGACGGCGAGCGCGTGATGCCCGTTCGCCGGGTCGTTGACCAGCGCCCACGCGGGGAAGCCGAGCGACTGCCGCCTGACCCGGCCCACCGGCACCGATGTCCCGGCCCCGAACCCCAGGTACTCCAGGGCCAGGTCCTCGGCCGCACCGATCGCCTCCGGCACCAGACGCACCACCGTGCGCCCCTCCAGCACCGGGTGCCCGTAGGTCCGGGCGGTCAGCACGTCCCCGACGCCCTCGCCCAGCGGCAGGACACCGCCGGACGCCAGCAGTTCGTCCCCGCTCACAGCTCCCCCTCCTCGTCGTCCACCTTCACCACACGGCCCGCGTGCACCAGCGCCGCCATGCGTACGCCCTCCGACCAGGCGACCCGACCCACCTCGCGCAGGTGCAGCCGCCGTCCGCCCGCGCCGCGCCACTCCAGGCCGCCGGTGAGTGCCTCGGAGTCGGGATGGTCGTCGCCGAGCCAGTACGCCGCCTCCAGCGGCACGCCGGCCTCGATCAGCGGACAGACCGCGTATCCGCCGCGCACCCGGTAGCCGTACGACGCCGCCCGTGCCGTCGCGTGCCGCAACTGGTCGAATCGCGCGTTCGCGTAGGCGCCCCACTCCTGGGCGCCGCTCTTCAGCTCCTCCGGCTTCGTCCAGACCTCCCGGAACAGCTGGGACACCCCCTGCTCGACCCCCAGTTCGGCCGCGAACTCCCTCAGGTCGTCGAGGTCTTCGAGGAGCACCGGGTGCGGTATCAGCACCCTCTCGCCGTCCAGCCGCACCGAATCGCCGTCCAGGTCCACCACACCCAGGCCCCGTTCGGGATCCGCGTCGCGCAGGAATCCGGCGTGTGCCATGTCGGCGGTGCCGTCGGCGCCGACGGGCGCGACCACCAGGTCGCGCAGGGCCGCCTGCCACGCCGCGTCGGGCCAGACCCGGGCGAGCAACCCCGCCGGCACCGGCAGGGATCGTACGAGCCAGGTGTCGGCCTGGGCGCGGCATTCCTGTTCGTGCCGCTCCAGCCATTGGGTCAGCTGTCGCAGCCGGACGACCTCCGCGTCGTCCCGCAGTCTGGCGGGGACCTGCCTCAGCGTCCGCCCCGCGGCGTTCCGGCAGCGCACCTGCGTGCCGTCCAACGTGACGGCGTACCCGTCCGATGTCTCGATCCAGCCCATGCCAGGAGCCCTCCCCGATGATCCTTCCGGCGACGGTGATCACAGTAGGGGAGGGCTCTGACAACGCCTCACGGGCAACGGTGGAAAGGCTCCCCGGCTGGGGAGCGGCGGCCGGGGCGAGGGCCTTGCGGCAGGCGCGCGGCGGCGGTCCGGTGTCGAGGCGGTCCGGTGTCGAGGCGGTCCGGTGTCGAGGCGGTCCGGTGTCGAGGCGACCCGGGCCGCCGTCACCGGCCCGCGCACGGTGCCGTCGCGGCGTGGCCGGTTCCGAGTGGTGGCGCACGGGCTGCGTCGGTGTCCCTACGCGAGGGACAGGAAGAGCTTCTCCAGGCGCGCCCGCATCTGTTCGCGGTCCTCCGCCGGCTTCGTGCCGTCCTCGCCGTCGACGAGGCACTGCTGGAGACCGGTCGCGATGATGGCGAAGCCGGCCCGGTCGAGGGCCCGCGACGCGGCGGCGAGCTGGGTGACCACGTCCTCGCAGTCGCGGCCTTCCTCGATCATCCGGATCACACCGGCTATCTGGCCCTGCGCACGGCGCAGTCGGTTCAGCACGGCTCGTAGTTCGGCGCCCGCGAGATCCAGCTCCACGCTCACTCCTCAGACATACCCCACGGGGTAATCTACCCCGCTTCGGGGGTGTCAGTGACAATCAAGGATGACACCGTTGGCCGGGAACGGGACGGCCGGGCCGGGTGGGACCGCCGGTGCGGCCGTCGGCTCAGACCGAGCGGTGGTACTGCTCCGGTACCCGTACCCCGGCGCCCAGTTCGCGGGCCGCCAGGCGGGCGAAGGACGGATTGCGCAGCAGTTCGCGGCCCAGGAACACCCCGTCCGCCTCGCCGGCGGCCAGGATCTTCTCGGCCTGTCCGGCCTCGGTGATGAGCCCGACCGCGGCGACCGGAAGCGACGTCTCCGCCTTCACGCGGGCGGCGAAGGGGACCTGGTACCCGGGTTCCACGGGGACGTGCGCGCTCGAGGCGTTGCCGCCGGTCGAGACGTCGAGGAGGTCCACGCCGTGGGCCTGGAGATCGGCCGCGAAGCGGACGGTGTCGTCGGCCGTCCAGCCGTCCTCGCCCAACCAGTCGGTGGCGGAGATGCGGAAGAACAGGGGCTTGTCGTCCGGCCACACCTCCCGTACGGCGTCGACGACTTCGAGCGGGAAACGGGTGCGGTTCTCGTACGAGCCGCCGTAGGCGTCCGTGCGGTGGTTGGAGTGCGGGGAGAGGAACTCGTTGAGCAGGTAACCGTGCGCGCCGTGGATCTCGACGACCTCGAAGCCGGCGGCCAGGGCGCGGCGGGCCGCGTCCGCGAACCGGCCCACGATGTCCCTGATGCCGTCCACGGTCAGCTCGGCCGGTACGGGGTGCTCGGCTGTGAAGGGGAGCGCGCTCGGGGCGACCGGCTGCCAGCCGTACGCCTCGGCACCGACGGGCGCACCGCCCTTCCAGGTGCGGTCGGTGGACGCCTTGCGGCCGCTGTGCGCGAGTTGGATCGCCGGTACCGTGCCCTGCTCCACGAGGAAACGTGTGATCCGGCGGAACGCCTCGGCCTGTGTGTCGTTCCACAGGCCCAGGTCGTAGGGCGAGATACGGCCCTCGGGGGAGACGGCCGTCGCCTCGACGACGATCAGTCCGGTGCCGCCGGTCGCCCGCGCCCCGTAGTGCACGAAGTGCCAGTCACCGGGCGCGCCCGCTTCCGGGCCCTCCGGTGCCGCCGAGTACTGGCACATGGGAGGCATCCAGACGCGATTCGGGACGGTCACATCGCGCAGGGTGAAGGGCTCGAACAGCGTGCTCACGGCGGACTCCATTCGGTGAGGGTCGACGGACACTCATACGATAGACATCGTAGTACGGCGAATGTCAAACTACGAAGAGTCTCGTACAATGAAGGAGCCCCCCGGTCGGATTCCTGGACGTACTGGAGCCGTCGTGACCACAGCCGCCCCCGCCACCAGCAGCCGCGACCTCCCGCACCCGGCGCGCGACGAGATCCGCCTGGAGGCCGTGCTCCACGCACTGTCCGAACCCGTGCGGCTGCAGATCGTGCGCGAGCTCGCCGCCGTCGACGGCGACGAGCTCACCTGTTCGCAGTTCGGCCTGCCCGTCACCAAGTCCACGACCACGCACCACTTCCGGGTGCTCCGCGAGAGCGGCGTGATCCGGCAGATCTACCGGGGCACGGCCAAGATGAACGGCCTGCGCAGGGACGACCTGGACGACCTCTTCCCGGGGCTCCTCGACACCCTGCTCGCCGCCGCCGCGCACCAGGCCGACCGCGCCGGAGGCCGCACCGGCGGCTGAACGCGCCTTCACGGGGAGGTGGGCGTCGCCCGGCACCGGCACCGGCACCGGAACGGCCACGACCACCGCGCCCGGCTTCGGCCGCAGGCCCAGCGGCACGAGGACGCCCCGTCACGGGCGCCCGGCGCGTCCACCCCGCGCCCGCGCCGCTCAGGAGCCGTGAGCCGCCGCCATGAGGGCCTGCCAGTCCGGGAGTTTGACGATCCGTCGTCCCAGCGAGGCCCCGAGCTCCGCCTCCGCCCGCTCGATCCCCAGCCATCCCGCCCATCCCACGGGTGCCAGGCCGTCCGCGCGCAGGGCGGGGAGCGCGTCGTCGGGCACGTCACGTCGTACGAGCGCCGGCGCGTCCGCCAGCAGCGAGGCCACCGTCTCCTTCGCGCAGGGGCGGTTCGTGCCGATGACGCCGGTCGGGCCGCGCTTGATCCAGCCCGCCACGTACTCGCCGGCCGACACCGCCCCGTCGCGCAGCACCCGGCCCGCCAGATGCGGCACGGTGCCGGTCTCCGGGGCGAACGGCATGCCCTCCAGCGGCACTCCGCGATAGCCGACCGAGCGCAGCACGAGCTGGGTCTCGACGTCCTCGTACCGGCCGCTGCCCCGCACCCCGCCGTGTCCGTCCGGAACCGTCCGCTCGAAACGCACCGACGCGACGCGGCCCCCGCCCGGCGCCGGCGGGGAGCCGGCGTCGCCGGCGAGCAGTTCGGCCGGGCGCAGGAAGAAGCGCAGCCGGATCCGGCGTGGGGCGCCACGCGGCGGCGTCGCGGCCCAGCCGCGCAGCACCTCGACGTTGCGGCGCTGGGTGGCCGGCAGCGCGGACGGGTCGGCGTACGCGGGGTCGAGCGCCAGCTCCTCCTCGTCCACGATGATGTCCGTGTCCGGCAGGGCGCCCAGCTCGCGCAGTTCCTTGGTGGTGAAGCGGGCCTGCGAGGGGCCGCGCCGCCCCACCATGTGGATCTCCGTGACGCTGCTGGCGGCCAGCGCGGTGAGCGCCGACTGCGGCATGTCGGTGGGGCTCAGTTCCGTCATTCCGCGGGCCAGCATCCTGGTCACGTCGACGGCGACGTTCCCGACCCCGATCACCACGGCCGTCCGCGCGCCGCGCAGGAAACCGTCGGCGCCGGCGTCCGGGTGGGCGCTGTACCACGACACGAACTCGGTCGCCGACCAGCTGCCGGGCAGGTCCTCGCCCGGGATGCCGAGACGACGGTCGGTCGCGGCGCCCACGCAGTAGACCACCGCGTGGTACAGCTCGCGCAGCCGGGCGGGCGGCACCCCGCCGGTCCCCACGGGGACGCCGCCGAGGAACCGGACCCGTTCGTGCTCCAGGACGGTCCGCAGGTTGCCCTGCAACGACTTGATCTTCTCGTGGTCGGGCGCGACCCCGTACCGCACCAGCCCGTACGGGCACGGCAGCCGGTCGAGGACGTCGACGCGCGCTTCAGGATCCTGCTGGACAAGGCTCTGGGCGGTGTAGACCCCGCTCGGTCCTGAACCGACGACGGCGACACGCAGCACGGCGGAGCTCCCTCGGCGGAGGAGATCGCTTGATGCCTCCAGCATGGCACCGCACGGCGCGTGAGGGGAGGAGGGAGGATCGGCGGGCGTGGCGCTGGGCCGACGGGGTGCGGTGCACCTCCTTCCCGTGCGTGGCTCGTCGCCGGGTATGTGATCATTTGCTTACGTTGCGCATGTGCTGGAAGCGTCCTTCAGGGATTTTTCTGAGCGTTATCGATCGAATGGGGCCGTATCCGTGTGGCCCGCGTGGGAAGTGCAGGAGCGCGGGAACCACACGACCTGGTTCGCCGTGCGGCTCGACTTCCCCGACGGGGGCGGGATCGACGTCCTCGCCGTGGTGGGCGGCGGATGCGTGGGGATCGAGGAGGTACGGGCCCAGCCGCCCCTGTCCCTCGACGATCTGGCGGCACTCGCCGACTGGATCGAGAGGCCCTTGCTGGAGGCGTGCGGCGCGGAGCCCGCCCCCTGCGAGTCCGCCCCCTGCGAGTCCGCACTTTGCGAGCCCGCCTCCTGCGAGTCCGCCTCCTGCGAGTCCGCAGCGTACGAGTCCTCGCCCCGCGAGCCGCCGGGGGACGCCGCGGGGCGCTCCTGCCCCGTCCCGCCGTCCGCCGTCGAGGGCTGGCGCCTCGTCGCCGAGAAGTACCTCGCGGCCCAGGGCAAGGGCGCCGACCCGGTGCTCGCCGTGATGGCCGCGACGGGGCACAGCCGCCGACGGTCGTTGAAGCTGATCGGCGGGGCCCGCGACGCGGGGCTGCTGACACCACGTCACGCACGGCCCTGAGCACGCGATGTGAGCACGGCGCCGCCGCGAGGCGACGGGCCCGTCACCGCAGGGCGCGCATCCTGCCGATCTCGCTCGTCTGCTGTGCGATCACGTCGTCGGCCATCTCCTCGATCCGGATGTTGTTGCCCTGCGCCTTGACCTCCGCGGCCATGGTGATCGCCCCGTTGTGATGGGCGATCATCAGCGTGAGGAAGAGCCTGTCGAACGCCTCGCCCCGGGCCGTGCGCAGTCGCTTCAGCTGGTCCGCGGTCGCCATCCCCGGCATCCCGTCGTGCCGGTGCGGCGCGGTGGCGGGCTCATCGCCGCCCTGTGCCGTCAACCAGCCTTCCATCGCGGCGATTTCCGGCTTCTGCGCGGCCGTGATCCGTTCCGCGAGCCGCTTCACGGAGCCCGACTCCGCGCGCTGCGGGACGAGCCGCGCCATCTCGAGCGCCTGCCGGTGATGCTCGATCATCATCCGTGCGTAGGAGAAGTCCGCCGCGTTCGGTGTGTCGTCCTCGGCGCGCTGCCTGCGGGCCTCCTCGGGGGAGAGCGTCCTCGCCGCCGCACCGGGCTTGCCTGGCGCGATCACCGAAGGCCCGCCCGACGCCGCCGTGTCGGAGCCGGATCCCGAGTCGCATCCGGCGAGCAGGCCGACCACCGCCGGCAACACCGCGAGCCCCACGGCGAATCCGCGGCGACGGCGCGCGGGCGCGTATCGAGACAGGCCCTTGACGCGTGCGTTGCCGTCTGTTGGTCCCCGCATGAGGGAGACGATACTTCAGGAGACCGTGAACCGTTCATGCCTGAACGGCACCAGGGAGGACACAGTGACCCTGTCCCACGACCCCTCAACGCGGCCCAGACGCCTCGGAGTCGGCGCCACCGCGGTCGCACTCCTGGCCGCGCTGCTCACGGCCGCTCCCGCCACCGCCACCCCGGACCCCGGGGACGGTCCGGTACCCCACCAGAAGGTCTCCGGGAGCGCCGCGGCGGCCGCGCTCGTGAGCGGCGAGATACCCGGCCAGGACGAGATCGTCCACTCCGCCAACGTCGACCACCTCGCCAACGTCCCCAAGGACGCCCTCACCGGCATCAATTCGGACCTGGCGTTCCAGGGCCGGTATGCCTTCGCCGGCAACTACGACGGCTTCCGCGTCTTCGACATCGGCGACCCCGGGGCACCGAAGACGATCGCCCAGGTCCTCTGCCCCGGTTCGCAGAACGACGTCTCCGTCTCCGGTAATCTGCTCTTCCTCTCCACGGACTCCTCCCGCAGCGACAGCAGCTGCAACAGCACCACACAGCCCGCGACCGAGAAGTCCTCCTGGGAGGGCATCAAGGTCTTCGACATCACCGACAAGCGGAACCCGAAGTACGTGGCCGCCGTGGAGACGGCCTGCGGCTCCCACACGCACTCACTGGTGCCGCGGCGCGCCAACGTCTACGTCTACGTCTCCTCCTACTCCCCGAACAGCGCGTTCCCCGACTGCCAACCCCCGCACGACGGCATCTCCGTCATCAAGGTGCCGCGGCACGCCCCCGAGAAGGCGGCGGTCGTGGGCTTCCCGGTGCTGTTCCCCGGTGACGGCCCGGACGGCGGCGGGAACCCGGGCTCCCCCACCAACCCGGGTGTCCAGAAGACCACCGGTTGCCACGACATCACCGTGCTGCCCTCACGCGACCTGGCGGCGGGCGCCTGCATGGGCGACGGCATCCTGATGTCCGTCGAGGACCCGGAACACCCGAAGGTGATCGACCGTGTCCAGGACAACGTGAATTTCTCGTTCTGGCACTCGGCGACCTTCAACCAGAAGGCGGACAAGGTCGTCTTCACCGACGAGTTGGGCGGCGGCGGAGCGGCCACCTGCAACGCCGCGATCGGCCCCGACCGCGGCGCCGACGGCATCTACGACATCGTCGGCAGGGGTGACCACCGCAGACTGGTCTTCCGCGCCTACTACAAGATCCCCCGGCACCAGGCGGACTCCGAGAACTGCGTTGCCCACAACGGGTCGCTCATCCCGGTCAAGGGCCGGGACCTGATGGTCCAGGCGTGGTACCAGGGCGGTGTCTCGGTCTGGGACTTCACCGACTCCCGCAACCCCAGGGAGATCGCCTACTTCGAGCGCGGTCCGCTGAGCACCGGCACGCTCACCGTCGGAGGCTCCTGGTCGGCCTACTACTACAACGGCTACGTCTACTCCAACGACATTGCCAAAGGCTTCGACGTCCTCAGGCTGCACGACCGCCGCACGGACCCCGCGCAGCGGGTCCGGCTGCACGAGCTGAACGTCCAGACGCAGCCGGACTACTTCGACTGACCGTTCCCCTCCGGGCAGCGGCTCTCCGTCGCGAAGAACCGTGACAGATCCGTGTCGGGTGCGCCGCCGGTCCCTTCGGGGTCCGGCGGTGCACCCATCGTCCAGTCGAGGCCGTACCGCTTGAACAGCTCGGCCCGCAGCACGGGCACCGGCATCGGAGCGCCCGGCACCAGCGCCGCGTAGACCGCGCCCATCAGCAGGGCCCGCAGCATCGGATAGTCGCTCTCGGGGTTCGGGGACCCCAGCCGTGTGACGGTGTCCCGCAGCAGCTCCGCCAGTCGCTGCTGCTCGGGGCACTGCAGGAAACCCTCGGCCTGCAGGATTCCCGCCATGTGCTGCCGCATGAGGACCGTGTGACGGACGGTCAGGCCGAGGATCGCGTCGACGGCCCGTGCCATGCGCTCCCGGCCGTCCTCGGTACGCGGTTCGCACTCCAGTGCCTCTTCCAGGGTGCGGTGCATCAGCCGGTGCACCGCCGACTGCAGGAGCTGCCGCTTGCCCGGGAAGTAGTACGACACCAGACCCCGCGCGGAGCCGGCGCGATCCGCGATGTCGCCGAGCGTCGTCGCGTCGTATCCGCGCTCTCCGACGAGCTCCACCGCGGCCTGCAGGAGCCGTTCGCGGGAACGCCGCCGCAATTCTTCATTGACCGAGGGGCTGCGAGGGGACATGCTGGACTCCTGCGTTGACTGGCTGCCAGCCAACTATACTCAACGCGTCCCGGATCCCGCCCCGACGGGTTCGGCTCCGGGGTGAGGTCTGCCCTGGGCCACACGGGGGATGGTCCAGGGCAGACGACTGCCCCGGCGCGAGCCGGCGCATCGGCCGTGCGGCCCGGGCAGCGAGCCATGGCCGCGGGCCCGGCGGGCAGGGACCCGCCGCAGGTGTCGCAGAGCCGCCGGACCGTTCCTAGAGTGGGCACGAGTCGGGAGGAGGCTGACCCCATGGATCAAGACGAGATCCTGGCGAGGATCACGGCGATGGTGGACGAGGAGCACGCCTTGCGCGACGCGCTCTCGGCCGGCCGGATCGACAGCGAGACGGAGCAGGAACGGCTCGCGCGGCTGGAACGCGCTCTGGACCAGTGCTGGGACCTGCTGCGCCAGCGGCGCGCCAAGACCGAGTTCGGCGGGAACCCCAACGACGCCCGGGTCCGCCCGTCGTCCCAGGTCGAGAACTACGAGGGCTGACGGACCGGCCGAGGTCCCCGAGGGCCGGGAGCCCGGCCGGCCGGTTCAGCCGAGCAGGTCCAGGACGGGACGCAGTCCGTCCGGACGCTCGGTCACCGGGCGGTGGTCGACGAAGTGCACGGCGCAGCCCAGGTCCGCCGCCCCGCCGTCGGCGCGGCGGTCGTCGCCGACCATCAGGGTGTCCCGCGGATCGATCCCGAGCGCCTCGCAGGCCACGGCGAACAGCCGCGTGTCGGGCTTCTGGATCCCGTGTTCGTACGACAGGACGTAGGAGCCGACGTACGGGTCGATGCCGTGTTCCCGGAAGACCGGGCGCAGGTCCCACCCGATGTTGCTGACCACCCCCACGGCCACGCCGCGCTCGCGCAGGGCGCCGAGCACCTCGGCGGCGTCGGGGTAGGGCTGCCAGGCGGCGGGTGTCATATGGCGGTCGTAGAGGGCGTCGTGGAGTCCCGGGTCGGGCAGCCGTACCTGGCGCGAGAGACCGGTGTACGCGGCCCGGTGCGCCTCGGCGGTACGGTCCCGGATCGCCCACAGCGCGGCGAGGTCGTCCGGCAGTCGCCCCGCGGGGAGGGCACCGCCGGCGAGTGCGCCCGCCGCCTCCAACTGCTCCGCCACGCGGACCAGCTCGGGTTCGGGCAGGGCGATCCCGTTCTCCGCCAGCACCGCACGCAGCCACGATTCGCTCGACTCGATGCGGAAGAGGGTCCCGGAGAAGTCGAAGAGCACGCCTTTGATCGCCATGGCCCCGATCCTTCGTGAGGTGCGCGGACGGGTCAAGAACGCCCTTCCCGCCGGACCACCGGCCGCTCCTCGGAACCCCGCCACCGCTCGTACGACATCGTCGCGAGCGCGACCAGCAGGGCGCCGAACAGCCAGCCGCCCACCACGTCCGACGGCCAGTGCACCCCGAGCCAGACACGGGTCAGACCGACGCCGACGACGGAGACCACGGCGACGGCGAGCGCGGTGCGCCACAGCACGCGCCCTGCGCCGTACCGGCGAAGGAGCCAGAGCAGCAGGCCGCACACCACCGTCGCCGTCATGGCGTGGCCGGAGGGGAAGGCCGCGTTGTGCGCCGAGTCGACGGGGTCCGGCCAGACGGGGCGCCGTCGGCCGACGGCGGCCTTGAGGGACTGCTGTGCCAACGCCCCCAGCGCGACGGTGGCCACCACCCAGAGGGCGAGCACCCGCGCCCGGTACCGCCACAGCAGCCAGACGACGGCGGCCGCGGCCAGCACCCGCATGGTCACCGGGTCCCACACCCAGTCCGTGAGGACGCGGAAGGTGTGGGTGAGCCCGGGCTCGGCCACCGCCCGGCGGTGTGCGGCGCGCGCGATTCGGCCGTCCAGCGCCATGAGCGGGTGCCAGGAGACCGCGACCAGTACCAGGAGCGCCATCGACGGCACGGCCAGGGCGGCGGCCGCGAGCGCCGGGGCCCGCGGGCTCGGCCGGCGGGTCGGTGACTCCACGGGAGCGAGGTGCATGCCCTGATCCTTGCCGACGCGCGGGACCCGGGGCCAGCCCGGTGCGGCCCCCGGCCCCCGCGAGGGCGGTCGGCGCCCTTCCGCTACCCCAGTGCGCGCAGCCCCGGCACGAATGTCACGAGCACCGGGACCACCGGCACCAGCGCCGCGGTCGCCGTCAGCCGCAGCCGATGCACCGCGGGAAGCCGGTCCGGGGGAGTGAGGAGGCGGTGGACGCGCTCCGGTACGTGGGCCTCCGGAGTGGGGCAGGGGCCGAACACGCCGCGGTCCTCGTTCAGCCCGACCAGCGCGAGAGCGGTCGTGAGCCGGCCGTGGCGGCGCGACGCCATGTCGTCGGCGGCGAGCTCCACCAGGCGGTGCATCTCGTCGCGGAACGCCGCGAAGACCGGCACCTGCGGAAAACCGGCGGCCAGTGCGGCCGAGACGTGCAGCAGCCAGTGGTGACGGGCCCGCGCGTGACCCTGCTCGTGGGCGAGCACCGCGTCCAACTGCCTGCCCTTGAGCCGGCGCAGCGCGGCCGTCGTGATGACCAGCCGGGGTGTGGCACCGGGCAGCCACCAGGCGTCCGGTCGCTCTCCCTCCAGGACCACCAGCCGGTCGCCGTCGGGCTTTTCACCCGGCAGCAGCGGGGCGCGCACGAGCAGTGCGGCCCGGCTGTTCCGGCGGCGCGCCCGGGCCCGGGCCACCTCCCGGACCAGCATCGTCACGCTCCAGGCCCCGCCGCAGGCGAGCGCCACGGCGGTCGCCGCGGCCCACGGGCTCCCGGTGTCGAGCGCGTAGGCGTCCACGACGGAGTGCGGTGCGGGTGCGAACACATGGCCACGGACGGCGGCCCAGGCGGCGGCCGCGCTCAACGTCATCGAGAGGGCGCAGGACACCAGGACGGCCGCCACCACGCACTGCCACACCCACAGGGCGACCACAGGTTCGCGGTCCAGCCAGCGTGCCCGGGCGAGCAGCCGCGGAGCGAGCACGGCGGTCAGGGCGCCGAGCAGCAGCAGTGCCGCGGGGACCATCATGACTCAAAGCCTATGAGTCGTGCGGTGCCCCGGGATACGTAACGGCGAGGCAATGTGACGCACGCCACGGTTTTGTACACCCCGGGCCGGCGCCGGGGCGTCTCCTGCGGCGCCGCCTCACAGTGCGAGCAGCATCGCCAGCATTCCGATGGCCATGGACAGGCGGCACACGCGTGCGAGTTCGGGCCGGTCGCCCCAGCCGACGGAGCGCGCGCCCGCGGTGGCCACCGCGGTCACCGGCACCAGCCGCACCCCCGACCACAGCACATACCCCGTGAAGTACAGCAGGAGCACCCCGGTGAGGGGCGGGACCCCCGCGTGCCCGTGGTGTCCGGGAGAGGCGGCCATCACCGCCGCCATGTAGGCCATCGCCAGAGCGCCCATCAGGTGGTGCAGATGGTGGGCCCCGGTGCGCGCCGCCCACAGCGACCGCAACGCCGCGGCGCCGAAGACCGCCGCATAGGCCATCCAGGCCCAGCGGGGCGGAGCCGCGACCGTCGCGGGCACGGCCATCAGCGCCATCCCGAAACCCATCACTGCCTCGCCGCCCGCGGTCCTGCGCTGTTCCTCGACGCTGCTGCGCAGGCGCAGCAGGCAGTAGGCGCCGGTCGCCGCGCACAGGGCGACGAGCAGCCAGCCGGGCGATGCCGGTCCGTGCACCGTCCCGTCCACCTCCCCCGCTCGACAGACCTGAACAGTCCTAAACGGCTGTAAGGGCGACATACCCCTCATCGACGGCGCGCAAGCGAGCGCACGGAGGTACGCGGCGGTACACGGGGGAGCATCGCCGCCGTGAACTGGGGCGGCGCTCCGAACGGAGATATTTATGGGTAAAGCACCTGACGATATCCCCGCGGTGGGCAGAGCGACCCCGCCTCCGGCCCTCCGCGTGCGCCCCCTGCCCCTCGCCGGCTTCGGCGGCCTGCTCGTCCGGTGGGAGGGCCGGCTCGGCGGCTCAGATGCCCGGGCGGTAGCGCAGGGGATGGTCGGTGGGGACCTCCACCAGCACGATCTGCGTGCCGTCCGGGTCCCTGATCCACATCTCGATCAGGCCCCACGGCTCCCTGACGGGCGGCCGCAGGATGTCGACCCCGTTGCCCGACAGTTCCTCGTGCGCGGCCGTCGCGTCCGGCACCTGGAGCCAGAGCTTGAGCGCGGGCGACGGCGGGGCGTCACCGTGCCCCGACACCTCCAGGAAGCCGCCGCCGAGGAAGTACACGACCCCGCGCTCGGGACCCGTGCCGAACTCCCGGTAGACGGCGAGCCCCAGTTTTCCGCCGTAGAAGGCGCGCGAGCGTTCCGGGTCGGTGGGACGCAGGAGGGTGCGGCTGCTCAATACGTGGACCATACAAGCGCAGATTAGTGGGGCGGTTACCCTCGCAGATGCCCGACTCGCGCCACGGAAGACGGAGATGCACCCCATGGACAGCCTTGCCGCCGCCCCCGCCAGCACGCACGGACTGACCTTCCGCGACGCGACCGAGGCGGACGCCGACGTGCTGGTCGCACTGATCGAGTCGGCCTACCGGGGCGACTCGAGCCGGGCCGGCTGGACCACCGAGGCGGACCTCCTCGAGGGGCAGCGCACCGATCGCGAGGGCGTGCTGGAGGTCATCGAGGCGCCGCACAGCCGGCTGCTCACCGTCGAGCGCGACGGAGCGGTCATCGCCTGCTGTCAGCTGGAACACCGCGGCGACCACGCCTACTTCGGGATGTTCACGGTCAGCCCCACGCTCCAGGGCGCGGGCCTCGGCAAGATGATCATCGCCGAGGCGGAGCGGACGGCCCGCGACACCTGGGGCGTGACGGAGATGCGGATGACGGTGATCTCCCTCCGGGACGATCTCATCGCCTGGTACGAGCGGCGCGGCTACCGCCGTACGGGGAGGATGAGCCCCTTCCCGTACGGCGACGAGCGCTTCGGTATCCCGCAGCGCGCGGACCTGCAGTTCGAGCTGCTGGTCAAGTCGCTGGGCTGAGGCACGCGCGGCGCGCGGACGGCGTCCGCCGGGGGCGGTCCCCCGGCGGTCACGCGGTGAAGCGGCCGGTGCGCTTGATCTCCGGATAGTCGGTGGTCGCGCCGTCCAGCTCGAGCGCGCGCACGAGCCGCAGGTGCTTCTGGGTGTTCACGACCCAGCCGAAGACCCTCAGCTCCGCCTTGCGCGCGTGCTCCACGACCTCGAGGGTGAGCCGGCGGATGTCGAGGCAGACGGTGGTGGCTCCGGCGTCCACCGCTCGCTCCACGACGTCGGTGCCGTAGCGGCCGGCGATCAGCGCGGTGCGCACGCCCGGTACCAGGCGGGCGATCTCGGCGAGCGCCGCGTCGTGGAACGACGACACCTCGACCCTGCCGACCAGGTCCCTGCGGCCCATGACGTCGGCCAGCGCGCGCGCCGCGGCCACGTCCTTGATCTCCGCCTGGAGCGGGGCCTTCACCGCGTCCAGGACCTCCTCGAGGACGGGGACCCGCTCGCCGCGTCCCGCGTCGAGCGCGCGCAGCTCGGCGAGGGTCTTCTCAGAGATGGGTCCGGTGCCGTCGGTCGTCCGGTCCACCTCGGCGTCGTGCATGATCACGAGGGCGCGGTCCTTGCTCAGATGCAGATCCAGCTCGATGACGTCGAGGCCCGCGCGCTCGGCGGCGACGAAGGACCTGAGGGTGTTCTCGGGCTCGACACCCATGACTCCGCGGTGACCGATGGTGAGGAAGTTCAAGGTTCAACTCGCTTCCGTCGACGGCGGCTCGGCTGTCGCGCGTGGCGCTCCCGTACCCGCGCGGCACGGCCGCAGCCTAGTGGCCCGGGTGCGCGCTGAACCCGCTCCTACGCGAGGCAATGGGTGTGCGGCACGGCGCGAATCCGCCCCTCGGGGCCGGGTGCGCGTCACCTCCCGGTGGGCGCGTCGCGCGGGTGTTGACCCCTGGCTCGCGGGTGCCGGGCTCTCGCCCGCACGCGCGTACGCATCGGCGGCCGGGTGAGAGTCGACGTTTCGAACACCGAGCATGGGGCAGGAAAAAGAGCGGTGAAGGTGGGGGTGCGCAGGAATATTTGCTGACCACCCCCTTGCTGGGGGAAACACTCTGTGCTTACGGTGTCCTTACGCGAGGTTCTCCCGTGGAGGATGGGTTATGACGGAAATTCTTGTGCAGGTGGGTTCGGGGGAGCGGGTTCCTCCGCTGAGCAGGGTGGTGGATCATCCGGCTTGGCCCGTGCTCAAGGACGCCGTCGATCAGATCCGGCCGTGGCAGGCCAAGGACGGCTCGATCGACTTCCACGCCGAGGGCGCACCTGATCGCGCGGCCGCCGAGTCCGCGGTGCGCCGTGTGGCGGAGGCCGTGGAGGAGCTCTCCCCCCTGCTGCCGCACGACGCCGCGTACCACGAGGCGCTCGTGAGGGACCTGCACCGCTGGGCCGAGGAGGGCTTCGGGGTGCCGGACTTCCTGGACTCGCTGATGGCCTTCCAGCCCGCCGCGATCCGCCGGGACGGCCTCCAGCACCTGGTCGTCTTCCCGATGTACACGCAGAACGGCAATCCCGACCGCAACCTCGAGGCGGTCGTCCTGCGCATGGTCTGGCCCGAGTGGCTCGCCGAGCTGGAGGCCACCCGCTACGACAACCCGCTGTTCTGCGGCATCACCTTCGAGGACTTCACCGGGGGCTACGACACCAACTCGGCCGTCCTCTTCCCCGAGACCGTCGCCGTGCGCGAGACGCCCGAGAGCTTCACCTGGGGCGCGATCTTCTGCGACCGCGAGGCCGCGCGCTTCCGCAGGGTCACCGCGGCCGCCGTCGACACCCTCGGGCTCGACCTGCCGAGCGACATCGCGGACATGGTCCACGACCAGGAGCGCTGCCAGCAGGCATTCGTCCTGTGGGACATGATCCACGACCGCGCCCACAGTCACGGCGACCTGCCGTTCGACCCGTTCATGATCAAGCAGCGCCAGCCGTTCTGGATGTACGGCCTCGAGGAGCTGCGCTGTGACCTCACCGCGTTCAAGGAGGCCGTGCGACTGGCGGCCGACGGCTTCCCGCAGGGGCGTGACGTGCAGTACGCGGTGCTCTTCGACCGCATGTTCCGCTTCCCGGTCACCGGCGAGCGGGTCCGCAACTACGACGGCCTCGGCGGACAGCTGCTCTTCGCGTACCTGCACCGGCACGACGTCGTCCGGTGGACCGACAACAAGCTCTCGATCGACTGGCAGCGGGCCCCGCAGGCCACCAACCAGCTGTGCGGCGAGATCGAGACGCTGTACCGCGAGGGCATCGACCGCCCCAAGCTGGTGCACTGGCTCAAGGCGTACGAATTCGTCTCCACCTACCTCTCGCCGCACCCGGCGTCCCGCTGGGCCAGGGGCGCGGACGCCCTGGACCTGACGCAGCCGCCGCGCAAGCTCGTGGACGACGTGCTTCCGGACGAGTTTCCGCTCAGCATGTTCTATGAGGCGCTCGCCAAGAAGCTCAAGAACGTGATTGCCTCGACGAAGGGCATCACCGCGGAGGCCGCCGAGCGGGCCGCCGCGTGAGCGCCCTGCGCACGAGCGACGGTGATGCTGCCCAGGAGGCGAAGAGCATGGGGAACGGAAACGGGGCGCTGAGCGGCTCCGTGATCGCGGTGGCCGGCGCGGGCGGACCCGCCGGCCGGGCGGCACTGCTGCGGCTCGCCGAGGCGGGAGCCGTCGTCGTCGGGTCCGACAACAACGCCGAGCGGCTGGCGGAGGCCGTCGACGCGGCGCGCTACGCGCATGGCGGGGCCACCGTCGTGGGGGAGAAGGTCGACCTGCTCGACCTGCAGTCCACCCGCGACTGGGCGGACCACATCGAGAAGGAGTTCGGCCGGGTGGACGGGGTGGTCCACCTCGTCGGGGGCTGGCGCGGCAGCTCCACGTTCACGCACACCGGGCTGTCCGACTGGGACCTGCTGGAGAGGCTGCTCATCCGCACCGTGCAGCACACCTCGCTGGCCTTCTTCGACGCGCTGCAGCGCAGCGACCACGGCCGCTACATCCTGATCAGCGCCGCCGGCGCGTCCCGGCCGACCGCCGGGAACGCGGCGTACGCCGCGGCGAAGGCCGCGGCCGAGGCGTGGACCCTGGCCATGGCCGACGGCTTCCGCAAGACCGCGGGCGAGGGCGGCCTGACCTCCGCGGCCACCGTTCTGGTGGTGAAGGCGCTGGTGCACGACGCGATGCGGGCCGAGCGCCCGCACGCGCAGTTCGCCGGCTTCACCGACGTCACGGACCTGGCCGAGGCCATCGCCGGCGTCTGGGAGAAGTCCGCCTCCGAAGTGAACGGAAACCGTCTGTGGCTGACCGAGAAGCCGTGAACCCTCCCAAGACCGACGCCCGTCGCCGTCACGACCCCCAGGCCCGGGGTTTCGCCAGCGACAACTACGCGGGCGCCCACCCGGAGGTGCTCGCCGCGCTGGCTCTGGCCAACGGCGGGCACCAGGTGGCCTACGGCGAGGACGTCTACACGGACAGCCTCCAGCAGATCGTCCGTGGTCACTTCGGCGCGACGGCGGAGGCGTTCCCGGTCTTCAACGGAACCGGTGCGAACGTCGTCGCGCTCCAGGCGGTCACCGACCGCTGGGGCGCGGTGATCTGCGCGGAGAGCGCGCACATCAACGTGGACGAGGGCGGCGCCCCCGAGCGCATGGGCGGGCTCAAGCTGCTCACCGTGCCCACGCCCGACGGCAAGCTCACCCCGGAGCTGATCGACCGGCAGGCGTGGGGGTTTGACGACGAGCACCGGGCCATGCCGCAGGTCGTCTCGATCGCCCAGAGCACGGAGCTCGGCACCCTCTACACGCCAGGGGAGATCCGCGCGATCTGCGAGCACGCCCATGCCCGCGGCATGAAGGTGCACCTGGACGGCTCCCGGATGGCCAACGCCGCCGCCTCACTGGACGTCCCGATGCGGACCTTCACCAACGCGGTCGGCGTCGACATCCTCTCCTTCGGGGGGACCAAGAACGGCGCGATCTTCGGGGAGGCGGTCGTCGTCATCAACCAGGACGCCGTGCGCCGCATGAAGCACCTGCGCAAGATGTCCATGCAGCTGGCCTCCAAGATGCGCTTCGTGTCGGTGCAGCTGGAGGCGTTGCTCGCCAAGGACCTGTGGCTGCGCAACGCGCGCCACGCCAACGAGATGGCCCAGCGCCTCGCCGAGGGCGTCCGGGCCGTGCACGGGGTGGAGATCCTCTATCCGGTGCAGGCCAACGCCGTCTTCGCGCGCCTGCCGCACGAGGTGAGCGAGCGCCTTCAGAAGCGCTTCCGGTTCTACTTCTGGAACGAGGCCGCGGGCGAGGTCCGCTGGATGTGCGCCTTCGACACGACGGAGGACGACGTGGACCGGTTCGTGGCGGCGCTCAAGGAGGAGATGGCGGGGTAGCTCCCTCTCCCGGGATGCATAGATATGCGGCTGATCGAAAAGTCATTGACTGTCGGTCGGCTGCATTCCTATGCTCTTGGTCATGGAGATGGTCCAGCAAACCCCCGATCTGTCTGCTTATTTGGCTGCTGACGACGTCATCGACCACCGGCACCGGCTGGTGCGTGCGACGGCCGCGCGGCTCGCGAAACAGGTGGCCGACTCGTATGCCTATGCGCAAGCCGCCTACGAGTTCGTGCGCGACGAGATTCCGCACTCCGACGACAGCGGCGACCCGCGGGTCACCTGGCGCGCCTCCGACGTCCTGGAGCGGCGCACCGGCATCTGCTACGCCAAGGCGCACGCGCTGACGGCCCTCCTGCGGGCCGAGGACATCCCGACGGCGCTGTGCTACCAGCGGCTCCGGCTCGACGGGGGCGGCCATGCCGTGCACGGTCTGGTCGCCGTGCGGTTCCGCGGTGCCTGGCACCGCCAGGACCCGCGGGGCAACAAGCCCGGCGTCGAGGCCCGGTTCTCCCTCGACGGTGAACGGCTGGCCTGGACCCCCGACGAAAAGTTCAACGAGGTGGACTATCCAGTGCTGTACGCTGAACCTCACCCGGTCGTGGTGAACGTCCTCAGGGCCGCTCCCGACCGGCCTTCCCTCTGGAAGACGCTCCCCACCGCACTCTGAGGCAGACGATGACTCTCACCCTGACCGTGTCCGACGAGGTGCGCGCCCTCGCACCCGGCTTCACGCATGTCGCGATCGAGGCGGACGGGCTTGTCAACGGCCCCAGCACCGAGGCCACCTCTGCTCTGCTCGACGACGCCGCCCGCCGGCTCGCCGGGCGTCTGGACGGGCGCGCCCCGCACGAGGATCCGCACATGGCGGCCTGGCGCGCGGTGTACACCGCCTTCGGCGCCAAGCCGTCCCGTACCCGCAACTCCGCCGAGGCGCTCGCCAAGAGGGCCCTGTCGGACAGCGGTCTGCCCCGGATCAACGTGCTCGTCGACGTCTACAACGCGATCAGCGTCGCCCATCTCGTCCCGGTCGGCGGCGAGGACCTCCACCGCATTCGGGGCGGCATGCGGCTGGTGCGGGCCACGGGCGAGGAGGACTTCGGGACCGTCGCGGCGGGCGAGGAGAGCGTCGAGCGCCCCGAGGCCGGCGAGGTGGTCTGGTGCGACGGCGCCGGCGTGACCTGCCGCCGCTGGAACTGGCGCCAGGGCCCCCGCACCCGGCTCACCGAGGAGACCACCTCGGCGGTCTTCCTGCTGGAGAGCCTGGCCCCGATGCCGGTCGCCGACGTGGAGAAGGCCGCCGCCGAACTGGCCGACCTGCTGGAGAGGTTCAGCCCCGGGGCCCGGATCGCCGTTCGCGAGCCGGCCTGACCCGCCTCAGCCCGCCTCGGGCGCGCGCAGCTGCTCCGGGGTCGGAGCCGTGCCGCCGAGATGGGCCGGCATCCACCAGGTGTCGTCCGGCCCCTTGGGGCGTACGGGGTAGGCGCGCTGCGCGGCCTCCAGCAACTCCTGGACGCGCCCGCGCAACTGGCGGGTGAGTGCACCCGCGTAGCTGTCGCGCGGTGCCTCCATGGCCTCGCCGACCCGGATCGTGACCGGGGTGTGGCTGCGCCGGAAGTTGCGCGGGTGCCCCTTCGTCCACAGCCGCTGCGTGCCCCACAGGGCCATCGGAACCAGCGGGACGCCCGCCTCCTGGGCCAGGCGCACGGCTCCGGACTTGAAGCTCTTGAGGGTGAAGGACTGCGAGATGGTCGCCTCGGGGAAGACCCCGACGATCTCGCCCGACTTCAGCGAGTCCAGCGCGTGGGCGTACGCCGCCTCGCCCTGGTTGCGGTCCACCGGGATGTGCTTCATGGCGCGCATCAGGGGACCGGAGATCTTGTGCCGGAAGACGGACTCCTTGGCCATGAAGCGCACCAGACGCTTCTGCGGGAGGGCCGCCAGGCCGTCGAAGATGAAGTCCAGATAACTGATGTGGTTGCTCACCAGGACCGCACCACCCGAGCGCGGGATGTTCTCCGAGCCCTTACAGTCGATCTTCAGGTCCCACACCTTGAACATCGTGAGGGCGAGACCGATGACGGGGCGGTAGACGAGCTCAGCCATGGACGGGACAGACCCCTTCTCTCTGCCTGGGAAGGGACTCCCGGCGGGAAGTTACGCAGCCGTAGGTTACGGCATCCCGCCGATCGTGCCCCATGAACGGACGGGTGGGCCAGTCCTGGTACAGGTGAACGGCGAGATACTCGTCACGTCGGCCGCGAGGCCCACGTCCGGATTGTCCACGGCCCCGGCCGTGCGCGTCCCGCGACCCGCCGTACGCGCCGGCCCGGCCCACCCGTCGGGCGTTGCGCGGCGGGCGGGCGTACGGGGCCGGGAATTCCCGGGGGCCGCACGACGCTGGAGCAGCCGACGCCGAAAGGGAGTACCGCTTCGGCGGCGGAGCGGAGAGGGCGGAGAGGACGGAGCGTGGGAGTGCGCGGGCGGGACGACGGAAGGCGGCTCGGTGCACCCGAGTTGGGCCGGCGGCTCGGCGAACGGGCGACCCTGGTCCAGTTCTCCAGTGTCTTCTGCGCCCCCTGCCGGGCCACGCGACGGGTTCTCGCCGAGGTGGCCGCCATGGTGCCCGGCGTCACCCATGTGGAGATCGACGCCGAGCAGCGGCTCGAACTCGTCCGCGTACTCGACGTCCTGAGGACTCCGACCGTGCTCGTCCTGGACGCGGACGGACGGATCGTGCGGCGCGCGACCGGACAGCCCCGCAAAGCCGACGTGATCGCCGCCCTCGGCGAGGCCGTCCGACCCTCACCCGGCCCAAGGCCGCACCGCCCCGGCGACGGGTGACGCATCTCCCAGATGCCGGAACGCGCTTGACTGCACGCACCACCTATCGTCAGTGTGACCGTATGCCCCCGGAACTCCTTCTCTTCGAGCGTGTCCACGTGGATCTGGCCCGCACCGCGAGTGCGTGTTGTCCGGCTCGCTGAACCACCCCGGATCCGCCCCCGCCCTCGGCCCGGCCCGAGTGGGGGACCACCAGGTCACCTCTCGCAGAAGGACAACTCCATGACGGCCATTCCCGGCCTCGGTACCCCCCGGCTCGCTTCCCCGGACCTCTTGCGCTCCGCCTTCCGGCGGCACGCGGCCGGAGTCGCCGTGATCACCGCCCAGGGCGGCACGGGCCCGGTCGGCTTCACCGCGACCTCCCTCACCTCGGTCTCCGCCGAGCCCCCGCTCGTCTCCTTCGGCATAGGCACGCGTTCCTCCTGCTGGCCGGCCGTCTCCGAGGCCGACCACATCGGGGTGCATGTGCTCGGTGAGCACCAGGAAGCCCTGGCCGGCACCTTCGCGCGCAGCGGCGCGGACCGCTTCGCGGCGCCCACCGGCTGGCGGGAGGGCCCCGAGGGCGTCCCACTGCTGGACGACGTGCTCGCCTGGCTCGTCTGCCGCGTGGTGACCCGGGTGCCCGCGGGAGACCACCGCGTCGTCATCGCGGAGGTCGTCGTCGGTGATCCGTCGGGGTCGGGGCGGCCGCTCCTCTATCACCAGGGGCGTTTCAGCGGCCTTCGCGACTGAACCTACCGGTCGGTTACTGAGCGTTGCCAAGGTCACAGTTCAAAGCGCTTGCTTAGCGGGCATCCAATGGGTGTACTGGCGAGTAATATTTCGTTCGGAGCGCGGGGTCGCCCCGACCGGGATCAGCCGCTCCGGGCGCCTATGCTGCCTGGAAGAAGGCAGCCCAGAAATGACGATGCAGTAGGAGAGCCGGCGTGAGCTTGAGGATCGTTGTCACTGTGAAGTATGTGCCCGACGCCACGGGCGACCGGCATTTCGCCGATGACCTGACCGTCGATCGTGACGATGTGGACGGGCTGCTCTCCGAGCTGGACGAGTATGCGGTCGAGCAGGCGCTGCGGATCGCGGAGAGTGCCGACGACGCCGAGGTCACTGTTTTGACGGTGGGTCCGGAGGATGCCAGGGACGCGCTGCGCAAGGCGTTGTCGATGGGTGCGGACAAGGCGGTCCATGTGGAGGACGAGGACCTGCACGGGACGGACGCGATCGGTACCTCGCTGGTGCTGGCCAAGGCGATCGAGAAGGCCGGTTACGACCTGGTGGTCTCCGGCATGGCGTCGACGGACGGCACGATGGGTGTGGTGCCGGCGTTGCTGGCGGAGCGTCTGGGTGTGCCGCAGGTGACGCTGCTGTCGGAGGTGCTGGTCGAGGACGGTGTGGTCAGGGGCCGTCGTGACGGTGATGCGGCCTCCGAGCGGCTGGAGGCGCGGCTTCCGGCGGTGGTGTCGGTGACCGACCAGTCGGGTGAGGCGCGGTATCCGTCCTTCAAGGGCATCATGGCGGCGAAGAAGAAGCCGGTCGAGTCCTGGGATCTGTCCGACCTCGGTCTGGAGGCGGAGGAGGTCGGTCTCGAGGGTGCCTGGAGCGTGGTGGAGTCCGCGGCTCAGCGGCCGGCGCGTTCCGCGGGCACGATCGTCAAGGACGAGGGCGAGGGCGGCAGGCAGCTCGCTGAGTTCCTCGCGAGCCAGAAGTTCATCTAGGGCTCATCGGCCTGACCGTTCCTCAGATTCGTCATCCGCAAGGAGATCCATCCCATGGCTGAAGTTCTCGTCTATGTCGACCACGTGGACGGTGCCGTCCGCAAGCCCACTCTGGAGCTGCTGACCCTGGCCCGTCGTATCGGTGAGCCGGTCGCGCTGGCTCTGGGCGCGGGCGCCGGGAACACCGCGTCCACGCTCGCCGAGCACGGCGCGGTGAAGGTCCTCACCCACGAGGCCGCCGAGTATGCCGACTACCTGGTCGTGCCCAAGGTGGACGCGCTGCAGGCCGCCTTCGAGGCCGTCTCCCCGGCCGCCGTGCTGGTGCCGTCCTCCGCGGAGGGCAAGGAGATCGCCGCCCGCCTGGCGCTGCGCATCGGCTCGGGCATCATCACCGACGCCGTCGACCTGGAGGCCGGCGACGAGGGGCCGGTGGCCACGCAGTCGGCGTTCGCCGCGTCGTTCACCACCAAGTCCCGGGTGTCCAAGGGCACCCCTGTCATCACCGTGAAGCCGAACTCGGCGCCGGTGGAGTCCGCTCCCGCCGCCGGTGCCGTCGAGGCGCTGTCCGTGTCCTTCTCGGACCAGGCGACCGGCACCAAGGTCACCGCGCGGACCCCGCGGGAGTCGACCGGGCGTCCGGAGCTGACCGAGGCCGCGATCGTCGTCTCCGGCGGCCGCGGCGTCAACGGCGCGGAGAACTTCGCCGTCATCGAGGCGCTGGCCGACTCCCTGGGCGCGGCGGTGGGCGCGTCCCGTGCCGCCGTGGACGCGGGTTGGTACCCGCACACCAACCAGGTCGGCCAGACCGGCAAGTCCGTCTCGCCGCAGCTGTACATCGCCAACGGCATCTCCGGCGCCATCCAGCACCGGGCCGGCATGCAGACGTCCAAGACGATCGTGGCGGTCAACAAGGACGCCGAGGCGCCGATCTTCGACCTCGTCGACTACGGCGTCGTCGGTGACCTCTTCGACGTCGTCCCGCAGCTCACCGAGGAGATCAAGGCCCGCAAGGGCTGAGCCGCTTCGTGTGCGAGAGGCCCCCGCGACCGTGCTTGAGTTCTAGTGACGGTCGCGGGGGCCTCTCGCCGTAAGAGGAGACGTGACGTGCGTAAGGGGGTGTTGACCGGCGGCGAGCCCCTGGATAACTTCGCTCGACGGATTGCGGATTCCGTGTGACGGAAAGCGGGTGCGGGATGGGTCGGGCCGGGCAGGAGCGCGTGACAACGAGCCTCGCCGGCGCCGTCAGTGAGGAGATCAGTGCCTCGCTCGCGCCCGTCGACGCCGAGTTGGCGCGCCGCTACCCCGGTGATCCCGGGACCCGCCAGCCCGTCCACACGGTCTATGTGCCCGGTGACGCCTTCACCGCCGGCACCGTCCGCTCCTGGGGCGACCAGGCCCTCGCCGCCCTCGACCGACACGCCCCGGACGCCGCCGCCCTGGCCGCCGTGCTCGGCCTGGCGGACCACCTGGCCGGGCCCGTCCACGACCGCGTCCGCGCCAAGCTGGAGCGCGAGCCCGTCGAGGACCTGCGCGTCGACTTCGAGGACGGCTACGGACCGCGGCCCGACGCCGAGGAGGACCAGGCGGCGGCCCGCGCGGCCCGGCTGATCGCCGAGGCGTACGAGAACGGCACGGCCGCCCCGTACATGGGCATCCGCATGAAGTGCCTGGAGGCGCCCGTGCGCGACCGGGGCATCCGCACGCTGGACGTCTTCCTGACCGGGCTGATGGAGGCCGGTGGGCTCCCGGACGGCCTCGTGCTCACCCTGCCCAAGGTCACGTACGCCGAACAGATCACCGCCATGGTGAGACTGCTGGAGGAGTTCGAGAAGACCCACGGGCTCATGCCCGGACGGATCCGCTTCGAGATCCAGATCGAGACCAGCCAGGCCGTCCTCGCGGCGGACGGCACCGCCACCGTCGCCCGCATGATCCAGGCCGCCCGGGGCCGCGCCACCGGACTGCACTACGGCACGTTCGACTACAGCGCCTGCCTCGGTGTGTCCCCCGCCCATCAGGCCAGTGACCACCCGGCCGCCGATCACGCCAAGGCGGTCATGCAGGTCGCGGCCGCGGGTACCGGCGTACGCGTCTGCGACGGCTCCACGAACGTCCTCCCGGTCGGAGACACCGAGCAGGTGCACGACGCGTGGCGGCTGCACTACGGGCTCACCCGACGGGCCCTGGCCCGCGCCTACCACCAGGGCTGGGACATGCACCCCGGCCACCTCCCGACCCGCTACGCGGCGGTGTTCGCCTTCCACCGCGAGGGCTTCGAGCAGGCCGCGGCCCGCCTGGCCCGCTACACGGCCCGCGCCGGCGGCGACGTCCTGGACGAGCCTGCGACCGCCAGGGCACTCGGCGGCCATCTGCTGCGCGGACTGGACTGCGGCGCGCTCGGCACCGCCGAGGTCGCCGAGGCCACCGGCCTGACCCGCGACGGCCTCGAGCGTCTGGCGGCGCGGGGGCGGGGCGAGGAAACGGCGTCGACGCGATGACGTGCACCTGAGGGGACGTCACGCGCCGCCGGACCACGCGCCGTTCCCGCGGCGGGCGTGCCGGGCAGGCCCGTGCCGTGGCGCGCGGGTGGGACCGTCCCGGCACCATCGCCGTGCACGGTGGTGGGCGCGCCGGTGGGCGTGCCGGTGGTCAGTCGGCCGGGGGCAGTTCGCCCGAGCCGCGGGTGATCAGCCGTGTCGGGAGCACGATGCGCTCCGGGGCGATGAGCGCGCCGTCGAGCTGGCGGAAGAGGCGCTCGGCTGCCGTACGGCCGAGGGCGGCGGCGTCCTGGGCGACGACCGTGACGCCGGGCTTGAGCAGGTCGGCCAGCTCGAAGTCGTCGAAGCCCACGAGGGCAACGGGACGGTCGTGCTCGGCCAGGACGCGCACGACGGTGACCGTGACCCGGTTGTTTCCCGCGAAGACGGCGGTGACGGGGGAGGGGCCCGCGAGCATCTCCTCGGCGGCGCGCCGCACCCGCTCCGGGTCGGTGACGCCGAGCGACATCCAGGAATCCTCGACCGGTATGCCGGCGTCCTCCATGGCGGTCCGGTAGCCCCGCAGCCGCTCGGCAGCGGTGTGGATGCGCGGCATGTCACCGATGAAGCCGATACGGCGGTGGCCGTGCGCGATGAGGTGGGCGACCCCGTCGCGGGCACCGCCGAAGCTGTCGGACAGCACCACGTCGGCGTCGATCCGGCCGGCGGGCCGGTCCACGAACACCGTGGCGACGCCCGCCTTGATCTCCGGTGCCAGATAGCGGTGGTCGTCGCCGGCCGGGATGATCACCAGGCCGTCCACGCGCCGCGCGCACAGCGCCAGCACGAGCTCCTGCTCGCGGCCGGGGTCCTCCGCGCTGGAACCGTTGATCAGCAGGGCGCCGTGGGCTCGGGCCACCTCCTCGACCGCGCGGCTCAGCGGCCCGTAGAAGGGGTCCGCGAGGTCCTCCAGGACCAGGCCGATGCTCGCGGTGCGGCCCTTGCGCAGTACCCGCGCGCTGTCGTTGCGGCGGAAGCCCAGCGCGTCGATGGCCTCCTGGACACGGCGCTCGGTGTCCGGGGTGACGCCCGGTTCGCCGTTGACCACGCGCGAGACCGTTTTCAGCCCCACACCGGCGCGCGCTGCCACGTCCTTCATGGTGGGACGGTTGCCGTAGCGGTTCTCGGGCCGGCGGCCGGTCTGGGGCACGATGCGCTGTCCTGTCCTGTCGTCCACGGGGATGCGGCGGTCCATGGAGTTGTATGAGGATGTGGCGTCGAGCATAGAGCCTGGACAACGTTGTCAGATGCACGGGAGACTGTCCACCGCAATCTCCGGCCTGCGCCTTCCCCCAGAGGCGCTCCCTGTCTTTTCCCGGTCGGAGGCTCGGACCCCGCGTGCGGCGCCGCCGGACGTCGGGACCGCTACTACTCGGCATTGGGAGATCTGACACTGATGCACACCGACCTCGTGGCCGCGCTCGACATCGGCGGCACCAAGATCGCCGGAGCGCTGGTGGACGGCCACGGCCGGATCCTGGTGCGCGCGCAGCGCGCGACGCCCGCGCAGGAGGACGGCGACACCGTGATGGGGACCGTGGAGGACGTGATGGGCGAGCTGACCCGGTCCTCCCTCTGGGGCAGGGCGCGTGCCGTGGGCATCGGCAGCGCGGGCCCGGTGGACGCCTCGACGGGCACGGTGAGCCCGGTCAACGTGCCGGGCTGGCGCGACTATCCGCTGGTCGAGCGGGTACGGGCGGCGGCGGGTGGGCTGCCCGTCGAGCTGATCGGCGACGGAGTGGCCATCACGGCCGCCGAGCACTGGCAGGGCGCCGCGCGGGGCCACGACAACGCGTTGTGCATGGTCGTCTCCACGGGCGTGGGCGGCGGGCTGGTCCTGGGCGGGCGGCTGCATCCCGGTCCGACCGGCAACGCGGGCCACATCGGGCACATCAGCGTCGATCTGGACGGCGACCCGTGCCCGTGCGGTTCGCGCGGCTGCGTGGAACGCATCGCGAGCGGGCCCAACATCGCGCGCCGCGCGCTGGAGGGCGGCTGGCAGCCGGGACCCGACGGCGACACCTCGGCGGCCGCGGTGGCCGCCGCCGCCCGCGCGGGCGACTCGGTCGCCGTGGCGTCCTTCGAGCGGGCCGCCCAGGCCCTGGCCGCGGGCATCGCCGCGACCGCGACCCTCGTCGAGATCGACATCGCGGTCGTCGGCGGGGGAGTGGGCAAGGCCGGCGACATCCTCTTCGCGCCGCTGCGCAAGGCCCTGGCCGGCTACGCCACCCTCTCCTTCGTGCGGCGCCTGACCGTGGCGCCCGCGCTGATGGGCACGGACGCGGGCCTGGTGGGCGCGGCCGCGGCGGCCCTGCGCGGCCGGGAGAGCACGCCGACGGCGAACGCCGTGACCTGACGGGGGGCGGCCGGGCCGTCGGAGGCAGGGCCCGCCGCGCGTGCGCCGAGGCGGCGACCGCGCGCCGTGTCCGGCGTGGCGGGCCGCTGCCTCGCGTCTGCGGCGTGGCGGGCCCTGCCTCGCGTCTGCGGCGTGGCGGGCCGCCGCCTCGCGTCTCCGGGGCCGTGCCCGCCGGGGCGGCGTGTCCGCGCGGGAGACGTCCCGGTGCGCGGAGGACGCGTCCCCGGCGCGGCTGCGGCGGGGACACTTCCTCGACGGCGCTCAGCAGCTCAGCTTCGCGTCCGCCCAGTCCGCGTGGTCCGAGTCGATGCCGTCGCCCCCGTCGGTGACGACGAGGCGGACCACGCGGGCACCCGCCACGTCGGCGCTGAGCGGTTGCGCGGGCATCGCGTTGGTCAGCACCCCGGTGGAGGCGGCCTTCGTGCCGTCCGCCCAGATCTCGAAGGCGACCGTGCCGGCTCCGCCCTTCTCGTCGTCCACGCCGACGTCCGCCGTGACCGTCCCGCACGACCCGCCCGTGTAGTACGCGATGTCGCTCCCGGCGTGCGCACCGAGCCCTTTGGCGTACACGACGCCGCCGAGCGTGAGGGGGTGACCGTCACCGGCGGCGCTCTCCCCGTTGCTGGTGTTGCGCTCGACCGGGCCGTAGCCGTTGGCGGCGGAGATCCACGGCAGGTCGCCGAGGTACGAGGTCCCCGCGGGCGGTGGCACGACGACGGTCGCCGTGACCGGTACCAGGCTCTGCGCCGATGCCCCCGTCGGCGACCGGTAGGCCGTCCTCAGCGTCAGGGCGTACGGTCCCGTCTCCGTGCCCCGGGGTGCCGTCACCCGCCACGAGGTGCGCAGGGTGCGGCCCGTCCGCAGGACGCGCGCGGACGTCCCCGACACCGCCCGCACCGTCCACCCCTCGGGCCCGGTCAGCGACACGGACACGCGCCCGGCCGGTGTACGGCCGAGGTCGGTCACCGCCGAGGTGAGGGTCGCCGTCCTGCCCGCCTCGACCAACGGGGCGCCGTCCAGGGCGAGATCGACCGCGGGCGGGTGCTGCGCCCAGTGCCGGTCGGCGGTGACGCGGACGAGGAACGTGCCGTGCGCGGGCACCGTCGCCGAGATCGTGCCCGCGGTGTTGTAACTCCTGTGCCGCCACAGGTCGCGCAGCGTGTAGCCGCTCGCCTGCGGCAGGCCGACGGCCGCGGCGGTCGTGGCGATCCGCTGCGCGCTGCCCGTCTCGTTGAAGAGGGCCACCGCCCGGCTGCCGTCCTTCATCTCCTTGGCGACCACCCAGCGCCCGCCCTCGGAGGAGACCACCGTGCCCTGCTTCCCCAGCGGGTCCTGGTCGACGGCGACGACCTCCTTGTCGCCGACGATGCCGAGGGTCGCCGGCGACGCCTTGCGCAGGTCGGATCCGATGAGAAGGGGCGCGGCCACCATCGACCACATGGAGAAGTGGGTGCGGTACTCGGTGTCGGTCATCCCGCCGTTGCCCACCTCCAGCATGTCCGGGTCGTTCCAGTGCCCGGGGCCCGCGTACGGCGCGAGCGGCAGGTTCTGCTTGAGGATCGACAGCATCGAGCCCCAGTTGTCACTGATGTCGCCCGTGGTGCGCCACAGATGTCCGACGTCCGGCGCCCACTCCCAGGGCTTGTTCTCCCCCCACTCACAGATGCTGTAGACGATCGGACGCCCCGTGGACCGCGAGGCGGCCGCGAGGGCGTCACGCATCGTCGTGTAGCGCTGTTCGGCGTCCACGCCCTGGTTGTTGCAGTTGTCGTACTTCAGGTAGTCCACGCCCCAGTCGGCGAACTGCTGCGCGTCGCCGTACTCATGACCGAGCGCGCCCGGGAAACCGGCGCTGTCGCACGTCCTGGTGCCCGCGCTGGTGTAGATCCCGAGCTTGAGCCCCTTGGAGTGGACGTAGTCCGCCACGGCTTCGATCCCGCCGGGAAAGCGCACCGGGTCGGGCACGAGCCTGCCGTTCGCGTCCCGCGACGGCAGGGCCCAGCAGTCGTCGAGGTTGACGTACTGGTATCCGGCGTCCCTGAGGCCCTTCTCGACGAGGATGTCGGCGATCCCCTTGACCATCGACTCGTTGAACTCGGCCCGGCAGTGGGTGGAGTTCCAGTTGTTGAAGCCCATGGGGGGAGTGAGGGCGAGGCCGTCGGCGAGTCGTGGTGCGACCGGTGCCGCAGCGGGCGCGGCGAGGGCCGGCGCGACGACCCCGATCGTGGACAGCAGCCCTGCGGCGAGCGTGCCGACCACACGTCGGCGGATGGTGCGGATGAGAAGGTGACGCATCGTTACGTTCCTCCGTCTTCACGACCGTTGGGGAGCCTGCATGCCCGCGTCAACCGTGCGCGCTTACGGTAGGACGTGTTGGAGTCTGTCGGAAGAGGAGTGGTCGTGTTTGTTCGATGGCTCGTCGGACACCGGACGAACTCCGTACGCCGAGCGTGTCCTCACCCCGGGGCGTGACGGCGGTGCTCGCTTCTGCTCGGCGGCGTGCGTGACCCCTGCCGGATTCCGCAGTTGAACAGCGCATGAAGAAGCGCAGCATGCTCGCCATCGCCTCCCTCGCCACCGGCTTCGTCGTGGCCGCCGTCACGCCGTCCCACGCCGCCGACCACGAGGGGACCGGCGATCTGAACGTCAGGGACACCCTGAGCGCCGTCGACCACACCCTCGGCCAGGACGGCCTCGCCACGGACGAGGACGCCCCAGGACAGAACGGCTGACGACCGCCCGTGCCCGCGGCGCCGGTGCCCCCGCTCCCGGGGCACCGGCGCCGCGGGCACGCCGGGTACCCGGGCGTGGTCGCCGCCGCGGCACGCCTGTCGCCCGACGCGCCCTCATCAGCGCCGGGTTTCCGTGGCAGGCTGGAGCGGGCAAGCCACAGGGGGCCAACAGAAGAGGGGGAACCGTGATCGTCTGGATCAACGGTGCGTTCGGTGCGGGGAAGACGGCAACCGCACGGGAACTGATCGAACTGATCCCGAACAGCACGCTCTTCGACCCCGAGGTCATCGGCGAAGCGCTCGCGCACCTGCTGCCGCCCAAACGCCTCGCCGAGGTCGGCGACTTCCAGGACCTGCCGATCTGGCGACGGCTCGTGATCGACACCGCCGCCGCGATGCTGGGCGAACTCGGCGGTGTCCTCGTGGTTCCGATGACCCTGCTGCGCCAGGAGTACCGCGACGAGATCTTCGGCGGCCTCGCCGCCCGGCGCATCCCCGTGCGCCATGTACTGCTCGCCCCGGCCGAAACGATCCTGCGCGAGCGGATAGCCGGCCGGGAGGTTCCACCCGACCTTCCCGACGGGGAGATGCGGGTGCGTCAGTGGTCCTACGACCACATCGAGCCCTACCACGCCGCCCTGGCCGGCTGGCTCGCCGCCGACGCGCACCCCGTCGACAGCAGCGCCCTCACCCCGTACGAGACCGCCCTGCGGATCGCCGACGCCGTCCGCAGCGGTGACGCGCCCGTCTGCGACATCGTGCAGACCCCGGAGCCGACCGCGGAGACCGTCGCCGCCGGTGTGCTCCTCTTCGACGAGCAGGACCGCGTGCTGCTCGTCGACCCCACCTACAAGGCCGGCTGGGAGTTCCCCGGCGGCGTCGTGGAACCCGGTGAGGCCCCCGCCCGCGCGGGCATGCGCGAGGTCGCCGAGGAGACCGGCATCACGCTCGAGGAGGTTCCCCGGCTCCTCGTCGTGGACTGGGAGCCGCCCGCGCCGCCCGGCTACGGGGGGCTGCGCCTCCTCTTCGACGGCGGCCGGCTCGACAGCGGCGAAGCCGGCCGCCTCCTGCTGCCCGGGCCCGAACTGCGCGAGTGGCGGTTCGTCACCGAGGCGGAAGCGGCCGATCTCCTTCCCCCGGTGCGCTACGCGCGGCTCCGCTGGGCGCTGCGGGCCCGTGAACGAGGCGCGGCACTCTACCTGGAGGCGGGCGTGCCGCACGGCTGGACCGCGGCCGAGAGTCCCGATGGCGCGTGAGACCGGCGGTGCGTCCGGCGCTGCCGTCTCGGGCCGGAAGCTCTGCCCGGAACGTGCGGCCCCGGAGACGCACCCGGCCGAATTCGCGCCGGCCCGGCATGAACCGGGAACCGCGCTGCGTGGGGCGGGGACGAGGACCGGGACGAGGACCGGGACGAGGGCCGGGGTGAGGGCCGGGGCGGTGACGCCGCGGGCGCGGGAAGCACGCGGAGCGCTGCACGGCTCCGTCGTCAGGGTGCCGCGGAGTACCGGTCGGCGGAAGCCCGCAGCGCGGCCGCGGCCCGTCCGACCACCGGATCGCCATGGAACACACCGTGCTCGGGGAGATGCACGGCGGCGCTGCCGTGCGTACGGCCGGGGGTGGGGATGACGCGGGCGCCGCCGCCGAAGCCGAGGACCTCGCCGCCGGACAGCTCCGTGACGCTCCCCGGACGCACGATGTCACCCCGGGGAAGGTGCCGCGCCGCCTGCCCTGACGCTGCGCCCGCGTGGATCGGGCGCTCCCCTTCCTCAAGGACCGGCGGCGGCCCTTGGACCTCCCCCCGCGTCATGGGCGCGTCCCGGCGGTGGACCAGCACCTCGGCGCCGCTGAGCGCGGCGAACTCGCCCGCCCCGCCCGCGTGGTCCTCGTGGAAGTGGGTGAGCACGATCCGCCGCACCGCCGCAGGGGCAGACCGAGCGAGACGACCGCCCGGGCGACCGCCTCGCCGGAGCCCCTCGGCCCGGCGTCGACAGGCGTCGACTCGTCCGCGTCGCGCCAGAGATGTGCCTGGCCGACCGGGAACCGCAGCAGATGAAGACGGGGGAGAAGCGCGACGACGTCCATGGGACGACCCTGGGCAGCCCCCCCCGCCGGCGGGCGAGGGGCCTCAGCCGGTGGCAGAGCGTCTCACTCAGCTCGCCGCGTAGGTGCGGAGGAACAGGGCCACCGCCACCGACAGGCGCTCCAGTTCGTCGGGGGACACGCTCTCGTCGACCGCGTGGATCTGCGCCCCCGGCTCGCTGAGCCCGATGAGGAGGATCTCCGCCCGCGGATACAGCGACGCGAGGGTGTTGCACAGCGGGATGGAGCCGCCCTGGCCCGCGTGCTGCATCCGCCGGCCCGGATACGCGACCGCCATCGCCTCGGCCATCGCCGTGTAGGCCGGGCTCGAGGTGTCCGCACGGAACGCCTGCCCCTGCCCGATCTGTTCCGTGGTCACCCGGGCACCCCACGGCGTGTGTGCCTGCAGGTGGGCCTCGAGCAGCTTGCTCGCCTCCGCCGCGTCGACCCCCGGCGGCACCCGCAGGCTGACCAGCGCGCGGGCACTCGCCTGCACGGACGGGGTCGCGCCCACGACCGGCGGGCAGTCGATGCCGAGCACGGCCACGGCGGGGCGCGCCCAGAGGCGGTCGGCGACCGAGCCTGAGCCGATCAGCTGGACGCCGTCGAGCACTTTGGCGTCGTCGCGGAACTGCCCTTCGTCGTACTCGAGGCCGTCCCACCGCGCCTCGCCGGCCAGTCCCTCGACGGTCGTCGAACCGTCCTCGGCCCGCAGCGAGTCCAGGACCCGGATGAGCGCGGCCAGCGCGTCGGGCGCGGCCCCGCCGAACTGGCCGGAGTGCAGGTTGCCCTCGAGCGTGTCGACCTGCACGCGGACGAGGGTCATGCCGCGCAGCGTGGAGGTGACCGTCGGCAGCCCGGCACGGAAGTTGCCCGTGTCGCCGATGACGACGGCGTCCGCCGCGAGCAGGTCCGGGTGCTGCTCGGCGTACCGCTCGAGACCGCCCGTGCCCTGTTCCTCCGAGCCCTCGACGATCACCTTCACGTGCACGGGCACGCCGCCGTTCGCCTTGAGCGCGCGCAGCGCCAGCAGATGCATGACGAGGCCGCCCTTGCAGTCGGCCGCGCCCCGCCCGTACCAGCGCCCGTCGCGCTCGGTCAGCTCGAAGGGCGGGGTGGTCCACGCCGACTCGTCGAGCGGCGGCTGCACGTCGTAGTGCGCGTACAGCAGAACCGTCTTGGCGCCCTGCGGGCCGGGCAGGTGGCCGTACACCGACTGCGTGCCGTCCGGGGTGTCGAGCAACGCCACGTCCTGGAAGCCCTCGGCGCGCAGCGCGTCGGCGACCCAGCGCGCGGCGTCCTCGCTCTCGCTCCTCGGGAACTGGTCGAAGTCCGCCACCGACCTGAAGGCCACCAGTTCGGTGAGCTCCTCCCTCGCCCGGGGGATCAGCGAGGCGACGGTCCCGGCGATCGGATTCGACGACATGGCACGCTCCTTGTGGGTGCGATGGTGTACCGGTCGGTACTTCTGTGTGTACGGTCCTGCGGGTGTAGGCGCCTCCTGGGGTGCAGAGCGCATACCGAGCCGATCCTCCCACAGCGGCCTGCGGCGATACCCGCCGTAGTATGCGGGAGACAGGTGCGGCAGTCGGCTTGATCGGGAGCAGTAGACCATCGTGAGCAGCGAGAACTCTTCGGCGGACGGCGTGCAGCGGGTGTGGGACGTCGTCGTGGTGGGCGCGGGGCCTGCGGGGGCCTCGGCGGCGTACGCGGCCGCGGTCGCGGGCCGCAGCGTGCTGTTGCTGGAGAAGGCGGAACTGCCCCGCTACAAGACGTGCGGCGGCGGCATCATCGGCCCCTCGCGCGATGCCCTGCCACCCGGCTTCGAACTGCCGCTCCGCGACCGGGTGCACGCGGTCACCTTCTCCAACAACGGCCGCTTCACGCGCACCCGTCGCTCCCGGCAGATGCTGTTCGGGCTGATCAACCGCCCCGAGTTCGACCAGCAACTCGTCGAGCACGCCCAGAAGGCCGGCGCGGAGCTGCGCACCGGCACGGCGGTCTCGCGCGTCGAGCAGCACGGCTCGGCGGTGCCCGACCGCCGCACGGTCGCCGTGGTGCTGCAGGGCGGCGAGACACTGCTGGCCCGGGCCGTGGTCGGCGCGGACGGCAGCGCCAGCCGGATAGGGGCGCACGTCGGCGTGAAGCTCGACCAGGTCGACCTGGGTCTGGAGGCGGAGATCCCGGTCCCCGAGACCGTCGCCGAGGACTGGCGGGGACGGGTGCTCATCGACTGGGGGCCGATGCCAGGCAGCTACGGCTGGGTGTTCCCGAAGGGGGACACGCTCACGGTGGGTGTGATCTCCGCCCGGGGTGAAGGCGCCGCGACCAAGCGGTACTTGGAGGACTTCATCGCCCGGCTCGGCCTCGCAGGCTTCGAACCGAGCCTCTCGTCGGGGCACTTGACGCGCTGCCGCGCCGACGACTCGCCGCTGTCGCGGGGACGGGTGCTGGTGTGCGGGGACGCGGCAGGGCTGTTGGAGCCGTGGACCCGTGAGGGGATCTCGTTCGCGCTGCGGTCGGGACGGCTGGCAGGTGAGTGGGCGGTACGGATCGCCGAGGCGCACGACGCGGTGGACACGCGCAGGCAGGCCCTGAACTACGCGTTCGCCGTCAAGGCCGGCCTGGGCGTCGAGATGAGCGTCGGCAGGCGGCTGCTGAACGTGTTCGAGCGCCGGCCCGGACTCTTCCACGCTGCACTCACCGGATTCCGCCCCGCCTGGAAGGCGTTCAAGGACATCACGCAGGGCGCCACGTCCCTGGGGGAGATGGTCCGCACCCGCCCGATCGCCCAGCGCGCCCTGTCCGCGCTGGACCGCGGGCCCGCCGGCGACGCGGTCAGCTCGTGATCGTGATGTGGAAGACGGGGTGGTCGGGGGCGATGCGGCGCAGGTCGGCCTCCGGCGAATCGGGGCCGACCCCGTTGAAGAAGACCCCGACCTCGGCCTTCCAGCGCTTGAGGTAGGCGCGCAGGAGCGGAACCTTGTCGTCGTCGGCGACCTCGGTCGCGGTGAACACGTCCACGTGACTGCCGAGCCGCAGTTCGCCGCCGCCGGCGGCCCGCATGTTGTGGGTCCACTGGACGTGGCCGCGGGGGGCGAGCAGGTACTGCCGGCCGTCCACGGTCAGCAGGTTGACGGGGGTGGTCCGCCACTGGCCGCTCTTGCGGCCGCGGACCGCCAGCACGCGGGAGCCCCAGACGCTGATGCCACGGCGGGTCATCCAGGCCACGGCGCGGTTGAGGATGTTGACCGTGAACCAGCCGGGCTTCTGAACGTGCGTGGACATGGAGCGTCCTCCTGGCAGAAAAGTGTGAGCAGTGCTCTCGAACGAGAGCAGTATGCGCGAGATCGGTGCTCCAAAGCAAGAGCAGTGCTCTCGGTCGTGTGCGGCGCTCCCGGTTCCGGTCATGGTGGGCGCGTGGCGATTTGCGGTGAGCATCGCTCTCTTCGCGGAGCACCGCTCTCCTTTGTGTGCACTGCTCCGACTTCGTGTCACACTGCCTTCATGAGCACAGCACGAGGAGCCCGCGCCCGCGCCCGGATCGAGGTCACCGCCGCCATCAAGGACGAGGCGCGCCGGCAGCTCGCCGCGGAAGGCGCCGCCAGACTCTCGCTGCGGGCCGTCGCCCGCGAGCTCGGCATGGTCTCCTCCGCCCTCTACCGCTACTTCCCCAGCCGCGACGACCTGCTCACGGCGCTCATCATCGACGCCTACGACTCCCTGGGGGAGGCCGCCGAGGCCGCGCACGCCGAGGCCGGCACCCTCGCCCCCGCGCGGCGGTGGGTCGCCGTGTGCGAGGCCGTGCGAACGTGGGCGCTGGCGCATCCGCACGAGTACGCGCTGATCTACGGGTCGCCCGTGCCCGGGTACTCCGCGCCCGACACCACCATCCCTGCCGCGTCCCGCGTGGCACTGCTCCTGATCGGCATCGTGCGTGACGCCCACCGGCAGCGGGGCGTGGCCCGCCCTCCCCTGCCCGCCGAGCTGGCGCCCGAGGCGCGGCGCATGGCCGCCGACCACGCGGCCGACCTGCCGCCGGAGGTGGTCGCCGCCCTGGTCGCCTCCTGGGCACAGCTGTACGGACTGGTCGGGTTCGAGCTGTTCGGGCACTTCAACAAGGTCGTGGAGGAGCGCGAGGTGTTCTTCCGGCACGCGGCGGCGCAACTCGCGCACAACGTGGGCCTGGTGTTCCCTTAGGGCGCTGCTGCTGGGGACCGGGACCGGGCGGGGGCGCGGGGAAGGGGACGGCCCCGATCGGCCCACCAGTGATCGGGAGAGGACGTACTCCCCGGGGAGTACGTGTGATCACCTCGCCGGGGCGACGTCGTCCGCGGCCGGCAGCGTCTAGCGTGCATCCCATGGAGGAGCAGCACGCGGAGACGGGCCGGCGGTGGCCCGGGCCGCCGTGGGGGCACTGGAGGCACGACGCACCCCGCGGCTCCCGCCTGCCCTGGCGGTCCACGGTGCTGCTCACCGCGTTCGTGGTCATCGGTTCGCACGTCTCGGCGCACGATCAGCGGGGTGATCGCGCCCAGCTCGGCCTCGTGGCACATCTGTTGCTCCTCGTGGCCGCGGGGGCGCTGCTGTGGCGGCAACGGCATCCCGTGCCCGTCGTGTTCGTCACGGCCGCGGCCGCCATGGTCTATCTGGGGGCCGGACACCCGTACGGCCCCGTCTTCCTCACCGTCGCCGTCGCCTGTTTCAGCGCCCTGGTCGCCGGCCACCGCACGGCCGTGTGGACGGCCGGCGGGATGTTCTGGGCCGGGCACGTCCTGGTGGCGCACTGGCTGTACCGATGGCTTCCGCCGGCCGGCGACGCGGCCGCCTCCTGGGGGCAGGAACTGATCATCGCCACCTGGGTGGTGGCCATCGTCGCCGTGGCGGAACTGGTGCGGATCCGGCGGGAGCAGTGGGTGCGCGAGCGGGCCGAACGGGCCCAGGCCGCGCGGCGGCGCGCGGACGAGGAGCGGTTGCGCATCGCCCGCGAACTCCACGACGTGCTGGCCCACAGCATCTCCGTGATCAACGTCCAGGCGGGCGTGGGTCTTGCGCTGCTCGACTCCGATCCGGAACAGGCGCGCACGGCGCTCACCACCATCAAGGCGGCCAGCAAGGAGGCGCTCGGGGAGGTGCGCCAGGTGCTCGACACGCTCCGCGCCCCCGGTGACGCGCCGCGCGCGCCGGCCCCCGGGCTCGGGCGGCTGGGGGAACTCGTCGAGCAGGCCGCCGGCGCCGGGCTCACGGTCACGGTCGACGGCGCGGCGCCGAGGCTCGCGCCGGGCACCGACCTCGCGGCGTTCCGCATCGTCCAGGAGGCCCTCACCAACGTCGTACGGCACTCCGGTTCGCGGCACGCTCGCGTGCGCGTCGACTGCGCGAACGGCACGCTGCGCCTGCGTGTCGACGACGACGGACCCCCGACGGGAGCCGACGCGGGCGGCAGCGGCAACGGCCTGGCCGGGATGCGGGAACGGGCCGCGGCCCTCGGCGGCTCGATCGAGGCGGGCCCGCACCCCGGCGGCGGGTTCCGGGTGCTGGCGGTGCTGCCGTTGACGGTGTCGTCCGAGGAGTCGCTCCGGGGCGGCTCGAACAGGAAGGAGGACCGGTGATCCGGGTCTTGCTCGCCGACGACCAGTCCCTGGTCAGGGCCGGGTTCCGGGCGCTGCTCGACGCGCAGCCGGACATCGAGGTGGCCGGGGAGGCCGCCGACGGCGGCGAGGCGTTGCGCCAGGTGCGCGCGCTGCGTCCCGATGTCGTGCTGATGGACATCCGCATGCCGCTGGTCGACGGGCTCGCCGCGACCCGCGGCATCACCGGGGATCCGGCACTGGAGGACGTGAAGGTGGTCATGCTGACCACGTTCGAGCTGGACGAGTACGTCTTCGAGGCGATCCGCTCCGGCGCCTCCGGATTCCTGGTCAAGGACACCGAGCCGGAAGAACTCCTGCGCGCCGTGCGGGCGGTGGTCGCAGGGGACGCCCTGCTGTCACCGGGTGTCACCCGGCGGCTGATCGCCGAGTTCGCGGCCCGCTCGAAGGAGCCCGCGGCCGCCGTGTCGCTCGCCGAACTCACCGAGCGGGAACGGGAGGTGATGGCCCTGGTCGGCATCGGACTGTCCAACGACGAGATCGCCCGGCGGCTGGTCGTCAGCCCGCTCACGGCCAAGACCCATGTCAGCCGCACCATGGTCAAGCTGGGCGCCCGCGACCGGGCCCAACTCGTCGTCCTGGCCTATGAGTCGGGGCTGGTGCGGCCGGGCTGGCTGGGCTGAGTCCCGGGGCCGCGCCCGAAACGCGCCAGCACGCTGACGACGCGGACCACGAAGAGTGTGCAGGCCACGGTGGCCGCCGAGACGATCAGCGTGCGCCGCACGCCGTGCGACAGGTCGAAGGCGAAGGCGGGCCCCGCCACGGCCCCGAACGCCAGGGCCGCCGCGAACACCGCGCTGCACAGCCCGTATCCGATCTCGACGGTGACGGCGTCCCGCTCCGCCTGGGTGCGCCGGCCGCGGGCCCGGAGCGAACGTCCCCCATGGTTCTCCATGGTCCGAGTCAAACAGGCGTGTGCCCGGCGCGGCAACCGACCCGCCCGGCCCGTCCGGGCGCTGCGCGACCCTCGGGTGCTTTCGCGTCCCCCGCCTCAGTCGCGGACCGCCACGGGCTCCGCCTCCGTCTGCTCCCGACGGGACCGGGCGACCACGACGGACCGCCGGGTGCGGCGGGTACGCACTCCCGTGAGGGTGATCAGCAGGCCCGCCGCCGCGATGCCCGTGACCACGATCAAGCCGGCCGGTAGCTGTCGAGCACGGCCTGCGGCGAGGCGTGCGCGGGCGTGCGCGCGGTCACCACGGCGGTCACCACCGCCAGGAAGACGGCGCCGCCCACCTGGACCGAGGTGTTGAGCAGGCCGGAGACCATGCCCTGCTCGTGGTCCTCCACCCCGTTAGTGGCCTGGATGTTGAGCGAGGGGAAGACCAGCGCGCAGGCCGCCCCGATCAGCAGCATGCTCGGCCTGTGCCCCAGCGACTTCGAGGTGCTCGACGTCCTCTCGGCGCCGCCGGAGCACGGCGGCCCCCGCGCCCTGCGCGTCCAGGAGATCTCCGAGCGGGTCCATCCGAGTCGGAGCGCGTTGTCGCGGCTGATCGCCCGACTGGAGAAGGACGGGCCCGTCGAGCGCACCCTGTGCCCGGAGGACCGGCGGGGCGTGCGCGTCGCCCTCACGGCGAGGGGGAGCGCGCTGCACGGCGAGGTGCGGCCGGTGCAGCGCGCGGTGCTGACGCGGATGCTGAGCGGCTGACGGCCTCGCCCCGCGTGCTCAGGCCCAGACCACAGCGGACTTCTCGCGCCACAGGTCGGTGACCGAGGTGTCACCGGCCACGTGCGGGAACGGCATCCGGTTCCACAGCGACAGATACAGCTGCGCGACGGGCCCGGTCACCTCGCAGTCCGCGTCCGCGGTATCGCCCGCCTCGGTCACCGGGGGCTCCGCCGACAGCCGCACGGTCCACACGGCGCCGTCGGTGTCCGTGGCCCGCACCCGCAGCACGCGCGGCTGCTCGCTGCGCACCCGGCTCTTGGAGCGGGCGTGGAAGCCGTGCAGCAGCTCGTCGATGCCGTCGGCCGCGAACGCCGGAGCGACACCGGTGGGCGTGCCACCGCGCGCCGACTCCGCGTCGATCCGGTGCACAGCCGTCTCGTGGGCCTGTCGACGGGCCCAGAACGCGAGCGGCGAGGGCGCCGGCAGGAAGTGCCAGCACCGCACGTCGGGCTCGGCGCCGGAGAGGGTGTCGACGAGGTGGCGGTGGCCTTCCCGGAACCAGGGCACGAGGTCGGCGTCGTCCAGGTCCGGCAGGCCGCCGTCGGGGTGGTACGAGGTGTGCCGCTCGGAGACGAAGGCCGCCGCCCAGCGGTGCACCATGCCCGTGTGCCGCAGCAGGTCCCGGACCTGCCACTCCGGGCAGGTCGGTACCGTCGCGTCCGTGCCCGCCTCCTCGGCCGCGGTGGCCAGCAGCCGGCCCTCCCGCTCCAGGGCCTCGATCAACTCGGCAGTCTCCATGGGGTGAGTGTGCCGCACGGGGCGCGCCGTGCGGCAGGCCGGGTGGTGGGAAGGCGCGCCGTGGCGAACCGGTACGGCACGTCCGGGCGGTCGCCGCCACCGGGTGCTGATCATTCGGCCGGCCTCGCCGGCACTGCTCCATCCGTGCGCACGCCGCGCGCGGCTGCGGTGACTGAGGCGTGGAATGACGGAAAAGTAAGCTCCCGGCCGGAGTTGTCCGGCGTAGTCGCCGAAGGAGAGACCACCGTGAGCGTCGGGCTGATCAACGGCCTTCCCGGCCATCCTCTGTTCGTCCACGGCTCGGTCGTGCTGGTTCCGCTGACGGCGCTGGCGCTCGTCGTGTGCGCCGTGTGGCCCGCGACGGCGCGGCGGTTCGGGTGGCTGCTTCCGGTACTGGGGCTGGTCGCGCTCGCCCTGGTGGTGCTGACCACCGAATCCGGCGAGTGGCTGGAGGAGCGTGTGAAGGAGACCCCGCTGGTGGAGTCGCACGCCGAGATGGGGGAGGGGCTGACGCCCTGGGTCATCGCCCTCCTGGTGCTCACGGCCGTCGTGTGGTGGCTGGGCCGCGCCGCCCGCCGACGGCCCTACGGTGAGGACGTCGTCGACGGTCCCACCGGGGGCAGGGCGCCCGCCGGGGCCCGGCTGGCCGGATCCGTTCCGCTGCGGGTCGTGGTGCTGGTGCTGGCCCTGGCGGTGGGCGTCGGCGCGGTCGTCCAGGCGTACCGGATCGGCGACTCCGGGGCGAAGGCGGTCTGGAAGGGCAGGTTCTCGACCGGCGAGCCGACCGAGAAGGACTGAATCACGGGCGGGCGTCGGCCGAGGAGGACTGAATCGTGGGCGGGCGCCGGCCGAGGAGGGCTGATCGTGGGCGGGTGTCGGCCGAGAGGACTGATCACGGGCCGCCGCCGGCCGAGAGGCCTGATCACGGGCGGGCGCCGGCCGCGCGGCGTACACCGTGTCCGATCACCGAGGCGAGCGCGGCCAGTGCCGCCACGCTCGTCAGCGCGGCGGGCAGCGAGTACCAGTCCGTCATGAACCCGATGGCGGGCGGGCCGAGCAGCATGCCGCCGTAGCCGAGCGTCGAGGCGACGGCGACCCCGCCGGGGCCCGCGAGTGCGCCGGCGCGCTCCACGGCGACGGGGAAGATGTTGGCGAGGCCGAGGCCGGTGACCGCGAAGCCGAGCAGTGCCGCCCACACCGAGGGGGCGAGCGAGCCGAGGAGCATCCCGGCCGCCGCCGTGGCCCCGCCCGACACCACCGTGCGCATCCGCCCGAGCCGTTCCAGCAGGACTGTGCCGCCGAGTCGGCCCACGGCCATGGCGAGCGCGAAGCCGGAATAGCCGGCCGCCGCCACACCCGGGTGCGCGCCGAGGTCCTGTTCCAGGTGCAGTGCCCCCCAGTCCGCCAGCGCGCCCTCGCCGTAGGCCGTGCAGAGCGCGATCAGGCCGAAGACCGTCACCATGCGCCGGGTGCGGGCGTCCAGGCGGTGCGGGGCGCGCTCATCGGGCGGCCGTACCCGGTCGGCGGGCACCGGCACCGGCACCGGCGGCACCGGCGGCTTCAGGCGCAGCAGGGCGCGTCCGGCGACCGCGGTCACGAGCAGGCCGAGGACGGTGAGCCCGAGGAGGTGCCGCACGGGGGACAGGGAGTTCGCGACCAGTCCGCCGAGCCCGGCGCCCGTCATGCCGCCGAGGCTGAACGCCGCGTGGAAGCTGGGCATGATCGGCCGCCGGAGCGCGGTGACGAGATCGACGGCGGCGCTGTTGAAGGCGACGTTGATGCCGCCGTAGGCCATGCCGAAGACCAGCAGCGCGGCGCCGAGTTCGGGCGCGGAACGGGTCAGCGGCGGCAGGGCGACGCTCAGGGAGAGCAGGACCGCGCAGATCACGGTGACGGGATGGCTGCCGTAGCGGCGGCACAGGCGGCCGGTGAGCGTCATGGTGACCACGGCGCCTGCGGAGACGCAGAGGAGGGCGAGGCCGAGGGCGCCGGCGGATGCGCCGGTCTGGTCCTTGACGGCGGGGATGCGGACGACCCAGCCGGCGAAGACGAAGCCGTCGAGGGCGAAGAAGGCGGTCAGGGCGAGGCGGAGCCGGATCGGACGGTCGTCCGGCACGGCGCTGTGCGAACGGACTTTGTTTATTAGCGGCACAAAGTCACGGTAGAGTCGCCCGGCGGCCCCGGCAAGGGAGTTGTCGCCGTGCGCTCCCGGGCGGCGGGGGCGGTCCGGGGGTCGTCCCCCATGAGCCGCTGCCGTCCCCGGGCCGTGGACGGGTCGGCGGCGCGGTCGTCAGCCCAGGGCCCGGTCGAGGTTGAATGCCGCGCTGATCAGTCCGAGGTGGGTGAACGCCTGCGGGAAGTTGCCCTGTTGCTCGCCGGTGGGGCTGATCTCCTCGGCGTACAGCCCCAGATGGTTGGCATACGTCAGCATCTTCTCGAAGGCCAGCCGTGCCTCGTCGAGGCGGCCGGCGCGGACCAGCGCCTCGACGTACCAGAACGAGCAGATGGAGAACGTCCCCTCGTCGCCTCGCACACCGTCCGGGCTCGACCTCGGGTCGTAGCGGTAGACCAGCGAGTCGGACACCAGCTCCTGGCCGAGCGCGTCCAGCGTGGACAGCCACTTGGGATCGGTGGGTGCGATGAACTTGGCCAGCGGCATCATGAGCACCGAGGCGTCGAGCACATCGCCCTGCTCGTGCTGCACGAACGCCTGGCGTTCGGCGGACCAGCCCCGCTGCATGATCCGCCGGTAGACCGTGTCACGGCAGTCCAGCCAGCGGACCAGGTCGGCGGGCAGACCACGGCGGCGGGCCATCCGGATGGCCCGCTCGATCGCCACCCAGCACATCAGCCGCGAGTACAGGAAGTTCTTGCGGCCGCCGCGCGTCTCCCAGACGCCCTCGTCGGGCTGGTCCCAGTGGGCGCACACCCAGTCCACCAGCGCGCAGACCTGGTCCCACTGGTCGCTGGAGACGGGCTGCGCCCACTTGTCGTAGAGGTAGATCGAGTCGATGAGGGCGCCGTAGATGTCGAGTTGGAGCTGTTCGGCGGCCGCGTTGCCGATACGCACCGGCGCCGCCCCCCGATGGCCCTCCAGATGGTCGAGTTCGTGCTCGGGGAGGTCGGTACGGCCGTCGATCCCGTACATGATCTGCAGCGGTCCGGACGGCCCGCCGTCCCCGGACGTGATGTGCCGGGTCACGAACTGCATGAACGCCTCCGCCTCGCCGGTGAAACCGAGGCGCAGCAGGGCGTAGACGCAGAAGGCCGCGTCGCGCACCCACACGTAGCGGTAGTCCCAGTTGCGTTCGCCGCCGAGCCGCTCGGGGAGGCTGGTCGTCGGCGCGGCGACGATCGCCCCGGTCGGCGCGTAGGTGAGCAGCTTCAGCGTGAGGGCGGAGCGGTGCACCATCTCCCGCCACCGGCCGCGGTAGCGCGAGGCGGACAGCCACTTCCGCCAGAACGCCACCGTGGTGCCGAACTGCTCCTCCGCCTCCCTGTGGGCGCATGTGCGCGGCCCGAGGTCCTCTCCGACCTGGTCCAGCGCGAACACCGCCGACTCGCCCTCGGAGAGTTTGAAGTCCGCCCAGGCGTCCAGGGCGTCGCCTTCGAGGGCCACGGTGGCGGTCAGGGCCAGCGACAGGTCGGCGGACTCGAAGACCGCGATGTCGCCGAGCACACGAACGGTGTGCGGCTGGGTGCCGTAGCGGAACCGGGGGGCCACCCGTGCCCGGAACGGGATGGCACCGCGCACGCACAGCACCCGCCGGATCAGCCGGTGGCGTTCGGTCTCCACCGACCCCGCGCCGACGGGCATGAAGTCCTGCACCTCGCCGACGCCGTCCTCGGTGAAGAACCTCGTGATCAGGACGTTGGTGTCGGGGAAGTAGAACTGCTTTGTGCGCGCCGGCACGGTCGCGGAGAGCTCGAAGCAGCCGCCCCGGTCTGCGTCCAGCACCGAGGCGAAGACGCTGGGGGCGTCGAACGCCGGGCAGCAGTACCAGTCGATGGTGCCGTTGGAGCCCACCAGGGCCACGGTCCGCATATCGCCGATCAGGCCGTGTTCGGCGATCGGCAGATACCGGGAGGCATCCTGCCCGTACTGGTCGACCGGCGTCTCGGCCATCGCGGCCTCCCTGCCACCCGGCGTGCCACGGCGCATCCCAGCTTAGGCGCAGCGGGCGACGGCGCCACCGGGAGCGCGGCGACCGGGGTGCGTTCCGTCAGACGAGGACCACCCGCACCCCCGCCTCCTCGAACCCCCGTACGGTCTCCGGTCCCGCCGCCGAGTCCGTGACCAGGGTGTCCACCGACTCCACCGGGCAGATCCGGGCGAACGCGCGCTGCCCGAGCTTGCTGGAGTCCGCGGCGACGACCACCCGCTCGGCCCGCTCGCACAGCAGGCGGTTGATCGCGGCCTCCGCCTCGTCGTGCGCCGCCGCGCCGTGCGTGACGTCGAGCGCCACCACGCCGAGCACGGCCACATCGACGGTGATCTGGCCGAGGACGCCGTCCGCGAGCGGGCCGATGAGCTCGTACGACTGCGGGCGCGCGACCCCACCCGTCACCACGATCTTGAACTGCGGGCGTACGGCCAGCTCGTTGGCGATGTTCAGCGCGTTGGTGACGACGGTCAGCGCGGGGGAGCCTGAGGTCAGGTCGCCGCGCACCGCCAGGGCCCGTGCCACCTCCGTCGTGGTCGTGCCGCCGGTGAGCCCGACCGCCTCGCCGGGGGCGATCAGGCCGGCGACCGCGGTGGCGATGCGCTGCTTCTGGGAGGCGTGGCGGGCCGTCTTGTAGCGCAGCGGCAGTTCGTACGAGACGCCGTGCACCACCGCGCCGCCCCGGGTGCGCACCAGCATCTGCTGCTCGGCCAGCCGGTCGAAGTCGCGGCGGATCGTCGCGGCCGACACCTCCAGCTCGGCCGCCGCCTCCTCGACATCCAGCCGGCCGCGCTCGACGAGCAGCTCCAGCAGTGCCTTCCAGCGGGCGTCGCGTGACATCCGCACTCTCCGTTCCTCGGCCTCGGGGTGACCTTAACGCACCGCAATCGCGTCACGAATGCTTGCTCGTGCTTGAAAAGGGGCAGTAACGTGCATGAACAATCACAGCGGAGGGTGCGGCATGACACATGTCGAGGACGAGCTGACCAGCCAGCCCGAGTGCTGGGCCCGCGCGGCCGCCGGGGCGACCGCGTACAAGGAGGCGCTGCCCGGAGTGGGGGAGCGCGTGGCGATCGTGGGATGCGGGACCTCCTTCTTCATGGCGCAGTCCGCCGCCGTGCTGCGGGAGCGGGCCGGGCAGGGGGAGACGGACGCCTTCGCGGCCTCCGAGTTCCCGTACGGACGCGCCTACGACCGGGTGGTCGCCCTCACCCGGTCCGGCACCACCACCGAGGTCCTCGAACTCCTCGGGCGGCTCGGCGGGGGGACCCGTACCACGGCGATCACCGCCGACCCGCGCACGCCGGTGGCGGACGTGGCCGACGACCTGGTCGTCCTCGAGTACGCGGACGAACGGTCCGTCGTGCAGACCCGGTTCGCCACCACCGCCCTCACCGTGCTCCGCGCCCACCTCGGCCTGCACAGGGACGCCGTGGTCGCCGACGCCCGCACGGCGCTGGAGCTGCCGCTGCCCGAAGGGCTCGCCGGCTGCTCGCAGTTCACCTTCCTCGGCCGCGGCTGGACGGTCGGGCTCGCGCACGAGGCCGGGCTGAAGATGCGGGAGGCCGCGCAGGCGTGGACCGAGGCGTATCCGGCGATGGAGTACCGGCACGGCCCCATCAGCATCACGACCAGCGGGACCGCCACCTGGATGCTCGGCGACGCGCCCGAGGGGCTCGCCGAACAGGTGCGGGAGACCGGCGGGTTGTGGGTGACCGGGCGCCTCGACCCGCTCGCCGAACTCGTCCGCGTCCATCGGCTCGCGGCCGCCCTGGCCGCCGCCCGCGGCCTCGACCCCGACCGGCCGCGCCATCTGACCCGCTCCGTGGTCCTGACCCCCGCCGCCGGCACGGACGCCCGGTGAGCGGCGGGGCACAAGAGCGGGTGGACGGGTTCGGGTTCGGGTTCGGGGAGAAGGAGGAGTCATGACCCTCGCAGCCACCGGCGAGCTGGTCGCCGCCGCCGTCGCGGAGCGCGGTGCCGTCGCCGCGTTCAACATCATCACCATCGAGCACGTCGAGGCGGTGGTTGCGGGCGCCGAGGCGGTGGACGCCCCGGTCGTGCTCCAAGTCAGCGAGAACACCGTCGGATTCCGCCAGGGGCGGCTGCTGCCGCTCGCCCGGGCCGCCGCGGCGGCGGCCGCACGAGCCGCCGTGCCGGTCGCCCTGCACCTCGACCACGTCCACAGCGACGAACTGCTCCGGCAGGCGCCCGACGCCGGGTTCAGCTCCGTGATGTACGACGCCGCCCGGCTGCCCTACGAGGAGAACCTCGCCGCCACCCGTGCCGCGGCCGACTGGGCCCACGCCCACGGGCTCTGGATCGAGGCCGAGTTGGGGCAGGTCGGCGGCAAGAACGGCGAACCGCCGCCGGATCCGCACGCCCCCGGCGCCCGGACCGACCCGGGCGAGGCCGCCGCCTTCGTGGCGGATGCGCAGGTCGACGCCCTGGCCGTCGCGGTGGGCAGCACGCACGCCATGACGACCCGCACGGCCGCACTCGACCACGGCCTGCTCAAGCGGCTGAGCGCCGGGCTCGACGTACCGCTCGTGCTGCACGGCTCGTCCGGGCTGCCGGACGACGAACTGGCGGCGGCGGTCGCCGGCGGTATCGCGAAGGTCAACATCGGGACCGCCCTGAACGTCGCGATGACCGGCGCGATCCGGGAGTTCCTCGCCGCGCGCCCCGAGGCGGTCGACTCGCGCGGATATCTCGGGGCCGGACGGGAGGCGATGGCCGGCACCGTGGCCCGTCTGATCACCGTGCTCGGGGACGGTGGCACGCACGCGGCCGCGCGCGTCTCTCCGTGAGCCCGGCTCCGTTGCGCACCGGCCCGTCCGGCAGGCGGTCACCGCCGTGCCCGCGAGCGTCCGGCCGCGCCGCGGGCCGGACGTGCCGCGGGCCGCACGTGCGAACCACCGCTTCTACTTCCTGACGGCCTTCAGGACCACGAACTTCGCGTCGCTCGCGACCAGTTCACCGTTGCCGAAGAGGCGGCGCAGTTTCACGTGGTGACCCAGGTGGCGATTGCCGACCACCCACAGCTCGCCGCCCGGGCGCAGGACGCGCCGCGCCCCCGTGAACATGCGCCACGCCGTGGCGTCCGTCGTCGCCTGATGGGAGTGGAACGGCGGGTTGGTGAGCACGAGGTCGACGCTCGCGTCCGGCACCCCCGCCAGACCGTCGCCCACCCGGAAATCCGCCGCCCCCCGCGCGTTGTCCCGGTACGTCGCCGCCGCCGAGGCCACCGCCTGGTACGACTCGTCGACGAAGAGCACCTCGGCCCGCGGATCGGACAACGCGACGGCCAGCCCGACGACCCCGTTGCCGCAGCCCAGGTCGACCACCCGTCCCCCGCCCGCGTCGCGCGGCAGGTGCCGCAGGAAGAACCGGGTCCCGACGTCGAGACGGTCCGCGCAGAAGACCCCCGCGTGGTTGGTGACGGTCCGGCCGGACACCGGGCCGATGCCCTCGGGGAGCCGGTACCGGTACGGCCAGGGGTCGGCACCCCGTTCGATGCCCGGGTCCGGGGTGCAGAAGACGAGCCGTGCCTTCTGCTCGGCGAGCGAGGTGCGAGTGGGTCCGAGGATCCGCTCGAACAGTCTCAGCGTCGAGGTGTGGATCTCCTTGACCATGCCTGTGCCGACGACCACCGTGCCCTCGTGCACCCCGGGCGCCAGCCGGTGCAGCTGGTCCTCCAGCAGCGCGAGGCTCTTCGGAATCCGCACGAGGAGGACGTCGATGCGGGGCGGGGGATCGTCCCGGGTGGTCAGGAGCCGTACGGCATCCGCCTCGACGCCGGCCCGCGCCAGATTCGCGCGGGTCGCCTCATGGGCCAGGTACGAGTCGGTGATCTGCGTGGGACGGTGTGCCGCGAGCGCCGTGGTGAGCGCGCCCCACCGGTCGCCGAGGACCACGACCTCACCGCTGAGGGGCACGCCGCCGGTCGCGAGGTGCCGCAGCAGATACGCGTCGGACGCGTCCCAGGCGCGCAGGCGGTCGCGGGGGTCTTCCGGGAAGCGGGTCAGCGTGTACGCGCCCCAGGGTGTGGTCAGCGGGTCGTTCATCGTCGTCCAGGCTAGCCGAGCCGCAGGTCGACGCCGTCCCCGGCCGGAGGCCGCGGTCCCGCCGGCCGGCCGGTGTCCGTGATGATGGAGTCATGGACGCCGAGCTGTTTCCGCGAGCCCGCAGACGGGGCGCACCCGGCACGGTCCAAGTGCCGCACCGGCCGGACGCGGGCCGTCGGCGGCGGCTCCTGACGGCCCTCCGGGTGTGGGCCCGGCCGCCCGCCGGCCCGCGGACCGCGCGTACCGCACCGGCGGACACGGGGCCGACCGGCCGGCTCGGCAGCACGCAGTCGGCCGGTGGCTTCGGACCGGCCGTGGATCCGATCATGGGAGACTCCCCCTCATGAACGGCAAGGCAGCCCCCCGGACGGCAGGGGAAGGGAACGCGCGCACACGCCTCGACCGGGGGCGCGGTGCCCTCGGTCCCGCGCTGGAGCTGGTGCACACCGGACGCGCGCCGACGCGCGCCGTGCTCACCGCCGAGCTGGGCGTCACCCGCGCGACCGCCGGAGCGGTGGCCGCCGAACTGGAGGCACTGGGGCTGATCCGGGTCGACGCGCATCCGGGGGCCGCCGCCGGTGCGCAGGGTCGGCCCTCGCACCGGCTCGAGGTCGCCGGGGACGGGCCCGTTGCGCTCGCGGCCCAGGTGCACGCGGACGGCTTCCGGGCCGCACTCGTCGGGCTCGGCGGCCGGATCGTCGCGACCGCGCCTCGCTGCGAGACCGTCGACGCCGACCCGGCCAAAGTGCTCGGCGCGGTGGTCGACGCGGGCGCGGAGTTGCTGCGCGAGACCGGGCGGCGCTGTGTGGGCGCGGGGCTCGCCGTGCCGTCCGCGGTCGCCGAGCCCGAGGGCCTCGCCCTGAACCCCCTCCACCTCGACTGGCCCGCGGGAGCGCCCGTCCGCGAGATATTCGCCGAGCGGGTGCGCGCCGCGGGCATCACCGGGCCCGCGTTCGCCGCCAACGACGTCAACCTGGCCGCCCTCGCCGAGCACCGGCACGGCGCCGGCCGCGGCTCCCGCGATCTGCTGTGCGTGGCCACCGGACACCGGGGCGTGGGCGGTGCGCTGGTGCTGGACGGGCGGCTGCACACCGGCAGCTCGGGGCTCGCGCTGGAGGTCGGTCACCTCACCGTCAACCCCGAGGGGCGCCCCTGCCACTGCGGCAGCCGAGGCTGCCTCGACGTGGAGGCGGACCCGCTGGCCCTGCTCGCGGCGGCGGGACGCGAGGCCGGCCCCGAGGTCTCCCAGCTGGAGCAGGCCGACGACCTCGTCCGCACGGGATACCGGACGGACCCGGACGTCCGTACCGCCGTCGAGACGCTGATCGACCGGCTGGGCCTCGGCCTCGCCGGGCTCGTCAACATCCTCAACCCGGACCGCATCATCCTCGGCGGACTGCACCGCACCCTGCTCGACGCCGATCCCGAGCGGCTGCGCGCCGTCGTCGCCGACCGCAGCCTGTGGGGCCGCAGCGGCGGGGTTCCGATCCTGGCGTGCACGCTGGACCACAACAGCCTGGTCGGGGCGGCGGAGTTGGCGTGGCAGCCCGTGCTGGACGATCCGCTGGCGGCACTCGCCTGAGCGGCCGGCCGTCAGAGGGCGAGGTACTGCGCCACCCCGTTGCCGAGCGACCAGTCCGCCGGCGCGTTCTCCGTGACGGTGACGAACACGTTGCGCGGCTCGGTCCCCGCACAGGCGTGGGCCAGCTCGGCGATCCGCCGGTACAGCGCCTGCTTCTGCGCGGGGGTGCGACCCGAGCGCATCGTGATCGCGACGAACACGATGCCCTCGTCGCGGTGCACCCCGGGACAGTCGCCGTGGCCCAGCATGCCGCGGGTGCCGTCATGGCCGGTCAAGACCTGGAACCGGTCGGCGGGAGGGATGCCGAGCGTCTCGACCAGGGCCTCGTGCACGGCGCGGCCGAGCGCGTCGAGCCGGTCGCCGTCGGTCGTCAGGGCGTCGATGCGGACGAAGGGCATGCCTGCGTCCTCCTTTCGGGGAGGTGGAGCGGAGGGATCCGGCGGGCCCCGCGCCGTCGCCCGCCGCCGGTGGTCAGGGCCAGTCGACGGCGAGGGCCCGGCCGGGGTTCTCCGTCAGGACGAGGCCGACCAGTTCCTTCCCCAGGTCGGCCTCGAGCCGGGGCCGTACCCGGCGCAGCAGATACGGCATTCCGGGACCGCCGTCGACCGACCGCGCCCCGGCGACGACGGTGTCCCCGCCGAGCAGCAGCCGGTGTCCGAACCCCGCCTCCGCCAGCGCCCGCACGGCGTCGGGCATGCGCCAGTCCGTGGCGTGATGGGCCCGGGACGGCCCGTCGAAGGCCAGATAGGCACCCGCGGCGGCGGCCTGCCGGTGGATCACCGGGTCGGGGGAGCGGTTGAGGTGTCCGAGGATCACCCGGTGCGGCGCGACCCCCGCCTCGCCGCACAACAGGTCCAGTACGTCCAGGGCGCCCGTGCCCAGCTCCAGGTGCACGGCGATCGGCGCGCCCGTCGCGTGGTGCGCCTCGGCCGCCGCGGTCATCGTCCGGCGGGCGTGCGCGTCGAGGGCGTGGAAGCCGCCCGCCACCTTGATGAGCCCGGCCCGGACCCCCGACGTGCCGATGCCCTCGGTGAGTTCGGAGACGAAGACCTCGGCGAGCTGGCCGCGCAACTCGTCGACCGTGCCCGGGGCGCAGTGCGCCGCCTGGTGCAGGCCGGTCGCGCAGACCACGTGGACCCCGGTGGCCCGGGAGAGCTCCGGCAGGTCCGCGGCCCGCCGCCCCATGCCGTACGGCGTCCACTGGACGACGGCCGACCCGCCCGCCGCGCGGAACGCGGCGAGCTCGGCCCGGGCGGCGCCGGCGTCGTTCAGCTCCTGACCGCGGAACACCGGACTGCTGAGGAAGAGATGGTCGTGGGCGTCGCAGACGCCCAGTTCCGCGGGATGCACATCGCCGAGGACCGTGCGGACACGGCTCACCACTGCCGTCCCCGCGGCAGCCCGCCCCGCCCGGGGGCCGACACATGCAGCACCTGGAAGACCTCCCCGGCGGCCTCGGGCGTGTCGTGGTCCCAGAGCGAGAAGTGGACCAGCTCCCAGCGGTGCGGGTCGGCGGCCGACGCCGCCAGCACCGCGCCGTCCTGCGCGGCGAGCCGCCCGGTCTCGCGCACGGCGTCCTCCATGACGTCGGACAGCCGCGCCCCCTCGGGCACCTGCTGCCGCCGCCGCACGGCGACGACGGCGGGCGAGCCGGGGGCGGCCCCCTCCTCGTACGCCAGCCCCGTCCACTGCTGGACCTCCGGACGCCCGAAGTCGCCCACGAGCCCCTGGAAGGGGCCGCCCCAGAGGAAGGAGCTCATGCCCTCGACCGTGTTCCACAGGTAGAACGGCGCGTACTGGTTGACCGGGGAGCCGTGCGCACCCCGCTCGCGCATCAGATAGGCCTTGATGCCGAGGCCGTCCCAGTCGTCGAGCAGATGCCCGACGCGGGACACCCGGCCGCGGATGATGCCCATGTCGTAGTCGGCGGGCAGGGTCAGCTCGTACTGCATGGCATGCAACTGGCGTCTCCTCAGGCGGTGGGGTACTCGGGGCCGGTGAGCGCGCCCCACTCGGTGGTCGTGCCGTCCTCGGCCGCCTCACAGACCGCCAGGTGCGTCATGAAGGTGCGGGGCCCGGCCCCGTGCCAGTGCCATTCGCCGGGCTCGACCCACACGGTGTCGCCCGCCCTGATCGGTTCCACGTCACCGCCCCTGCGCTGCACCAGGCCCTCGCCGTCCCGGACGTGCAGGGCCTGGCCGTAGGGATGGCGGTGCCACGCGGTGCGGGCGCCGGGGGCGAAGCGGACGGTGAACATCCGCAGCCGGGAGGGAAGGGGAGGCGCCGCGATCTCGTCGATCCAGACCGTGCCCGTGAAGTTCTCGGGCGGGCCCTGCCAGGTGTCGGGGCGCTGTCTCGTGATGCGCACGCGGAACTCCTCGTCAAGCGGTAGCGGGTCGGAGAAGGGAGAGCAGACCCCGCACCCCGGCGTCGAAGGCCGCCGGCGAACCCGAGGCACGGGCCAGCACATAGCCGCCCTGGACGGTCGACAGGATCGTCGCCGCGACCTCCTCGGCGTCCAGGGAGGGCACGAACTGGCCCTGTTCCTTGCCCTCTTCGACGATTGCGGCGAGCTGCTCCCGCAGCCAGTCGATGGTCTCGTCGACGGGACCGCGCAGCTCGTCGCTGGCGACCACGTCCGGGTCCATCGTCAGCCGGCCGATGGGGCAGCCGCGCAGCACGTCACGCTCGCGCCGCAGATACGCCTCGATCCGCTGGTACGGGGTCCCGGGCCCGCCGAGCACGTCCTGCGCGGTGGCGCGCATCTCCTCGGCGGTACGGCGGATCGCGGCGAGCGCCAGGTCGGGCTTGCCCGTGAAGTGGTGGTACATGCTGCCCTGGCCGGCGCCGGCGCGCTCCAGGATCGCCTTGGGGCTGGTGCCGACGTAGCCGCGCTCCCACAGCAGCTCGCGGGTGGACTCGATCAGTCGCTCGGGGGTGCTCATGCAGAGATTGTACATACTAGTAGGTACAGAAATCGAGCCTCGGTCGCCACCAGGGCTCGGCGGGCGGCGGCGGTCGCCCGCGTACTCCCGGCGGGGTATCCGCACTGCCGCCGGCCGTACGACGACCCGGGCCCCCTCGTTCGGCGAGTCTGTGGTCATCACCCCAGCACCGACGAACCGACCGAACCGACGGACCGACGGACCGACGAACCGACCGAGGAGATGACCCGAGATGCAGACCCTGGCCCACTGGGGCGGCGGGCCCGGCCCCTGGATCCTGTTCTTCCCGCTGATCTGGGTGGCCGTCCTGCTCGGCGCCCTGACCTTCCTGCGCCGCACCGCCTGGCGGGGCCGTGGCGCGCCGTGGCGCGGGGTGGACGGCCGTCCGGCGGGCGACTCTCCGATCGCCGTCCTCGGCCGCCGTTTCGCCTCCGGCGAGATCGACGAGGACGAGTACTGGCGCCGGCTCTCCGTCCTGGACGAGCAGTTCGGCCGTACGGGCAAGCGCGACGCCGCATGACGTCCCTCCCGCCCGTCACCCGCCGGGCGCCGACGCCGGTGGTCCGCGAAGGCAGGCGCGGGCGGCGCCTGTTGCGGCCGACGGCCGACGGCCGTCGGCCCGTGGGCCGGATCCGGTCCCGGCCGCGGGCCGTGCTTCGCCGGGAGCCGGCCCCGTAGGGCGGCACCGCCGTCGGACGCGCCGCCGGACGCCTCCGCGCGCCCCGACCGGGGTGGCGGAGGCGTCCGCGCGCCCGCGGCCGGTGCCTCCGCCGGGCCGCCTCCGGCCCGGTGGGGGGCCGTCCCGACGTGTGGCGCGCCGACGCCGTGGAACGAGGCGGGCGACGCCCCCGCCGGCGGTGTACCGGTCGCGGGTCACCGCCCGGTCAGCCGGCAACGGCGGACCGGGCGGGAGCGTGTTCCGTCGTGCGATCGCCGACCGCGAGAGCGCGGGCCGGCGCCTCCAGGGGCTTCTCGTACGGCGTGAGGGCCGGCAGCGGCCGGGCGGGTGCCTGTGCCGGTGCGGGAAGCGTGAACCAGACGACCTTTCCCGAGTCGCCGTCCTGACGCGCCCCCCAACTGTCGGCCACCGCGGCGACCATGGCGAGACCGCGTCCGCTGGTGTCCGTGCAGTCCGACTCGCGCAGCTCGGGCAGGCGCGGGTCGTGGTCGTGCACCGAGACGGTGAGCCGGTCGAGCAGCAGCTCGATCTCCACGGTGCACGTCTTGTCGGGCCGGGCGTGCAGGTGGACGTTCGTCAACAACTCCGTCACACCGAGCGCGGCCCGGTCGATCAGGGGATCGAGGTGCCAGTAGCGCAACTGCGCCGATACGATTCTGCGGACCTGGCCGATCCGCGACGGCAGGGCTTGGAGCTCCACCGTGCAGTGCCTGCTTGGCTGGCTGATCACGGCTGCGACTCCCCGAATTGAGTCCGGAAGACGACGGGATCGGATCCAGCAGGAGGGCTGGCCTGTGTGCCGCCTGCTGTGCGGCGGAGTGCTCCGGCCGCTGGGTGCGGAACGGCTTCGTACGGGGGCCGCCCGCGGTCGTGACCGGCGGGCTGGTTCTTCAGCGTAATCGCCGGTAAACCGAGAGTGATGTGAGACCAGCGTGACGCACGAGGTGACGTCGTGCAACTCGCGCCACGCTCAGTCCTCGCGCCCGCCCGCCTTGCGGACCGCCTCGATGAACCGCCGCGCCGACGAGGGGCGGGGCCGTCCCGGCGCGGGGTCCTGGTCGCCGAGTGTCAGTGAATACCGGGTGCCGTTGACATCGGCCAACGCCCGGTCCTCCGGCGCGAACCAGGGTTTCGAAGCGCGCACGGCCCGGACCGGGGCGCTGTCGATCTCGCTGCCGTAACTCGTGAGCAGCCGCAGCCTGCCGTCCCTGATACGGACCTCTCCTGCCCGGGTGAGCGACCGCAGCCCCTTCCCGATCCGCACGCCCGTGGCCGTGAACTCCGGCTCCGCCATCCTGCTCCGCCCCCTTGCCCATGCGGTCGTGCCCGTCCCTGACCGCGTGCGGACGCGATCCGGCGTGGGTTCGACCGACCCGGTCGTGATCCAGTGTCCATCCCCGCACGGGCCGGTGGCGCACGGTGTCCGGATGCGCCGGTCGGCGGCCCATGCCGTGCAGTCTGCCCGCAGCCGACGGCTCGCACCAGTGCGCACGGGCGGCTCACGCGGGGCATCCGGCGCACTCGCATGGATGCGCCCCCCACCGTGCCCCGCCGCGTGCCACAGGGCGCCTTTGAGCTGCCCAAAGATACGTTTATGCAGGTGGGAAGCGTTTTGGGAGGTGTCTATCATCGAGGCGTCCGACCGCGTGAACCCGGCGTCGGCACCCCCCCGGTAAGGAGCCCCCGCCGTGAGCACCCCCCCGATCGCCCGCCCCGGCGAGACCCTCGACGTCGACCACAGCGACGCCGAGTACCGGAGCTGGCTCAAGGACGCCGTCCGCAGGGTACAGGCCGACGCCAACCGCTCGGCCGACACGCACCTGCTCCGCTTCCCGCTGCCCGAGCACTGGGGCATCGACCTGTACCTGAAGGACGAGTCGACCCACCCCACCGGCAGTCTCAAGCACCGCCTCGCCCGGTCTCTGTTCCTGTACGGCCTGTGCAACGGCTGGATCCGGCCGGGCCGCCCGGTGATCGAGGCGTCCAGCGGGTCGACGGCCGTCTCCGAGGCGTACTTCGCCAAGCTCGTCGGTGTGCCCTTCATCGCGGTGATGCCGCGCACGACGAGCGCCGAGAAGTGCCGCCTCATCGAGTTCCACGGCGGGCGGTGCCACTTCGTCGACGACCCGCGCGGGATGTACGAGGAGTCGGCCGCCCTCGCGGCGGAGACCGGCGGCCACTACATGGACCAGTTCACCTACGCCGAACGGGCCACGGACTGGCGCGGCAACAACAACATCGCCGAGTCCGTCTTCCGCCAGCTGGAGTTGGAGCGGTTCCCGGAGCCCGCGTGGATCGTCGCCACGGCCGGCACCGGCGGCACGTCGGCGACCATCGCCCGGTACGTCCGGTACATGCAGTACGACACCCGGGTCTGCGTGGCCGATCCGGAGAACTCGTGCTTCTTCGAGGGGTGGACGGCCGGCGATCCGGACTTCACCTGCGACGGCGGCTCGCGCATCGAGGGCATCGGCCGGCCGCGGATGGAGCCCAGCTTCCTGCCCGCCGCCGTCGACCGCATGATGAAGGTCCCGGACGCGGCGGCCGTCGCCGCGGTGCGGGCCCTGGAAGGGGCCATGGGCCGCAAGGCGGGCGGCTCGACCGGCACGGGTCTGTGGAGCGCGCTCAAGATCGTCGCGGAGATGGTGGCCGAGGGGCGGACGGGCAGTGTGGTGACCCTGCTGTGCGACCCGGGCGACCGCTACCTGGACAAGTACTACTCGGACGGGTGGCTCGCGGGGCAGGGGCTGGACATCGCTCCGTACACCACGGCGATCGAGTCCCTGCTGGAGACCGGGGTGTGGCCCGGCTGAACCCCCTCAGGCGTTCTGTGCCGCCAGCCGGCGGTCCAGCGCGGTCACCGCGCCCCGGAAGGCGCGTCCCAGGCCCGTCCGCGCCGCTCTCAGCGCGAAGCGGAAGACGGCCGGCCCGTCGCCCGCGAAGGTCCACTGCACCCGGGTGCCGGTGCCGGAGGGTGTGAGCCGCCACTCCTCGAGGAGGGCGTGCACACCGGGCGCGTTGGTCTCGTCGACCCGGTACGCGTACACCTCGTTCGGTGTGGCCGCCACCACCGTCTCCCGGAAGCGGATGCCGCCCGTCAGGCGCACCTCGCGCCCGGCACCGTCGTCGACGGGCCGCGCGGAGGCCACCGCGGCGAACCACTCGCTCCAGCCGGGGACGTCCTCGGCGAGGGCCCGGAAGACCACCTCGGGGGAGGCCGCGACCTCGCGCGCGAACGCCAGCCGCACGGGAGCGGTCCGCGCGAAGTCGAGTTCCACCGGACGCAGACGGCGTGCCATGGACGAACCTCCTCGCCGGAAACGAACGCCCCCGAACGGAGGCGGTGCCACCGGGGCGGGCGCCACCATAGCTGGCCGACCGTCAGATGTCTTCGGTTTCCCCGGGTTCCTCACCGGCCACCACCAGCCGCCTGAGGTGCTCGGAGATCTCCTCCCGCGCCTCGGCCGGGAGCCCGGCATCGGTGACCAGTGTGTCGACCTGGTCCAGCGCGGCGAACGAACTGAGGCCTACCGTGCCCCACTTGGTGTGGTCCGCGACCACCACCACGCGCCGTGCTGACTGCACCAGCCGCCGGTTGGTCTCCGCCTCCGCCAGGTTCGGCGTCGACAGACCGGCCTCCGCCGATATCCCGTGCACCCCGAGGAACAGCACATCGAAGTGGAGCGATGCGATCGCCTGGTCGGCCACGGGCCCCACCAGCGAGTCGGAGGGCGTGCGCACCCCGCCGGTCAGCACCACCGTCGCCGCGCCCTGCCGCCGGCCCGAGGAGCGCTGCGCCGAGTGGAAGACGTCCGCCACCCGCACCGAGTTGGTGACGACGGTCAGATCCGGCACGTCGAGAAGGTGGTGGGCCAGCGCGTACGTCGTCGTGCCACCGGACAGGGCGATCGCCGTGCCCGGTGCGACCAGCTCGGCCGCGGCCCGCGCGATGTCCTCCTTGGCCGTCAGCTCCATTCCCGACTTGGCCTCGAACCCCGGCTCGTGCGTGCTCGCCTCCACCACCGGCACCGCGCCGCCGTGCACCTTCTCCAGTACGCCCTGCCGGGCCAGTGCGTCGAGGTCGCGGCGGACCGTCATGTCGGAGACGCCGAGCTTCCGCGTCAGCTCGTTCACGCGGACGCCGCCGCGCCGGCGCACCTCGTCCACGATCAGGGCGCGGCGCTGCTCCGCGAGGAGGTTCTGATTCTCGCTCACGTCCGCTCCGCTCCGTTTCGCCCGATCAGTTCGACCCACCATGCGCACCCGCTCCGACGAGGCCGTTCCCCCGTCACCGGTGGCAGGACGTCTCATCCTCGCACGGGTCGCCGCCGCGGGCGCCACCCCCCGTGCCCCACGGGGGCGCCGTCCACCGCCGGGCGCGCTCACTCGTATCGGGGAGATTCCGTGACAACAGGTGTGCGGGCCCGTGTCAGCGGAGAACCTGAGCCTGCACACGACACACGGTACGCAGCGCGGGGGAAGAGCAGAACAGTGGAGCGTGCACGGGAAGCACAGGAACACGAGGGGGAGCGGGGCGGCGCCGGGCACCGGTCCGCGGCGGCCGCACCCGCACTGGAACTCCTGGTCCACGGAGTGGGCGGCACCACGCCCGAGGAGATGCTGCGCGATCCGCGGACGGTCCGGATCACCGGCGACCGCACGGCCGCCGTCTACCGGCGGGCCGACGACACCGACGCGGAACGGCACCCGGAGAACCACCGCGGCCGCCCCGTGCCGGAGGCGTACGTCTGGTGCAATCTCACATCCGGAAACGCCGCACGCGCCCTGTGGCTGTTGCTGCTGCCGTTCATGGTGGCCAACCTCGCGCACTGGATGCGCCCCATGACGACCGGCCGGCCGCGGACCGTCCGGCTGTACGGGCTGATCGTCCGGCTGCTCGGGCTCACCCTGACCGTGCTGCTGGTGGCGGCGGCCTGCGAGGTGGCCCTGGACCTGGGCGCCTGGCAGTGCGCGGGCACGCGCGCGTGCGTCGGGCGCCACCCGTGGCTCGGCTTCCTCTCGCCCGCCGCCCCCGACGCCGGCTGGTGGAGCACGCCGGGCCGGCGCCTCGCCCTGGCCTCGCTGGTGCCCGTGGCGCTCACCGGCCTGCTCTGGTACCTCTCGCACCGCACCTGGAGCGCCTACGAGTCCGAGCAGCCGGTCTCCCACCCGGCCGAGCCCGGCGAGGAGGAGCACCGCTCCGCGCTCGGCCGGCCCGGGTTCTGGTACGGGCGCCGGCTGGTGGCCCGGCTGCGTGCCGCGCACACCGCCGCGGGCTTCCTGACCGTCGCGGCCGCGCTCGGCAGCCCCGCCGCCCGCCACGACCGCCGCCACGGAGGGGTCGCGCTGCAGTCCCTCGGATGGCTTCTGGCCTCCGCCCTCCTCGTCGGCGCGGCGGCCGCGGTCTGGGTGGTGTGCAGCCGTGGCCGCACCGAGCAGCGGCTCGACCGCGACCTCGACCGCGGGCTGGTGCGGTGGCTGCCCCGGGGGGCGCTCGCCGTGCTGCTCCTGACCACGGTGTACACGGGCTGGTCGCGCCCCGGCTGGCGGTCGGCGGGCCGGCTGCCGGGCGACACGACCTTCGGCGCGCTCGCCCTCGCGCAGGGAGTCCTGGTCGTCGCGCTCGGCGTCGTCGCCCATGTCCTCCACCGGGCCCGCCCCGACGCGCGCGCCGCGATGCGCGGACAGGCAGGACCCGCCGTCGCCATGCTGGCCTGCGCGCTCGGCGGCGTGATGTCCGGCGGCGTGGCCCAGCGGGTCGCCGACTGGCTGGACGGCACCGGGCAGGCCATGGCCGGCCCGCCCGTCGTGCTCACCTGGCAGGCGTCCACCATCCCGCCCCTGCTCCTCGTCCTTCTCGTCCTCGTCGGCTGGCTGGCCCGGCGCACCTGGCTGCTGCGGCGGGCCGAGACCGAAGCGGTCGAACGCGACTACCCGGGCGAGCCCGACGACTCGGCCCGCACCCTGCGCATCGCGAGCGCACGCGCGATGGCCGTCCTCACCGACCGGGCCCCGCTCGTCGTCGGCATCGTGTCCGCGGTGACGCTGCTGCTGGGCGCGGTGGCCCTGGTGGGGGCCTTCGCCACCGACGACACGCCGGAAGGGGCCGCGCACGGCACGGTTCCCCTCGTCCGGGGCGCCGCCGAGACCGCGCAGGCGCTCGGCTCCTGGCTGATCGGCGTGGGCTTCCTGCTCTTCGTCACCTGGGGCCGGCGCGCCTACAAGGACGCGTCCGCGCGCCGCACCATCGGCATCCTGTGGGACGTCGGCACGTTCTGGCCGCGCGCCGCACACCCCTTCGCGCCCCCCTGCTACGCCGAGCGCGCCGTGCCGGACCTGACCTGGCGCATGGCCGCCTGGACGGGCACCACCGGGGGACGGCTGGTCCTCTCGGGCCACTCCCAGGGCAGCGTGCTGGCGGCGGCCGCGGCCTGGCAACTGGGGCCGTCCGCCCGCAAGCGGGTGGCGCTCCTGACCTACGGCTCGCCGCTGGAACGGCTGTACGGGCGCTGGTTCCCGGCGTACTTCGGCCCGGCCTCGCTCAGCGCCCTGCATCGCGAGGTCGACTGCTGGCGCAATCTGTTCCGCCGCACCGATCCGATCGGCGGCCCCATCGGGCTGCCCGGCGACTGCGGCCCACAGGTGGACCGCGCACCGCTGAAGGACCCTCTCGCCCACGGCCGCACACGGCAGGACCCGCTGCCTGCTCCGATCCTCGGGCACAGCGAGTACCAGGCGGACCCGGCCTTCGCCGAGGAGCGGAAGCGGCTGCTGGCGCGGCTGCGGCCGGGGCTGCCGGGGCCGCGCCCGGCGGACGCGCCCGCCGGACCGGAGCCGGAGGACGCGCCTGTAGGGCCGGGGGCCGGGGGCGGGCCTGTAGGGCCGGGGGCCGGGGACGCGTCTGTAGGACCGGAGCCCGGGGGCGTGTCTGCCGCACCGGAGGCCGGGGACGTGTCTGCCGGGTCGGAGCCCGCGCAGCCGGACGGCGCGTCCGGGGACGCGCCCGCAGCGCCGGGCGCGTAGCAGGGGCCTGAGGTGCTCCGGCGCCGGGCGCGCAGCAGGGGCCTGAGGTGCTCCGGCGCCGGGCGCGGGACCGGTGAGGCGGTGGCTCAGGGCAGCTCCGGCAGATCCTCCGGGTAGAGGAGCGTCAGGTCGTCCGTGCTGGTCTCCGCCAGCTGGGCGACCCGGCCCGCGTGCCGCTCCACCATCGCCTCGAACGTCTGGCGCGCCGTACGGCCGTTGCCGAAGGTCGGCCCCTTCGGAATCGCCGTGAAGTACTTCAGCAGCGCCTCGCCGGTGCCCGGTCCCAGCCGGTACTCGTGCTCCTCGGCCTGCTGCTCCACGATCCGCAGCAGTTCCTCGGCGCCGTAGTCGCCGAAGGTGATGGTCCGTGAGAAGCGGGAGGCGACGCCGGGGTTGACGGCCAGGAACCGCTCCATCTCGGCCGTGTACCCCGCGACGATCACCACGACGGCGTCGCGGTGGTCCTCCATCAGCTTCACCAGCGTGTCTATGGCCTCACGCCCGAAGTCGCGCCCGGAGTCCTCCGGCGACAGGGCGTACGCCTCGTCGATGAACAGCACTCCGCCGCGCGCCCGGTCGAAGGCCTCCTGGGTGCGGATCGCGGTGGATCCGATGTGCTCACCCACCAGGTCGACCCGGGACACCTCGACGAGATGGCCCTTCTCCAGGACGCCGAGCGAGGCCAGGATCTCGCCGTAGAGCCGGGCGACCGTCGTCTTGCCGGTGCCGGGGGAGCCGGTGAACACCAGATGCCGGCGCGCGGACGCCGCCTTCAGACCCGCCTGCTGGCGGCGGCGCCCCACCTCGATCATGTCGGTCAGGGCGCGCACCTCGCGCTTGACGCTCTCCAGGCCCACCAGGGCGTCGAGTTCACCGAGTACGTCCTGCGAGGTGCGCGCGGGCCTCTCGGGCTCCTGGGCGGCCGTGACGTAGGGCTCCTGCTCGGTGCTGCGCTGGCCGGGGATGGCGCCCAGCAGGCCGGGGGACAGGCTCGCCTTCTGCACGGCGGCCTCCTGGGCCACCACGGGCCGCAGCCCGGCGCTCTCGTCGCTGGTGCAGTCCTCGACGACGGCGCCGCCCCCACCCGGCGCGTCCGGTCCGCCGTCCGCGAACTCGTAGCCCCCGCGGGCGCACCGCTCGGTACGGCACTTCTTCAGCGTCGCACGGCAGCCGTCGATCACATGGAAGCCGTAGCCGCCGCTGCCCGTGACCCGGCAGTTCAGGAAGCTGCCCCGGGCGCCCGCGGAGACGTAGAAGCCCGCCTCCGCCGGTGCCGTCACCGTGCACCGCTCGATGGTGGGGTCGGCGCCCTTGGTGACGATCACCCCCGTCTGGGTGCCGTCGACGGTGCATCCGGAGAGCGTGCCGCCGCTGCCGTGGTCCCGGAACCAGGCGCCCGTCGCCGCGTCCCGGATCCGGCAGTCGTCGAGCTGCGCGGTGGCGCCGTCGCTCACCGACACCGCCGTGTTGCGCACCTGCGTGAGGTCGCTGTCCACGACGTCCGCGCGCGAACCGCGGTCGAGGACGAACAGCGCGTCCGGCACGTCGTGCACCCGGCAGGACTCGAGCACCGTGGTCGCGCCGTCGCTGACCCACACCGCCGGGTAGTCGCCGGTGCTGTCGAAGATCTCGCACTGGTTGGCGTCCACGCGGGTGCCCGGGTCCCACACCGACAGGCCGTTGCGCCCGAACTGGCGCACCGTCGTGCGGGTCAGCGTGAGCACCGAGCGGGACCGCAGGTCGACCGCGTTCTCCGGGACGTCGTGGATGCGGCAGTCCGCGAGGGTCAGCACGGCGTCGGTGTCGAGCGTGACACCGTCGGCGGTCGTGCGGTGCACATCGCAGTCCGTCAGGTGCGCCGTGGCCCGCCCGGTGATCTGCACCCCGGAGCCCCGGATCTCGTACACCTCGCAACCGACCGCTTCCAGCGCGGAGTTCTCCCCGGTCGCCGCCAGGCCCGCGCCCGAGGTGTGGTGCACACGGCAGCGCTCCAGCCGCGGGTGCCCGCCGCCGCGGACCGCGACGCCCGACTGGGCGGCCGCCACGACCTCGCACTCCTCGAACACCCCGCCGCCACCGTCGACGACGGCGATGCCGATGCCCGCCGGGTTGTCGACGGTGCAGCGCCTGACCGTGGGGCGGGCGCCGCCGCGGACCTCTATGCCGGCCGCGGACCGCGTCATGATGCGCAGGTCCACCAGCTCCGCCGCGCCCTCCTCGACGAGCAGGGCGGGCGCGGCCGCGTCCTGGCCCTCGATGTGCAGGTCCTGGACCACGGCGGAGGCCCGCACGGTCAGCGGCACCCCGTCGATGGGCGCGATGCGCACCGAGCCCGCGGAGCCCTCCGGCCCGCGCAGTGTCACCGCCCGCTGGACGACGAGGTTCTCCCGGTAGGTGCCGGGAGCCACGGTGAGGACGTCCCCGTCCCCAGCGGCCTCCAGGGCGGCGGCGAGCGATGCGTACTCACCTGTGCGGCGCCGCCACCGCGATGTGCCGGTGTGCGTCACCTGGACCGTGCCCTGTGCCATGGCGCTGCTGTGCCCCCACCTCGGTGCTCACGCGGGTTCTCGTGAAGAAGCCGGACAGCCGATCGGCCCGGCCGGTCCACCGTAGCGTGCGCGGACGTGCCCGGTTGACCGGAGCCGGAAGGCCGTCAACTGCCCGTGCCGGTGCGGCCCCAGTCGGGGCCGGCCTTGTCCCATGCCTGGTCCCACCGGGCGTACCGGCGACACACCATGCGCCAGACGATCAGCCGGCGGCCGCCTTCGACGAGTGCCGCGGTCATCGCGGCCACCCCGAAACCGGCCAGCACGGCGTGGGTCGTCGCCGTGGCGCCGTCCAACGGGCGGCTCACCGTGCGGCCGTGGTCGTCGGTCCAGAGCCTGAAGCGGTCGCCCGGGTGGGGAGACTTGAGGGCCGCCAGGACCGCGCCGTGCCGTGCGGTGCCGTCCGGCGCGGTCCAGTCGGCGAGCACACGGCTGTGGGCGTCCCGCGCCGAGGACGTCTCGGGATCCGGGTCCGGTGAGCCGCGGCCGAGCTTCCTGACGACGGTGGCCGTCACCAGGTGGCGGGTGCGCCACTGGTCGCGGACCGACCGTTGGAGGGAGTTGTCGGCGGCCGCCCCGGCCAGGCACCCGGCCACGGGTGCGGCGACGAGGATCAGCAGCAGCGCGACGAGCGCCACCCAGGATTCGACCAGATCGGTCGTACGGCGCAGTGGATTGTGCCGCCAGCGCCACAGACCGCCGATCGCACGCACCGTCCCGCACCCCCTTCCGCGTCCGTGACGACCCCCGCCCCCGTGAACGTCTCATCCCCTCACAACGACCGTGCCCGGCCATCGGGTTCCCACGGAGGTGCCGTCTGACGGATCCTTCTCGGCCAGACCCGAGGATTCCCGTCCGGAGCACGGCGGGAGCAGGGGAGAGCAAGCGGCGTGACACGGTCGCCGGCCCGGCCGGGCCGAAGCGGGTCAGGGCCTAGTGGAGGACGGTGACCGGATCGCCGACGCGGACCGTGCCGGGCGTCTCCGGCACCAGGTTCTGTCCGAAGACGAGGTGGCCGCCGAAGCCGCGGTGGCGGGCCAGGGAGCGCAACGGCTCCTTGCCGCGCTCGCCGGTGGCCTGGTCCGTGGTGGTCACGACGCAGCGTCCGCACATCTCGGCGACCCGGAGGACGACCTCGCCGACGGCGATCCGCTGCCAGCCGTCCTCCGCCCAGGACGCGGTGCCGTCCACCACGAGATTGGGCCGGAACCGGTTCATGGGCAGCGGCCCCTCATGGGGGCGGTCGCCCTGTGCGATCAGGGAGTTGAGCGCGTTCAGGGACGCCACCGTGGTGAGCAGCAGCGGGTAGGCGTCCGCCAGGCTCACGCTCTCGCCCGGGCGCCCGCGGGCCGGGTCGAGGGGTCGGCGGACGGCGGGATCGTCGAGGTGGACGAGGGTCACGTCCTCGCCGAGGTAGCCGCTGAACCACGCGCTCGGCCCCGGACCGGCGGCGACCGTCTCGATCTCCTCCCCCGCCCACGTGGCGGTGGTCGTACCGGTCGGCCCGGGTACGGCGACGGTCAGCGGCTCCAGGCCGGGTGCGGACACCCGGATCCCGCCGCCGGGCAGGAGCTCGGCGGCGGCCGACGCGAGGCGCGGGCGCTCGCGTTGGGTGACGATCCTGCCCGCCGTGTCGATCAGTGCCCAGCGCCGGTCCCCGTCCAGCCCCCATCGCTCCACGACGGCCTCGTGGCGGTCCTGAGCCCGCAGTGCCTTGACCGGGTGGATGTGGATCGAGCGCAGCACTGGATTCGGCATGAGGCCATCGTGTCATCGGGCGCCGACGGCCTCACCCCGTGAGGCGGATCAGTATCCGCGGTACTGCTGCCCGTTGTTGTACGGGTCCTGGTACGGCGCCGCCGGGGCGGGGCGCGGCGCCGCGGGGCGCATCGCCTCGTACCCGGTGCCCGCGGCCATCGGCCGCGGTGGCTGCATCTGCTGGGGACCCGGGTAGCCGCGCGGTCCCGCCTGCTGCGGGATGTACGCGGTCGGGGCCTGCTGCAGCGGCGCGGGCATGGGTGCCTGCGGGTAGCCGTAGGAGGGGGTCTGGGGGGAGGGGCCGGCGGGAAGCGCGGGCAGGGCCGACGGCAGCGCGGGCAGATTGCCGCCCGGCGTCTCGTACGCGGAGGGAACCCGGATCGGAGCGATCTGTGGGGTGCCCCGCTCGGCGACGAGCGAGTCGTAGATCGGAGTGTCCGGGAAGGGCGACGCGGAGTAGTAGCCGCCGCCATAAGTGGAGCGGGGGGAGGTCATGGCACATAAGTTAAGCCCACGATGTGCTGGTTGGGGAGACCGATAAGAGGGTTGTTTTCCGTGTCCTGGGTGACGTGGGATCCCCAATGCGAGCGAACTTGGCAAAAAGGGGCAGCAAACGGTGTTTGGATCCTGTAAAGGCCGAGTTCCGGGAGGGTTACCGGCGGTTGAAGGAAGGGCCGAGCGGCGGTCTTCCGGTAGAGGTCATGGGAGTTCGGGGCCCGGGGGAATAGGTTGGCCGGAACGGATGCAACGGACCACCGCGCCTCGGCCTTGGCACGGTGACACCTGATGGGGGCGGACATGTCAATGCCGAAAGGGTCGAATCTCCAGGTGCCGACGACGGCACTGCGCGTCGAATTGGGCTGGCGCTCCGGACCTGGTGTGCCCGACGCGGACGCCTCGGCGCTGCTGCTGGTCGCCGGCAAGGTCCGCACCGACGGCGACTTCGTCTTCTACAACCAGGCCACGCACCCCTCCGGCGCGGTCCGCCACGAGGGCAAGCGGGACGTGGGCGGCCAGGTGACGGACTCACTCCTCGTGGACCTCGCGCGCATGGAGCCCGCGATCGAGACCGTGGTGCTCGCCGCCTCCACCGACGGCGGAACCTTCGGGCAGGTGCCCGGTCTGTCCATCCGCGTGCTCGACGCGCAGCGGGGCACCGAGGTGGCGCGCTTCGACCCCACCGCGACCGTCGAGACCGCGTTCGTGCTCGGCGAGTTCTACCGCCGTCAGGGAGCGTGGAAGTTCCGCGCCGTGGGACAGGGCTACAGCAGCGGACTCGAGGGGCTCGCCACGGACTACGGGATCACGGTGGACGAGCCGCAGCACGCGGTGCCGCCGCCGCCCGCGCCCGTCACCCGCGTCGACTGGCCGGCCGCGCCGGTCACCATGTCCCCGCCGCCCGCACCGCCCGCACCCCCCGTGCCCGCCCTGCCGGTCACCGTCCCGCCCCCCGCCGGCGTCTACGGCGCTCCGCCGCCGCTGCCCGTTGCCCCCTCGGCGCCCCAGCCCCCGGTCAGCCTCAGCAAGGTCACCCTCACCAAACAGGCCCCCTCGGTCTCGCTGGCCAAGCAGGGCGGCACGTCCGGTGCCCTGCGCGTGAACCTCAACTGGCAGGTGCGCAAACAGTTCTCCGGATGGGGCAGGAAACGCGGCCGGGCGGTGGCCATGCACGCCGACCTCGACCTGGACCTGTGCGCGCTGTACGAGCTGTCCGACGGCAGGAAGGGCGTCGTCCAGGCGCTCGGCAACGCCTTCGGCGCGCTGCACCAGCCCCCGTACATCCACCTCGACGGCGACGACCGCACGGGTGCCGTCGAGAGCGGCGAGAACCTCACCGTCAGCCTCGACCACCAGCAGAGCTTCCGGCGCATCCTCATCTTCGTGACGATCTACGAGGGCGCCCGGTCCTTCGCCGACCTGCACGCCACGGTCACGCTCCAGCCGCAGCACGGCGCTCCCATCGAGTTCTTCCTCGACGAGTGCACGGTGCCCTCGACCGTGTGCGCGCTCGCCCTCATCACCAACACGGGCGGCGACCTGGTCGTCCGGCGCGAGGCCCGCTACCTGGTCCCGGAGCGCGGCGTCAGCCCCCAGCGCACCATCGACCACGCCTACGGGTGGGGCATGAACTGGACCCCCGGCAGGAAGTGACCGCGTCGGTCACCGTTCGTCGAGCGCGGCGTCCGGACGTGCGTAGGTGCGGCCCTTCCAGGCCGCACCGCGCCCCCTGTAGTGCTGCACCGCCGAATCGACCGTCATGAGGAGGTACAGGACCGCGGTCACCGGCAGCAACGGCGCGAGCCACAGCGGCTGACGGTAGTAGCGCAGCATGGGAACGTACGTCGCCGTCATCACCACTTTCGCGAGCCCGCCGAGCACCATCGCCGCGACGTCGTCCGTGACGAGCCCGGCGACCAGGGCCACGGACGGCACCAGGTAGACGAGCACGAGCCCCAGCACCGTACCGGCGAGCAGCAGCGGACTGTGCCGGAGCTGGGCATAGGCACTGCGCGAGACCATCCGCCACAGGTCGTGCAGCCGCGGATACGGGCGCACACTGTCGACATGGTCGGCCAGCCCGAGCCAGATACGGCCGCCGCTGTTCTTGACCGCCCGCGCGAGCGCCACGTCGTCGATGACGGCCTGCCGGACGGCGTCGGGGATCCGCGCCCGCTCGGCCGCGTCGGTGCGCAGCAGGACGCAGCCGCCCGCCGCGGCCGCCGTGCGCGATCCTTCCCGCGCGACCCATCGGAACGGATACAACTGCGAGAAGAAGTACACGAAGGCGGGTACGACGAGCCGCTCCCCCATGCTCTGCACCCGCAGCCGGGCCATCTGCGAGACGAGATCGAAACCGCCGGTGCGCGCCGCCGCGACCAAGGAGCGCAGGGTGTCGGGCGCGTGCGCGATGTCGGCGTCCGTCAGGAGCAGGTACTCGGGCGCACGCGCGCGTGCCAGTCCGATTCCGTGGCGCACGGCCCACAGCTTGCCGGTCCAGCCCGCGGGTGGCTCGCCCGGGGAGCCGACCGTCAGCGGCAGTCCGCCGTGCCGGCCGGCCAGTTCACGGGCCAGCTCCCCGGTGCCGTCCGAACTGCCGTCGTCGATCAGGAAGACCTCGGCACGTCCCGGATAGTCCTGGGCCAGCAACGAGGGAAGACTCCGCGGGAGCACGGCGGCCTCGTCCCGCGCGGGCACGACGACACAGACGGGCGGCCACGACTCCGGGTCCCGGCGGGGCGGCAGCCGCAGATCCGTACGCCAGAAGAACCCCTGGCCCAGCAGCAGCCACAACCAGGCGGCCAATGACACGGCGGTGATCCACACAAGGGCACTCACCCGTCGAAGTCTGCCCCACCACGGCGGCCCGCCGGGGCTCATCGTCTATCGTTGCCGGGTGAAGATCGCGCTGATGGACTCCGGAATCGGACTGCTGCCGGCCGCCGCCGCAGTGCGGCGCCTGCGGCCCGACGCAGATCTCGTGCTCTCCCTGGACCCGGACGGCATGCCCTGGGGACCGCGGACTCCCGAGGACCTCACGCGGCGCGCCCTGGGTGTCGCCGAGGCCGCCGCGGCACACGCGCCCGACGCGCTGATCGTCGGCTGCAACACGGCGTCCGTGCACGCCCTGCCCGCTCTGCGGGCCCTCCTCGAACCGACCGTGCCCGTCATCGGCACCGTCCCGGCGATCAAGCCGGCCGCCGCGGGCGGGGGGCCGGTGGCGATCTGGGCGACGCCGGCCACCACCGGCAGTCCCTACCAGCGCGGCCTGATCCGCGACTTCGCCGACGGGGTCGAGGTCACCGAGGTCCCGTGCCCCGGACTCGCCGACGCGGTGGAGCGGGCGGACGAGGCGGCCGTCGCCGCGGCCGTCGCGGCGGCCGCGGCACGCACTCCGGCCGAGGTGACGACCCTCGTCCTGGGCTGCACCCACTACGAACTGGTCGCCGAGCGCATCCGCGCCGCCGTCCAGCAGCCCGGCCGGCCGCCGCTCGTCCTGCACGGCTCTGCCGGCGCCGTGGCCGCGCAGGCGCTGCGCCGGATCGGGGCGAGCCCCGCGCCGGAGGCTTCCCCTGGTGCCGGGGTGACCGTGCTGCTCAGCGGGCGCGGTGGCGCACTGCCCGCCGCGGCGCTGGCGTACGACGAGGGCAGGCTGCTGCGGACGGCCCTGGATGTGAGCTGAGTCACCGTCTCCCGGGGGTGACCACCGCGCAACCAGGTGCCCACGCTCCGGAACCTCGGTACGCTCGAGACATGAGGGACCACCCCCACGGTGACACGGCCACGCCCCCCGACATCTGGACGGGGCGGGCGACCAACCGCCTCCAGTGGCTTCTGTCCCTCGGCGGCGCCGCCTTCATGGCCCTCGGCATCGAACTGGCCGTCGACTCCGCCTGGACCTCCGGCATCGCGCCGCTCGTCATGGCCGTGGTGGGCTGCATCGCGGCCGGGCTGCTGGTCCTCTTCGGCACCCTCGCCTTCGTGCACGTCGCGGTGAGGGTCGACCACGAGTGCCTCGAGGTGCGCTGCGGCCACATCGGTGTGCCGCGCCGCCGCATCCCCCTCGCGAACGTCGCCCGCGCGGAATTCGTCCCGCGGGTCACCCCGCGCCAGTGGGGCGGCTGGGGCTACCGCTGGCGGCCGGAGAAGGGCACCGCCGTCGTCGTACGGCGGGGCGAGGGCCTCGCCCTGCGCCTGTGGGACGGCCACACCTTCACGATCACCGTGGACAACGCCGAGACGGCGGTACACGTCATCCGCGCCCGGTTGCGGCCCGGCCTGCCCGGCGCCACGCACTGAGCCGCGCCCGGAGCGCGGCACGCCACGGCGGTGGGTTCCTGGGTGCGGCACGCCACGGCGGTGGGTTCCCCAGGTGCTGCGCACCCACGGCGGTGCGTCCCCGAGCGGCGGCTCACGGCTGCGACACCCCGCTCCGCTTGCGCTGCCCCTCCTCCCTGAGCGGGCGTGCCGTCGCGATCCCGGCCAGCACCCCCGCTCCCACCGTCACCGTGGTGAAGCTCAGCGCGTTGCCCACCGACGCGATCACCGCCAGTGCCGTCAGGGCGGCGCCCGCCGTGAGGGCGACCGGCGTGGGGCGCCTGGTGCGCCACAGCGCGTACAGGACCCAGCAGAAGACCGCCGCGAGCAGCGCCACACCGATCAGCCCCTGTTCGGCGGCCTGTTGCAGGGGCGCGGAGTGGGGCTTGCCGTCGGGCAGGAGCGACTGCGTGGCCGTGGGGCTCAGTTCGCCGAAGCGCCCGGGCCCCGCTCCGAGCACCGGATCCCGGCCGGTCAGGGTGAGCGCGTCGTGCCAGAGCCGCACCCGATGCCGGCTGAACCGGTCCTCCAGCACGGTCCGCAGACCGTGCGGCAGGGTGCCCTCGGCCACCGCCCAGGTCGTCGCCGCCGTCAGGGCCGCCACCAGGGCGAGCGCGGCCAGAGCCGGGGCGCGGCGACGCGTCCGGTCGGCGGCGAGCGAGCACAGCAGCACGCCGGCGCACGCGGCGAGACCCGTGGCGGAGCCGAGCGCCGCCGCGACCACCGCGAACGCCACGACCGACAGCCGTAGCACCAGGCGTGCCCCCGGGGCCCCGGCGGCCCACGCGGCGCAGCACGCCGCGCCCGAGGAGAGCGTCAGCAGGGCGGCGATCGCACCGGTGTGCCCGAGCGGGGCGGCGAACTGCGGGCCCGCCGTGAGGTGCGGCGCGGCGAGCGCGAGACCGAGGCCGGTGAAGGCGCCGGCGGCGGGTGCGGCCACCGGCAGCAGGGCACCCAGGATCCGCCCCGACGCGTAGCCGGCGGCGGCCGCGAGCACCGCGAGCAGCACGCCCTCGGGCCGGCCGCCGTGTGCGGCGGCCGTGATCAGCGCCCAGGCCGCGCACGCGCCGAGCATCAGGACGCCCGTGGCGTCCGAGACGTTTCGTCTGTCGTCTTCGGCGTCCCCGGCCCCCGCCGTGGACGCCGTCCGCGTGCTCTCCACCCCGCCCCCCTGTGACGGGCCCCGACGGGTCGCGCCGTGTCCGGCCGCACGTCAGAGGCTCGGGCACACGGTAACGGGTGATGCGCCGGTTTGTGGACGAGTTGCGCGGGAACCTTTCCTGGCCGCAGCGGACTTCCCGCCGCGGTTCAGTCGGCTCGGGCTTCCGCACGGCGCGCTCGTCGCGGCGCCTCGGTGCCCAGCGGGGAAGCGTGCGCTCGCAGATGGTCGAGCAGCAGGCGGTTGAGCGTCTCGGGCGCTTCCTCGGGCACCCAGTGGCTGACGCCCTGGAGGGTCTCGAACCGGTACGGTCCCTGGACCCACCGCCGGGTCTCCTGCGCGGCCGCGGGGCCGAACGCGCTGTCCTGCGTGCTCCAGACGTACAGCGTGGGCACGTCGATGACGCCGATCGCGCGGTCCGGACGGCCGGCGCGGTACCAGTTCAGTGCCGCGGTGAGAGCGCCGGGCCGGGACAGGTGCCGTACGTACGCCTCGACTCCGGCCGGCGGGACCTCGCCGCCGTAACAGGCGCGAAGCTCCTCGGCTCCGTCGGCGAGCATGCGCTCCTCGGTCGCGGGCGTCTCACGCCAGTCGATCATGTAGCGCGAGCGCTCGCGCTGATCCCCGTCGGCGCGCAGAGCGGTGGCCAGCGCGCCGGGGTGCGGGGTCGAGACGACGGTCAGGGTCCGCACCCGGTCGGGGTGGGCGTCGGCGGTCCACCACGCCACCGCGCCTCCCCAGTCATGGCCGACCAGATCGAACGACGCCCAGCCCAGTTCCTCCGCGATCGCGACCACGTCCTCGACCAGGACGTCGACGCGGTAGTCCTCGGGCCGTTCGGGGCGGACGCCGGGGGAGTACCCGCGCTGGTCGGGTGCCACCACCCGGTGGCCGTGCGCGGCCAGCGCCGCGATCTGCCGTTCCCACACCCGCCCGGTCTGCGGGAAACCGTGCAGCAGCAGCACCGGACGGCCCCCCACCGGACCCGCCGTGATCGCGTCGAACACGCCCGCGGCGGTGGAGATGCTCACCTCGTTCACGATCCACCCTCTCATACCGACTGGTCGGTCAGCCTTCAGCCGTCCCCATGGATTGTCAAGGCCGAGGCGCGCGGCCGTCCGGCGCAGGGCCCACGGAGCCCGAGGGGCCGCATATGTGAAGCGCCGTGAGGCTTGTGAGGAGATGAGCCACCGGGATCTTCCGCGGCGCGGGCCCACCGTGCACAGTCAAGAGCCGCCGAGGACGACCCGGAGGCGCACCCGACGCCGGGCGCCGCCTCCCCCCTCGCGGCGCACACGGGGTACTCCGCTTCGCCGTCGGGAGGACAGTTGATGGGAGCCCACCACCGCCCGCAGCCGCACGAGACCGCCGCCCGGCCCGACGGCCCCGGGCGCCGGACCTTCCTGGGATACCTGGTGGCCGCCTCCACGCTGACCGTCGCCGCCCGGCTGGGCGAGGACGTCCTCGCCCCCGCGGACGCGGCCGCGGTGGTGCCGTCCGTGCCGGGCCCGGCCGAGATCTACGACCTCAACGACATGCTCACCCACGCCGCCCTGCCCACCGCGAACCTGATCACGATCCGGATCGACCCCGACGGCACCGCCTCCTTCGCCCTGCCGCGGGCCGAGGTCGGGCAGGGCGTCACCACCTCCAGCGCCATGCTCATCGCCGAGGAACTGGACCTGCCCCTGGACAGGATCCGCGTCTCGCTCGCGGACGCACGGCCCGAGCTGGTGTTCAACCAGCTGACCGGCGGGTCGAACACCACGATCTCCACCTACACCCCCATCCGGGTCGCGGCGGCCGTCGCCCGCGGGCGGCTGCTGACGGCGGCGGCCCTCGAACTGGGAGAGGCGATCGGTACCCTGACCACGAAGGCCGGGAGCGTCACCTCCACGGTGAGCGGCAGGAGCCTCACCTACGGAGAACTCGTCGGGAAGGCCGCCTCGCTGACCACCACTCAGGTCTCCGTCACCCTCAAGGAGCCGTCCGACTTCAAGGTCATCGGGACCGCGCAGCGGCGCATCGACGCGCTCGAGGCGGTCACCGGACGCAAGAGGTTCGCCATGGACCTGCATGTGCCGGGCGCCCTGCCGGCCATGGTGTGCAGGCCCCCGACGATCAACGGCACGGTCCGCTCGGTGGAGAACCTGGACGAGGTGCGGGCGATGCCCGGCATCACCGACGTCGTGCCGGTCTCCACCGGTGTCGCCGTCCGTGGCCGCACCTTCGGGCAGTGCATCGACGCCGTCCGCGCCCTGAGGGTCACCTGGAATCCGGGGACCGCGGAAGGCCGGTCCGACGCCACCGTTCGTGACGAGCTCCGCAGGGCCGAACTCCCGCTCCCCGCCCCCGCTCCGCTCGTCAGGTCCGTCGACGCCCGCTTCACCTTCCACTTCGCCAGCAACAGCGCGCTGGAGCCCAACTGCGCCGTCGCCGACGTCCGGGAGGACTCCGCCGAGATCTGGGCGAGCCTGAAGTCACCGATCACCGCGCGGGAGCAGATCGCGTCGCAGCTGGGTCTGCCGCCCACCGCGGTCACGGTCCATGTCACCGAGGGCGGCGGCTCGTTCGGACGGAAGCTGTTCCACGACGCGGCCGCCGAGGCCGCGGAGATCTCCAAGAGGACGGGCAAGCCCGTCAAGCTGATGTGGCACCGCACGGACGACTTCCGGCAGGGCCGCGTCCACCCCATGGCCACCTCGAGGGTCCGCGCCTGCCATGCGCTCGGCCAGGTGCTCGGTTACGACCAGCGCCACACGTCCGTGGCCACCGACTTCGGCCACGGCGTCGGCGAGATCATCACCTCGGAGGCCGCGAGGCTGCCCGTGGGCGACCTCACCTTCTCCGAGACCGTCTTCACGCTGACCCAGCAGACCCCCTACGACTTCGGTGTCGTCACCCAGTTGCTCAACGAGACCGACAAGGGCTTCAACACCGGTTCCATGCGCAACATCTACTCGCCCAACGTGCGGTGCGCGCAGGAGCTGGTGGTGGACGAGCTGGCGAAGCGGATGGGCAGGGACGCCTATCGGTTCCGTCGCTCCTTCCTCAAGGACGAACGGGCCCGGGCCGTCCTGGACAAGGCCGCGGAGGTGGGCGGCTGGGGCCGGAGCATGCCCGCGGGCACGGCGCAGGGCATCGCGATCCACCCCGAGTACCACGCGTACGTGGCGGTGCTCGCGGAGATCGACTGCCGGCCGGAGACCACCGGCCGCACGATCCCCGACGCCTGCACCGGACCCCGTGTCACCAGGGTCGTCTGCGCCGTCGACGTGGGCCTCGCCGTCAACCCCCGCGGGCTGGAGGCCCAGATGACGGGCGGCATCATGGACGGCATCGCCATCACGCTCAGCTCCGGCCTTCACCTCGACAACGGGCACTTCCTGGAAGGAAGTTGGGACAACTACTTCTACACACGCCAGTGGAACACGCCGCCGGAGCTGGAGATCGTCGTCATGCCGCCGACCACCGGAACGCCCGGCGGCGCCGGGGAACTGGCCGTGGCGGGGGCGATGGCCGCGGTGGCCTGCGCCTACGGCCGTGCCACCGGCACGATGCCGACGGTCTTCCCGATCAACCACGGCGGCCCGCTCGGCTTCGATCCCCTGCCGACCACCCCGCCCGTCCCCGCGTCCCCCACCGACGGCCTGAGCCGCGCCTTCTAGGAGTCCACGTGCCCGAACACACCTTCATCCTCAACGGCACGACCGTCACCGTGGACATCGAGGACGACGTGCGACTGCTGTGGGTGCTGCGGGACGTCCTGGGCATCACCGGACCGAAGTACGGCTGCGGGCTCGGCGTGTGCCAGGCATGCACGAGCCACATCAACGGCAAGGCGTTCAACCCCTGTTCGGTCCCGGTGAAGGACATCGGGCCGGACGACGAGATCACCACCATCGAGGGACTTCCGGCAACCGTGGGCAGGCCACTGCACCCGATGCAGGAGGCCTGGCTCGAGTACGACGTCGCCCAGTGCGGCTACTGCCAGCCGGGTCAGATCATGACCGCCGTCGCGAAGGTCCGCCAGGCCCGGGCGGAAGGGCGCGAGATCGGCGAGGCGGACCTCGACGAGATCCGCAACGTCTGCCGCTGCGGAACGTACCACCGCATACGAGAGGCGATCGTGGCCGCTGCGAAGAAGCAGTGAGGCGGGGCAGGGAGGCGCCCCGCCCTGCCCCCCCCGTCCGTCGCACCCGAGCGCGCCGAGCGACGCACCCGGCTGAGACATCCAACAATTGACCGTGAATTACGGCTTCTTGACCGGCCTTTTTCTTCGTTTTTTCAACAGCCTGGGAATCCCGATGTCTGTCGGGGTCCTGAAGGTGTCAAGTGGCCCGCCCGGCTGGGTCGTCAGGCCGGCCCGAGTGTGCCGCACGGTCGCCGCGCGGGCCCTTGACCAGCGAGAACAGTGCTTCCTCGGCGGTCGCGCGGCGTCGCGCGCAGAGGGTGCGGACACTTTCCTGTAAGAAGACTATGAGCCCCATTGACGTGAACCCGTCAGCACTGATTTGCTTCTCCGCGTCTGACAGCGCCTCACATGAACCACCAGCAACAACGCGGGGAAATACCCTCGCTGCTTTTCACTTCCGTCCGGTCAAGGACGAGAGTTCCACGCGGAATGCAACGCCGTACGTGAGTTCCCCAACTGCCGAGCGCATGGCCCGTGCAGTCACTCCGGTGCCGCCGCGGCCTCTCGTCCTGCCCTGCGACGGAACCGGCACCGGCGGCCCGGAGCCGGCGTGCCTTCGTGATGCGCCTCGTCGACGTTCCACGCATCCACCTCCGCCGGACCCACGGCGGTGGTCTGTACGCAGAAAGGATCCCATCACCCATGGGAGCTCCCCACATACGCGGCGCAGCCCGAGCGACCCTGACCGGTCTCGCCTCGCTGTCCCTTCTCACCGGCGTGGCACTCGCCTCCATGCCCCAGGCGGAAGCCGCCACCCAGGCCGCAGGCCAGACGGTGAGATCCAACCCCTACAGCCCGTCCTACCAGCACCCGTACCGGCACGGCGCCGTACCGACCATCCAGCGGAACGCGAAGATGAAGTCGTGGACGGCCCAGCACCCGGCCGCGGCCGCTGCGACCGGAACCCAGACGCTGTCCTACGGCGGCGGCGTCGACGGCATCGGCGTCCAGAGCGGTCACTCCAAGGTCTACCTGGTCTTCTACGGCTCCCAGTGGGGCACGCAGGGCACCGACGGCAACGGCGACGCCACGTTCTCCGGTGACCCGGACGGCGCCGCTCCGGTCGCACAGGAGATGTTCAAGGACATCGGCACCGGCAACGAGCGGTGGTCCGCCGACCTCACCCAGTGGTGTGACGGGCCCAACGTGACGACGGGCGCCACCAGCTGCCCGTCCAACGCGAACTTCATCCCGTACCAGAGCGGCGGCGTACTGTCCGGCGTGTGGTACGACAACTCGGCCGCCTCCCCGAGTGCCGCGACCGGGCACCAGCTGGGCGCCGAGGCCGTCAAGGCGGCCGGTCACTTCGGCAACACCACCGCCGCGTCGAACCGCGACGCGTACTACGTCGTCCTCTCGCCCCACAACACCAACCCGGACAGCTACCAGGGCAACTACTGCGCCTGGCACGACTGGAACGGCGACACCACGCTGACCGGCGGTGCGGTGTCCTCCTCCTACGGCGACATCGCGTTCAGCAACCAGCCGTACAACATGGACTCCGGCGCCGGCTGTGGCGTGGGCTTCGTCAACTCGCCCGGAACGCTGGACGGGTGGACCATGACGCTCGGCCACGAGTGGCAGGAGATGATGTCGGACCAGAACCCGGCCGGCGGCTGGACCAACCACACCGGCAGCTCGTACGACGGCCAGGAGAACGCCGACGAATGCGCCTGGCTCTCGCCCGGCACCACCGGCGGGGCGGCCAACGTCACCATGGGCACCGGCACCTTCGCCGAGCAGGCGAGCTGGTCGAACGACACCAACTCCTGCGCCATGTCGCACGCGATCGTCGGGGGCGGCAGCGGCGGCGGCACCCTCACCAACGGCACCTTCGAGACCGGCAGCCTGTCGAGCTGGACCACCAGCGGCACCGCCTCCGCCAGTGCCTCGGCGGCGCACGGCGGCAGCTACGGCGCGCTGGTCGGATCGAGCAGCCCGACCAGCACCTCCTCGGTCTCCCAGAGCTTCGCGGCGCCCTCCGGCACCAGCAAGGTCTCCTTCTGGTACAACGTCACCTGCCCGGACACGGTGACCTACGACTGGGCGACGGCCACCCTCCAGGACACCACGGCCGGCACCACCACGACGCTGCTCGCCAAGACCTGCACCCAGGGCGCGGGCTGGAAGCAGGTCTCCGGCACGGTGACCGCCGGCCACAACTACACCCTCACCCTCACCAACAAGGACGACAACTACGCGGGTGACGCGACGTACACCTACTACGACGACGTGACCGTCTCCTGACGCCCTGCACACCGTACGGTGGGGGCGGGTCACCGGGCCCGCCCCCACCCCGTCCTTCCGTCCCGTCCGGGTGGCATCAACAGGAGGGCCCATGCCCCGTTCCACGGTCGGCCACCGCCCCGCCCGGCGCGCGCTGCGCGCAGGGCTCGCCGCCGTGGCCGCGGCCGCCGCGGCGGGCGCCCTGGGCGGCTGTTCGTCCGGTCCCGCGGGACCGCCGGCCTCCCCGCCGTCGTCGAGCCGTCCCGCCCAGGCGGCTTCCACCGCATCCCCCTCCGGATCGGTCGTCCTCGACGAGCGGGCACGGGGAACCACGGTTCGCGTGCCCCCCGGCACACGTGTCGTGGTGCGCCTGCACAGCACCTACTGGTCGGCCCCCACCGGCTCGGACCCGCGGGTGCTGGCCCCCGCAGGGGCCCGAACCACGCCCGGCGGCACCTGCCGGCCCGGCGGCGGCTGCGGTGTCTCCGCCGCGGAGTTCACCGCCCGCCGGTCCGGTACCGCGCTCGTCACCGCCCGCCGCGACTCGTGCGGCGAGGCGATGCGCTGCCCGCCGGGCCAGGGACGCTACGAGGTCACCGTGACGGTCACCCCGTAGCCCGCCGATCGCACAGGGGGAGCGGAGCGCGTGGCAGGGGGGCCGGCGCCGGGATCCGTTCCAGTACACCGCCCGCGAACACGTCGTACAGCGGCAGCGTCTCCAGGTGGACGTAGCCGATGTGGCAGTCGCACACGGAACGCGGACAGGGGCGCGGGCGCAGCGCCCGGCGGTACGTGCCGTCGTAGAGATTGCCCAGTTCGGCGCGGACGAAGTGGCAGCGGCGGACCGTGCCGTCACCGTCGACGGAGATCACGGACTCGCCGGTGCGGCAGGGCAGGCCCGCGCTCGCGTGCGGGTGCCGGGAGTAGGGGAAGAGCGGGTCGAGCGCGGTCCAACGGTCGGCCTGCGCGTCGTCGTAGGTGTGGCCTTCGGCGGCGTTCACCCACAGGTACACCTGCTCCGGCAGATCGGCGCGCAGCCGCCGGGCCGCCTCGAGGTGTTCCGGCAGACCGACGACGCCGACGCTGAAACGGACCCGGCGCTCGGCCAGTTCCCGGCATTTGCCCAGGAAGCGGTCGTACGGGGTCTGCCCCGGGTGGTACGTGCACCACAGGGCGAGGGTGTCGGGGTCGGCCTCGGCGAGCCAGTCGGTGCGGCAGCTGAGGTTGGTCTGTATGGCGACGCGGCGGACATGGGCCTGGTGGGACAGCTCGGCCAGGGCGCGCCGGTACCAGGAGCGCACCAGGCCCTCCCCCCAAGGAGTGAAGAGGAGCGAGAGGCGGTCGGTGGTCCGGTCCGCGGCCCACTGCGCGAATCTCTCCAGGCAGGCACGGTCGGCGCGGAGTTGCTCCCGGCTGTCGCGGCGCTTGGCGAAGGGGCAGTACGGGCAGTCGTAGTCGCACGAGGCCAGCGGGCCCCGGTAGAGGAGGGTCAGGTCCATGCGAGGCCGCCTCACTTCCTCGCGTAGGCGGCCATCGCGTCCCGCACGGCCGGTGAGAACAGCTCCGGGCCGATGGCGTCGGAGTGGGCCAGGCCCTCGGGGGTCAGCCGCAGCGCCGAGGCGTCCCGATCCGCGTCCTCCAGCCAGCCCCGGTCGGCGAATCCGGCCAGTTCGCGTCCGAAGTCGTCGGCCGGTGCGCGGCCGCCGAATCGGGCGCGGTAGCCGGCGCCGTCCAGGCCCCCGGCCTGCAGGAGCGACTGCAGCAGATGGCGGCGCCGGGCCTCGTCCGCGTCGATGCGCCGTCCGTACTCGGCGTGCGCGAAGTCACGGCCCGGCCGGGAGACGTAGTCGTCGATGATGGAGCGGATCTCGTGCATGCCGACGGCGTAGTCGAAGGAGTAGTGCAGCCCCGCGGTGTAGGAGCGGGCGCCGCAGCCCAGGCCGATCATGCCGTCGGTCTGGCAGGCGTGGTCGTCCGCTCCCTGCGGCGGTGCGTCCGCGCGGCGGAACATCCGCATGGACCGCTGCGCATAGCCGTGGGCGAGGAGATGGTCGCGGCCCAGGCGGTACAGGCGCAGGCGCTGCTCGTCCCAGGCCGGGTCGCTGTCGCCGGCGCGGCGGCCGAGACCGGTCAGGGGGCGGATGTAGAGGGGGTAGAGGTACAGCTCTTCGGGGCGCCAGGCCAGGGCCGCGTCCAGCGACCGCAGCCAGCTCTCCTCGGTCTGCCCGTCGATGCCGTAGATCAGGTCGATGTTGAGGACCGGGATCCCGGTGTCACGGATGCGGCCGAGCGCGGCCTCGACGTCGGCGCGGCGCTGCGGCCGTACGGCCGCACGGGCCTCGGCGTCGTCGAAGCTCTGCACCCCGAGGCTCAGCCGGGTGGCCCCGCGCGCGGCCAGCACCTCCAGCCGGTCGGCGGTGGCCGTGGCGGGCGAGGCCTCCACCGACAGCGGGACGGCCCGCAGGTCGGCGCCCATGCGGTGTTCCGCGATGTCGCACAGCCGCTCGAGTTCGGCGGCGGTGAGGAAGGTGGGCGTGCCGCCGCCGAAGGCCGTCGTGGCGAACCGCACCGGGTCCCCCGCGCCCAGTGCCTCCCGTACGGCCCCCGCCTGCCGGTCGAGGGCGTCCAGGTAGGCGCCGGCCAGTCCGTCGGGTGCGCCGATGCGGGTGAACAGGTTGCAGAATCCGCAGCGGACCTCGCAGAACGGGACGTGCAGGTAGAGGGAGAGGGCGTCCTTGGGCTCCGTGGCCCACAGCGTGCTCAGCGGCGGGCGGTCCGGGAGCTTCCGGTAGGCGGTCTTGTGCGGGTAGGCGTAGACGTAGCTCTGGTACGGGCTCCGGTACGGGTGCACGGGCTGCGGTCGGTCGCCGTGCGGCTGTGGGACGGTCGCGGTGGTCATCGGCCGGCCTCGGCGGGGGCGGGCGTACGGTCCAGGAAGAAGTGGGCGTAGGGCACGGTCCACACGGAGGTGTGACCGATGCGGTGACCGGTGTAGCCGTCGTCGCCGTATGCGGTGCCGTGGTCCGAGCAGACGACGGCGAAGCAGCGGCGCCTGCTGCTCATGGCGGCGAACAGGCGGCCGATGTGCCGGTCGACGTACTCGAGGGCGGCGGCGTGCGTGGCGCGGGAGTCGCCTTCCTCGCGGGTCGCGCCGGGCAGGTGGAACCAGTTGGGCTGGTGCAGGGCGGCGACGTTGACGAAGAGGAACAGTCGCCGCTCGTGCGGCAGTTCGCGCACCACCCGCTCCGCGCAGGCGACCTGCGACTCGAACGACGTCGGCGAGGCGACCCCGAACTCCGGCTCCCAGTGGGACTCCTGGAACAGGTCCGGGAGCACCGAGCCGAGGGCGCCCTGCTTGGTGAAGAAGCCGACGCCGCCGATGCACACGGTGTGGTAGCCCGCCCCGGCGAGGCCGGAGACCAGGTCCGGGGTGTCGTAGACATACGTGCGCTCCGCCGTGGTCTCGCTGCCCGCGAAGGCGGCCGCGAACAGGCGCGGATGCGGGCCCGGCGCGGCGGGCGTGGGCAGGAACCCGGCGAAGATCGCCTGGTGGGAGGCGTAGGTGAAACTGCCGGGTGCGTGCCGCTCCTCCCAGCGTCCGCCGGGCAGATGACGGGTCAGGTGCGGTGTGCGCCCGGCCGCGGCCAGGTCGGCGGCGACGTCGTGGCGCAGGGTGTCGAGGGTGACGAGCAGGATGTCGTGGCTGCCGACGATCTCGTTCATGTCCGGCTCGCCCGCCGCCGGGAGAGGCACGGGCGCCCCTGGACCACCGCGCGGGCCCTGCGGCGGGAGGGTCGGTTCAGGCGCTGGCATGGCTGTTTCCCGTTCTGTGCTGGTGGTGCGGATCGGTCCGGCGGGCGTGCGGGACGGTGCCGGGCGTCGGGGCGGCGGTGCCGGGCGTTGCGACGGCGGTGCCGCGCAGGACGGCCGCCACCTGGGCCGCGTAGGTGTCGAGCCCTTCCGCTCCGCTGCCCGGCAGTCCCGTCAGCCGGGGCAGCAGGTCGCCGAAGGCGTTGACCTCGCCGACCGCGACCCGGCGCCATCCGACGGCGGGCAGCAGGTCGACCCCGACGCACAGGGTGCGCGGGAAGCAGGCCGCGGCCCGCTCGCAGACGGCCAGGACGTCCGCCCAGCGGCCGCCCGCGGTCTCGACGGCCTCCCGCGCGGCGTCGAGGTCACCGCGGGTGCCGCCCAGGTGGAGGTTGGTCAGGGGCGAGGTGCTGGTGCGTACCACCGCGTGGGTGGCGCGGCCGTCCACGACGACGATCCGCAGGTCCGCCGCGCGGCCCCGCTGGGACGCCTTGGGCAGCCAGCGCTCCAGGTGCAGGCCGTCGGGGGCCAGCGTGTCCACGATCGCCGCGATGTGCTCCTCCCGTTCGTACCGGCGCACCGTGAGGGAGTTGAACAGCCGCCCGTCCGGGGCGAGTTCGACGGAGGTGGTGGCCCGGACCCGACTGCCCGACGACTCGACGGCCAGGACGCCGGACGCCGAGGAGCCGTGCGCCGGCTTGACGAACAGCCGTGGCATCCGGCGGTCGCGCATCAGGGCGCGTACGTCGTCCCAACCGCGCACGGCCGCGCCCTCGCGCCCCGACGTGGGTGACTCGGGTACCGGCACCCCGGTCGCGGAGAGGGCGGCGTGGCAGCGCCGCTTGTCGAACAGCACCGCCAGGTCGTCCACGTCGTCGAGGCGGACGCCGCCCCGCAGGCCGCGCAGTGCCGTCATGAAGCGCCCGTACCAGTGAGCCGAACCCTCGACCCTGGTGGGATCGGGGATGCCGCGCAGCAACAGGTCGACGGCGGGGTTCTCACCGGGCGAGTCGACCCGGACGACCTCACCGTCGGCGAAGTCGGCTCCGCCCGAACGCAGCACCCGCTCCCACGGGACCACGCGGGGTGCGGGCAGACCGGCCGCGCGCACGGCCGCACCGAACAGAGTCACCCTGCGGTTCTCCGGGTTGCCCACCACGGCGAAACGCACGCCGTGCGCGGCCGCTCCACCGCGGTCCCCACCCCTGCCGCGGTCCCCGCCCCTGTCGCCGTCCCGCGGGACCGTGGCGCCGGGGCCCGGGTCACTCGCCGACAGCGACATAGCGGTGGACCGTGCCGTCGTCTTCCTGGTACTGGTGGGCGTCGTCCGGGTCGAGGTTCACCGCGACGCCTGCGGGTTCGAGCGTCTCCCGTATGCGCTGCCGCAGAGGCTCACTGATGTAGTGGTGGTGCAGGTCGAGGGATGTCAGATGCGTCAGCGGCTGGCCCGCGAGCAGCGCGGCGGCGCCCTCGTCGCTCAGGGTGCCCATGGACAGGTCCAGCACGTCCAGGCGGGCGACCACCGGGGCGGCCGCGACGGCCGCGGCCACCTCGTCCTGGATCTCGCTGTTGCGCAGGGCCAGGTGGCGCAGGCGCGGAAGCCGCGCCCCCGACAGGATCGGCGCCAGGTCGGACGCCTCGCTGTCGGCGCCGTACCACGAGGTGCCCAGCCACAGGTCGAGGTGCTCCAGCGCGGGCAGTTCGCTGCCGCCGATGCCGCGGACGACGTCGGCGGGCAGACCGCCGGTCTCCACGGTCAGTCTGCGCAGCTTCTCGTGACGCAGCGCGGAGAAACCCAGCCCCGTCCCCCCGCGTACGCCGAACTCCTCCAACGCGGGGAAAGCGGTCAGAAGTCCGGAGACGTCCGTCTGATGGATCCAGGAGATCTCGCACTCCTCGAACACGATGTCACCGAAGAACAGCGCCCGCAGCGCGGGCAGCCGGTCACGCGCCGCCAGCAGGGCCTCGACGACCGCGGTCGGCGCCGTGTCGTACGCCTCCGTCCAGGCGCCGACGACGAGGGCACGCACCTGAGTCGTGTCGACGGCGGAGCAGAAGCGTGCGAACGCGTCCTCCCACTCCTCCTCGCACTCGTACATGTCGACGGTGACGCGCCAGGCGACAGCGCCGGGTTCGGGCAGCTCCGCCGTCACGTCAGGGCCGGGGAAAGTGAAGGCGGGGAGGCCGTACAGCTCCTCCAGGTGGCTACCGATGGCCATGCGGACTGCTCCTGACGTGCAACGGGTCGGGTTCGGGTGCGGTGTGGTGCCGGCGTGGCGATCCGGGACGCCGCAGTGCGGCGCCGTTCGCGACGTGTGCAGCAGTTCTAGCAACAGCCACTGACAGCGCGCTGCGCGGGGCGCCCGTCCCGGCCCGTTGTCAGTGGCGGCCCGTACGGTCTCGGCATGGCTGCGGTGCGCGGCGCGCCGAGCCGGAGGGGAGAACCATGTACCGGCAGGGAGACGTGCTGATCGTGCCCGTCGCGGACGAGGCGGTGCCGCCCCACGTCCCGCACGCGCCGAAGGAACCGCGGGACGCGCGGGGGCGGCTCGTGCTGGCCCTGGGCGAGGTCACCGGCCATGCCCACGCGGTCGTCGGACCCGGTGAACTCGTGAGCGAGCCGGGGCCGTTCGGGCCGCTGCTGCTGCACCTGCCCGAGGGCGGGCGGGTCGTCCACGAGGAGCACGCCGCGATCCCCCTGCCCAAGGGGTGGTACCGCGTGATCCGGCAGCGGGAGTACGTCCCCGGGTCCGTGCGGATCGTGGCGGACTGACGGCGCGTGATCGGCGTGGGTGGAGCGACAGAGGTGACGGAGGAGGAGTCGAGGATGTCCACGGCGGTGGAGGCGACCGAGGTGACGACGGCCGGCGGATCCGGCGGCGACGGCGGCGGGGCCCGCGCGGACGCGGTGCGGCCCTGGCGGGAGTGCGCGGCGGCCGTCCTGCCCGCGGACCGGGCGACGGCGGAGGCCGGCATACGGCGGGCGTACCGGCGTGCCGGGCTTGCGGAGCCGGAGCGCGTGGTCTGGGCCCGGTCGCCGCGGGAGGGCGTGACGCTGGTGCGGGACCTGGCCGACCCGGGACGGAGCGTGCGCGAGGCGGTGCGCACCGCACCGTGGGCCGCCGAACGGCGCCGCATGCACGAGGAGTTGGGTGCGGCGGGCTGGTCGGAGCACTGGTCGGCGACGGGCGGCCGGCTGTGGGACACCACCCAGGCGCTGGTCGACCGGATCCGTGCGGGCGTGCTCGACGACCTCGCCGCCGACGACCCGGGCGCCGTGACCGAGATCCGGCTGATCCTGCTGGACGCCGTACTCGGACAGCACGACGCGCCCTGGCTGGCGGCCCTCGCCGCCGACGGGCCCCCGCTCGACGGGCTGGCGCAGGTGTGCCGCAGCGCCGGCTGGTGGTGGCCGTTCGAGAAGGCGGCGGTGGTGTGCGAGCGCCCGGTGGCCCTGCATCGCGACGAGGCCGGCCGGCTCGACCACGGAGACGGTCCCGCCCTGGCCTTCCCCGACGGCTTCGCCCTGTACGCCTGGCGCGGCATGCCGGTGCCCCGCGCCTTCCTGGAGACGCTCCCCACGCTGACGCCGGAGCACATCAGGGCGGAGGAGAACGCCGAGTTGCGGCGGGTCATGCTCGAGTACTACGGCTACGACCGCTACTTGAGCGACTCCGGCGCCCGGCCCCTCCACCGGGACGGCACCGGCATCCTCTGGAGCATCGAACTCCCGGGCGACGAGCCCGTCGTGATGGTCGAGGTCCTCAACTCGACCCCGGAACCGGACGGCACGCACCGCACCTACTGGCTCCGCGTGCCCCCGACGACACGGGAGGCCAGAGAGGGGGTCGCCTGGACGTTCGGCCTGCGCCCCGAGGCGTACGCACCCGTACGGGAGACGTGACCCGGCGGCGCACCGGCGCACCGGCGTACCGGCGTACCGGCGCACCGGCGCGCCGCCGGGGCCGGTGGGCGTTCCCGGCGGCGGGTCCGCGGGCAGGGCACGAGCCGCGGTCGAGGGCGTGCTGCGAGCCGTGCGGCACCCGCCCGCCGAGGAGTACGGCGTCCGGCACGCCCTCCCGGCTCAGGGGCTGCCCAGGTGTACCAGGGCGGCCGCCGCCATGGCGGAGATCCCGGTGGGCAGTGCGCTGCGCAGGTCCGGGGCGAACCGCGGCGAGTGGTTCGACGGCAGGCCGGACACCTTCTCGGCGGCCGAGGTCCCCGGGGTCGCCGCCCACCGCTTCGGGGCGACGGTGCCCAGCATCCAGTACGCGGTGCGCACGCCCGTTGCACCGTGCAGTGCCGCCCCGGCGGGGCCGAACAGCGCGAAGTCCTCGGCGGCCATGGACAGCTGCCAGTCCGTCACCCGCCGTGCGCCGAGCAGTGCCTCGTGGGCGGACCGCGCCGCCCGGGTCGCCGACGGGTCGGGAACGTTCGCCGGGGACCGGGACACCTCGACGACCTCCGGGTCGCGCGGACAGCCGGACGCGGCGCACTCGGCGCGCACGATCCGCCGCACGGCCGCGGACACCCGGTCCAGCACGGCGTCCGAGTAGCCGCGCACGGTGACCCCCAGCTCGGCCCGGTCCGGGATCACGTTGCTGCGGGCCCCGGCGTGCAGCGAGCCCACGGTGAGCGCCACGGGCTCGGCGGGTCCCACCTCCCGGGAGACGACGGTCTGCAGCCGCAGCACGATCGCGGCGGCCGCCACCACCGGGTCGACGGCCAGCTGGGGGGAGGCCGCGTGTCCGCCGGTCCCGTGGACGGTGATCCGGAGGTCGACGCTCGAGGCCATCACGGGCCCGCGGCCGTGCGCCACCGTCCCGCCCGGCAGGGTGGCCGCGTGCTGGGCCAGCACGACGTCGGGCACACCGAACCGGGAGTACAGCCCGTCCTCCAGCATGGCCCTGGCCCCGGTGAGGGTCTCCTCGGCGGGCTGCCCCACGACCAGCACCGTGCCGCGCCAGGCGTCGGTGAGCCGGGCTAGCACCGTGGCCGCGCCCCCGGCCGCCGCCAGGTGCAGGTCGTGGCCGCAGGCGTGCATCACCGGTACCTCCTCGCCGGATGTGGTGCGGCAGACGGCGGTGCTGGCGTAGGGCAGTCCGGTGTCCTCGCGGACCGGCAGGGCGTCCAGTTCGGCGCGCAGCATGACCACAGGTCGCTCGCCGTCGCCGAGCCGGCCGACCACGCCGTGCCCGCCGACGCCGGTGGCGACCGTGCAGCCGGCCTCGGCCAGCCGATCGGCGAAGCGCTCCGCCGTGCGCTGCTCGGCACCGGACAGTTCGGGGTTGCCGTGCAGGTCGAGGTAGAGGGAGGCGGCCGGGACCAGGACGTCCGCGGTGAGAGCCGGGACGCGGTCCATGGGCGGGGTGGTGGTGCTCATCGACGTCGGCTCCTCGAGGACGGGGGGACTGGGGAATTGGCGACTGGGGGACTGGGGGACTTGGGGAGTGGGGACTGGGGCGGCGAGGGAGAGAGTCGGGGGTTCGGTGATCGGGGCCGGGGCCCGATGTCCCGGAGGCGGTCGGGCCGGTCGGCCGTGGCGGCGGCCCGGCGACGGAGCCGGCGTCAGCGGGGCGTCAGCGGGTGGTCAGCAGAGGAGAGGGTGATCTGCCAGCGGCGATTGCTGGAATGGCACCGGTGCAGGAGGGCCCCGGAACCGCCGGAGGTCCTGTCCACCCCCAAGGAGGCAGCCATGGCCAAGACCGACCTCGACACCCTCGCCAAGGAGATCCTGGAGCTGGAGTCGGAGACCTTCGAGCTCTCCGACTACTCGGACGCCACCGAGATCGAGCTGGCCTCCTCCACCAGCACCTGCTCCTCCACCACCAGCACCACCAGCTGCAGCGCCTGACCTCCACGGTCTGCCGCAGGCCCCCTCGGTGACGCCCGTCGTCCGCCGAGGGGGCCTCGCACGTCAGGGGAACGGGTGCGGCACCCGGCGGATCTCGGTCTCGGCGAGGTCGGTGCCGCGCATCCCCGCGCGGCGGAACGCGGTGCGGAGCCGCGGCATCCGCAGCGCGCGCTGCCGGCGCCAGCCGAAGTCGATCGGGAGCAGCCCCGGCACGATGGTGGCCACCGTGCGCAGCCCGACGCGCTCCTGCTCGGGGGTGGTCTGGTCGACGACGACCACGTCGTGACCGGCGCCCACCAGCCGGTCCAGGCAGTACCGCAGGTCGTCCAGCAGGTCGCCGGAGCGGGGCCTGACCCCCTCCCAGTCGCCGTAGAGCTCCCCGGCCGTGCGGACGGCCGCCGGTTCGAGGTAGGTGCGCGCGTGGCGGGCCATCTGCGGCAGCCCGAACAGCCGCGCGTGGTCCGGCAGGTGCCTGACCTCGTCGTAGTCCTCCACCATCCGCTCCAGGGCGGGGCGGTGGTCGCGGACCTGCTGTGCCAGGTGCGGGATGTAGGTGAGCACCTCGGACAGCGCCGCCTCCGCCGCCTGTGCCGGATCGAAGGCGGCCGCGGCGGCGAACGACAGATGGCCCGGGCCGCCGTCGCGGCGGACCGCGAGGCCGGTGACGACCGGGATCGCGAGGTCCACCCGGCTGTCGAAGGCGTGCAGGCGGTAGCCGCGCAGCGCCGCCCGGTCGGCCATGGCCCGCACAGGACCGCTCTCCAGACCGGAGAGGTCGATCTCCGTCGCCGCGCCCCCGCCGTACCAGTGGAGCAGGAAGGCGTCCCGCTCGATCAGCTCCAGCAGCCCGTGCAGGATCGCCTCCTCCACGCAACTGCCGGTGGCGCAGCCGTTGGAGCACTCGAAGACGAAGCCGTCGTCCCGTAGTTGCGCGCTGTAGTGGACCAGCCGCACGGGCACCAGGAGGGCCCGCTCGTCCCGCAGGGACCAGCCCCACACCCAGGGGATCGCCCGGGTGGGGTCGAAGGGGCGTACCGCCGGGTCGTCGCGATAGGTCTCCGGTGCGTACTCCCCGCACGTGCGGGGGTCGAGGGCCTCCTCGCGCAGGTTCTCCCAGGAGTCCACCACCGGGAGGGTGCCCCGGCGCCGGTGGGTGCCGGCGTACCGTTCCAGGCCCTCCAGGTACGCAAGGTCGCGGCTGGAGGCGTACGCGTTGGTCTGACCGCTCCAGTTCACATCGGTGAGCCCGGCGTAGCCGCGGACGAAGGCGGCGCCGGACACCGGTGCGGTGGTCGGCGAGGTCACGTTGAGATGAACCCTGGCGCCCAGCGCACCGCACACCGGGTTGGCCAGCGCCCGAGTGGGGACGGGGTAGCTCGCCGCCGGCCGGAGCCGGTGGACGCCGGGGGCCGGCTTGGGACGCGAGCGCAGGGCGAGCACGGCGTCCGGGGCCCGCTCGGGCCCGGGCCGGGCGCAGACGGGGCAGAGCGGGTCGGGCAGCAGCGGGACCGTCTCGACCCGCAGGGTCGCCAGGTCCAGTCGGCTGACCTGAGGCAGCGACAGGTCGGCGGCGGCGCGCGGGTCGGCGGCGCGAGGGTCGTCGGCCGGCCGGGCGGGCGCGGTCGCAGCGCCGGGCACCATCCGCTGCTGGTACAGGGCCCACACCGGGTCCACCAGGTAGCCGGTGAGCAGCGGCCACCCTCCCGCCGCCCGCAGGCCGCCACCGGTCTCCAGGGCCTCCCGCTGCGACCGCGAGCGCAGCCGCTGCCAGCGCAGGGCGAGACAGTTGCCGCACGCGGCGGTGTCGTCGTCGGCGCCGCCCCAGGGGCCCACGAGCACCGCGTCGGCGGCGAGGTGGACGTTGGCCCGGCGCCGCAGGCTCCGGTACGGGTCGCCGTCGAAGGCGCCGGCGTCGGCGGTGCCGAGCGGCACCACCACGGGGCCCGGGGCTCCGGGGGGCAGTGGGCCGGTCCGGGAGATCCACTCGTCCAGTGCCTGCTGGAGCTGCAGCCTGGCGGCCTCCAGCGGGGCGTCCGGCGGGGCGTCCGGCGGCGCGTCGTCGTCCGGGGCGGTCCCGATCACGGTGGTCATGACGCGTTGCTCCAGCGGAACATGCGCAGCGCGGCGCCGGCCAGGACGGCGGTGAAGACCAGCAGCACGCCGCAGGAGGCGGCGACGCCGCCCAGTCCGGCGTGGCCCGCGACGGTCCCGGTGAAGGCGTCGTTGAGGTAGCGGAGCGGCAGCACGCGGGAGAGCGTCCGGATCCAGCCGGGCAGGGTGTCGAGCGGGATCCACGCGCCGGAGAAGAACGCCATGGGCATCATCACGCAGTTGGCGACGGCGGACACCGCCTCGGGGGTGTTGGCGAGCGACCCGATGACCAGGCCGAGGGCCAGGAAGGCGGTGATGCCGACCACCAGCACCGGGACGGCCAGCGGCCAGTGCGAGCCGAGGCGCAGGCCGAAGACCGGCAGCATGGCCACGCCCACGAACAGCACCGCCTGCACCGCGGCGACGGCGAGCGACAGCACGTACCGGGAGGCCAGCACCGAGCCGAGCGAGGTGGGCGTCAGGCGGATCAGCCGCAGCAGGTCGTCGCGCCGCCACTGCACCAGGGTGAAGGCGGTGCCGAAGACGGCCGCGTTGGCCAGGCCCCAGGACAGCACGCCGGGGGCGATGTGGGCGATGGAGCTGAGCCCGTCCTTGCCCGGCGGCTCGTCGCGGAAGATCGTTCCGAAGATGCCCAGGAAGATCAACGGGAAGGCGAAGGTGAAGAAGATGGTGGTCTTGTCCCGGTAGGCAGCCCGGTAGCCGGCCTTGGTCAGGGCGCGGTAGGCGCTCACGCGTTCTGCTCCGATCCGATCAGGGCGAGATAGACGTCCTCGAGGGTGGCGGTGCGTGTCTGCACCTTTTCCAGGCCGACGGCCGCGTCCACCGCCGCCAGCACCCGGCCGGCACTGCGGGTCTCGATGACCACGGACATCCCCTCCAGGACGGCCCGGTCGACCCCGCCGATGTCCGCGGCCTCCTGGACCGTGATCCGGTCGGCGGGGATCACCAGCCGGGTGGGGGCACCCAGGGCGTCCAGCAGCCGGCCGGGGCTGTCCAGCGCCACGACCCGGCCGGCCCGGACGATGGCCACCCGGTCGCACAGCGCCTCGGCCTCGTCCAGGTGGTGGGTGGTGTAGACGATGGTGCGCCCCTGCGACCTCAGGGTCCGCAGGACGCTCCACAGGGAGCGGCGCGCCTGGGGGTCCAGGGCCGCAGTGGGCTCGTCGAGGAAGATCAGCTCCGGCTCGTGGACCAGCGCGGCGGCGATGGCCAGTCGCTGCCGCTGGCCACCCGAGAGCGCCTCGATCCGCTGGTCCCCCCGGTCGGTGAGGTCGACCAGGGCCAGCGCCCGCTCCGCGGCGTCGTCGTCGGTCCGGTAGAGCGCGGCCACCGTCCGCAGGTGCTCGCGGGCGGTCAGCCGGGCGAAGAAGGCGGAGGACTGGGTCTGCACGCCGATCCTCGGCAGCAGGGCCGTGTTGCGGGGCCACGGGCTCTCGCCGAACACGGTGACCGTGCCGGAGTCGGCCTGCCGCAGCCCTTCCATGATCTCGACCAGGGTGGTCTTGCCCGCGCCGTTCGGACCGATCAGTCCGAAGAACTCCCCGTGCCGCACCTGCAGCGAGATGCCGGCCACCGCCTCCCGGCCGCCGTAACTCTTGCGCACGGCCTCGAGGACCACTGCGGGTGCCGGATCTCCGGCTGTCTCGGTCATGTTCCTTCGAACCTCTTCGTGGATGGGGATTCCGGTGCCGTACGCGCGGTCGGGCCTCGCCCGCGCCACCTGCCGCCGAGTGCGTTGAGCACGGGGAGGACGACGGCAAGTCCTCCCGGCAGGACGTCCACCCAGGCCCCGAGGTGCGGGGCGAGGGCCCGGTCGCAGACGGCCGTCACGGCCGCCGTCGCGCCGCACAGGAGCAGGACCGCGCCGATGCCGTAGGCGGTGTACACGGTCCGGGCCCGCCCGGAGTACGTGCCGCCCGGCGCACCGGTCCTCCGGCCGAGCAGCCGGGCGGCCCGCAGCGCCAGGTAGCGGCCGCTGCCCGAGGCCAGCCGGTGCACCCGCAGCACCTGGCCGACGATCTTGTACCCGTCGAACGGCGGCAGCGGGACCAGGTTGACCAGCGCCAGCGCGCTGCCGGCCAGCAGCAGCCCGGCGACGGCCGACCGCGCCGAGGCACCGTGCGGCAGCACGGCGTGCAGCGCCCAGAAAGGCAGCAGGAAGAACAGGTTCGCCACCGTGCCCGCCACCGACACGGCCGCCTGCTGCCACCGCGAGCGCAGGTACGGCAGGCCGTCCACCGAGCAGTACGCGATCACCACCGGCAGTCGCCAGCGCAGCCCCATCCCGCTCACCCGTGCGCCGAAACGGCGTCCGGCCACCCCGTGCGCCAGCTCGTGGAACGCCGAGCTGAGCCACAGCGCGCAGCCGACGGCCACCAGGGAGGCCGGCTGGTGCAGCAGCGGGCGGCTCTGCCGCAGGTAGCCGCCCAGCCCGGCGGCGACCTGCGCCTCCATCGCCGCGGCCAGCAGCAGGACCGGCAGCAGGAACCAGGGCCGCAGCGCGAAGCCGGCCACCCGCAGCAGCCGGTCCGTCAGCGCGGTGGCGTCCGGGACCAGTTCGAACGTGCCTGCCAGCACCCCGCGCCGCGACGGCTCTGGCTCCACGGCCGCGTCCGGCGCCCCGGCCAGCAGGCCCTTGGTCCACAGCAGCCGCAGCAGCTGCGCCCAGTTGGCGTCGCCCAGCCGGCGGCCGAAGTGCCGCGCGTACTCCTCGCCGAGCTCGCCCAGCGTGCGTTCGCCGTCCAGCCGGGCCAGCAGGAAGTACTCCTTGTCGCCCATGAGGAACGACCGGCCGCTCCGCCCGACCTCGACCAGGTGCACCGTGGCGGAGCCGTCCAGCAGCGGGCCGCTCAGCATCACGTCCGGGCGCAGCGCGGGCCGTTGTGCGGCCAGCGCCCGTGACGGCGCCCCGGCGGTCATCCCCGACCGCCCGACGGGGCGGCCGGATCCGCCGCCTGCTCCTCCCGCAGGGCCCGGCCGAGCACGTACGACAGGTACGCCTCGTCCCGGATGGTCATGTGCAGCCGGTTGTTGGTCATGTGCATGTAGGGGAACAGCAGACGCGGCAGCGCGTGCGCGGGATCGGTGACCCGCTCGTCGCGGCTGTCGTCCCAGGGGCGGAAGACCAACTCGCCGCGGACGGCCAGGTCCGCCGCGCGCCGCGCCGACTCGGTGCAGTGCGCGGCCCAGCCGCGCAGGAAGGCCGGCAGCCGGTCGGTCTCCCGCTGCCAGATGGCCTCCAGCACCGACCCGAACCGGCGGCCCAGGCCCGCCGGCATGGCCTCGTAGCCCTTCTCGTACTCCTCGCTGCCGATGAGGTCCGTCCCGGCGAAGGACTTGTGCCAGAAGCGGTGGTAGGCGTCGACGTACTCGGTGACCGCGTCCCGGTCGCGCAGGAACGAACCGGCCATCACCAGCATCAGCTGGGCGGCGGTGCCCAGCGCCACCGTCCGCAGGTGCAGGTTGAGGGTGCCCAGCGCGTCGATCACCAGGTCGCTGGAGTGCCCGAAGTGCCACTCGGCGAGCGCCACGCCGGCCGGTCCGCCGTACTTGCCGTACTCCGGCTCGTACGGCTCGAAGCTGCAGGTGTTGTTGTCCCGCAGCCTCATCCGCCCGTCCGCGCCGAGGTACCGCCCCTTCTCCTCCTCGCGGTACTCCAGCCCGAAGAGGGTGTTGTACATCTCGGCGCGGAACCCCGACGCCTCCACGTCGTACAGCGCCGGCCGGGCCCGCAGGAAGTCGCCGACCGCGCGCTGCGCGCGGACCCGCACCTCCTCGGTGGCGGCCTCCGCGGCCGGTTTCAGCCGGAGACGGATGTGCGGGCCCTCCAGCCAGTAGTTGATGAAGAAGTACCCCTCCAGCAGTCCCTCCGCCTTCAGGCCGTCCACCAGCGGGCGGACGCACTGCAGCAGCAGCGGCCGCGGGTTGGCGGCGTAGAAGATGTGCAGGGCCTGCCACTGTCCGCCCGGCCCGCCGGGGGGCACGGGGGGTGTCTCGGTCGTGTCGGTCATCTCGGTCATTCGACGGCCTCGCTGGGGATGCCGGCCGGGGCCGGGGAGGTGGGTGCGCCGCCCGGCCGGCGCACGGTCAGGGTCTCCAGGACGAGTTCGGCCACGTGGGAGCCGCGGCCGGAACGGGTGATCAGGTCGTCCTCGTCAGGAAGGGCCTCCTGCAGGTGGACCAGGTCCTCGGGGGAGGCGAACAGGTTCTCCAGCACGGCCAGCGCCAGAGGGCTGTCGAAGTCCACGTACTGCGGCTTGCCGCGGGTGGCCCGGGCCGCCGCACCCCGGCCGCCCGCGGCGCCGACGGTGACGTAGACCCGGGCGGGCACCCCGTGGGTGCGGCGCCAGCGCTGCCAGCCGAGGAACCATGCGTCGTCGGTCGTCCCCGGGGTGCGCAGCGGCAGCACCGAGACCGGGCCCTTCCAGGTGCGCCGGCTCAGCACCACGTCGCCGCAGCGGATCCGCGGCCGTACGGTCACCCCGTCACGGGCGGGGCCCTCCGGCACCCCGCCCCAGACGTCGAGCGGGATCATCCAGGTGGGGGAGAGCAGCAGCAGGGTCTGCGGGATCTCCGGGAGCATCTGCGGCGCCAGGTAGCCGAAGTACACCGGGACCACCTCCCGGTCCAGTCGCTTCGACCGCAGCACCAGGCGGTCGGCGACCGGATCGTGCTCCAGGCAGAGATCCTCCACGGGCAGCTGCCGGTCGGCCGGCGCCGAACTGGTCTCGCCGGTGCAGACGATCTCGTACTCGGCGAGCCGGCCGTGCAGGTTGAGGTTGGTGGTGGCGAAGCCCCCGGTCAGCTCGGCCAGCACCGCCCCGGCCGGCCGGGCCGTGGCCGCCGCGCTCCGCAGCAGGTCCGAGAGATCTCCGTCCGGGCCGGCCGCCGGACCGTCGAAGCAGTGGGTGAACCTGCTGAACGGGAAACTGAGCCCGCCGTACGACTGGTTGAGCACCAGGTGCGGGTCGTCCTCGCGGTGCACCGGCTGCACGAAGTGCGTCCGCGGGCTGAAGACGTGCGCCACCTCGCCGAGCCGGTCGGCCACCGCGGCGAGCGCCTCCTCGCCGAGCCGTACCTCCGCCTCGCCCCCGTGCTCCTGCCACAGCCGGCGCAGCTCACCGGTGAACGTCCGCCTGGCCTCGTCCAGCGCCGCGATCCCGGGCAGGTGCAGCCAGTCGGCCTCGGGCACGTACGCGCCCTCCGCGTCGAACGCCTTCCGGCGGTTGCTGACCGTCAGATACTGGTCGTAGAAGTCCTCACGGAAGTCGTGCACCAGCTTCAGCACGTCGTCGCACCGGGAGCCGGCGCCGTAGCGGGCCAGGAAGAAGCCCTTGAAGGTGATCCGGTGGGCGATCGTCCGGTCGAACGCCTGCAGCGCCCGCTCCAGCACACGCAGCGAACGGTGCGGCCCCGCCCCGTCCGCCGGTTCCTTCGGCAACCGGTGGGAGACGCTCCCGCCGCCGGCCCGTACGTCCTCGTACAGGATGGTCTGCGGCAGGGTCGCCGTCTCGTCGCCCAGCTCCCGCTGGATCGCCTGCAGGCCCGCGCGCAGCTCGGCCAGCAGGCGGCCGCGTTCGGCGGCGTCGGCCCCGGCGTAGCGGTCCAGGCAGGAGACCGGGCCGTCGAGGGCGTCGGCCAGCCGCCGCGCCCAGTCCCGGTCCAGTGCCCGCAGGGCGGCCTGGAAGTCCCGGGCCGGGTCGGGGCTGTGCACGTCGACCGACAGGCACGGCACCTGCACCATGCCCAGCTGCACCAGCGCCGACAGATAGCGCCCGGCCTCCTCGGGCTCGGCCCGCTGATCGCGGCAGAGCCAGTCGGAGATCTCCCCGTAACGGACCGACGGCCGCTCCCCGAACAACCGCTGCAGCCGGTCCAGGGTGCCGCTGCGGCGCAGGAAGAAGACCCGGTCGCGGGCGGTGTCCAGGGTCACCGCCGCCGTGTCGTCGCCCAGCATGACCGACCGGCGGACGTAGCGGATCCGGTCGTCGTCCTCGCCCCAGCCCGACGCCAGCCGGACCGGCAGGTCGCCCCGCCGCTCGGCGTCGGCCAGGATCAGGTCGGCGAGCCGGGACAGTGCCACCACGTTCAGCCGCGGATGGCTCGACCACTCGTCGGCGACCCGCACGACGTGCGCCTCCGCCGCCTCCGGTGCGGGCTCCGGCGTGAAGCGGCCCGCGGCCACCGCGGTGAAGGTGCTGAACGGGCTGGTCTTGCAGGCCATCCGGTACACGTAGGCGAGCAGCGACCGTTCGACCTTGCGCCGCCGCTTGTCCGGCGGCCGCGCCGGGTCGTGCCGCACGAAGGCGTCCAACTGCCCTGCCAGCACCGGCGAGGCCAGCTGCAGGCCCCTGCGCAGCCGCTCGTCGCCGGCCAGGCGGCGCAGCTCGGTGCGGGCCAGGACCAGGTCGGCGGCCAGCACCGCCGGGCCTCGCGCGCGCAGCTGAGCCAGAGCGGCGCGCTGCTCCTCCCATCGGACGACGTCGTCGGCCAGCCCGGCATGCGGAGCGGAGCGCAGCGCGGCGAGCACCGCCGGGTCGTCTGCCGGGCGGCCGTTGAAGACGTTTCTGCGCAGCCGGATCAGCCCGCGTCGCAGCCCGTCGTCGTCGACCTGTGCGACCAGCGGGTGCAGCCGGTCGCTGATCGCCGCGCCCCGCGAGCCCAGCCGCTCCTCCTCGGCCAGCACCTCCTCGGCCCAGCGGCTGCTGCCGGGGCAGCGCAGCCCCTGGACCGCCTCGATGGGCAGACCCGCGACCCGGAGCATGAACCGTTCCCTCAGGGACCACTCCTCTTCGGGGCCACCTCCGGGCCCTGCCGGCCGGGTGCCCGGCATCCGCTCGGCCGTCTCTGCGGTCACGGCACCGCCTCCTCTCCCCGCCCGCTCAGGCGATCTCGTAGCGGAAGTCGGCCGCCCCCGGCCGCTCGTGGCCGATGAGCATGATGATCAGCGGCGCCTCACCCTCCGGCAGCCCCAGCTCCTCGATGAACGACAGGTTGTCGAAGCCCAGGGCCACACCACCGGCCAGGCCCAGCGCGGCGGCGGTGGTGTAGTGGGTCTGGGCGATCGCGCCGACCGTGGCGTTCACCAGGCGGTAGCCGCGGTCCCCGACCGCGTCCAGCACCGCTGCCGTGCGCACGGTCGGCACCAGCACCGCGCCGGCCTGCTCCAGGTTGTAGTTGGCCAGGAAGTAGTTCTTCTGCAGGAACGCGCCGGGCGGGCCCGGCTTGACCAGCCGCAACTCCCGGCCGACAGGGTCGTACTCGTACGCCCCCGGCGCGATGCCCTCGACGTGGTTGACGAAGGCGTACAGCTTGGCCAGCCGGGCCTCGCCGTGACCCTCGGCGTCGCTGTGCGCCCCCGTCGCCGCGGTCGCCGCCAGCGCCGTGGACAACTCGGCCGCGCTCATCGGCCGCCCCGCCCGGAACCGCCCGAAGCTGCTGCGCCGCCGCCGCAGGACGTCACGGACCCCGGTGTCGAGCGGCGTCGGCGGCGGCAGCGGACACCGCTGCCCCGCCGGCTCGGCCGGGCGGGCGGCGGCGCCGTCCAACGCCTTCGGGGCCGGCCGGGCCGCGGCGCCCTCCAGGGTCGCCGCCTGGATGCGCCGCACCGTCTCGAAGGCGAGGACCCGGCGGGACCGCTCCCGGTCCCGGTGCCGGACCGCCGTGGGCAGGGTGCCGACCGCCGGCGCGGCCGCCCGCTCCGCCCGCCAGGGCAGCGGCACCACCGCGAACAGGCCTTCCTCCTCGGGGGAGAGCGCCAGCAGGCGGCCGAGCCGCTCCTCGTCGAACCACAGCGCCGGGGTGATCGGCAGGCCCCGGGCCACGGCCCAGATCCGCCAGGTCTGCAGCAGCGCGCCGACGTCCATGCTGACGGCGTGGTAGCAGAAGCTGTTGTACTTGAAGGCGTTCTGCCAGAACTTCACGCCCAGGACGAGGAAGTCGCCGACCCCCTCCGCCGCGGGCAGGCCGCCCAGGGCCTCCCGCACGTCCCCCGAGACGTCCCCGGCCGAAAGGCGGACCATGGCGTGCCGGGCGGTCGAGTAGTGGTACACCCCCGGCGTCATCGCGCCGCCCGCCCCGCACACCCAGTAGATGCTCACCGGGTACAGGCCGCCGCCGGAGGACGCCCCCCGGAACCAGTTGGCCCGCGGATAGAACGGCAGCTCGGCCAGGTCGGTGTTGGCGTGCACCGCCAGGCGGCGGCCGAGCTGGCCGTAGGAGTCCAGCAGCATGCCGGAGAGCAGCGGCAGCGTGAAGCGCCCCGCCGGGGCCTGCGTCGGATACAGGCCCTCCTGGACCGTGCCGTCCGGCGGCAGGCCGCCGTCCGGCAGCGGGAACGCCTCGGCCTCGGGGTAGAACTTGGCCTTGCGCGGGCGGTCCGACCAGTCGGGGGCGAAGTCGGCCGGCTCCATACGGACCCGGCCGCGCGCCAGGATGGCGGCCGCGTATTCATGAGCGAAACCCACGGGATGTCCTTGTCTGCGCGGTGCGGGGGAGCACGCTCGGCTGCGCGATGCGCCGGAGTGCACTCAGGGGAAGGGGTGCGGAGCGGGGTTGAGGTCTTCGGGCCGCAGGTCACGGTCCCGCAGGCCCGCCTCCCGCAGCGCGGTGCGCATGCGCGGCATCAGCAGGGCCCGCTGGCGTTCCCACCCGAAGTCGATCGGGATCAGGCCGGGCACGAACACCTTGACCGTGCACAGCCCCAGGTCGCGCTGCTCCGGCAGGGTCTGGTCGACCACCACGACGTCGAAGCCGGCGTCCGTGACCTCCGCCAGGCACCGTTCCAGGTCCTCGCGCAGATCACCCGAGCGCCGTGGGACCGCGGCGTACGTCTCGCCCATGGGCTGCCGTCGTGGGCGGGGCTCGCCCGGCTCACCGAGCAGGAAGGAGGCGTGCGCGGCCATCTGAGGCGTCCCGTAGACCAACGGGTGGTCGTGCAGCGTCCGCACCAGGTCGAAGTCGGCGGCCAGCGAGCGCAGCCGGGCCTCGTCCCGCCGGAACCTGCCCTGCAGGTTGACCGAGTCCGTGGCGATCTCGCACAGTCCGCCGCGCAGTGCCGCCTCCGGGTCGAGGCTCGCGCCCGCGCCGAAGCAGAGCGTGCCCGGCCCGCCGTCGGGCCTGATCGCCGCCGCCACCACGACGGGGATGCCGCGGAAGGTCACCCGGGCGTCGAAGAACCGTGCCTCGTAGCCGTACATCGCCAGCCGGTCGGTCATCTGGCGGGTGTGCGGGTCGGTGCTGCCGGCCGCGTCGATCTCCGGCAGCGCGGCCCGGCCGTACCAGGTGAGGAGGAAGGCGTCCCGTTCGACGACCTCCATCAGGCCGAAGTAGACGGCCTCCTCCAGACAGCCGCCCGAGGCGCAGCCGTTGGAGCTCTCCTGGACGAACCGGTTCTCCAGGCCCGGCGTGTGGTAGTACGCCATGATCTCCGGCACCAGCAGCGGACGCCGGTCGCGCAGCGACCACCCCCACACCCAGGGGATCTCCCGGTCCGCGGAGAACGGCACCACGTGGGGATTGGCCCGGTGGAAGTCCGCCGAGTACAGGCCGCACACCCGGGGGTCCAGCGCCTCGTCGCCCAGCGATTCCAGTGAGGCCACCACCCGGGGTGCCCTGGCCCGGCTCCGCATCCCGGCGAGCCGCTCCAGCCCCTCCAGCATGCCGATCCGGGTGCTCGTCGCGTAGCTGTCCGCGTGCCCGCCCCAGAAGGTCTCCCGCAGGTACTCCCCGGAGCGCATCGAGAAGGCGCCCAGGACCGCCGAGGTGGAGACGGACCCCAGGTCGTGCACCGTGGCGGAGCCCAGCGCCCCGCACACCGGGCCGGCCAGCGCCCCGGTCGGCAGGTCGTACTCCCCGATGCCGCGCACCCGGAAGGCGCCCGGCGCGTACTCGGGGGCACTGCGCAGCGCGATCTCGGCCAGCCGCCGGTCGTCCGGTTCGCTGCGCCCGCACACCGGGCACCCGGGGTCCGCGAGCAGTTGATGCCGGGTCACCCGCAGGGTCCGCAGGTCGACCATGTAGACATCGGCGACCGGCCCGCCGTCCGCGCCTCCGCCGCCGGTGTCCCCGCCGCCGGTGTCCCCACGGTCCGTGGACGTGCCCTCCCGGTGTGCCGCGGCCAGTGCGGACACCGCGGCTGCGGCGAACGCGGTGGCGTACGCGGGCGTCCCGGCCGCCGTGGTCCCCGAACCCAGCTCCAGCGCGTCCCGCAGCCAGCGGGGCCGGACCGACTGCCAGCGCCGCCCCAGGCAGAGCCGGCACGGCCGGGCCCGCCCGGTCGCGCCGCCCCTGGGCAGCGGGCCGACCAGCGCGTGGTGCCCGTACACCTGGACCGGCAGTTCCGTCCCGTCCTCCGGGGCGCCGGCCGCGGCCGCGTCCTTCGGAACGCCGACCGCCAACTCGTCCCGCAGACCCAGCGCCGAGACCGACACCCGCGGCGACTCCCAGCCGTGCCCGGCCAGTTCCTCGCGCAGCAGACCGGCCAGGGCGGCGGTGAACGCCCCCTGCGGCCCGGCCGCGACCTCAGTCGGCATCGGCACCGCCACCGGCGAGCAGCACCCTGACCACGCTCAGCCCGCCCGCCCGCAGGTCGGCCGAGCCGGTGCGGACGGCCAGGGCGTCCCGACCCGCCTCGCGCAGCCGCCTCAGCAGGTCCTCCCAGGTGGCGTCCGGCCGCGGCGCGTCCTCGGCGGTGACGGCGAGTGCCGCCGGCTCGAGGTCCGCGAGCAGCGGGTCGCCGGTGTCGACCGCACCGGCGCACTCCGGGTCCCGGCGCAGCTGCACCGAGCCCAGCAGGTCGCGGACGGCCACCGAAGCCGCCGCCCGCCGGCCCAGCGCGCCGCCCACCGACCAGGCCCAGCCGCCGCGCTCGGGGTCCTGCGCCCGGGCGAGCAGCACATGGGCGCCGGAGCGCCCGGCCTCGCCCAGGTCGAGCAGCTCCAGGTCGAGCCCCAGGTTGCGGGCGGAGGCGGCAAGGAAGGTCAGCTCCGCGTCGGCCGACAGCCGCTCCGGTGCCACCAGGGACACCGGGCCGGTACGCCGCAGGGCCCGCAGCAGGGAGTCGTACGCCAGCGCCGACAGCAGTCCGGCGGCTGCGGCCTCCGCCGGCGTGCCGCCGACCCCGGTGCCACCGCTGGTCGGCACGCACAGCCGCTCGGTGTTGTGCTCCCCGAAGGTGCGTACCGCCGCCGCGGGGACCAGTGCCTCCTCCTTGGTGAGCAGGGAGACCGCCACCGTCCAGTGGCCGACGCGGTCGGTGCCGGGCGCGGTGCCGCTGGCGGTGGACAGCGCCCCGGGCGCCACGGAGGGCAGCCGGTCGCGGGCCTCGGCCAGTGCGGCCCCGGTGAGCAGCCCGCGCGGCGGCACCACGTGCTCGGCGTAGACCGCGGCCGCGGTGTCCAGAGCCCGCAGCCGGGCCCCGGCGACCGTGTGGACGTCGAAGGCGGCGATCTCCCGCCGGACGGTGCCGCCCAGCGACAGGCTCAGCGAGCCGATCTTCAACGGGGTCTGGGTCCAGGGCTCGTCGGTGAACCGGCGGAACACCCCCGTAAAGGGCCGCACCAGGTCCATCCGGGCGTTCAGTCGCCCCACCAGCTCCTCGGCCTCGGCCTGGGCCTCGACCGGCTGCCCGGCCGCGGCCGCCCGTGGGGCCTCGGGCAGCTCCCGGGCGCCGTCCGGCCAGGGCTCCTCCGCGTCGGCGGCCGAGCAGTGGGGGCAGCACGGGTGGGGGAGCAGCGGTTCGGTGGTGGTGTCGAGGGAGTCCAGGTCCTGCAGGACCACCTGCCCCTCGGTCTCGGCCGGCAGCGCCCCGGTGACGAGCCGGAACACCTCGTACCCGAGCAGGTTGCCCAGCATGGCCGAGAGCGGCCGCCCGGGCCGGCGGGCGCCGCGTACGGGGGTGCCCAGGGCGACCGCGCTCCACAGGTCCGCGGCCGTGCCCGGGTCGCCGTTGGCGCCGAGCCGCAGCGCGGCGCAGTACCAGCAGCCGGTGGTGCCGGACGTCATGGCGGGGCCGACGACGGCGGAGTCACCGAAGACCGAGAACGGCAGCAGGGTCCTGCCCTCCGGGACGCCGGTCCGCAGCAGGTGCACCAGCTGCCGGGGCCCGGGCCCGCCGCCGGTCGTCACCACGACGTCGAAGCCCTCGAGGTCCGCCCACTCGAGCAGGCGTGCCTCGTCGGCGGTGCCGAGGACGGCGAGCTCCGCCGGGCAGTCCTGCCCGGTCAGCTCCGCGGCCTCGGCCCGCACCTCCGAGAGGGCGTTCTCCGGGGCGTCCAGGCCGGGTGACACACCGACGCGGGCGATGCCGTTGCGGATCAGGCTGAGGGCGCACCAGCGGGCCACGAGGTCCTCGCCGACCACCGCCACCCGGGTCCGCCTGAACCGCTCGAACCGCTCCTCGGCGCCGTCGATGTAGTGGTCGACGTAGGCGATCTGGGCGGCGAAGCGCCGGGCGACCGGCTCGGCCGGCGACTGAGCCGCCTCGTCGCGCACCGGGACGTCCCGGGCGAAGCCCCGCTCGTACAGGGCGCTCACCAGTCGGGTGACCATGGCCCGTTGGCTCTCGCCCAGGCTCGCGCAGACCTCGGCGACCCGGTGGTCGCCGGTGAGGAAGGGCACCATCAGGGCGGCGAACCGGTAGGCCGTCCGGCCCTCCAGATGGAATCCTCCGTCCGCGTTGTGGAACAGGACCCCCCGAGGGGTCTCGGTGAACAGTACGTCCCGACGGATCCGCGGCCGCGTCCGGGCGATCGCCTCGTAGGCTTCATCCATGTCAGCAACATCTCTGTAGAGGTGACGGCTTCATATGTCGAGGACCGGTCGGACCGGTACGGCCGAGGACCGGAAGGGCCCGACCCGGCAGCGGGCCGAGGCGTGTGAGCGTGTCGCGGGGTTCGGCCCCTTGGCGCCGTCCGGGTCAGCGGACGGCCGCGGCTGCCGACCGCGCCCCCATCTCCCGGGCGAACCGCTGTAACAGGTCGTGCATCAGGTAGGTGCCGGGCAGGCCGGCCTCCTCCACCAGCCCGGCGTCCACCAGCCGCTCCGTGACCTCCTCGGCCTCCGCGTCGGGCAGCCCCAGGGCGGCCGCCGCGTCGCCGGTCGAGAAGGGGCGGGGCACGGCGGCCGCGACCCGCAGGAACGCCTGGGCCGTGTCCGGGTCCAGCCGCTCCAACGCGCGGCCGAGCAGCCCGGCGACCGACATCTGCGGATCGTCCGCGATCGACAGCCGGCCGTACGGGTCCTGCCGAAGCCACGTCAGGCAGTCCTTGACCAGCAGTCGCGGCCGGGTGAGCAGCCTGGCCGCCGCGATGCGCAGGGCGATCGGGAAGTGCCCGCACAGGGCCGCCAGTCCACGCACCGCCTCGGGTTCCGCGGCCACCCGGTCGGGCCCCAGGGCGGTGGCCAGCAGCAGGACGGACTGCTCCTCGTCGAGCGCCTGCAGGCGGTGGACCCGGCCGCCGTGCGTGGCCACCAGGCCCGCCAGGCTCAGCCGGGTGGTGACGACGACAGCGCTGCCCGGACCCGCGTCGAGCAGCGGCCGGACCTGGTCGGCCGCCGTCACGTCGTCCAGGACGAGCAGCGTGCGGCCGCGCGGCACCAGGGCGGGGGAGGCCTGCGCCCCCCGGCCGGGGGTGTGCGTCAGGCAGCCGTCGGGGAAGTGGCCGCGGACCAGGTCGGCCACCTCCAGGGCCAGGGCGGTCTTGCCGACCCCCGGCGCCCCCGAGATCACCACCAGCGCCGTGCCGGACCGCTCCGCCGTGAGATGGGAGGCGATCTCCCGGCACTCGTCCCGGCCGGTGAAGCCGGAGACCGGGCCCGGCACCGGGGCGAACTCGGGCGCGGGCGCCGGGGGCGGCGTGAGGACCGCGGGCGACGGGGCGGCGCCATGACGGGACCCCCGCGGGTCCAGGTCCTCGCCGTGCAGGATGGCCCGTTCCAGCCTCTGCAGTGCGGGGCCGGGCACGACGCCCAGCTCCTCCCGCAGGTAGAGCTTGACCCGGCGGTACTCGGCCAGCGCCTCCATCTGGCGGCCGGTCCGGTACAGCGCCTCGATGAGCTGCTCCCAGAACCGCTCGTGCCCGGGATGCGCCCGAGTCGTCCGCCAGAGCTCGGAGATCACCTGCCGGCAGCGCCCGAGGGCGAGTTCCACGTCGTACAGCCACTCGGTGGCCCGCAGCCACTCCTCGTTGAGCCGCGGCGCCTCGTCGCGGTGCAGCACCTCGGAGGGGATGTTGGCGAGGACGGGTCCCTCCCACAGCGAGAGCGCCTCGCGCAGTGCGAGCAGCTCGTCCTGGGGGTCCGCGGCCGCGGCCGCGGACCGGAGCAGTTCCTCGAAACGTATGAGGTCGAGGGTCTCGGCGTCGGCGGCGATCCGGTATCCGCCGGGGACGGCCTCGATGGTGCTGTTGGCGATTCCATGGCCGGCGAAGATCCGCCGCAGTCGCAGAACGCAGGCGTGCAGGGCCGTCTTCGCGGATGCGGGCTGTTCCTCCCCCCACACGGCCCGCAGCAGGAATTCCGTGGAGACGACCGAGTTTGCATTCAGCAACAGGGCGGCGAGGAGGGTCGCGGGTTTGGACAGTTGGAGGACGACCGTTTCCACCCCGTCCGTGATACCCAGCGGTCCGAGAATTCTGAATCCCGTCGGCCCCGCCGACTCCGGCAGCGGCTCTTTCATCGCGTCGGTCTGTGCCTGTTCGTACCCATAGGAATTTCTCCCCCTGACGGAACCTTCATGGAGCGAATCGGGGTTTGCGAACCCCGCGGTGGTGCGTTCAGGGACGGCCGCAGGGCAGGCCCTCGGCGTCCGGCTGAGCCGCGGTGGTCCGGCGCGGCTTTGCCGACGGCACCTGACGGCGGTGGCGGCCCCGCGCTCGTGGCGACGGCACGGCGGGCGGGTGCGTGGGCACGAGTGAACCTCCCTGGGGCGTCATGGCCGGGCCGGTGCCGGGCGGTGGTCGTGTGCGGCGTGGCCTCGCGGCGGCACGCCGTGGGATTGCTGGGGTCCTGCCTTGTGCTGTGTGAGAGGTACGGCGTGTGAAAGATGCCAAACTCATGGTGTGGGCATGACATTAAAGGAAACCCGGTCCACCGAGGTGCGGCCGAGCGGATTGACGTTAACCCCCGTTCACGCCGAGCGGCAAGACGAAGAGAGAAGTTTTTGATGTTGCCTCAATCTTCTTATGCAGTGCGGAAATCCGGCACGATGAACCGCGGCTCCCCCGGGCGGACGCCTTCGCCTGCCGCCTCGGTCAGCCCTGATGCGAGCGCCCCACCGGCGGTCGTCGCCCGCGGTCCGCGCCGTCCGGGATGAGCTGCTCGGTCCAGATGCATTTGCCCGACTCGGTGTAGCGGATGCCCCAGCGACAGGAGAGGGCGGCGACGAGCTGCAGACCGCGGCCTCCCTCGTCGGTGGCGGCGGCGCGGCGGACGTGGGGGGTGGTCAGGCTGGAGTCGGAGACCTCGCAGATGAGGGTACGGCTGCGGAGCAGTCGCAGCTGGATGGGGCCCTTGGCGTGGCGGATGACGTTGCCGATGAGTTCGCTGGCCAGCAGTTCGGTGGTCATGGTGAGGTCGTCCAGGCCCCACCCGGCCAGCCGCTCGTGGATGAGCCGGCGCGCCTGGCCGGCGGCGACCGGGTCGTCGGGGAGGTCCCAGACGGCGATGTCGTCCGGCCTGAGGCGGTGCACCCGGGTCATCAGCAGGACCGCGTCGTCGGCCGGGCTGCCGTCGGGGAGCAGGGCGGCGGTGACCGAGTCGCTGAGAGCGTCCAGGTCCTCCCGCTCGCGTGAACAGGTGGTGGACAGGGCGCGGGCGAGGCGGCCCATGCCGAGATCGAGGTCCCGGTCGTTCCCTCCGATCAGGCCGTCGGTGTAGAGGACCAGCACACCGCCGTCGGTCAGGCGGCGGCTGGCGGTGGCGAACGGCGGGACGGCGGAACCGAGGGGCGGGTTGGGGGCCATGGGGAAGAAGGAGACGGTGCCGTCGGGAAGGACGGCGGCGGGCGGCGGGTGGCCCGCGTTGGCGTAGCAGAACTCTCCGGTGACGGGATCGTAGATGCCGTACAGGAAGGTGGCGAAGCGGTCGTTTCCCAGGTCGCCGACGATGTCGTTGAGGCGGGCCAGCAGGTCCTCGGGGGGCAGTTCGAGGTGGGCGAGGGTCCGGACCGCCGTACGCAGCCGTCCCATGGCGGCGGCTTCGGGCAGGCCGTGGCCCATGACGTCGCCGACGACGAGGGCGACCCGGTCCGCGGACAGCGGAATGATGTCGTACCAGTCGCCGCCGATCTCGGCACCCTGCCCGGCGGGCAGATAGCGGACGGCCGCGGTGACCGCGGGCAGCGAGGGCAGTTCCCGGGGAAGCAGACCGCGCTGGAGCTCGCGGGCGCGGGTGGTGGCCGAGTCGTACAGCCGGGCCCGTCCCAGGGCCTGGGCGACCAGGCCGCTCACGGCGTTGAGCAGCGTCTGGTCGTTCTTGTCGAAGCTGCGCGACCGGCTCCAGGAGAGGGTGAGGCCGCCGATGGGGTGGCCCGAGACGATCAGCGGCAGGAACGCCATGGTCTCGTGCGGCATACCGGCCGCGAAGTCGGACAGCTGCGGGTAGCGGGCGGTGAAGTCCTCCCGCGACGTGGTGAAGACCGGGGCACGGGTCTGGATCGCCTCTCCCACGGGGGTGGCGGCCGTCGGCGTGGCGGGCGCGGAGCCGTGGAGGCGCTCCAGGGGGGAGGGCGGAAAGCGCTTCAGGAACTCGGCTGGAAGACCGGCGGAGCCGACGACGCCGAGGCGGCCGTCCTCCACCGCGGTGATCAGCATTCCGGTGGCGTCGAAGAACGGCAGCGCGGTCTCGGCGACGGCGTTCACCACGTCCTGCGCGGTGACCGTCTCGGTGAGGGTCCGGGTGATCGCGGCGACGAAGGACGCCCGCTCGGTGGCGGCCCGGTCGGCCTCCTCACGCCGGTGCTTCTCCGTGACGTCGGTGATGTAGAGGGCGAGCCCGTCGGGGCCCGGGACGAGCCGCAGATGACTCCAGCGGCCGTCGGTCGGCAGCGGCGCATCGTGTTCGGCGGGCACGCCCGCGGCGGCGGCCCTGCGGCACCAGGCCGCCAGACCCGGCACCCCGCCCACGGCCGGCACCTCCCACAGGAACCGGCCCACCAGGCATCGCGCGGGGCCGAGCACACGCTCGGCCGCCGCGTTGACGAAACTGATCCGACCGTCGCCCCTGAGGGAGAGGAACCCGTCGCTCATGTGGAGCAGGGCGCGGCCCACCGACTCCAGCGAGGCGTGGGCTTCCGTGACGTTCCACGCGCAACCGGTCATGCGGGCCGGTTCCCCGCCCTCCCCGGAGATCGTGTGGCCGCGGCTGCGGATCCAGGAGTAGTCGCCGTCGGTGCCCCGCACCCGGTACTCGATGTCGAACAGGCTGCGGGCGCGGATGGTCCGGTCGGCCTCCGCCACCACCCAGGACACGTCGTCGGGGTGGATGTGGGCGGCCAGGGATTCGATCGTGCCGGCGAAATCTCCCCGGTCGATGCGCATGGCGTCGAGCAGAGGCCCGTCCACGACCATGTCCCCGCTGCGCAGGTCCCACTCCCAGTTCCCGCCGGCCGCGGACTCGGGCACCCTGTCCCGGCCGAGTGCCGACTCCTGCAGCATCGCGGGCGCCACGCCTTCCGGGCCGGGCGGGGCGAGCCGCAGCCTGCTCCCCGCCCACCGGGCCACCTCCTGCAGGAACGTCAGCTGTTCGGGGCCGGGTGCGCCGCTTCCCGGCACGAGGACGGACAGGGTGCCGAGGATGCCTTCCGGACCTGGAATCGGCACCGCCACCATCCCGGCGTCCGGTGGGACGCCGGTGACCTGGGTGACGGCGGGCGTGGGACGGCCGAACGCCTGCTCGGGCACGGTGACCGTGGGGGTGACGGCGGCCCTGCCCCGCCGTGCGGCCCGGGCGGGGGCCACCGAGCCGTCCTCGGAGATGTTCTCCCACAGGCGGGTGAACGCCGGGGGCAGGCCGCTGCTGGACACCAGCCGCAGCCCTTCGGTGATGTCCCGTACCCGTATGTGGGCCATGCCGCCCAGCGCTCCGACCTCGGCCGCCGCCTGCTGCAGGGCGTGCTGCAGCATCGGGGCGTCCCCCAGCTGGTCGTCCATGGCATCGAGCAGGCGCAGCCGGTCGGCCCGGACGCGATCGAGCCCGCCCCGGAGATCCCCCCGATGAGCGGCTTGCGCGGCCATGCTCGCGACTCCCGATCGGTCCTCTTCAGGCACGCCGAGCACCTCACCCGGCGATCAGGGATCCCGGCCGGTCAGTGATCACCGGGCATGTCTGGGACATACTTCACCATAACGTCGCATCCAGGGCGCGTGCGAGCAGCGTGCGGCCTCCCGGGCGCTCAGCGGGCCGCTTCCGCCCGCAGACTCGATCGATGCGCCCGGGCCGCGTCCATCAGCGCGTCGAGCGCGTCCCGCGTGCGGACGAGGTCGGTGATGTGTGCGGAGAGCCGGTCGCGCTCCTGCGCCATGCGCTCCAGCGCGGCATCGGAGTTCTCCTCGCTCGGCGAGTCCACGCAGGGCAGCAGTTCCGTGATGGTGCGGCTGGAGAGACCCGCGGCGTACAGCCGCTGGATGAACGCGACCCGCTCGACGTCCTCGTCCCGGTAATGGCGCTGCCCGCTGGTGCTGCGGGTGCTGGTGAGCAGGCCCTGGTCCTCGTAGTAGCGCAGGGACCGGACGCTGACCCCGGCCCTGGACGCGAGCTCCCCGATGCGCACGCCGTCCTCCCGATGTGACTCGTGGCACACACCTTGCATCTGACGTCAATGTCAGGTTTTAGCGTAGCAGCCGTGCCCGGGACAGGGCATCTACCAGGAAGGAGCCTGATGTGACGACCCTTTTCCAGCGTTATCGGCTCGGTGACCTCACGCTGCCCAACCGCGTGGTCATGGCCCCGATGACACGGGTCCGGGCGGCCGCCGGCGGTCTGGCGACGCCGTCGATGGCGACCTACTACGCCCAGCGGGCGACGGCGGGGCTGATCGTGACCGAGGGCGTGCAGCCGAGCCTGATCGGACAGTCCAATCCGGGCACGCCGGGACTGCACACCGACGAGCAGGTCGCCTCCTGGCGCCCGGTGACGGCCGCCGTCCACGCCAACGGCGGGCGGATCTTCGCCCAGATCATGCACGGCGGGCGGGTCTCCCATCCCGACACCACCGGAATGCAGCCGATCGGGCCGTCCGCCGTACCCGCCGCCGGGGAGGTGTTCACCCCGGCCGGACCCCGGCCCGCGCCGACGCCGCGCGCCCTGGAGACCGCCGAAGTGCCCGAGCACGCCGAGTCGTACGCCCGGGCCGCCCGCCGTGCCGTCGACGCGGGCTTCGACGGCGTCGAGCTGCACGGCGCCAACGGCTATCTGATAGCGCAGTTCCTCTCGTCGAACGCCAACCTCCGCACCGACCGCTACGGCGGATCGGTGGCCAATCGCATCCGGTTCGCGGTGGAGGCGGTGTCCGCGACCGTGGAGGCCGTCGGCGCGCACAGGACGGGCATCCGGCTCTCACCGGGTGCGACGTTCTGGGGCGTCGAGGAGACCGACGTCCCCCAGCTCTACACGGCGCTCCTGACCGAGCTGGCCCGGCTCGAGCCGGCCTACGTCCACCTCGAGGCGACGACCGACGAGGAGGTCCTGCTGGGCCTGCGGCGCACATGGCCGGGCACCCTCGTCGTGAACCCGGTGCTGCCGATGGGGCCGAAGCAGACCGGCCGGGCCGACGCCGACCACTGGCTCGGGCTCGGAGCCGACCTCATCAGCTTCGGCCGCGCGTTCATCGCCAACCCCGACCTGGTCGAGCGACTGCGTACCGGGGTCCCGATCGCTCCCGTGGACGAGGCCACGTACTACCAGGGCGGTGACGCCGGCTACCTGACCTACCCCGCCTATCAGTACACGGCCTGACGCCCCTGCTCCCGTGCCGCCGCGGTACGGGCGCAGGGCGCGGGGCACCTCGTGGGCACGCCGGACCCCACGACGCCCGGACGGTCCGCACGACAGGGCGGGCCGGCCGCCGGGGAACGGCGACGCGACGTGCGCGGCGCCCGCGGGCCTTCGCGGGGCGGCGCCGTGGCCACCGCCACCGCCACCGCCGACGCCACCGCCACCGCCGACGCCACCGCCGGCGCGGACGGTCGTGGTCCTGGGCGACCGGCGTGGGGCAGCGGCGCTGTCGGCGTCATGGTCACGCGCCGTACACTCCCCGGGTGACCGTCAGCGCAACTTCCGTGGGCGAGCCCGAACTGCTCGAACCCGGCGTCGCACCCACGCCCCGTGGTGCCCGCCGCATACGACGCCTCGTTCCGGCCGTCGCCGCGTCGCTCTCCGGAGTGCTGCTCTACGTCAGTTTTCCGCCCCGTACCGTGTGGTGGCTGGCCGTCCCGGCCTTCGCCGTCTTCGGCTGGACCCTGCGCGACCGCACCTGGAAGGCGGCCCTCGGCCTCGGCTACCTGTTCGGGCTCGGCTTCCTGCTGCCGCTGCTGGTGTGGACCGGCGTCGAGGTCGGCTCCGGCCCGTGGCTCGCGCTCGTCGCGGTGGAGGCGGTCTTCGTCGCGCTCGTCGGGGCGGGTGTCGCGCTGGTCTCCCGGCTGCCCGCCTGGCCGGTGTGGGCGGCGACCGTGTGGATCGCGGGAGAGGCGGCACGCGCGCGTGCGCCGTTCGGCGGCTTCCCCTGGGGGAAGACCGCCTTCGGGCAGGCGGACGGCGTGTTCCTGCCGCTCGCGGCGGTCGGCGGCACCCCCGTGCTGGGCTTCGCGGTCGTGCTGTGCGGCTTCGGGCTGTGCGAGATCGTGCGCCTCGTCGTGGACGGCCGGCGCACCGGGGGCATGCCGCGGCGCGGGGCGGCCGTCGCGGCACTGCTCAGCGTCGCCGTTCCCGTGGCGGGCGCGGTCGCCGCGCGCACCCTCGTCAGCGACAAGGCCGAGAACGGCACCGCGACCGTCGCGGTCGTCCAGGGCAACGTGCCGCGCTCCGGCCTCGAGTTCAACGCACAGCGGCGCGCCGTTCTCGACCACCACGCGCGCGAGACCGAGCGCCTGGCCGCGAAGGTCGCGGCGGGTACGGTCCCGAGGCCCGACCTCGTGCTGTGGCCCGAGAACTCCTCCGACATCGACCCGTTCGCCAACCCGGACGCCGCCGCCGTGATCGGCAGGGCCGCCAAGGCGATCGGCGTGCCGGTGTCGGTCGGCGGCGTCGTCGAGCGCGACGGCAGGCTCTACAACGAGCAGATCCTGTGGGACCCGCAGAAGGGCCCCGTCGACACCTACGACAAGCGGCAGGTGCAGCCGTTCGGCGAGTACCTCCCGCTGCGCTCGCTGCTCGGCGTCATCAACAAGAACTGGACGTCGATGGTGCGCCAGGACTTCAGCCGCGGGCACAAGCCCGGCGTGTTCACCATGGCGGACGCCAAGGTGGGACTCGTCACCTGTTACGAGGCCGCCTTCGACTGGACGGTCCGCACGACCGTGACGGACGGGGCGCAGCTGATCTCGGTGCCCAGCAACAACGCGACCTTCGACCGCAGCGAGATGACCTACCAGCAGCTCGCCATGTCCCGTGTGCGGGCGGTGGAGCACAGCCGTACCGTCACCGTGCCGGTGACCAGCGGCGTCAGCGCCGTCATCATGCCTGACGGGAGGATCACCCAGCGGACCGGGATGTTCGTGGCCGACACGCTTGTGCAGAAGGTCCCGCTGCGCTCCTCCGAGACGCCCGCCACCCGGCTCGGCGTCCTGCCCGAGGCGGCCCTGGTGCTGGTCGCGGCGGGTGGACTCGGCTGGGCGGTGGCCTCGTCGGTCCGCGGGCGCCGTCGGCGCGGTGCCGGGGACGTCCGTCTCGATGCCCGAGAGGTCGCGGAACCGGTCCGCTAGGCCCTGCCACTAGGGTCGGCCCATGGCTACTCCCGAATTCATCCGAGCGGTCCGGGCCTTTGCCGGTCATCAGTTGCTGCTGCTCCCCGGCGTCACCGCCGTCGTCTTCGACGACGACGGCCGCGTGCTGCTGGGGCGCCGCTCCGACACCGGCAGATGGTCGCTGATCGGTGGCATCCCGGAGCCGGGGGAGCAACCTGCCGCCTGTGCCGTGCGCGAGGTGTACGAGGAGACGGCCGTACGGGCCGTCGCCGATCGGGTCGTCCTCGTCCAGGCCCTGGAGCGGGTGACGTACCCCAACCGGGACCAGTGCCAGTACATGGACATCACCTTCCGCTGCCGGGCCGTCGGCGGCGAGGCGCGCGTCAACGACGACGAGTCGCTGGAGGTCGGCTGGTTCGCGGTGGAGGCGCTGCCGGAGCTGCACCGGTTCGGGCGGTTCCGGATCAAGCAGGCGCTCCTGGATGCACCCACATGGTTCGACCCCACCAATCCACTGTGAAGTATGGGTGGTGACCATATGGGGTGGGGCACGAGCGCTGCCTAGGGTGATCGCATGACCGTGCCCCCCTCCCACCCGAGCCCCCTCGCCCCCCCGCTCGACCTCGGCGGTCGCGCCGCGCTCGTCACCGGTGCCGCGGGCGGTATCGGCCGCGCCTGCGCGCTGCGGCTGGCCGCCGCCGGCGCCAAGGTGAGAGCGGTCGACCGGGACGCCGCCGGGCTCGACGCCCTCGCCGGCGCGGCCCATGGTCTTCCGGGCACCGTCGAGCCGCACGTCCTGGACCTCACCGACCTCGACGCGGCCGAGCTCGCCGCCGCCGGCACCGACGTCCTGGTCAACAACGCCGGGCTCCAGTTGGTGCGGCCGATCGAGGAGTACCCGCCGGACGTCTTCCGCACCGTCCTGACCGTGCTGCTGGAGGCCCCGTTCCGGCTCATGCGCGGGGCGCTGCCCCATATGTACGGGCAGGGCTGGGGCCGCATCGTCAACGTGTCGTCGGTCCACGGGCTGCGCGCCTCCGCCTTCAAGTCGGCGTACGTCGCCGCCAAGCACGGGCTCGAAGGGCTGTCCAAGACCGCCGCCCTGGAGGGCGCCCCCCACGGTGTCACATCGAACTGTGTGAACCCGGCCTATGTGCGCACGCCCCTCGTCGAGAAGCAGCTGGCGGACCAGGCGCGGGCGCACGGGATTCCCGAGGAGCGTGTGCTGTCCGAGGTGCTGCTCCAGGACAGCGCCGTGAAACGGCTGATCGAGCCGGAGGAGGTCGCCGAGGCGGTCGTCTACCTGTGCAGTCCGCAGGCCTCCTTCGTCACCGGTGCCTCGCTGGTCCTCGACGGCGGCTGGACCGCGCACTGAGCGGCGACGTGTCACGAGTTGTCCACAGGCCTGGCGGGCATGGTCCCGCCGTGGGCCATCCTGGGGGCATGTCTCGCGATCACGTACAGTCCTCGGAGCGCCCCGGCACCGGTGCCGAGGCGCCGTTCCTGGAGCTCCTGGCCCGGGGCGCGTCGGCCGACGCGTACGAGCAGCCGGTGCTGCTCGCCCGTGCCGAGGGCCTGCCCGCCGAGCGCATCGGCGCGCTGGAGGAGGCCAGACGGCTGGCGCTGCGCGTGCGCGCGGAGATGGAGGGCAGACGCCGCCGGGAGGCGGAGCTGTCCGCCCTCTTCGAGACCGCCCACGACCTGGCGGGGCTGCGCGACCTGGACGCCGTCCTGCAGGCGATCGTGCAGCGCGCCCGGTCGCTGCTGCGCACCGACGTCGCGTATCTGACCCTGCACGACGAGGCCGCGGGCGACACCTACATGAGGGTCACCGAGGGCTCGGTCGCCGCGCGCTTCCAGCAGCTCAGGCTCGCCATGGGGGAGGGGCTCGGCGGCCTCGTCGCCCAGACCGCCCGCCCGTACGTGACACCCGACTACTTCCAGGACGACCGCTTCCAGCACACCCGGACGATCGACACGGGCGTGCGCGACGAGGGCCTGGTGGCGATCCTCGGTGTGCCCCTGATGATCGGCCCCCAGGTGATCGGGGTCCTGTTCGCCGCCGACCGGCGGGCCCGGGTCTTCGAGCGGGAGGAGATCGCGCTCCTCGGCTCGTTCGCCGCCCTGGCCGCCGCGGCCATCGACACCGCGAACCTGCTCACCGAGACCCGTTCGGCCCTGGACCGGCTCGCCCGTGCCAACGAGATCATCCGCGACCGCAGTGCGGTGATCGAGCGCGCCTCGGACGTCCACGACCGGCTCGCCGAACTGGTCCTGCGCGGCGGCGGCGTCCACGACGTGGCGGCCGCCGTCTCCCAGGTCCTCGACGGCACGGTCGAGTTCACCGAGGCGGACTCCGCCCCGCCCTCGGCCCTGGAGGCGTCCCGCGCCGAGGGCCATGCCGTGCGGCACGGTCGCGACTGGGTCGCCGCCGTGGCAGCCGGCGGCGAACTGCTCGGCGCGCTGGTCCTGCGCGGGCATCCCGGGCTCGACCCCGTCGACCAGCGCACGCTGGAGCGCGCGGCGACGGTCACCTCCCTGCTGCTGCTCGCCCGCCGCTCGGCTGCCGAGGCCGAGCAGCGCGTCCGCGGCGAGCTGCTGGACGACCTCCTCGACGCCCGCGACCGGGACCCGCGTCTGCTGCGCGAGCGCGCCGCCCGGCTGCGTGCCGACCTCGACGCCACCCATGTGGTGCTGGCCGCCCGCCTCGACACGGAGACCGGAGACGCCGATCAGGAGGCGGCCGCCCGCCGGCGCCTGTGGTCCGCCGCGTCCCACCTCGCGGCCACCCGGCACGGGCTCGCCGCCGCCCGCGACGGAGGCACGGTGCTGCTGCTGCCCCTCGACCCGGGCGACACGGCGACCGAACTGGCCCGCCGCACCGCCCGGCAGCTCGGTACGGCCGTGCGCGAGGAGGTCACCGTCGGCGCCTCCGCACCCGTGGGGGACCTCGCCACCCGCCCGGACTCCGTCGCCGCGGCCCACGCGGAGGGACTGCGCTGCCTCGACGCCCTGCGCCTGCTGGGCCGCACCGGGGACGGAGCCGCCGCCGAGGACTTCGGGTTCCTGGGGCTGCTGCTCGCCGGGGACCGCGACATCGACGCCTATGTGCGGCGCACGATCGGCCAGGTCATCGCCTACGACGAACGGCGCGGCACGGATCTGGTCCGCACCCTCGACGCCTATTTCTCCTGCGGGATGAGCCCGGCGCGCACCAAGGACGAGCTGCACGTCCATGTGAACACCGTGGCGCAGCGCCTGGAGCGGGTGGGCCGGCTGCTCGGCCACGACTGGCAGAGCCCGGCCCGCACCCTGGAGATACAACTGGCGCTGCGCCTGCACCGGCTGTCGGCGACGGCCCGGCACTGACCGAGGCGTCGCACCGGTTCGGACACCCGGACGCCGTGGCTGCCCGCGCTGCCGACGGCCCGCGACACGCGCGTCGGCCCCGTGCGCGGATGCACACGGGGCCGCTCACGGACCGGGACTCAGACGGTGCGCGCATCCACCGTGTGCGCCCCGGCCGGTTCCGCGTCCGGCACGGAATCGACCTGGGTCAGATCGCGGTGCCGGGTTTCCTCGGCGACGCCCACCGCGATCAGGGTCAGCACGGCCGCCGCGATCACATACAGGGCGATCGGTGTCGAGCTGCCGTAGTCGGACAGCAGCGCGGTGGCGATCAGCGGGGCGGGCGCGCCGGCGGCCACCGAGGCGAACTGCGCGCCGATGGACGCACCCGAGTAGCGCATGCGGGTCGCGAACATCTCGGAGAAGAAGGCCGCCTGGGGCGCGTACATCGCCCCGTGCAGCACCAGACCCACCGTCACCGCGAGGACGAGGCTGCCGAAACCGCCCGTGTCGATGAGTGAGAAGAAGGGGAACATCCACAGGCCGATCCCGGCCGCGCCCAGCAGATAGACGGGCCGGCGCCCGATCCGGTCCGAGAGCGCGCCCCACGCCGGGATCACGGCGAAGTGCACGGCGGAGGCGATCAGCACGGCGTTGAGGGCGGTCTGCTTGGAGACATCGGCCTGCGTGGTGGCGTACACGAGGATGAAGGCGGTGATCACGTAGTAGCTGATGTTCTCCGCCATGCGCGCGCCCATGGCCACCAGGACGTCGCGCCAGTGGTGGCGCAGGACGGAGACCAGCGGCAGCTTCTCCGCGACGGCGTCCCTGGCCGCCTTGCGGGCCTCCGCCTGCGCCAGGGCCTCCTGGAACACGGGCGATTCATCGATGGACAGACGAATCCACAAACCGACGATCACCAGCACGCCGGACAGGAGGAACGGGACGCGCCAGCCCCACGAGCCGAACGCGTCGTCCGAGAGCACGGCGGTCAGCAGGGACAGCACACCCGTGGCGAGGAGCTGACCGGCGGGTGCGCCGGTCTGCGGCCAGGAGGCCCAGAAGCCGCGCCGCCGGGCGTCGCCGTGCTCCGACACGAGCAGGACGGCGCCGCCCCACTCGCCACCGAGCGCGAAGCCCTGCACCAGGCGAAGCGTTGTGAGCAGGACCGGCGCGGCGCTGCCGACCGTCGCATGGGTGGGCAGCAGACCGATGGCGAAGGTCGCCCCGCCCATCAGCAGCAGGCTCAGCACCAGCAGCTTCTTGCGCCCCAGCCGGTCGCCGTAGTGCCCGAAGACCAGCGCGCCGAGCGGACGCGCCGCGAACCCGACCGCGTAGGTGAGGAAGGACAGGAGCGTGCCGACGAGCGGGTCGGAGCCCGGGAAGAACAGCTTGTTGAAGACGAGCGCGGCGGCGGATCCGTAGAGGAAGAAGTCGTACCACTCGATGGTGGTGCCGATGAGGCTGGCGGCGACGATTCTGGGGAGGCTGGCGGGGGGTGGGGGAGCGGTGGTTCCGGAGGCCATGTGCGCCACTTCCTCGTGTGCGGTGGGGACGGGTAGGTGTTGGCACACGGTAGGAAGATGCAGGTCAGGGGCACATGTGGTGGGGCAACACAGTTCGAGGGTTGGCTATGCGCGCGGCCACCATGCCGGCTCACGAAAGGGTGCTTCAGAGGCTCGAAGATAGTCGAAACGAGTGCCGTCCGTGACGCGTAGTTCGGAGTGATTTGACGGTGCGGTGCTGAGAATTTGACGGTGCGGTGCTGAGAAGCTGTTGTCTTTCCGGGCTTGAGGACGGCGTTTTCGCTGGTCGGGCATAGGGTCGATGATCCTGTGGGAGTGGTGGTCTGTCGTGTCGCCGCTGCTGTGGAGGTCATGGATGCCGTCGGTCGTGGGGCTGCTGGAACAGCGCGAGCTCGTCGCTCGCCGTCGCGTGGACGAGCTGCGGGAGGAGGCCGACCGCATCCAAGCTGAACTGGCGGTAGCCGAGCGGGACTGGAAGGAATGGGCCATCGCTCGCTCGCGGGTGAGTGAGGTGCTTGCCCCGGCAGACGAGACCGAGCACGGCCACGAGCAGGCCGACCGGACAGCACCGACCGCCGACGGGCAGGCCGAGGAGGCGTCGTCCACGCCGGAAGCAGCGAAGGCGAAGTCGCAAGTGCCGGTGTGGCGTGAAGGGCTTGCGTGGTCAGCGTTGTCGGTGGACTACCAGCGCATCCTCACCGCGCTCGCGGACCGGGCCCGGCTCGGGCAGGGGCCGATGACCTGCCAGGAGATGGCCGCCTTGTTCGGCATGGACGTGGTTCCGGCGCGGGTGGAAGCGCTGAGGTCGAAAGCGAAACGCCTGGTCGCACGCGGCTGGCTGGCCGAGCCGGCGCCCGGCCGCTTCACGCTCGCCCGCGGCGTGAGCGGGCCAGGCGGCGGGTCATGAGCAGGGTCATCGACCAGTAGATCACCGCCTCGGCGCTGCTGGTCCGCCGCTCGAAGTCGCGCACCAGGCGGCGACTTCGCATCAGGTGGGCGAAGAGACGCTCGACGATCCACCGCTTGGGCAGCACCACGAAGCCGCGCATGTCGTCGCTGCGCTTGACGATCGCCAGGACCAGGGCGAACGTGGCAGGCAGTATTCGACGAGGCTGCCGGTGTAATCGCCATCAGCCCAGACCAGGGCCAACCAGTGGTGCACGTCGGCGACTTGCTGCAGCAGGACCTGGGCGGTGGCGCGGTCGCCGACATCCGCGCTCGTGACCATCACGCCCAGCAACAGGCCGAGGGTGTCGACCACGACGTGCCGCTTGCGCCCGTTGATCTGTTTGCCGCCGTCGAAGCCGCGACTGTCGACGCCGACGACGGCGTCCGCCTTGACGGACTGCGAGTCGATCACGCCGGCCGTCGGCTCCGCGTCCCGGCCCAGCCGCTCGCGGACCTGGCCGCGCAGCCGGTCGTGGAACTCCTTGACCAGGGCGTGGTCGCGCCAGCGGCGGAAGAAGGCGTATACCCCGTCCCACGGAGGGAAGTCGGCAGGCATCGCCCGCCACTTGACGCCATTGTCGACCAGGTACCGGATCGCATCGAGCATCGCGCGGTGGCAGTACCCCTCCGGCCGGCCGCCCCGCCCGCGCATCCAGCCAGGTACCGGCAGCAGCGGCCGGACCTCAGCCCACTCCGCGTCCGTCATATCCGACGGGTACCGGCGCTGCCGCTCGGGCCGGTCAGCCGCGTTGCCGTACACGTGCGCGAGGCAATCACACGATGGAGCGGCCGAGTTGGACTGCCCGGCCATGGACACGGAAGACTGCGGCACCAGGGGCCTCCTGTTGCTCTATGGATTCGACACCCACGAGCTGTTCAGGAGGCCCCGTCTTCATGCTCTGGCCACGGCAGCATCACCCGACCGGGAATCCGCCTTCGACCGCCACCGCTCGAGATCGAAAAGACAACAGCTACTGAGGGATATGTGGGAGACCATCATCGTCACCGGCCGGCGCGCCAGCGAGGTCATCCAGCTCCGCCTGGACTGCGTCGGCCGCTACGGCGGGCTGCCCCTGCTCTGGCACGACCAGACCAAGGTCGGCAATCTGAACGCGGCCGTCCGCATCCCCGACCATCTCCTGGACCGGCTCGAAGAACGCCGCCAAAAGACCCTGACCCACTACGCCGACCGGCACGCCGGCCGGCCGCCCACTGCTGCCGAACGCACTCACCTGGCCCTGTTCCCCACCGACATCCTCAACCCCGACGGCCGCCGTGCTTTGTCCTACACCTGGTTCCACACCGGCTTCCGCAGCTGGATCGCCGAGCTTGACCTCGGCGGTCACTACGTCGCCCACCAGGCCCGACATACGCTGGCCACCCGGCTGCTGCGGCACGGTGCGAGCCTGACGCACATCCGCCGCTACCTCGGCCAGGTCTCCGACCGCATGGCAGAGCACTACGTCCACCTGACCCAGTCGGACCTGGAGAACTTCCTCCAGCACGTGTGGGTCGCCGGACCCGGCACCACGCATCCCGGCGAACTCCTCACCAGCGACACCACCCCGCTCACCCACGAGCAGGCCCAGGCCCTGGCCATCGACCTCTCTCGCCGCAGCACCCCCGCCGAGGGCGGCTTCTGCACCTTCCAGCCCGTCGTCGACGGCGGCACCTGCCCCTGGAACCCTCGACTGCCACAACTGCGACAAGTTCGTCCTGTCCGGCGCCGACCTGCTCTACTGGCGGCGCAAGCGCGAGCAGTGGCGACTGCTGGCCGAAGGCGCCCCCGACGACGCCACCGCCGACTACCTCCACCGCTACTTCGAGCCCACTGCCCGCGCCATCGACGGCCTGGAAAAGGCCCTGGCCGGCCTCGGCCTCCGCGACGAGGCCCTCGCCCTGGACCTACGCAAACCCCAGGACTACTTCCATCGCCCATGGTCCACCGCCTTCCGCGCCGCCGACCTCGCCGACGCGGGCAGCGACGAGCCGGACGAGTACAGCGATACGTGCACAGCCGACGGAGATGACCCCGAACAGGAAGCCGCATGAACACCGCCACCGTTCCCGAACCCCGCACCGCGGCAGCCCTGGCCGCCCGCCGCCGCAAGACCGAAGCCGCCCTTGAGCGCGTCCACCAGGCCATCGCCCGGCTCCGACGCGAGAGAGCCCAGGTCAGCGTCGCCGCCGTCGCCCGCCGATCGGACGTCTCCCGCACCTTCCTCTACGACAACGTCGAGGCCGGAGCCGCGGTCGCCGCAGCGATGACGCAGGCCGGCGAACACCAATCCCGCACGCTCGCTGAACAGGACGACGAACGCGAGGCGACCTGGCGCGAACGCGCCCTGAACGCCGAGAATGCTCTCAAGGCCGTCCACACCGAGATCCGCACCCAGCGCTCTCGCATCGGCGAACTCCTTGGCCAGATCCGGGACTTCGAAGCCGAGTGGACCGAGGAAGCCATTCAGCGGATCACCACCGAGAACACCACCCTCAAGCAGCGGATCCGTCAACTGACCGCCGACAACCGCACCCTCGACGAGCGACTCAAGGCAGCCCGCTCGAATCTCCGCTTCCAGGACCGGCGCATCGCCGACCTCGAAGTCCGCCTCATCACCCCGGGGTCAACGACCTGACCGACCCGCCTCACGGCTCTGTCCACCGTCGCGGTGGAAAGTGCCGAGAGGCCAACTTCCTGTCTGTTGGCGATCAGCCTGAAATGATGAAGGTCATGGACGCTGTGATTCGTATCAGGGGTGGCGACGAGGTTGGAGAGTTGGCCGCGCTTGTCGGTTGGCTCCGCGCGGAGCGTGAGTTGGAGGGCGCCGTCCAGGCCGTGCGCAGGGAGGTTTCAGAGACGGAGCTCGGCAGCGGGCTTGACGTGATCACTGTCGCTCTAGGTTCCGGCGGAGTGGGTGTGGCGTTGGCCCAGTCACTGTCTGCGTGGCTGCGCGCCCGGCGTTCAGACGTCAAGGTGACCGTCACCGCCAATGGCCGCACGGTCGAGGTCGATGCTCGGCGCGTGAGCGATCCCATAGGTCTGATCACCCGGGTGCTGGACGGCGACGATGACACCGGGAACTGATCGAATCGACCGATCCGGCTCCCGCGCCGTGCTCATCGGTGTCTCCACCTACCAGGATCCATCCTTCCCGTCCGTGCCTGCCGCGGGAAAGAGCCTGCGGGGCGTGCACCGGATGCTCGTCGATGAGGAGTTGGGCGGCTGGCCCGACGACCAGGTCACTCGCATCCTCAATCCCGTCGACTGCCGTCGTGTGATGAGCGATCTGCGCCGCCATGCTCAAAACACCAACGGTGTGCTGTTGCTGTACTTCGTGGGCCACGGCACAGTCACCATGAACGGGGATCTCGTACTCGCCGTGAGCGACACCCTCGCCGACGAACCGGACGTTACCGGACTGGAGTACTCCAAGATCCGAAGCGTTCTGCTCGGAAGCCCGGCCAAGGTTAAAGCCGTTGTGCTGGACTGCTGTTACTCCGGTCGCGCTATTGATGTGCTCGCAGGGGATCGGCAGCACTTGGCTGACATAACCGACGTACGAGGCACCTATACCCTCACCGCAGCTGACCGCACCGCGCACGCGGGGCAAGCCGACACCTACACCGCGTTCACCGGGGAGCTGCTCGACCTGATTGGCGCAGGGGTTGTCGGCGGCCCCCCGGTGCTGACCTTCGCCGAGCTTTACCCCCATCTGAGGCACAGGCTGATCGCCCGCAACCTCCCGCGCCCCAACCAGCGCGGCACGGACACCGCTGACAAATGCCCGGTAGCCAAGAACGCGTCCGGTGAGGCCCCGACCGCCGGGCAGGCAGCACAGTTGAGCCGCCTCAAAGCATCTGACCATGCCACGCACATCGCACCTCCGGCACAGAGCAGGGTGCCGGGCAAGCGACCGGAAGCGCCGCCGACCCGGCGACGATTCCACCGGCGCACCATAGTCCTCGGCACGCTTGCAGTAGGAGTAGTCGGCGCAGCTGCCGGGGCTGCTGTGAAGTTCTGGCCAGAGTCTGACAAATTCGCCGATCAAAACGCCTCCGCTCTGGCGTTCAGTCCCGACGGCAGGACACTCGCCGCCGCCACCTACGCCTCCGACTCGCGACTGTGGGATGTGGCCACCGGCGACACCATCGCCGTGCTCTCCGATCAAGACGACATGAGCTCTCTGGCGTTCAGCCCCAACGGCAAGACCCTCGCCACCGGCAATTTCTACGACGTACGCCTGCGGGACGCGCGCACCGGGGTCACCACCGTCAAGCTGAACACCCCCCAAACCGAATCGCTGGTGTTCAGTTTCGACGGGAAGACCCTTGCTACCGGAGGCGAAGGCGGCGTCCGACTGTGGGACGTGGCCACCGGCCGCACCATCACCACTTTGACCCGGCAAGACCGAGACATGCGCTCGGTCTCGCTCAGCCCCAACGGCAAGACGCTCGCGGGCAGCGACCAGGTCTACATAGACGGAAAGGTGGTTGGGTGCTGGCTGTGGGACGTGGCCACCGGCCGCACCACCGCCACCCTCATCAAGGAGCCCACGTACTCGGTGGTGTTCAGCCCGGACGGGAAGTCGCTTGCTACCGGAGGCGAAGGAGGCGTCCGCCTGTGGGATGTGGCCACCGGCCGCACCATGACCACCTTCATGGGGGGGATCACGTACTCGGTGGTGTTCAGCCCGGACGGGAAGTCGCTTGCTACCGGAGGCGAAGGCGGCGTCCGCCTGTGGGATGTGGCCACCGGCCGCAGCACTCATACCGTCACCGACCACGTCAGCGACTCGGTGGCGTTCAGCCCCGACGGCAAAGTCCTAGCACGTGGTACGACCTTCCACGGCGTTGATGGCCCTGGCGAAGGCATCTGGCTGTGGAAGCTCCAGTGACACACCCTCGCCCGAGCTGATCTAACCGCCCAGGGCAGTCAGCAGCCCCGCGGCGTCCACCCATCCCAGGGGACGGGCCATCCCATGAGTCCACCCGGACGAGCTACAGCAACGATTCCAACCCGCCGTCACGGACATGTAGTCCATGAATCGTGGCAGTTCAGAGCCGATGTCCGAGCTCCTGCAGTCGGTAAAATTGAGTACAAGCGCGGCACCGACGCAGGCGTGATCGACCAGGGCCTCTATTACATGTCGTGGCTCATGGCTCACAAGGACGTCGCGGAGCTGGCCGAGGTGGTCGATGAGGTGCTGCTCGGCCTCGGAGACGGCGTCAGCCGGGTGCAGCGCAAGCAGTACCGGGCGTATCAGCGCCTGCGGAACTTCGCCTGCGTCTGCCAGCCGCAGAAGACCAAGCTCCTCGTCTATCTCAAGGCCGACCCCAGGGAGGTCGACCTCATTCCCGGCTTCACCCGGGATGTGACGGAGGTCGGCCACCACGGTACGGGCGACCTGGAGGTGCAGCTGCGCTCCGAGTGGGACGTGGAGCGGGCTGTGGACCTCTTCCGCGCGAGCTACGCGGCGGCGTAACTGTCCATCGCGTCTGTGACGTGCGCAGGTGCGGGACTGGGCCGCTGTGGATGTGGTGGCGGTCGTGCCTTCCGACGTAGGGGGCAGGTAGTGGCGGTGGAGCATCAATGATTCGAGGGATCGCCGGTTTGGCCAACCGGCGATCCCGCGCTATGTTGCGCCGCTTCGAAGCAGGCTGCTTCACCTGCCTGAGCCGTCATCGGCTTGCCGTAAGCGTCAGCGGTGCTTCGGGCGCTGGACGGGCCTGCGATGCCAGTCCGCACGCTCCCTGAGCCATTGGGGGGACCAGAGAGGACCGAAGCCGTACCGACCGCGCCGATCGCGCGGCCGCATCGCTCCGCTGGCCTGGAAGCGGGTGGCATCCCTACACGTCGCCCGCTGCGAACGCTGCCCGCAACGGGACATGCGCCACCGGTGACCTGACCCCGACGCGCTGTGGGGCCGCGCTCAGCGCGGTCGCCCGGCGCGGGGTCACGGGTGTGTGGAGGCGGCCGGAAGGGTGAGCGTCACCGAGAACAGCCGCCCGCCGTCGTCCGCCGGTTCGAGCGTGCCGCCCATCGCCTCGGTCAGGTCCCGGGAGAGCCGCAGCGTCAGGCTGTCCGGGCGCGGGGCGCCGTCGGGGCCGCCGGTCAGGCGGATGCGCAGTCGGCTGTCGAGGACTTCGGTGGGCAGTGCCGGCGGCCGTTGCGGCGGACTGTGGCGCAAGGCGTCCGCCGCGAGGGCGGTCAGCACCCGGGTGAGGAGCGCGGCGTCCGCGATCACGTCGGGTTGCTGTTCCGGTAGCCGGACCTCGATGGTGCGGCCTCCCGGGCCCAGGTCGTCCAGTACGGCGGTCAGCACCTCGTCGAGGTCGACCGGGCGCAGGTAGAGGTCGAGGGCCCCGCCCTGCAGCCGGTCGAGGTCGGCCAGGTTGGCGACCACCTGAGCGGCGCGGCGGATCGACGCCTGAGCCGTGTCCGTGTCGTGCCGGGCGAGGGCCTCATCCGCCGTGCGCAGCCGCTCGCGCAGATCGCGGTCGGCCGCCCGGATCAGGGAGGCGCGGGTGCGTTCGGCGGCGGCGAGGGTGTCGGTTTCGGCGGCGTGCCGGGCGAGCCGGCCGTGCAGATGGGCCATGCCGAGCTGGGCAGCGCAGGCGCCGAGGATCCGCTGGTCTTCGGTGGCCAGGCTGCCACGGGCGGCCAGGGTCAGGTTGTCGCTGACGGGGCTTTCGACATCGGCTTGGTACGGCTGTTCCGGCGGGTCCGCGCCGGCACTGGCGACCACGTACCAGCGGGGGCCGGGTGATGCGTCGGGGTCGCGTTCGAGCAGGCTGGCGCCGGTCAGCCCGAAGTGCTCCCGTACCTGCTCGACGAGGGTCGGCAGGTCCCGTCCGTGCATCATGGCGCTTGCCAGCCGGCTCAGTACCTGCGCCTCCCATGTGGCGCGTACGGCCTGCCGGGTGCGCCGCGCGGCCGCGTCGGTGGCCGCGCCGACCAGAGCCGCGGTGACGACGAAGCCCACCAGGGCGAGGACTTCGCCGCCGTGCTCGACCCGTAGCGAGTGAACGGGCGTGGTGAAGTAGTAGTCGGCGAGCACTGCCGCCGCGATCGCCGCGGCCAGCGCCGGGACCAGCCCTCCGACCAGGGCCGTGACGACGACGGCGACCAGGAACACCACCAGCACCCCGGACAGGTCGAGCCGGGTGGCGGGGGCCGTCAGGATCAGGGTCAGCGCGGGCAGCAGCAGCGCCGCCCCCGCCGTCGCGAACCAGAACCGGCGCGGCCCGGTGCCTCGGCCCGGACTCGGCTTCCGTGTCGTGAAGGCGGAGCCGGCCGCCTCCTCGTGGGTGACCACATGAACGTCGATGGGACCCGAGCCGCGGATCGTGCGATGCCCCACTCCGGCGTCCAGCAGCAGCGACAGCCGGCCGCGGCGGCTGGCGCCGAGCACGATCTGGGTGACGTTCTCGGCCCGGGCGAACTGCAGCAGCGCCTCGACCAAGGACTCGCCGGTCGTCTGGTGGTAGGTGCCGCCCAGCGACTCCACCAGGGCCCGCTGGGCCGCGAGGGCCCCTGGATCGGTGTGGGTGAGGCCGTCGGCCGGCACGACGTGCAGCGCCAGCAGTTCGCTGCCCGGAGTACGAGCGGCGATGCGGGCCGCTCGGCGGATCAGAGTCTCGCCCTCCGGGCCCCCGGTCAGCCCTACCATGATCCGCTCGCGGGTTTCCCAGGGTGCGGCGATGCCGTGCTCGGCGCGGTAGCGCTGCAGTCCCTCCTCCACCCGGTCGGCGAGCCACAGCAGCGCCAGTTCGCGTAGCGCGATGAGGTTGCCCACCCGGAAGTAGTGGGTGAGAGCGGCCTCGATACGGTCCGGCGGGTAGATGGCGCCGTGCGCCAGGCGGCGGCGCAGCACCTCGGGTGGCAGGTCGACCAACTCGATCTGGTCGGCTCGGCGGGCCACCTCGTCCGGCAGCGTCTCGCGCTGGCACACCCCGGTGATCTGCCGGACGACGTCGTTCAGCGACTCCAGGTGCTGGACGTTGAGCGTGGTGACGACGTCGATCCCGGCGTCCAGCAGCTCCTCCACGTCCTGCCACCGCTTGGCGTTGCGGGTGCCGGTGCCGGCCACGTTGGTGTGGGCGAGCTCGTCCACCAGGGCGACCTGGGGGCGGCGCGCGAGCACCGCGTCGAGGTCCATCTCGGTGAACTCCACTCCCCGGTGGGTCACCCTGTGCCGTTCCACCGTCTCCAGGCCCTCGGCCATGGCCGCCGTCGGCCGCCGCCCGTGCGGCTCGACGAATCCTGCGACGACGTCCGCGCCGGAGGCACGCAGCCGTTGGCCCTCCTCGAGCATGGCGTACGTCTTCCCCACCCCCGGGGCCGCCCCCAGGTAGATCCTCAACCGTCCACGCGCCATCCCCGGGGCTCCCGCCGGCTCATTGCGTTCACGCGCTTCGCGCTTCCCCTCCATGGTGGACCTGGAACATCGGCAGGGCTTGGACGATCTTCGGAAAGAGGCGAGTGACTAGGGCATCCCTGACGTCCTCAAGATCGCCTGCGCCGTCTCGCCGTCGATCTGCTCGCCCAGCCGCCGGAATACTTCTTCTCCATGGAGCAGGGTGCTCTTCTCCAGGGAGCGGCGGATACCGGCATCGAGTTCGTGCCACAGGAGGGGGCTGGCGGCCAGGACGCGGGAGTCGACTTCGAGGCTTTGGCCGTACGCGTCCCGGAGGGCGAGGTGGGCGGTGACGCCGTCGTACTGGCGGACGGACACGAGGGCGTCCGTCCGTACGGCCCGTCGGCGCAGGGGGCCGCGTACCATCAGCCAGCCCTGACCGGCTGTGACGCGTGGCGGCAGCAGGACGGCGAAGACGGCTGCGGACAGGCCGAGCCACAGGACGGCGCGAGGTGCCGTCAGGGTGCCGGCGTCCCAGTCGACGAGCACGGCCAGCGTGCAGAAGACGAGGGCGCAGCCGACCGCGAACCGGGCGCTGCCGCGCCAGTGGCGGTCGCCGGCCGGGCTTGGCGGTCCGCTCGGGTGCATGACGTTGACGCTAGGCGGCGGTGCGCGCCCCGGCGAGCGGCCCTGACGCGTCTCTGACGCCAGGCCCGTGCATCTTGACAGGATCCTGACGTGCGCGGACCGCTCAGCCGACGTGGACGCGCGGGCGGCGGGCGCGGTGCGGCTCCGCCTCGCGCAGGACCTCGCGGGTGACCGGGGCGACCTCGCCCTGGCCGAAGAGGAAGAAGCGCAGGAAGTTGGCGAAGGGGGTGCCCTCGGTCCACTCGAAGTAGATGTGTGGGATGCAGCCGGTGACGTCCCGGGTGTGGAGAGCGAGCGCGGCCAGGGCGTTGGGGATGGAGGAGGACTCCAGGGTCAGGATGCGGTAGCGGTTGTGCAGCACCTCGCCGCGCACCACCAGGCCCGCTTCGAACTCGGAGGGGTCCGTGACCGTGACCTCGACGAAGACGAAGTCTTCCTGTTCAGGCAGGTCGTTGTCGGCCCGGATCTGCTCGATCTTGTCGCGGTACTCGGCCTTGTCGCGCTGACCGGGCTCGTTGGCGATGAAGCGGATGCGCCGGTGGGACATGTCGCGGATGAATCGTTCCGCCATGTCGTCCATCTCGACGTGCGTGACGCGCAGCTCGAAAGCGCGGGCCAGCCGGGACAGGAGCGAGACCAGGATGATGCCGGCGATGAAGCAGGCGCCGATCTTCACACCGTCCGGGCGCTCGATGACGTTGGCGACGGTGACGTAGAGCAGGACCGCGGACACGGTTGCGAAGCCGATGGTCCAGCCCCGTTGCCGGGCGCGGCGGGCGGCGATGGTCACCGCGATCGCCGCCGAGGACATCAGGACCAGCACGCCGGTGGCGTAGGCGCCGCCCTGCGCGTCGACGTTGGCGTCGAAGATCCAGGTGACCAGGAATGCGATGAGGGTGAAGACGATCACCATGGGGCGCACGGCGCGGGCCCACTGCGGGGCCATGCCGTAGCGGGGCAGGTAGCGCGGCATCAGGTTGAGCAGGCCGGCCATGGCGGAGGCGCCGGCGAACCACAGGATGGCGATCGTCGACACGTCGTAGAGGGTGCCGAAGGCACCGCCCAGGTAATCGTGGGCCAGGTACGCGAGTGCGCGGCCGTTGGCCTTGCCGCCGTCCTTGAACTCGTTCTCCGGGATGAGCACCGTCGTGATGAAGCTCGTGGCGATCAGGAACACGCTCATGATCAGAGCGGCGGCCGTCAGCAGCTTCTTGGTGTCCCGGATCCGGCCCTTCGGCGCCTCCTCGGTGTCATTCGGGTCGCCCTGGACGTGCGGCATCACGGCGACACCGGTCTCGAAGCCGGACAGGCCCAGGGCGAGCTTCGGGAAGACCAGCAGGGACACGCCGATCATGGCGAAGATGTTGCCGTGCTCGGTGGTCAGGGCACTGGTCCAGTCGGTGACCACGTGCCCGGCGGTCAGGACATGCCACAGGCCGACGACCACGACCACGGCGTTGAGTGCGAGGTAGACGACCACGAGGGCGACCGCGACGCCGATCGCCTCCAGGAAGCCTTTGAGGAACACCGCCCCCAGCAGGGCGACCAGCAGCAGCGTGATGATCATCTGCTGGCCGTGCAGCGTGCTGGTCAGGTGCGGGTTCTCTATCAGGTGGGTGGAGGCGTCGGCGGCTGACAGGGTGATGGTGATCAGGAAGTCGGTGGCGGCGAAGCCCAGCAGCGTCAGGACGAACAGCTTGCCCTGCCAGAAGGACAGCAGCCGCTCCAGCATCGAGATCGAGCCCTCGCCGTGCGGGCTCTCCTCGGCCACGCGGCGGTACACCGGTAGGGCTCCGGCCAGGGTGACGACGACGAGGACGAGGGTGGCGATCGGAGAGAGCAGGCCGGCCGCCAAGGCGGCGATGCCGGGCTGGTAGCCGAGCGTGGAGAAGTAGTCGACGCCCGTCAGGCACATCACCCGGTACCAGCGCTGGCCCTTGTGTGGTGGCTTCGGCTCGGCATGCGGGTCGGCGTGGCCGCCGTGCTTGCCCATGTCGGACAGGCCCTCCAGCATCCACGTCCGCAGTCGGCTCGGCGGTGGGTGTTCGGTGGTGGCCATCGACGTGCTCTCCTGATGTGCGGCTCAGCGTGGGGTTCCGGCCATCACACGGACGGCGGCACCAGCGTATGCAGAGAGTGACCCGTGGGCCCACGGGTGATTCCGCCGGGCGCGTCAAGGATCCGTTAAGGCAGATGGGGCGGGCGCGGGCCGCACGTCAAGGGTCAGGGGTCTTCTTGCGCGGAGGGTGGTTGAGCCGTACGGGGGAGTCGGCGCCCGCTACGCGCTGAGGCGACGGCTCGCCGCCGGGCTGACGACGCGTAGTGGACGCACAGGGAGGCGACGCAGGCCGGGCCGAGGTGGTGACGCCTGCGGTCGGGGACGGCGCAGACCGCCACCTCCCTCGGTCAGCGCTGGCCGGCCTTGCTGCCGGCGACGACCTCGCGGGCGAGGGTCTCGACCTCGTCGAGGCGGGTGAAGTCGGCGGCGTACGTGCACAGCCGGTTCGCGTCGAGGCCCGCGGTGGCAACCAGCTTGTCGGCTGCCGCCTGCACCTCCTCGGCGGTACGGCGGTGCAGCAGCACGGTGGCGCCGCACTCGGCGAGCTGCCGGGCGGTCTCGTAACCGATGCCGGAGGTGGCGCCGGTGAGCAGGACGATGCGGGATGAAAAGGAAGTGTCGAACATGATCCAATCCGGGTTGACAGCACGCGAGGGAGGGCGCGGCGGGCGCGCGGGTGGGAAACGGGGCGGGGCGCCGGACGGATGTCACGGCGCCCCGGGGGATGCGGAACGCGTCAGTGGGACACGGACGCGGGCATTTCCGCACAGCGCGGCGCACGACGGGACGGCCGAGCGGGACTCGGCGGCCGGTCGAAGAGGAGCCAGGCGCTGTTCACGTCATCCATGGAAGCCGTACCGCAGGGCGGTGGCAAGCCTGACTCCCGTTCTCTGACACCCTTCTGACGTGTGCCTACGTGTCGTTGACGGCCGGGCCGGAGGGGCAAAGAGGCGCGGTTCAGCGAAGGCCGGGCAACACAAAGAAGATCGCGTCCGTGGGGGGGGGGGGGCCCCGCCCCCCCCCCGGGGGGGGGGGCGGGGGCGGGGGGGGGCCCCCGGGGGGCCCCCCCCCCGGGGGGGGCCCCGGGGGGGCCCCCCCCCCCCCCCCCCCCCCATACGCACCGGGGCGCC
>NZ_JBIAFD010000012.1:226576-250108 GCF_042869095.1 Streptomyces sp. NPDC007264
CGGGGGCGGGGGGGCCATGGCGGGGGGGTCCCGCCAGGCCCGCCAAAAAAAAAAATGGGGGGGGGGGGGGGGGGCGGGGCCCCCGCCCCCGCACGGTGGTGCGCGGACGTCGGCGCGGGAAGACGACGGTGACGCCACGCGCGGGTGCCTGCCTTCGGGCAGGCACCGGGCCGCCGCGAGCCGCATTCGGATCGGGGACTCCGGAGTCGGTGAGCCCGTTGACGGCCCGGCCTCGGCGGCGGACGACAGGAACCTATCCGTGATCGGCGGTCGAACAACCCTGCTCAGCAAGGAATTTGCGGCTCTCATACGGATCCGGCGCGAGCGCCGTCAAGGTCCCGTCAAACAAACCTGGCAAGCCGTCAGAAGGGCGTCAACACAGTCCGTCCATGGCCTGAACCGGTCGCAGACTGAGCGGCAACGGGGGACGGGCGACCGTCCGTGGCGTGACGCGGGAGGGACCGTGACCATCCCCAAGATTCCGACTTCGCTCGATCAGGGGAGACCCCTGTCGGCCGGTGCATCGCACAGACCTCAGCCGGAGGCCGCCGCGCAGCCACCGCAGCGAGCGGTCATCTCGCCCGGGGGCAGCCCCCGACCGCGGCGGCGAGGGGTTTCGCGGACGGGCGGTTCGGGGCGAAGCCCGAGGCAGCGGGCCGTGGCCGTGCGGGCCGCTCTGCGCCGCCGCTTCTGGGCCACCGTGCCCGCGCGGCTGCGCCTTCTGCGCGTGGCCACGGTCCTGCTCGCCGCCGCCCTGGCCCTGCTGCTGACGCTCGCCGGACTTTCGGCCATGGGCACGTGGAGCAGCGTGGCCGACCGCGATGCGCCCCGCACCACCAGCGCGGCCGACCTCAACCTCGCCCTGAACGACATGGACGCCCAAGCCGCCAACATCCTGCTGTCCAGTGGCGACGCCGGCAAAGGGCGCCTGCAGACGCCGTACAAGAAGGCTGTCGGCTTCTACGGTGACGCCCGGGGCGAGATCGGACACGACCTGCGCACGCTCGCCGTCGCCGCGCAGGGTGACCGGGACGACGAGAAGACCGTGGAGTCGCTCACCGACGACTTCGCCGAGTACCAGGAGCTGATCGGCCGGGCCCTGGAGAACGACGGGCGCCGCGGCGGCAAGGCGGCCGCGCTCGTCGACTACCGCAGGGCCACCGACCTTCTGCAGCGACAACTCCTCCCGTTGGCACGGACGTTGGTGTCCTCCAACGACAAGTCGTTCGACGCGGAGTACAGCTCGGCCCGATCCACTCTCTCCGCCCAGCTCGGCGCTGTCATCGCGCTCGGCGCCCTGCTGCTGGCCGTGCTCGGCGCCCTGCAGTGGTACCTGGCCCGCCGCTTCCGGCGCATCCTCAACCCCGGCGTGCTGGCGGCCACCGTCTGCACCCTGATCGCCGTGATCCTCGGCGCCCAGCTGCTGACCTCGACGGCCGGCCACCTGCGGGTCGCCCGCCGCGACGCCTTCGACTCCGTCGTCGCCCTCTCCCGCGCCCGCGCCATCGCCTACGAGGCCAACGCCGACGAGAGCCGCTACCTCCTCGACCCCGGGCGCCGCGACCAGTACGCCGCCTCGTTCCTGGCCAAGTCGCAGCAGCTGTACGGCCTGAAAGGCGCGACGCTGTCCACGTACGACTCCGAACTCGCCACCACCTGGCAGGCATACGAGGCCGATCACCACGACCTGCGCTTCACCGGCGAATACCGGCGCGAGCTCGACAACATCACCTTCTCCGGCGAGCGGGCCGCGGCCGAGAAGACCGTGGAGACGTACACCGTCTACCAGCACGACGACCGGAAAATCCGCGCACTGCTGGCTGCCGGCAAGGAGGATCAGGCGGTCGAGTTCTGCATGGGCTGGGAGCCCGGTACGTCCAACGCCCACTTCGGCACGTACATGGCCGCGCTGGACAAGCTGACGGACATCAACCGCGACCACTTCACGGTCTCGGTGAGGGAGGGCCGTGCCACGATCGACGGCCTGCTCCCGTGGGCGGCCGGTCTGCTCCTCGGCGCCACTACTCTCACCGCCCTCGGACTGCGGCCCAGGCTCGCCGAGTTCCGTTAGGCGTCCGCCAGGCGGGCCTCCTCCAGGTCGAGGGAGCGCTGGAGCCGGCGGCGGGTGGTGTCGCTGATGGTGTGGGCGTCGTAGAGACGCTGGAGTTCCACCGTCTCGACGGCGATCAGGTCGCGGCGCAGCTGGCGGTAGACGAGGTCGGCGGACTCGGTGGCCGCGTTGCCGTTCTGTTCCGTGAGGCGGTCGCGGGCGTCGTCGAGGCGGGCGGTCAGGCCGCGGCGAAGCCGGTCGAGGACGATGTCCGGTACGGCCTCCAGTTCAGCGAGTTCCTCCAGGCGGGCGAGTCCGGCGTGGGCGAGGTGGGAGCGGGCCTGGGCCTCCTCGCGCGCGGTGTGGGCGGGCTCCAGGGCGATGCCGGAGCGGCGGACGACCGGGGCGAGGGTGAAGCCCTGCACGACGAGGGTGACGACCACGACCGAGGTGGTCAGGACGAGGACGAGCGGCCTGTCGGTGAGGGCGGTGCCGTCGTTCGCGATCTCCGGGATGGAAAGGGCGGCGGCCAGCGGCATGACGCCTCGGGTGCCTGCCCAGGTCAGGACGACCGGCACTCGCCAGTTCATGCGGCTGATGCCGCCCTTGCGCTGCACCACTGCCGAGAGGGGCGCGAGCCACAGCATGCGGACGGCGACGAGTGTGCCGGCGATGGCGAGGGCGTAGAGCGGCCAGGCCCGATCGCCGTCGGCCAGCGCCCGTACCTGGGCGGGCAGAGCCAGGCCGATGAGGCTGAAGACGACGCTCTCCAGCAGGAACACCACGGTGCCGTACACCGCGTGCAGCTGGAGGCGGATGCGGGCGTTGGTGAGGCGGGCGCCCCGGCCGCCGAGGACCACACCGGCGACCACGCACGAGGTCACGCCGGAGGTGTGCGCCGCCTCGGCCAGGAGGTAGGCGGCGTACGGGGTGACCAGGGCGATCACTGTCTCCAAGACCGGGTCCTCGGTGCGCCGCCGGATAAGGGCGATCACGCCGGCCACCGCGCCGCCGATCAGCGTGCCGCCGCCTGCGAGCACCAGGAACTCTCCTCCCCGCGCCCCAGTTCGCGGCCGCGGAGGCCACGGCGATGCCCGCCGCCACGCGCACCAGCGCCAGGGAGGTCGCGTCGTTGAACAGGCTCTCCGCCTGGACGAGCACTTGCACTTTCGGCGGCAGCGCGAGGCGCCTGCCGAGCGCGGTGACCGCCACCGGGTCGGTGCTGGCCAGGACCGCGCCGAGCACGAACGCCATCTGCCACGACAGCGGCGTCACCACCGTCACCACCGCGCCGACCGCCGCCGACGCAAGCACCAGGCCGATGGCGAGGATGCCGACCGGTTTCCACACCGCGTGCAGTTCGCGCCAGGGCATCTCCTCGGCGCTGGCGTACAGCAGCGGCGGCAGCACGACGAGGCCGATGATCTCGGGGCTGATCTCGATCTGCGGAGTGCCCGGCAGCAGCGCCACGCCGAGGCCGGCGAGCACGAGCAGGGAAGGAGCGGGGATGCGCCACCGGCGGGCGAAGGTGGCCACCACTGTGGCGAGGACCACGAGGCCGAGAACCGTCCCCACGCCGCGCATGCCGTCCCCCTGGGGCCCTGAACGGGAGCCACCGCGACTTCCCGGCCGACCAGACTTCCCGGCACACCGCCTTCACCCTATCGGGCCAGGTCACGTCAAGGCAGTGTCAAGGTCCCAGGGAACAGCGCCAAGGAAGCGCTAACACGCACCCCTGCCGGCCCGCGAAGGGGCTTTCTTGGGAGGAGCCCCCGTTGTGGACGGGGAAGTTGATCCAGCGAGCGGAGCGCGTCGGCGGCGATGAGTGACGTACGGCCCGGACGACTGAAGGTCTACCTCGGGGCGGCCCCCGGGGTCGGCAAGACCTACCGCATGGTCGACGAGGGGCGGCGCCGCGCCGCCCGCGGAGCGGACATGGTGGTGGGGTTTGCGGAGTGCCACGGGCGCCCGCGCACGGAGGCCATGCTCGACGGCCTGGAGGTCGTGGCCCGTGCCCCCTGCTCCTACCGTGGCGGCCACTTTCAGGAGATGGACCTGGCCGCGGTCCTCGCGCGCCGCCCGCAGGTGGCGATCGTCGACGAGTTCGCCCGCAGCAACGTGCCCGGCGACGGCCGTAACCCCAAACGCTGGCAGCACATCAAGGCCCTGATCGACGCCGGCATCGACGTCGTCACCGCGGTCAACATCCAGCACCTGGCCTCCCTCAACGACGTGGTCGAGAAAATCACCGGGGTGCCGCAGCACGAGACGGTGCCCGACGAGGTCGTCCGGCGTGCCCACCAGGTCGAGCTGGTGGACATGCCGCCGGAGGGGCTGCGTCGCCGGATGGCGCACGGCAACATCTACGCCCCCGAGAAGATCGACGCGGCGCTCGCGAACTACTTCCGGCCCGGCAACCTGACTGCGTTGCGCCAGCTGGCGCTGCTGTGGGTGGCCGACCGGGTCGACGAGGCCCTCCAGGAGTACCGCTCGCAACACGGCATCGGCGGGGTGTGGGAAACCCGGGAGAGGGTCGTCGTCGCCCTGACCGGCGGCCCGGAGGGGGACACGCTGATCCGGCGGGCCGCCCGTACCGCCGCCCGGTCGGCCGGCGGGGATCTGCTCGCCGTGCACGTGGCCCGCAGCGACGGCCTCGCGGCAGGCGTCTCGCACGCCTCGCTGGCCCGGCAGCGCAGGCTGGTGGAGGACCTGGGCGGCAGCTACCGCTCGGTTGTCGGCGACGATGTGGCCACCGCGCTGGTGGACTTCGCCCGCGCCGAGGACGCCACCCGGCTCGTCCTGGGTACGAGCCGCCGGGGCCGCCTCGAGCGGTTCCTCACAGGGCCTGGCACCGGGGAGACCGTGACAGCGCTCTCCGGCGACATCGACGTCCACCGGGTCACGCACGAGCGTGCCGGGCGCGGCACTCTGCTGCCGTCGCGGCGGCGCACTCTGTCCACGGCCCGGCTGATCGCGGGTCCGATGGCGGGGCTCGTGCTGCCCGTGCTGCTCACGGCCGTCCTGGCCCAGGTGCGGGGGACGGTGAATCTGACCAGCGAGGCGCTGCTGTTCCTGCTCGCCGTCGTGGGCGTGGCCTGCACAGGCGGGGTCGCCTCGGCGTTGATCGCGTCGGTGACGGCGTCGCTTCTGCTGAACTACTGGTTCATTCCGCCCATCGGCTCCTTCACCCTGAACGATCCCAACGCCCTGCTGGCGCTGGCAGTGTTCGCGGTCGTGGCCGCCACCGTGGCCGTCGTCGTCGACCGCTCCCTGCGCCTGTCCCGCTGCTCGGCCCGTGTCACCGCGGAGGCCGAGACCATGTCGTCCCTGGCCGGGACGATCGTGCGCGGCGGCGCGACCATTCCGGCGCTGCTGGAGCGCACGCGGGAGACCTTCGGCATGGAGTCGGCGGAGCTGGTGGACGAGCCGCCCGACGCCGACGCCGACGCCGACGGCGTCACGGCCGTCCCGGCCGGCCCCGGCGCCTGGCTCGTGCTGGGCGGCCGCACGCTGTCGTCGCCCGAGCGGCGGGTGCGCGCCGCGTTCGCCGCGCACGTGGGATCAGCGGTCGAGCGGGCCCGGCTCGCCGAGGCCGCCGCCGAGGTGGAACCGGTGAAGGCCGCCGACCGGATGCGGACGGCGCTGCTGCGGGCCGTCGGCCACGATCTGCGCACCCCGCTCGCCGCGGGCTGGGCCGCTGTCACCTCCCTGCGCAGCCGTGACGTCGAGTTCTCGCCCGAGGACCGGGACGAACTCCTCGCCACCGCCGACGAGTCCATGGCCAAGCTCAACCGGCTGGTGGAGAACCTCCTCGACCTCAGCCGCCTGGAGGCTGGCGTCCTCACCCTGAACCTGCGCGCCACCACGCTTGAGGAGGTCCTCCCCATGGCGCTCGCGGACACTCCCGGCGTGGAGGTGACGGATGTGGAGGAGATCCCGGCCGTGCAGGCCGACCCGCCGCTGCTGGAGCGGGTGATCGCCAACCTCGTCGGAAACGCTGCCCGCCACTCGCCCGAGGGACAGAAGGTGCTGGTGACCGCCAGTGCGCTGGCAGGCCGGGTGGAGGTGCGCGTCGTCGACCGGGGACCCGGTCTTCCCGCCGAGCCGCTGGAGCGGCCCTTCGAGCCGTTCCAGCGGCTCGGCGACACCGACAACACCACCGGACTCGGCCTCGGGCTGGCCCTCGCCCGGGGCCTGACCGAGGCGATGAACGGGACCCTCACCCCCGAGGACACCCCCGGCGGCGGCCTGACCATGGTCGTGTCGCCGCCCTTCGCCGAACAGACCGAATCGTCGCATCACCCGCACCCCCGTGGTGCGCACAGCGTAGGAGGTGCCTGATGAGCACCGAGACCGGCACATGGCGTCTGTTGCACCGCGCGAAGGGACCGCGCCCGGCGCCAGCGGGTGCCCGGCCGCTACGGGACCGGCTCGCGCTGACGGCGGGCCTGGTCGCCCCGTTCCTGGCGGCCCTCGCGCTCGTCCCCTTCCGCACGGACCTGTCCCACACCAACGCCGCCCTCATCCTCGTCGTGGTGGTCGTTGCGGTCGCCGCGCTGGGCAGCCGCGCGGCGGGTCTGCTCGCGGCGCTGTCGTCGGCCGCGTGGTTCGACTTCTTCCTCACCCGGCCGTACGAGACGTTCGACATCACCGCGTCCGCCGACATCGAGACGGCGGTACTCCTGCTGATCGTCGGCCTCATCGTGTCCCAACTGGCCGCCCGGACCCGCCGTTTGGAGGTCATCACAGTCACCGACGCCGATCACCTGTCCCGGATCCACCGCACGGCCGACCTCGCCCAGTCGGCGGGCTCCGCGGACACCGTGGTCGACCACGTCCGCCGGGAGCTGACCGACCTGCTCCAACTGCGCGCCTGCCGCTTCGAGTACGGCACCCTCATGGGCCGGCCGCCCAGGCTGCAGCAGGACGGCAGCGTGACGGCCGGCCGGCGCCCCTGGGACGTGGACGCCGCCGACTGGCCCGCGGGCGAGATCGAACTCCGGACCTACGGCAACGGCCGCTACCTCGGCCGCTTCATGCTCACCCCCGGCCCGGGCCCCGTACCGCCGCTTCAGGCCCGTCTGGTTGCCGTGACACTGGCCGATCAGACGGGGGCGGCCTTGGACACGGCAGGGCCCGCCGAGGAGGGATGATCCACAGGCCGGTCCACCGCCGGTCTGCCTGTCACTCACTTCAGGCCCGAGGCTTTGAACACGGCGCGGGCGGTCTCGCGGTCGACACGCTGGGAGATGCGGCGCAGCGCTGTCGCACCGTACAGCAGCGTGCCGTCGGCCGCCGACTTCCGGGCGCCCTCGTCCAGGCGGTACCACAGCTGGGGGTCGGTCACGAGGACATCGGGATCGAGCTCGACGCGTCCGCCGAACGCGTCCCGCAGCAGGAGCCGTGGGGAGATGCCGTCCAGGCAGCGCACGGACACCAGCAGATCCGTACGGACCCGGCGCTCGCGCAGCAGCCGACGCGAGGACAGCCAGCACTCGCCGGCGGACACGCGGGCGGGACGCAGCACGGCGAAGAGCAACCCGGCCAGGGCGAGCCTGAGCGCGGCACGCCAGAGGGCGAATCGGACGGTTGCCCAGTCGAGAACGAGCAGCAGGACGAGCAGCACTGCCGCGCAGCGGAGGGAACTCATCAACTCCACCGTCGCCCAGGTGGGCATGGTCCGGCACTGGCGCAGGGACCGCGGTCCCGGCTGGCGCGGCACAGCCTTGCTCAACAGCTTCGGCGCCGCCCTCACGGGCGTGTCGACCGTCGTCGTCACCGCGTCCAAGTTCGAGGAGGGCGCCTGGCTGATGGTGATCGCCCTGCCCCTGCTGGTGCTCGCCTTCGAGACCGTCCACCGCGCGTACGCGCGCATCGGCGAGCGGCTGGGCCTCGGCCGCATACCCGAGCCGCCGCACCGCGACCGCTCGGTCGTGATCGTGCCCGTCTCCTCGCTACCCCGCCTCACCTCCGAGGCCCTGACCGCCGCCGCCTCTCTCGGCGACGAGGTCCGCGCGGTCACCGTCTGCTACCCCGACCCCGAGGACCGGGCCGCGCTGTGCGCCCTGGAGCGCGCCTGGACCGAATGGGACCCCGGGGTGCCACTGGTCCGGCTGTCCTGCGAACGCCGTACGCTCGGCCGGCCCATCGCCGCATACGTTCGTGAGGTCTTGGTGGCCGAGCCGGGCACGCGGGTCACCGTGCTGATCCCGGAGGCGGAGCCGGAGCGGCTGTGGCAGCGCCTGCTGCAGAACCAGCGCGGTGCCGTGGTCGCACACGCGGTCCGGCGGGAGACCGACGCCGTGATCTGCCGGCTGCGCTTCCGGCTGTCCTGAGGACCTGATGCGCCCGGCAGCCGCGCCTTGCCACAGGTCGGCGCAGGTGCCGTAAGAGTTACGTCAAAGGTGTACGGCCCGCCGTAAGGGACCCGTCAACGACGCTCGAATCCGGCCAGAGACGGGGTTTCCTCTATACGTCCGATCCGCTCGATCCGCTTGCGGATTCCCGAACCTCCTCTAGGAGCTCGCGATGGCCGATGTGGCCTTCGTCGTCACCACACTCGCGGTCTTCGCGCTGGTGGCCCTCGTCGCCAAGGGGGTGACGAAGCTGTGACCGCCGAGAACGTCGTCGGCCTGGTCGTGGCCGTCGCCCTGCTGGGTTATCTCGTCCTCGCCCTGATCTTCCCGGAGAGGTTCTGACAATGACATCAGCTGCTGCCGCAGCGGGTGACATGGGTCCCGTACTTGCCGGCTTCCTCCAACTGCTCGCCCTGATCGGCGCGCTGGCGCTCGCCTACGTCCCCCTCGGCAACTACATGGCCAAGGTCTTCTCCGCCGACAAGCACTGGCGGGTGGAGAAGTGGATCTACCGTGGTATCGGTGCCAATCCGGATGCGGAGATGCGCTGGTCGGCTTATCTGCGCGGGGTGCTTGCCTTCTCCGCGGTCAGTGTCCTCTTCCTGTACCTGCTGCAGCGGATCCAGGGCGTCCTGCCCGGTTCGTTCGGCTTCTCCTCGATCGAGCCGGCGCAGGCGTTCAACACCGCCGCGTCGTTCGTGACCAACACGAACTGGCAGTCGTACTACGGCGAGCAGGCCATGGGCCACGTCGTGCAGACCGCCGGTCTGGCCGTGCAGAACTTCGTGTCGGCCGCCGTGGGCATCGCGGTGGCGGTGGCCCTTGTACGGGGCTTCGCGCGCTCGCGCACCGGTGAGCTGGGCAACTTCTGGGCCGACCTGGTGCGCGGCACGATCCGGATTCTGCTGCCGGGCGCCGCGATCGCGGCGATCGTGCTGGTGGCGTGCGGTGCGATCCAGAACTTCTCCGGCATCCACGAGGTCGGCCAGTTCATGGGCGGCTCGCAGCAGTGGAACGGCGGGGCCGTGGCCTCCCAGGAGGCCATCAAGGAGTTCGGCACGAACGGCGGCGGCTACTTCAACGCCAACAGCTCCCACCCCTTCGAGAACCCCACCCCCTTCACGAATCTCTTCGAGATCTTCCTGCTGCTGGTGATCCCGTTCGCGCTGACCCGCACTTTCGGGGTGATGGTCGGCAGCGTGAAGCAGGGCTACGCGATCCTCGCCACGATGTTCACGATCTGGCTGGGTTTCGTCGTCCTGATGATGTGGACCGAGTTTGCCCACCACGGCCCGGCACTCCAAGCCGCGGGAGGGGCGATGGAGGGCAAGGAGGTCCGCTTCGGCGTCGGCTCGTCGTCGATCTTCGCGGTATCGACCACGCTCACCTCGACCGGTGCGGTGGACTCCTTCCACTCCTCCTTCACCGGCCTCGGCGGCGGCATCACCATGCTCGGCATGATGCTGGGCGAGATCGCGCCCGGTGGTACCGGCTCCGGTCTCTACGGCATGCTGATCATGGCTGTGATCGCGGTGTTCATCGCCGGACTGATGGTCGGCCGCACACCCGAGTACCTGGGCAAGAAGATCGGCTCCCGTGAGATCAAGCTGGCCGCGATCTATATCCTGATCACCCCTGCCCTGGTCCTGGTGTTCACCGCGATCTCGATGGCCCTGCCGACACCACCGCACTCGATGCTCAACTCCGGGGCGCACGGATTCTCCGAGGTCCTGTACGCCTTCACGTCCGCCGCGAACAACAACGGTTCGGCCTTCGCCGGGCTGAACGCGAACACGGACTGGTTCAACACCATGACCGGATTGGCTGTGCTGCTGGGCCGGTTCCTGCCGATGGTGTTCGTGCTGGCGCTGGCCGGTTCGCTCGCCGAGCAGAAGCCGGTGCCTGTGACCGCGGGCACCTTGCGCACCGACAGGCCGTTGTACGCGGGCCTGCTGGTCGGCACGATCATCATCATCACCGGTCTGACGTACTTCCCGGCCCTGGCCCTGGGCCCGCTCGCCGAGGGGCTGGCGTGATGACCACCCGTACACAGAAGTCAGAGGACTCGATGTCCACAGCCACTTCGACCCGGGCGCCGCACAGCGACGTACCCACCGGGCACAAGCCCGCCGAAGGACGCGTCGGCGCGGGCCTCTTCGACCCCAAGCAGCTCATCAAGTCGCTGCCGGACGCCTTCCGCAAGCTCGACCCGCGGGTGATGGTCAAGTCGCCCGTCATGTTCGTGGTGTGGATCGGCTCTGTCCTGACCACCGTGTTCTCCTTCAAGGACCCGGGAGACTGGTTCGGCTGGGCCATCAGTGCCTGGCTCTGGCTGACCGTCGTCTTCGCCAACCTGGCCGAAGCGGTCGCCGAAGGCCGGGGCAAGGCACAGGCGGACACCCTGCGCAAGGCCAAGACCGACACGGTGGCCCGCCGGCTGGTGGGCGATGCCGAGGAGCGGGTGCCCGGCACCGACCTCACGATCGGCGACCTCGTGGTCTGCGAGGCGGGCGACATCATCCCCGGCGATGGTGACGTCGTCGAAGGCGTCGCCTCGGTCGACGAGTCGGCGATCACCGGTGAGTCGGCGCCGGTCATCCGTGAGTCCGGCGGCGACCGCAGCGCCGTGACCGGTGGCACGAAGGTGCTGTCCGACCGCATCGTCATCAAGATCACGACGAAGCCGGGCGAGACCTTCATCGACCGCATGATCAACCTGGTCGAGGGCGCCGCACGCCAGAAGACGCCCAACGAGATCGCGCTGAACGTCCTGTTGGCCTCGCTGACGATCGTCTTCCTGCTGGCGGTGGCGACCCTGCCGCCGTTCGCTGATTACGCGGGCACGCACCTGACGATGGTCGTGCTGGTGGCGCTGCTGGTGTGCCTCATCCCCACGACGATCGGCGCGCTGCTGTCCGCGATCGGCATCGCGGGCATGGACCGGCTGGTCCAGCGCAACGTCCTGGCCATGTCCGGCCGGGCGGTCGAGGCCGCCGGCGACGTCTCCACTCTGCTGCTCGACAAGACCGGCACCATCACTCTCGGCAACCGCCAGGCGGCCGAGTTCGTGCCGGTGAGTGGCACGGCGGAAGCCGAGGTGGCGGATGCCGTCCAGTTGTCGTCGCTGGCCGACGAGACGCCGGAGGGCCGTTCCATCGTCGTCCTGGCGAAGGAGAAGTACGGGCTGCGCGAGCGGCACCAGGGCGAGCTCGTCGGTGCCGAGTGGATCGCCTTCACTGCCCAGACCCGTATGTCGGGCGTGGACGCCGACGGGCGCAGGATCCGCAAGGGGGCGGCCGGCTCGGTCATCGCCTGGGTCGAGGAGCAGGGCGGCACCGTCGCCGAGGACGCCGGCGCCATCGTCAACCGCATCTCGGAAGCGGGCGGTACCCCACTGCTCGTCGCGGTCCACGACGACCGGGGCGCTCGCGTGCTGGGTGTCATCTACCTCAAGGACGTCGTCAAGGACGGCATGCGGGAGCGGTTCGACGAGCTGCGCCGCATGGGCATCAAGACCGTCATGATCACGGGCGACAACCCGCTGACGGCCAAGGCCATCGCGGAGGAGGCGGGCGTCGACGACTTCCTCGCGGAGGCCACGCCCGAGGACAAGATGGCGCTGATCAAGCGGGAGCAGGCGGGCGGCAAGCTGGTCGCGATGACCGGTGACGGCACCAACGACGCGCCGGCCCTCGCGCAGGCGGACGTCGGCGTGGCGATGAACACGGGCACGTCGGCCGCCAAGGAGGCCGGCAACATGGTCGACCTCGACTCCAACCCGACCAAGCTGATCGAGATCGTCGAGATCGGGAAGCAGCTGCTGATCACCCGGGGCGCGCTGACGACGTTCTCCATCGCCAACGACGTGGCGAAGTACTTCGCGATCATCCCGGCGCTGTTCGCGGCCGTCTACCCGGGCCTGAAATCGCTCAACATCATGGGCCTCGACTCGCCCAACTCCGCGATCCTCTCGGCCGTCATCTTCAACGCGCTGATCATCATCGCGCTGGTGCCGCTGTCCCTGAAGGGCGTGCAGTACCGGCCGGTGAGCGCGGACAAGATGCTGCGGCGCAACCTGACGATCTACGGCATCGGCGGGCTGATCGCCCCGTTCATCGGCATCAAGATCATCGACATGCTCATCTCCCTCATTCCCGGAATCGGCTGATCGCCATGAACAACTCCGTTACGAACACGACCCGGTTGCTCTGGGCGGGCCTGCGCGCCCTGCTCGTGCTGACCCTGGTGACCGGCGTCATCTACCCGCTGGTGATCACCGGCATCGCTCAGGGGCTGTTCCACGGCAAGGCGAACGGCTCGGAGATCAAGTCGGACGGCAAGGTCGTCGGCTCCTCGCTCATCGGGCAGTCGTACAACCTGCCGCTGAAGAAGGGCCAGGAGACCCCCGAGCCCGACCTGAGGTGGTTCCAGGGCCGCCCGGCCAACGGCCTCGGCACGAACAGCGTGAACACCCGGTACAAGCTGATTCTGTCCGGCGCCACCAACCTCTCAGCCGACAACAAGGATCTCGTCCAGCAGGTGAAGGACGCCAAGGCCGCCGTCATCAAGGACAACTCGGTGCCCGGCTACACGGTCAAGGTGTCCGAGGTCCCCGCCGACGCGGTCACCTCCTCGGGCTCCGGCCTGGACCCGAACATCTCTCCGCAGTACGCGGAGGTCCAGGTCCACCGGATCGCCGCCGAGAACGGCCTGTCCGTCTCCCAGGTGGAGAAGCTGGTCAAGGACCACACCCAGGGCCGCACGCTCGGCTTCATGGGCGAGCCCCGGGTGAATGTGCTGGAACTCAACACCGCGCTCAAGGACCTGGTGGCGAAGATGAGCTGATGGCGTTGCCCGACGATCCGCACGGGAGGCGGCGACCGGGGAGGGATCCCGGCTCCGCCGACTCCCGCTGCCATGAGGCCGGCCGTACCGTTCCCGGTCTTCACGTCCGCCCCTACGACACGAAAGGCGCACGCCCATGACCAGGGTGTTGGTGGTGGAGGACGACCCGCAGCTGGTGCGGGCCCTCGTGATCAACCTGCAGGCACGCCAGTACGGGGTCGACGCCGCGCCCGACGGCGCCACAGCCCTCAGGCTGGCGGCCGCGCGCCAGCCCGACGTGGTGATGCTCGACCTCGGACTGCCCGACATGGACGGCGCCGACGTGATCAAGGCGCTGCGCGGCTGGACCCGGGTGCCGATCCTGGTGGTGTCGGCGCGTCAGGCGTCGGAAGAGAAGGTCGCCGCGCTCGACGCCGGCGCCGACGACTACATCACCAAGCCGTTCAGCATGAACGAGCTCATGGCCCGCCTGCGGGCCGCCGTGCGCCGTACCGAGGACGTGCCGCTCGTCCCGGAGGCGACCGTGGTGGAGACCGACGAGTTCACCATCGACATGTCCGCCAAGAAGGTCGTACGGGGCGGGCGGGACGTACGGCTGACCCCGACCGAATGGCACCTCCTGGAGATCCTGGTCACCAATCCCGGCCGGCTGATCACGCAGAAGCGCCTGCTGCAGGAAGTCTGGGGGGTCTCAAGCAGTAACAAGACCAACTATCTGCGGGTGTACATGGCCCAGCTGCGCCGCAAGCTGGAGACGGACCCCGCCCACCCCCGCTATCTGATCACCGAGCCCGGCATGGGCTACCGCTTCGAGGGATGACATGGCACGCGGAAAGTTGCGGATCTACCTTGGCGCGGCACCCGGCGTCGGCAAGACCTACGCGATGCTCTCCGAGGCGCACCGGCGTACCGAGCGAGGCACCGACTGTGTGGTCGGGTTCATCGAACACCACGGCCGGCCGCGCACCGAGGTGATGCTGCACGGTCTGGAGGAGATACCGCGCAAGGAGATCGAGTACCGGGGTGGCGTCTTCACCGAGATGGACGTCGACGCGGTCCTGGCACGCCACCCCCAGGTGGCGCTGGCCGACGAGCTGGCGCACACGAACATCCCCGGCTCGCGCAACGCCAAGCGCTGGCAGGACGTCGAGGAGCTGCTCGCGGCGGGCATCGACGTGATCTCCACGGTCAACATCCAGCATCTGGAGTCGCTGGGTGATGTCGTCGAGTCGATCACGGGCATCCGTCAGCAGGAGACAGTGCCGGACGAGGTCGTACGCCGGGCGGACCAGATCGAGCTGGTCGACATGTCGCCCCAGGCGCTGCGCCGCCGTATGGCCCACGGCAACATCTACAAGCCGGACAAGGTCGACGCGGCCCTGTCGAACTACTTCCGGCCCGGCAACCTGACCGCCCTGCGGGAGCTGGCGCTGCTGTGGGTGGCCGACCGGGTCGACGCGTACCTGACCGAGTACCGCAGCGAGCACCAGGTGTCGACGATCTGGGGCTCGCGCGAGCGCATCGTCGTCGGGCTCACCGGTGGCCCGGAGGGGCGGACGTTGATCCGCCGGGCCGCGCGGCTGGCGGAGAAGGGCGCCGGCGGTGAGGTCCTGGCCGTCTACATCTCCCGCAGCGACGGCCTGACCTCCGCCTCGCCGAAGGAACTGGCCGTCCAGCGCACCCTGGTGGAGGATCTGGGCGGCACTTTTCACCATGTGGTCGGCGACGACATCCCGGTGGCACTGCTGGACTTCGCGCGCGGGGTGAACGCGACCCAGATCGTCATGGGTGTCTCCCGGCGCAAGAGCTGGCAGTACGCCTTCGGGCCCGGGGTCGGCGCGACGGTGGCCCGCGAGTCGGGGCCCGACCTCGACGTCCACCTCATCACGCACGACGAGGTGGGCAAGGGACGTGGACTGCCCGTCGCCAGGGGAGCGCGGCTCGGCCGGTCCCGGCTCATCTGGGGCTGGCTCGTCGGCGTGCTCGGCCCCGTGCTGTTCACCTTCCTGCTGACCAGCGCGCTCCCGGGCGTCGGCCTCGCCAACAACATGCTGCTGTTCCTCACTCTGACGGTGGCGGCGGCCCTCCTCGGCGGGCTCTTCCCGGCGCTGGCATCGGCGGTCGTGGGTTCCCTGCTGCTCAACTGGTACTTCACTTCGCCCGTCCACACCTTCACCATCGCCGACCCCGAGAACATCGTCGCCATCGCGATCTTCGTAGGAGTCGCCGTGTCGGTGGCGTCCGTCGTGGACCTCGCCGCCCGGCGCACCGACCAGGCGGCCCGGCTGCGCGCCGAGTCGGAGATCTTGTCCTTTCTCGCGGGCAACGTGCTGCGCGGCGAGACCAGCCTCGAGGCGTTGCTGGAGCGGGTGCGCGAGACGTTCGGCATGGAGTCGGCGGCGATGCTGGAGCGGGCCGGCGAGACGGATCCGTGGACCTGCGCGGGCAGCGTGGGCCTCAGGCCCTGCCAGGATCCCGACGACGCGGACGTCGACGTGCCAGTCGGCGACCACATGTCCCTGGTCCTGTCGGGGCGTGTCCTTCCGGCGGCCGACCGCCGGGTGCTCGCCGCGTTCGCCGCCCAGTCGGCCGTCGTCCTGGACCGCCAGCGACTGCAGCGGGAGGCCGACCAGGCCAAGGAACTGGCGGAGGGCAACCGCATCCGCACCTCGCTGCTCGCCGCCGTCAGCCACGACCTGCGCACCCCGCTGGCCGGGATCAAGGCAGCCGTCACCTCCCTGCGCTCCGACGACGTCGCTTGGTCCGAGGAGGACCAGGCGGAGCTGCTCGAGGCCATAGAGGAGGGGGCGGACCGCCTCGACCACCTGGTGGGCAACCTGCTGGACATGTCCCGGCTCCAGACCGGAACCGTCACCCCGATCATCCGCGAAACCGACCTCGACGAGGTCGTGCCCATGGCACTCGGCGGCGTGCCCGAGGACAGCGTGGAGCTGGACATCCCGGAGACGCTGTCCATGGTGCACGTGGACCGGGGGCTGCTGGAGCGGGCCGTCGCCAACGTCGTCGAGAACGCGGTCAAGTACAGCCCGCCGGAGGAGAAGATCCTTGTCTCGGCGAGCGCCATCGCGGACCGCGTCGAGGTACGTGTAGTGGACCGCGGGACGGGCGTCCCCGACGAGGCCAAAGACCGCATCTTCGAGCCCTTCCAGCGCTATGGCGACTCCCCGCGCGGCGCCGGCGTCGGACTGGGCCTGGCCGTGGCACGCGGCTTCGTCGAGGCCATGGGCGGCACCCTGAGCGCCGAGGATACGCCCGGGGGTGGCCTCACCATGGTGATCAGCGTGCCGACTGCACCGCAGCGCCGACCGGAACAGCCGGGCCTGCCGGCCACGGCCACCTCCTGAGAGGCGAGGCCCAGGGGCTCGGCCCCGGTGAGCGGGCCTGTGGAGGGACCACCAGCGCACGCTCCACCGGCGACCTGACCGGTGCGTCGGTATGTCCGCACTGATGCACGGGCCGACGGCAGGGCGGCCCGCGAGGAGGAGGGTCACCATGGCCGACAGCCAGCAGGAGACCGCGTCGGCGAGTCCTCCAGAAGCTCACACACTCCTGGCACGCGACTCGGTGCGCCTTGCCGTGGTCATCGGCGCTCTCGGCGTCGTCTTCGGCGACATCGGGACCAGCCCGATCCACACCCTCCAGACCGTGTTCACCCCGGTGACCCGCACCCCGTCCCGGTCTCTGCACAGAACGTGTACGGCGTGGTGTCACTGGTGTTCTGGTCGGTCGTGATCATCGTGACGGTCACGTACGTGCTGCTGGCGATGCGCGCCGACAACGAGGGCGAGGGCGGCATCATGGCCCTGATCACCCTTCTGCGCCGGTGGTCCTCGCAGCGAGGCAAGCGGACCGCCGCGATCCCCGCCGCGCTGGGCATCTTCGGCGCGTCGCTCTTCTTCGGCGACAGCATGATCACCCCGGCGATCTCGGTGCTCTCCGCGGTGGAGGGACTCAAGGTCGTCGAGCCGTCCCTGGACAGCGCGGTCGTGCCCATCACCGCGGTGATCATCGTGATCCTGTTCCTGGTGCAGCGCCGGCGCACCGCGGCGGTGGGCCGGGTGTTCGGGCCGGTCATGATCGCCTGATTCGTGGCGATCGGCGCGTGCGGCGTGAAGGGTGTCGCCGAGCACCCGGGCATCCTCAGAGCGCTGTCACCGACGTACGCCCTGGGCTTCCCGCTCGGCCATTTCGGCACCGCCTTCTTCGCCCTGGCCGCGGTCGTGCTCGCGGTCACCGGCGCCGAGGCGCTCTACGCCGACATGGGCACTTCGGCCGCTGGGCCATCACCCGCGGCTGGCTGTTCCCCGTCTTCCCCGCCTGCATCCTGAGCTACCTCGGCCAGGGCGCGCTCATCCTCGACGACCCGAAGAACATCAGCAGCCCGTTCTTCCTGCTCGTGCCCGACTGGGGACGGTGGCCGGTGATCCTTTTGGCCACGGCGGCCACGGTGATCGCCTCCCAGGCAGTGATCACCGGCGCGTACTCGGTCACCTCGCAGGCCGCGCAGCTCGGCTGTCTCCCGCGGCTGCGGGTCGCGCACACCTCCGAGTCCACCATCGGCCAGATCTACGTTCCCTGGATCAACTGGCTGCTCATGGTCTCGGTCCTCACCCTGGTCTTCGGCTTTGACCTGCCCCACCTCTCAGGTCCCAGTTCTGCTGGCTGACTGACGGCCTTCACGAAAGGCTGCCGGACATGCCCCGCGCCTACCCCGCTGAGTTCCGCGCCCGTGCCATCGCGTTGGTGCGGGCAGGGAAAGAACAGAAGCAGACCGCCGTTGACCTCGGCATCCATCCGGTGACGTTGTGAGAGCGCAGGTTCCGGTGTCCGGGCCGTAAGCCGTTGCCGGATCGGCAGGTGCTGTGCGGGATCCTGTACGTCCTGCATACGGACATCCAGTGGGAGTACCTGCCCAAGGAGCTTGGGTTCGGTTCGGGCATGACGTGCTGGCGCCGGCTGCGGGACCGGAACGAGGCCGGGGTCTGGCAGCGGCTGCACGAGATCCTGCTCGCCGAGCTGAACGCGGCGGGTGTGCTGGACCGGTCGCGCTGCGTGGTCGACTCTTCCCACGTCAGAGCGCTAGAAGGGGGATCGCGACGGGCCCGTCGCCGGTCGACCGGGGCCGGTCCGGCTCCAAACACCACCTGATCACCGACGGGCACGGAACGCCGTTGGCGGTCATCCTGACCGGCGGCAACCGCAACGACGTCACCCAGCTCCTGCCCCTGCTGGACGCCGTGCCGCCCGTCCGGGGCCGGGTCGGCAGGCCGCGCCGAAGAGCCGTCTCGCTCTACGCCGACCGCGGCTACGACCACGACTGCTATCGCAGGGACGTTCGCGCCCGGGGCGTGGTGCCCGTCATCGCGCGGCGCGGCACCGAGCACGGGAGTGGCCCGGGTGTTCACCGCTGGGTCGTCGAGCGGACCTTTGCCTGACTGCACGGCTTCCGCCGGTTGCGCGTGCACTGGGAACGACGAGCGGACATGCACGAAGCACTCCTCAAACTCGCCTGCTGCCTGATCACCCATCGACAACTCAAGTCATTGTGTTAGCCGTTGTAAGTGCAGCCTCTATATCGGCCTTCGGACAGGCGGTCGGCCTGCGGGGTCAGACCGGCAGCAGGCGGCTGATCAGTGCGCTCAGCTGGCGGGTGTTGCGGCACTCGTGCATCTCGACGAGTTCGGCGTAGGCGGGCGCGACGGAGTCGCCGGTGCCCCATTGCGAGCGCGGCTCGGGGTTGAGCCAGTAGAGGCGGCGCACCTGTGCGGAGAGCCCCCGCACGGCCGGCAGATTGGGGTCGCTCATGTTCGTCCGGGCGTCCCCGAGGACGAACACGGTCGACCGGGCGCCCACGGTGTCGGCGTACCGTTCGGTGAACTCGCCGAGGGCGGCACCGTAGTCGCTGCTGCCGTGCCAGCCCGTCAGCGTCGCCTCCGAGCGGATCCTGGCCCCCAGTCCCGCCGGATCGGCGGCGCCCGGTGCCAGCAGCCCGGTCACCTCGTCGATCCGGTTCACGAAGGCGAACACCCGCACCTTGCTGAACTGGTCACGCAGCGCCTGCACCAGCAGCATCGTGAAGTCGGAGAACCCCGACACGGAACCCGACACGTCACACAGCAGCACCAGCTCGGGCCGCACCGGGCGGCGCCGGCGCAGCACCGGGCGCATCGGTACCCCGCCCGTCGACAGTGACCCGCGCAGCGTCCGCCGCAGATCGATGGTGCCGCGGGCGGCGCGGCGGCGGCGCGCGGCCAGTCGAGTGGCCAGTTTGCGCGCCAAGGGCTGCACGACCCTGCGCAGCTCCGCGAGTTGAGCCTGTCCCGCGTACAGGAAGTCGACCCGGTCGGCCGTGCCGGCCACGGCCCGGCGTGCGATCTCGTCCCGGCCGCGCCGCTCGGCGACCCGGCGCCGGGCCTCCACCGCGACCAGCGCCCGGAAGACCTCGATGCGTCGGCGGATCTCGTCCTCGAGGAGCCGGTCGGCGAACCCCGTCCCGTCGGCCCCGGCCCTGAGGGAGTCGCGCACGCGCGCCAGCAGCGTCTGCGGACGGATCCGGTCGAGCGTCTGGGAGGACGACCAGCCGTCCGGCCCCGCAGCGGACCCGTACCCGCCGAAGCCCTCCACCGCCTCGGCCGCCAACCGGGCCATCATCGCCCGGTCGTCGGCCGCGAGAGCGGCCGCGAGCCGCTCCCGCAGGGCCTCCCGGTCCCCGGCCGGCCCGGTGTCCGGCGCCCCGACCCGCAGCGGGAAGTACACCTCGAAGACCGGATCGAACACCCGCCGCTGCCCGTCGCTGTGCAGCAGTGTGGCGGCGAGCCCCTCGCGCAGCCGCTCCCGGTCCGCAAGGCCGAGCGCCGCCAGCGCGCGTGCGGCGTCCACGGTCTCGCCGGTGCCGATCCGCACGCCGTGCGAGCGCAGCGCACCGACGAGCCCCGTCAGCCGCTCGGTGAGACCCGCCTCGGGCAGGGGGGTGCTCATACCGCGTCCAGATCGAGCTTGGCCGCGGCCTTGAGGATGTCGTCCTGATGCTTGAGGAGCACGCCGAGGCTGCCGCGTACGACGGTCTCATTGAGGGTGCCGGCCCCGAGCGCGAGCAGCGTGCGTGCCCAGTCGATGGTCTCGGCCACCGACGGGACCTTCCGCAGATCCATCGCACGCAGCGCCCCGACCACCCGCACCACCGAGTCGGCCAGGGCCGAGTCGAGGCCCGGCACCTTCAGGCGGACGATGCTGCGTTCCAGTTCCGCCTCGGGGAAGCCGATGTGGAGGAAGAGACAGCGGCGGCGCAGCGCCTCGGACAGCTCGCGGCTCGCGTTCGACGTGAGGACCACGAAGGGGCGGCTGGTCGCGGTGATCGTCCCCAGCTCCGGGACGGTGACCTGGAAGTCGCTGAGCACTTCGAGCAGCAGGCCTTCCACCTCGACGTCGGCCTTGTCGGTCTCGTCGATCAGCAGCACCTTCGGGCCGTCACCGCGGATCGCGGTCAGCAGGGGGCGCGCCAGCAGGAACTCCTCGCTGAAGATGTCCGTGCGGGTCTCGTCCCATGTCTCGTCACGGCCTGCGCTGATGCGCAGCAGTTGCTTGGCATGGTTCCACTCGTACAAGGCCCGTGACTCGTCGACGCCTTCATAGCACTGCAGCCGGACCAGCCGTGCCCCGGCGACCTCGGCGACGGCCTTGGCGAGCTCCGTCTTGCCGACGCCGGCCGGGCCCTCCACCAGAAGGGGCTTGCCGAGCCGGTCGGCCAGGAAGACGGTCGTGGCGACGGCGGGCGAGGCCAGATAACCGGTCTCCGCGAGACGGGCGGAGACGTCATCGACGGATGTGAACAGCAACAGGGCCCCCAGCTCGAGCGCGGCGGAAGTCGGCGAACACCTATCTAAGCGCTTGTTCAGGCTGCGTGTCACGTGTGAGGCGAGACCTGGGCGACGTACGGCTCGTCGCCGACGACCGCGATCCGCGGGCCCGCCGAGCGCCGTTCCGCACGCGTCCCCGGCTCGGCACCACGACCGCGCCCCCGGGCCCGGCGGCTATGCCGACGCGGCGAGACCGCTGCGGTGGGCGAAGACGACGAGCTGGGCGCGGTCGCGGGCGCCGACCTTGACCATGGCCCGGTTCACGTGCGTCTTGACGGTGGCCGGGCTGAGCACGAGCCGCGCGGCGATCTCGTCGTTGGACAGCCCCGTCGCCACGAAGGTGGTGATCTGCCGCTCCCGGTCCGTCAGCGCCTCCAGTCCGCGGCGGGCCGCCTCGTCCAGGGGCTGCGGAGCGCCGGGACCGGAGAGGAAACGGCTGATGAGGCTTCTGGTCGCGGCGGGGGACAGCAGCGCGTCGCCCCGGCTGACCGTACGGACCGCCTGCAGCAGTTCCTCCGCCTCGGCGCTCTTGCCCAGGAAGCCGCTGGCACCGGCGCGCAGCGCCTCGAAGACGTACTCGTCGATCTCGAAGGTGGTCAGGATCAGCACCTTCACCCCGGCGAGGTCCTCGTCACCGGTGATCAGACGGGTCGCCGCGAGACCGTCGAGAGCCGGCATCCGGATGTCCATCAGGACCAGGTCCGCCCGCGCGGCCTTGGCCAGCCGCACCGCCTCGCCTCCGTCGCCCGCCTCACCGACCACCTCGATGTCCGGCGCCGGCTCCAGCAGGGACTTGAAGCCGGTGCGCACCAGGGGCTGATCGTCGGCGATGACTACGCGGATGGTCACGGGGCGGGCTCCGGGGTCAGGTCGAGGGGCTGATAGGGCAGGTCGGCGGCCACCTGGAACGTGCCGTCCGGACGCGGACCGGCAGTGAAGCGCCCACCGAGGGCGAGGACCCGTTCGCGCATGCCGAGGATGCCGTGCCGGCCGGTCGGCACCCGGCCGGGGCCACGGTCGCGCCCGTCGGCCGCTCGTCCGCCCCCCAGGTCGTCGACGGTGATGCGCAGCTCCTGCCGGTCGTAGCGCAGGACGAGCCGTGCCTGCCGTCGGCCGGAGTGCTTGTACACATTGGTGAGCGACTCCTGGATCACGCGGTACGCGGTCAGATCGGCCGCGGGCGCCAGGGGCACGACGGCGCCGGCGACATGGCGGTCGATGTCCAGGCCGGACGCCCGCAGCGAGGCGAGCAGTTCCTCGAGCCCGTCCAGTCCCGGCGCCGGGATCGCGGTGGGCGCGACGGCGTCTCCCGGCTGCCGCAGAAGACTGACGGTGTCACGCAGTTCCCCCAGCGCCTTGCGGCTGGCGGACTTCACATGGCCGAGCGCCTCGCGGGCCGCCGTGGCGTCGCCGTCGAGGGCCTGCCCCGCGACGTTGGACTGCACGCTGATGAGGGCCAGATGGTGGCCCACGCTGTCGTGCAGATCGCGGGCGATGCGCAGCCGCTCCTCGGCGACCCGGCGCTGCGCGTCCTGCTCGCGCTCGCGTTCCGCGCGTTCCGCGCGCCGCTCGACCTCGGCAAGGTAGGCGCGACGGTTGCGGGAGGAGTCGCCGGCCGCGATCGCCAGGCCGCCGAGCGCCATGAAGGCCAGGTTCTGCGGGCCCAGCAGCGCGGGCTTGTGCACCGCATGGGTGAGGGCGAGCGCGGCCACCGCGGACGCGCCGAGGAGCAGGCCGCGCCGGCGCTCCACGGCGTCGGCGACCGTGTAGAGGGCGATCAGCGGGGCGAGCAGGACCAGCACCCCGCCGGTGCCGCGGTTCTGGGCGAGGAACACCTCCGCGGCCCCGGCACTGACCGCCAAGGTCGCCAGCGGGCGACGGCGCCGGGCGGCCAGCACGCCGCAGGCGAGGGCGACGTACACGAGCGCCACGGTGCGGTCGCCCACCACGGCGGCGGAACGCCCGGCGAACGTCGTCACCGCCGTGGCGGTGAAGACGGCACAGGCGATCGCCGCGTCGGCCAGATGCGCATGCCGGCGGACGGCACCCCGCAGGTGGCCGATGGCATTCATGCCCTCACGATAGGCGGGCGCGCCCGGTCCGCCGTCGGCCGGGCGCGGCAGCCCGGGGTACTCCAGGCGCGGTAGACGGCGGCGTCGGCCACCGCGTACGTGGTGGCCGCGAATGCCGTGCCAGGGCGACGACACGCGGCCGGCGGGTCGGGGACGGTGGTGGGGGGGGGCGGGGGGCGGGGGGGGGGGGGGGCGGGGGGGGGGGGGGGGGGGGGGGGGGGGGCGGGGGCGGGGGGGGGGGGGGGCGGGGCGGGGGGGGGGGGGGGGGGGGCTGGGCGGGGGGGGGTTGGGGGGGGGGGGGGGCGGGGCCGGGTGGGGGGGGGGCCGGTCCG